>NZ_BAAJNO010000019.1:0-83735 GCF_054558415.1 Pseudomonas sp. No.21
CGTGAGGGAACCCCGGCGAAGCCGGGGCCGGATGATGGGGCAAGCCTCTTTGGTTTCTTTCTTGGCGACTGAAGAAAGAGACTCGCCCGGGGGGCGAAACCAGAAACATCATCAGAGCTCGGCAATCAGCTGGACTCAAATCCTCTAGCAACACTTAACGCAGACAGAGCCAATGAATTCGCCCCTACAGGGTCTGCGCCTGATGTAGGTCGGGTGCAACCCGACACTGTTGCAAGAAGAACTCGGCGCTAGGCGCTCAAGGCCGGGGCCGAGCGCAGGGGCTGGTCCTGGAAGGCCAGGTCCAGCCAGCGTCGGTAGAACCCTTCCGCCACCTGGTGCAGCGCCTCCACCTTGGCCGGCAGGTCTTTGAGCATGCGCTCCCTGGACTGCTGGCTGGGCTGGGTCTCGTCGAGCAGGTGGGCCCAGTCGGTGAGCCACAGTTGCACCAGTTCCTCGGTCATCTCCGGGTGGCCTTGCAGGGCCAGCACCTTGTCGCCCCAGGAGAAGCCCTGGTTGGGGCACCAGGGGCTGTCGAACAGCCACTGCGCACCGCTGGGCAGGTCGAAGGTATCGCTGTGCCACTGGTAGACCGGGAACTGCATGGGCAGGTGCGCCACCCAGGGGTTGCCCACTGCCAGCGCGCGTTTCTCCAGCGGCTGCCAGCCGATCTCGGTATAGGGCATGCGATGCACCGCCGCCCCCAGCGCCCGTGCCAGCAGCTGGCCGCCGAGGCAGTGGCCGATGATGGGGATGTCCCGCGCGATGAAATGCCGCAGTGCTTCGATTTCTGCCTCGATCCAGGGCAGTGGGTCGTTGACGCTCATCGGCCCGCCCATCACCGCGACCGCGCGCGGGCGATCGAGGTCATGGCCGTCCAGCTCGCCCTGGTCCACGCGCAACACGGTGAAGGCCCGGCCTTGCGCGTCCAGCACGCTCGCGAGATGGCCAGCCGGACAGAAATCGGCATGGGTAAGAATCAGGATATCGGTCATGTCAGCCCTCCGTTTCCGGAGTCTGAGGCAAAGCCCATGCCGAGGTCGAGTCAGGAAAAGGTAAGTTTTTTCAGGCACCTGGAACGACACCGGCCAGCACAGGGCTGGCCGGTGATTACCAGGCGTTGGGGAACTCAGCGCGCAGGCGCGGGGAGTTCCTGGGTCACGCCCCATCCATCCAGGGTCCCGCCGAGGGGCACGACCAGCTCCTCCAGGTCGTGTTCGAAATCGCCGATGCCGGCGTGGGTGGCGTACATCACCTTGCTCACCTGCAGGTGCCAGGCCCCGTCGTCGCGGGGCGACACCTGGGCGTTCAGCCATTCACCGCAGAACTTTCGCGCAGCCATCCGGGCCCGGTCCTCGTCGGGGAAGATGGCGTAGAACTCGATGGGATGGACCCGGGCGAAATCGAAACCGCCCTCTTTCATGCGCCGTAGAACATTGCTGCTGACGTCATCGTGGAAGGTTGTGCTCATGGTAACGACCTCCTCTCTGGCGATTGATGAGTTTCGCTTGTAGACGGCCGAAGGCTTCGGCCTCGCGACGCCTGGCGGCGTCGCCACGGGCGGCCCTGCGGACGCGGGGCACCACCCTGGCCAGCCCCCGTGAAGGAGATGGCCGCTGCTTTTCTCACGCACAACGATCGACTGCATCAAGGTGCAGGTTAGCGTCAGCTCGGCCGGTCTGCCCGCCGCCGAGCGAACTTTCCTTCGCCTGGCACGACGGGCGGCACTTCAGGCACCGTCGGGCGAAACCGCCCGTCGCTCCGCCCGCCCACCGAGGCCGATGGCACCCAGCACCAGGGCCATGCCCAGGGCCTGCCCGGCGTTCAGCCCTTCGCCCAGCAGCAGGCCACCGACCAGCACTGCGCCCACCGGCATCAGCCCGGTGAACAGCCCGGCCACGCTGGCCTGGACCTGGCTGATGCCGCGGTACCAGAGCAGGAAGGACAGCACGCTGGCGCTCAGCGCATAGAACAACACCCAGGCCCAGGTCGCCGGGCTTATCGCCATCCAGTCGAACGCGGGGGCCTGCAACAGTGCCAAGGGCAGGAACAGCGCCAGCCCCGCGAGGTTCACGCCGAAGGCCATGGCCCAGGGATGCAGCGCCAGGGACAGGCGCCGCGAATAGATGGCGAAGATCGCCTCGGCCAGCACTGCGCCCAGCACCAGCGTATTGCCGAGCACGCTGCCGGTACCGCCCTCGCCGCCGCCCAGCAGGTTGAGCAGGGCGATTCCCGCTACCGCCAGGGCGATTGCCAGCGCGCCCTGTGCGCCGATCCGCTCGCGCAGCCAGAACCAGGCCAGCAGCGCCACCACGCTCGGCGTCGCGCTGGTGATGATGCCCGCACTGGTGGCACTGGTGTGCTGCACGCCATAGAGCATGAACAGGCTGAACAGGAAGCAGCCGAAGAACGCCTGCAGGAACAGCCCCTTGCCGGCCGTGGCATCCAGCCCCCGGCGCACCCTGGTCGACACCATGCCCGGCGCCAGCACCAGGGCGGCGATGAGAAAACGCAGGCAGGCGAAGACGAACAGCGGCACCTCGGCCAGCACCAGCTTGCCGATGGCGATATTGCCGCCGACCAGCAGCATGGACAGGGCGAGACAGGCGTAGGCGAACCAGGGGGTCATGGAAAGCGTCCTTGCGGGGCGCACCAGGGAGGTGCGGCCGGCCAGACTATACGCTGCCGACTCACGCGCAAAGCCACCCGGAGATGCCTGTCCAGCGGAGCCCCGCCTGCGCGGGGATGACCGCGTGCATGGAAGCCTGCGCAGGCACCGTCACCCTCGCGGAAGCGGGGGCCCACCGGATGTCGGCTGCAGCCATGAACCCGTCGGCCGCCCTACTCCCGGCTCAGCCGGCCCATGATCAGCCGGCTGACCCACGGCGGCGACACCTGCCCGGACCAGTACATCAGCTTGAACAGCAGGCTGATGGGCCGGTGCACGGCGGCGCCATGGGCCTGCTGCCAGGCGGCCTCGGCGATGTCCTCGGCCTTGAGGTTCACCCCGAGGCGGCGCAGGGTCGGCGGTTCGAAGCGCTGGCTCTCGACCATCGGGGTACGCACGAAGGGCGGCATCAGGTCGCCGACACGGATGCCATGGCGCCGCCACTCCAGCTCCAGGGCCTCGGTGAAGCCGCGCACGGCGAACTTGGAGGCGGAGTAGCTGGCCATGTGCGGCGTGCCGTAGAGGCCCGAGGCCGAGCCCATGTTGATCACCTGGGCATCGGCGGTGGTCTTGAGATAGGGGAAGGCCGCGTGGGTCATCTGCACCAGGCCCAGCACGTTCACCGCGAGGATGCGCGCATGCTCGGCCACATCGATCGTCTCGAAGTGGCCGAAGCGCAGCAGGCCCGCGCAGTTGAACAGCAGCCGCAACTGGCCGTCGTGGCGCCCGCAGAAGTCCGCCAGGGCGCCTTCGACGGCGGCCAGGTCGGTGACGTCCAGGGCCTGGTACCAGAGCCCGCCCAGTTCGGTGGAGAGTTCTTCCAGCGGCTGCGGGGCGATGTCCAGCAGGCCCACCGTCCAGCCCTTCTGGTGGAACAGTCGCGCGGTGGCCCGACCGATGCCGGACGCGGCGCCGGTGATGAGGATGTTGTGCATTTCAAGCCCCCTCGCCGCTGCGGGCGTGGATGAAGGCGAGGATGCTGGCCAGCGCCTGGTCAGCGGCACGCAGCATGCCGGCGTGGGCCTGGAACACATGCCACAGCCCCGGGTAGCGCTCCAGGCGCACCGGCACCCCGGCCGCCCGCGCCGCGTCCGCCAGGCGCAGGCTGTCGTTGAGCAGCAGCTCGTCCTCGCCCACCTGCACCAGGATCGGCGGCAGGCCGGCCAGGTCGGCGTAGATCGGCGACAGCCCGGGGTCGCGGCGATCCAGTCCGGCAGGGGCGTAGAGGCTGATGGCCTGTTCCATCCACAGCGGATTGAGCAGCGGGTCGCCGGCCGGCGGCTGGTGCATCTGCTCGCCGCTGAAGTCGGTCACCGGCGACAGCAGCACCAGCCCCGCCGGCTGCGGCAGCCCCTGGCGACCGAGCTCCAGGGCCGTGATCAGGCTGAGGTTGCCCCCGGCGGAATCACCACCGATGAAGATGCGCTCGCTGGAATACCCCTGGGCCAGCAGAGCGCGGTAGGCGGCCACGGCGTCCTGGCGGGCGGCGGGGAACGGGTGTTCGGGCGCCAGGCGGTAGTCCAGCGCACAGACCGACAACCCGCCACGGCGCGCCAGGGTGGCGGTGATGGCACGGTGGGTCGCGGCGGCGCCGATGAGGAAGGCACCGCCATGCAGGTAGAGCAGCACGCTGCCGTTGTCCTGTGCCGGGCGGTGCCATTCGCAGGGCACCCCGCCGAGGCTGTCGCGGCTGCGGGTGACGCCGCGCATCGCCACCGGGGTGGAGGTCAGCGCGCGGATCACCGCCCGCTGCCCGGCGATGGGCATCGGCGGGCGCACCAGGCCCCGGAACAGCACCCGCAAGCCCCCACGCAGCACCGCACGCAACAGCGGCTGGCCGGCATCGGGCGCGGTGAAATCAACGGACGCATTCATAGTGGTCGAGCTCCGGTTGGCGGGTCTGTTGGCGGTAGGTCAGGGTGAAGCCGGGCCAGTTGTTGGTGTTGCGGCCATCGGCGGTCTTGTACCAGCTGTTGCAGCCACGCTCCCACACCGTATGGCGTACGGCGTGCTGCAGCCTGTCGTTGAAGCGGCGCTGCACCTCGGGCTTGAGGTCCATGTAGCGCAGGCCGTCGCGCTGCAGCGCGCGCAGGCACCCGAGCACATAGGCGAACTGGCTTTCCAGCATGTAGAGGATCGAGTTGTGCCCCAGGTTGGTGTTCGGCCCGTAGAGGATGAACAGGTTGGGGAAGCCGCTGACGCTGATGCCCAGGTAGGCTTCGGCGCCCTCGCGCCAGGCCTCGTTGAGGTCGCGGCCACTGCGACCCTGGATGCTCATGGGGGCGAGGAAATCGGTGGCGGCGAAACCGGTGCCATAGATGATCGCGTCCACCTCGCGCTCGCGGCCGTCGGCGGTGAGCACGCCACGCTCGCTGACGCCGGTGATGGCCTGCTCCACCAGCTCGACGTTGTCCCGCGACAGGGCCGGGTAGAAGTCGTTGGAGATGAGGATGCGCTTGCAGCCCAGCGGGTAGTCCGGCTGCAGGCGCCGACGCAGCTCCGGGTCACGGATGCTGCGCGCCAGGTGCAGGTGAAAGCCCAGGCGCATCACCTTCATCAGCGGCGGGAAGACGGTGAAGGCCAGGGCGCGCGCCTCGTGCTGGATGTACTTGAGCAGCCGGTCGACCTTCTGCAGCGCCGGCAGGCGCTTCATCAGCGCCAGCTCCCATGGGCGGTAGGCGCGGTCGGGCTTGGCGATGACGTAGGCGGCGGAGCGCTGGAACAGGTGCAGCTGCGCCACCTGCGGCGCGATCTGCGGCACGAACTGGATGGCGCTGGCGCCGGTGCCGATCACCGCCACGCGCTTGCCGGCCAGGTCGTAGTCGTGGTTCCAGCGCGCCGAGTGAAACACCTCGCCGGTGAAATTCTCGATGCCGGGCAGGCGCGGCATGGCCGGCCGGTTCAGCTGCCCGCAGGCGCTGACCAGGGCACGGGCGCTGAAATGCTCGCCCGTGGTGGTCTCCACCCGCCACAGCGCCGCCGCCTCGTCGAAGCGGGCGCCGGCCACCTCGGTGCCGAAGCGGATGCGCCGGCGCAGGCCGTGGCGCTCGGCGCACTGCTGCTGGTAGGCGTGGATCTCCGCCTGGGGCGCGAACTTGCGCGACCAGTCGAGCTTGGGCTCGAAGGAGAAGGAGTAGAGGTGCGAAGGCACGTCGCAGGCCGCGCCGGGGTAGGTGTTGTCACGCCAGGTACCGCCGAGGTCGGCGGCCTTCTCGAGGATCAGAAAATCCTCGATGCCGCATTGCTGCAGGCGGATGGCCAGGCCGAGGCCACCGAAGCCGGCACCAATGATCAGCACGCGCAGGGGCGCCGGGTGCTGGGGATTGTTGTTCATTGTTTTCTCCCATGCTCGCCGCAACCGTCGGGGACCAGGCCAGCCGAACGTGCGGATGAGAGGATGCTAATGCGCGGCGGCGCACGCTGTTTATGGCATGATCGGACAGCGAATTGTGCTTTTCGGACAGAAATGCCCGTTCAACCGCCAAGGAACGCGACACGACATGCAGGACATTTCCCACTGGCCACCCCGCCGCAGTGCCATCAGCGTGCAGCTGCTCACCCAGTTCGGCCTCGACCACGGGCTCGCCGTGGAGCGTTGCCTGGCCGGTACCGGCCTGGACTGGAACGCCCTGGCCGACCCCGGCGCCGAGGTCGACTCGCAGCAGGAACTGGCCCTGGTGCGCAATATCGTCCAGGCCCTCGGGCACATCCCCGGCATCGGCCTCAAGGCCGGCCGCCGCTACCACCTCAGCACCTATGGCATCTGGGGCTTCGCCCTGCTCAGCAGCCCCACCTACCGCAGTGCCGCCGAACTGGGCCTGCGCTACCTGGATCTGACCTACGCCTTCCACACCATGCGCCTGGAAGAGCACGACGACGAAGCGCACCTGGTGCTGGAGGGGCGCGGCCTGCCCGAGGACCTGCGCGGCTTCCTGCTGGAGCGCGACATCTCCGGGGCCCTAAGCGTGCAGCGCGACCTGAACAATGCCGACCTGCCGCTGCAGCGCGTGAGCCTCGCCCTGCCCGCGCCGGCCGACGCCACGCCCTACCGCGAACTGCTGGGCGTGACGCCGGGCTTCGGCGCACAGGACAATCGCATCGTCTTCGCCCGCGCCCTGCTCGATTTGCCGCTGCCCGGCGCCAACCCGCAGGTGGCGCAGCAGTGCGAAGCCCAGTGCAAGGCACTGCTGGCGCGCCGCAGGGTGCGCGTGGGGCTCGCCGGACGCATCCGCGATCGCCTGCTGTCCCAGCCGGGTCTGCTGCCGGACATGGAGCGCATCGCCAACGAGCTGCACATGACCTCGCGCACCCTGCGTCGCCGCCTGGACGCCGAAGGCACCTCCTTCCGCCAGTTGCAGGAGGAAGTGCGCAACGCCCTGGCCGAGGAACTGCTGGCCACCGTCGGCATCCGACTGGAAGAGATCGCCGAACGCCTCGGCTATGGCGAACTGTCCAACTTCATCCATGCTTTCAAACGCTGGAAGGGCATCACGCCCGGCCAGTACCGCAGCCAACTCCAGCCCCGGAACGCCCTGTCATGAGATACACCCTCGCCCTGCCCCTGCTCCTCGTCGCCGGTCCGCTGCCGGCACAGACCCTGGAAACCCCCGGCTACCGCATCGAAATCATCGAGCAGTGCGAGGAAGGCACCGTCGGCTGCGACGACGTGCTCTACCGCGGCACCAGCAAGAAGAGCGGCAACACCCTGGAACTCAAGGGCCGCCAGCTCATGCGCCTGTGTGCCGATGGCGTCACCCCCTGCCAAGCCCTGGGCTACGAGTTCAACAACGGCGATACCCGCTACGTCGTCGGCGAAGACGGCCACCTGAGCGTGACCCGGGGCGAGCGCACGCTGGTGGACCAGCAAGGCGAGTGGCGCTGATGCCCGCCCAGGAGGACTACCCGGTGGTCCCGGCCGAGCCCCATCACCTGGCGGTGCTGGCCGAGATCGAGCGCGCCGCCGCCAGCCTGTTCCCGGAGGGCACCATTCCCGAACTCCTGCGCGAGGCGACCGTGCCCCAGGCGCTGCTGGCGCAGGGGCAGGCCGAAGGCCGCCTGTGGGTGGCACAGGAGGGCGGCGGCATGGCCGTGGGCTTCGCCCTGGTGGAGGTGCTCGGCGGCATCGCCCTGCTGGCGGAACTGGACGTGCTGCCTTCCCTGGGCCGTCGCGGCATCGGCCGTCGCCTGATCGCCGCCGCCCGCGACTGGGCCGAGGCACGCGGCCACGATGCGCTGTACCTGACCACCTTCGCCGACATCCCCTGGAACGCCCCCTACTACGCCCGGCTCGGTTTCCGCCCGCTGGAGGAAGCCGAGCTGCACGACGAGCTGATCCGCCGCCTCAAGGAGGAAAAGGCCTTCGGCCTGGCCGACCGCGTGGCCATGCAACTGCGCCTCGGCCCGGTGATCCCCGCACCCGTCTCGTAGGATGGCGTAGAGCGCAGCGAAACCCATCAATCCCGAGCCCGAACCCACGCCACCGACCACCACAGCATGGGTTTCGCCAAGCTCTACCCATCCTACGCGCGCCCTATACGTCCCCTAACATCGCCCCGCGAGCCGCCCTGCGGTCGTTGCTTTCCCGCCCAAGCGGGGCTTGGCTGATATCAGGAGCCGCAACATTTTGTGACACCGGCAGTCAATCCAAGGACAGGCCCGGCCCGCCCCCCGTTCGAGGGCGCGGGCCGCAACTCCTTCCAGAACGAGTGCCCAGCCCCATGAGCAGTACGACCGAACATCTCGATAGCCCCCATCCGCACTACAGCTTCGAAGAACGCCGCAAACGCGTGTTCGCGATAGTCGGCGCCTCTTCCGGCAACCTGGTGGAATGGTTCGACTTCTACGTCTACGCCTTCTGCTCCATCTATTTCGCCCCGGCCTTCTTCCCCTCCGACGACCCGACCGTGCAGTTGCTGAACACCGCCGGCGTGTTCGCCGCCGGCTTCCTCATGCGCCCCATCGGCGGCTGGCTGTTCGGCCGCGTGGCCGACAAGTACGGGCGCAAGCGCTCGATGATGATCTCGGTGCTGATGATGTGCGCCGGTTCCCTGGCCATCGCCTGCATGCCCACCTATGCCGCCATCGGTGCCCTGGCGCCGGCGCTGCTGCTGGTGGCGCGGCTGTTCCAGGGGCTGTCGGTGGGCGGTGAGTACGGCACCACGGCCACCTACATGAGCGAGGTGGCGCTCAGGGGCCAGCGCGGCTTCTTCGCCTCCTTCCAGTACGTGACCCTGATCGGCGGGCAGCTGTTGGCAGTGCTGGTGGTGGTGATCCTCCAGCAGTTGCTGAGCGAGGACGAGCTGCGAGCCTGGGGCTGGCGCATCCCCTTCGTGATCGGCGCGGCGACGGCGGTGATCGCCTTCTACCTGCGCCGCTCGCTGAACGAGACCGCCCGCCAGGACCAGTTGCACAGCGAGGAATCCGGCAGCCTGGGCCACCTGTTCCGTCACCACAAGCGCGCCTTCGTCACCGTGCTCGGCTACACCGCCGGCGGCTCGCTGATCTTCTACACCTTCACCACCTACATGCAGAAATACCTGGTCAACAGCGCCGGCATGACCACCAGGACCGCCAGTGCCGTGATGACCTGCGCGCTGTTCGTCTACATGCTCATGCAGCCGCTGTTCGGCGCCCTCTCCGACCGCATCGGCCGGCGCACCTCGATGCTCTGGTTCGGCGCTTTGGGCGCGCTGTGCACCTGGCCGATCCTCACCGCGCTCAAGGGCGTGCAAAGCCCCTACATCGCCTTCGCGCTGATCATCCTGGCCCTGGCCATCGTCAGCCTATACACCTCCATCAGCGGGCTGGTGAAGGCCGAGATGTTCCCGCCGGAAGTCCGCGCCCTGGGCGTTGGCCTGGCGTATGCGGTGGCCAACGCCGTCTTCGGCGGCTCGGCGGAATACGCGGCGCTGGGGCTGAAGTCCATCGGCATGGAGGAGACCTTCTACGGGTACGTCTCGGCCATGATGGTGGTGGCCTTCCTCTTCAGCCTGCGGCTGCCGAAGCAGGCGAGCTACCTGCATCACGATCTGTAGGGGCGACTTCGGTCGCCCAGCAGCCCGCAGGGCTGCCCCGCCCACATCAGGGCAACGCCGTTGCCCGTGGGCGAATGAATTGGCCCCTACGGGTTTTATGCCGCCACGGTGTCCTTCGCGAGCCCATTTCGCGGTTGAAACCGCTCCCGCAGGGAGGGTCCTCTGGCCCATCGAGCGGGCACAAAAAAGGCCCCTCGCGGGGCCTTTTGCGTGGCACTGGACTCAGTCGTTGCTCGGCTTGCCGATGGCCTGCAGCACGTACTGCGGCAGGGCGAAGGCGCCGAGGTGGATCTCGGGGTTGTAGTAGCGGGTGACGATGCCGCTGCCGGCGAAGCGCTGGCGCAGGGTTTCCAGGGAGACCTTGCGCGACGCGGGGTCGGTGGCGCCCCAGGCGAAGGTCATGGCACCGCCGATGTAGGTGGGTACGGCCGCCTGGTAGAAGTGCCAGTCGGCGAACAGGCCGTTCATGCGGCCGGCGGTGGTCTGCACCTCGCCCAGTTGCATGAAGGGCGTGCCGTTCTGGGTGACCAGGATGCCGCCTTCGTTCAGGCAGCGGCGGCAGGCCTGGTAGAAGTTCTCGGAGAACAGCACTTCGCCCGGCCCGATCGGGTCGGTGGAGTCGGAGATGATCACGTCGAACTTCTCCTCGGTGCTGGCGACGAAGCGCATGCCGTCGTCGATCACCAGGTTCAGTCGCGGGTCGTCATAGGCGCCCCTGGAGTGGTTGGGCAGGAACTCCTTGCACATCTCCACCACCGTGCCGTCGATCTCGACCATGGTGATGCTCTCGACGCTCTTGTGCTTGCGCACCTCGCGCAGCATGCCGCCGTCGCCACCGCCGATGATCAGCACGCGCCGCGCGGCGCCGTGGGCGAGGATGGGCACGTGGGTGAGCATCTCGTGATAGATGAACTCGTCCGCCTCGGTGGTCTGGATCACGCCGTCCAGGGCCATTACGCGGCCCATGCGCGGGTTCTCGAAGATCACCAGGTGCTGGTGCTCGGTGCGCACTTCGTGGAGCAGCTTGTCCATGCGAAAACGCTGGCCGTAGCCTTCGTAGAGAGTTTCCTGGTAGTCGCTCATGAGGGGTCTCCCGTGATGGCTGCAGGTGGGTGGGCGGCTGGCCCGGGCCCGTCCGAAGAAAAGGCGCGCATTCTACGATGGCCCGGGTTTCAGGTCGAACCGTGAAGCGGGGGAATTCGATGATCAGTTTCCGAGAGACAGCCGCCACGACCGACGGTATCGTCGCGCCATGAACGCATCCCTCCCCGCCGCCACCGGCCTGCACCTGCCCTACATCGAACCCTGGAGCTGGGAGCAGTTCCTGCGCCACTTCGCCCTGCGCCGCCTGCCCGGCGTCGAGCGCATCGACGCCGCCAGCTACTGCCGCAGCTTCCGCCTCGGCGAGCTGCACGGCTGGTTTCGCGTGCGCCCCGGTGCCGGGCACCTCGCCCTGGAGCTGAGCCCCTCGTGCCTCGGCCGTGAAGCGGAGCTGGTGGCGCGGGTGCGGCAGATGTTCGACCTCGACAGCGACCCCCTGGCCATCGCCCGGCACCTGTGCGGCGACCCGCAGCTGCAACCCCTGCTGGAACGCTACCCCGGCCTGCGCCTGCCGGTGGCGTTCGACCCCTTCGAGCAGGGCGTGCGCACCATCATCGGCCAGCAGGTGACGGTGAAGGCGGCGGTGACCATCGCCGGGCGCCTGGTGGAGCGCCTTGGCGAGCCCCTGGCGGATTCCCCCGACGACGGTCCGCTGCGCCTGTTCCCCACCGCCCGCGCCATCGCCGACGACGCGCTGCCCGGCATCGGCATGCCCGGCAAGCGGGTGGAGACGCTGCGCCGCTTCGCCGACGCGGTGGCTTCCGGTGCCCTGGAACTCTCGGTGGCCGAGGGCGTCGAAGCGCTCATCGCGCGGCTCTGCGCCCTGCCCGGCATCGGCCCCTGGACCGCCGAATACATCGCCCTGCGTGCCTTCGGCCAGCCGGATGCCTTCCCCACCGCCGACCTGGGCCTGCTCAAGTCGCCGTTCTGGGGCGATGCGGGCATCAGCGCCAAGGCCCTGGCCAGCCGCGCCGAACACTGGCGGCCCTGGCGCGCCTACGCCGCCGTGTACCTCTGGCACAGCTACGCATCGGAGAATTGATCCATGTACTTCCGCTATCAGGACAGCCCCATAGGCCCACTGCTGCTGGCCGGCGACGAGGCCGGGCTGCGCCTGCTGCACATGGAGACCGAACGGCCCACGGAGCTGGACCCGCTCTGGCACCCGGCCACCCGCCAGCTCGATGCGGCCTGCCGCCAGCTGGACGAATACTTCGCCGGCAAGCGCAAGCGCTTCGACCTGCAACTGGCGCCCCAGGGCACCGAGTTCCAGCGCGCCGCCTGGCAGGCACTGCTGGAGATCCCCTACGGCCAGACCATCAGCTACGCCACCCAGGCCCTGCGCATCGGCCGGCCCAAGGCGGTGCGCGCCATCGGCCTGGCCAACGGCGCCAACCCCATCGCGGTGATCATCCCCTGCCACCGGGTCATCGGCCGCGACGGCAGCCTGACCGGGTTCGGCGGAGGGCTGGAGCGCAAGGCCATCCTCTTGCGCCTGGAAGGCGCGGCGATGCAGCCGGTGCAGGATCAGCTGCAGCTCATCTGAGCCCCGTTTCGCTCCAGCGCCGGGAGCGCCAGGGCCTAGCGCGGCGCGGGCACCCGTGCCAGCACCCGCGCCGGCTCGGTGATGGGCAGCGCGACGATCAGGGCTTCATCCGGCGCCGCCGGGACTCCGGTCAGGGCCGTCATGTTCACCCCATGGGTCACCAGTACCAGCGGCAGGCCGCGCGGCAGCGCGTTGATGGCCTGGCGCATGCGCTGCATGACGGCGGTATCCCCCTCGAAGTAGTCCAGCTCGGGCATCGGCTGCGAGGCGCCCATGCCCATTTCCAGGGCGGTGTCCTGGGTGCGGCACCAGCGCCCGGTGAAGATGCGCGGCCCCTCGATCCAGTGGCTGCGCAACAGCTGGCCCCACTGCTGGGCCTGGTAGCGTCCGCCACCGTCGAGGTTGCGCTGGGTGGTGCAGTCGCCAAGGCGGAAGGTGTCGGGGTCGCCCGCTCCCGGCGCGGTGGCGTGGTGCATGAGGAACACCGCCTGGCCACTGCGCAGCGCGGCCCAGGCGGCATCCTCGTAGGCGTGGGCCGGCAGCGCCAGGCAGGCCCCGAGCAGCAGCCAGGCGCCACGGCGGAGGTTCATATCCTCACATCGCCACGGGGGCCGGCGATGGCCCAGATGATCAGGCCGATAACCGGCAGCAGCACGATCAGCAGGATCCACAGCACCTTCATGCCGATCTCGGCGTTGCTCTTGATGACGTTGAGGATGGCCCAGATGTCGAGTGCGAGGATGATCAGCCCGGCCAGGCTGTTGAGGATCGAACCCATGGCGTTGCTCCTTGTTGCGGGGGTTGTGAGTGCAGGATAGGTGAGGCTGGATCAACGGTGCTGGCGACGCGGTCCCATCCAGGCCCAGTTGAACAGCCCGAGCAGCGGGAACAGCAGCAACAATGCGGTCCAGAGGACCTTCTGCTCGCGCCGCGCGCCGCTGCCCAGCACGTTGAACAGGGCCCAGGCGGTGAGCAGCAGGTACAGCGTGCCCAGCGTGGCGTAGAGGGTCATCGCGTGTTGGCTCATGGCGGGCTCCGGCAGGGTGGCTCTCCAGTGTTAGGACACGGGCGCCGGCCAGGGTTCCCGTCGCCGATCACGCGAGGCGCGGCGGATGGCCTACAATTCGCGCCTTTCCCGAGAATTCAGGACGCACGCGTGCTCAAGGCCTTGCGCTTTCATCTCAATCAGCTCGCCTGGCTGGCCCTGGTCACCCTGGTGCTTGGCCAGTTCGGCCGCCTGCACTGGGGCCTGGAGCTGCTCAGCCACTTCGTGCCGATCCAGGCCGTGGTGATGCTGCTCGGGGCCGCCGTGCAGCCGCGCAATGCCTCATCGTTGCTGTTCGCGCTCTGTGGGCTGGGCGCCCTGGGCTGGGCCCTGACCCCCTTGCCCGCCGAGCCCCTGGCGACGGATGCGCCCACGCGGCGCTTCCTGGCCTTCAACCTGAAGCTGGACAACGCGGATGCCGCCGCCGATGCCCGCTGGCTGGCGGAACAGAAGGCGGACCTGATCTTCGTCAGCGAGGCCACGCCCACCTGGTCGGAGCAACTGACCGCGCTGCGCCCATTCGAGGCCTGCGCCCGCTACAGCGATTCGCCCTTCGGCCTGGCGCTGTTCTCGCGCCTGCCACTGAAAAGCTGCCAGGTGCTGGAGCTCACCGGCCCTGCTGCCGGCTACCCCTACCTGCGCGCGGAGCTGGAGGACGGCACGGTGCTCTACGGCGTGCACCCGCCGCCGCCGCTGGGCACGCAACTGGCGCTGGCGCGTGACGAGTCGCTGCGGCAGCTGGCCGAGCGCGTGGCTTCCGAAGGGCCGGACGTGGTCGTGCTGGGGGACTTCAACAGCACGGCCTATTCACCGCGCCTGCAGGACTTCCTCGCCACCGCCGGGCTGCGCCTGACCAGCCCGCGCATCCGCCCCACCTGGTGGCCGGGCATGCTCGGGCTGGATCACATCCTGGTGCGCGGCGAGCGGCCGGTACGCGCGGTGGGCACCCTGCCCTGGCGCGGCTCGGATCACCGCGCGGTGTGGCTGGACCAGTAGGCCCCGGGGCGGCTCAGGCGCGCGCCGGGTCGATCACGGCGAAGCTGGCCACGGTGGGATGGCCGGCGAGCTCACCGCCTTCGCGGGCCAGGCCGATGGTGGGCATGCCGGCCTGCTGCGCGGCGTCCAGCTCCTGCACCACGTCGGAGAGGAAGAGGATGTCCTCGGCCGGGCGCCCGATGGCCTCGGCGATGCGTGCATAGGAGGCCGCCTCGCGCTTGGGTCCGGAGGTGGTGTCGAAATAGCCGGAGAACAGCGGCGTCAGGTCGCCCGCCTCGGAGCAGCCGAAGATCAGCTTCTGTGCCTGGATCGAGCCGGAGGAATAGACATAGAGGTCGTAGCCGTCCTGCTTCCAGCGCTTCAGCGCATCCACCGCGTCCGGATAGACGTGGCCCTTGAGCTGGCCGGCGGCATAGCCCTGCTCCCAGACCATCCCCTGCAGCGCCTTCAATGGCGTGGCCTTGCGGTCTTCGGCGATCCAGCCGAGGAGGATCTCCACCACCCGTTGCACATCGGCGCCCGCCTCGCCGCTCTCCGCGCGCACCGCCTGCAGCTGCTCGGCGACATCCGCCCGCTCGGCGTGGGCCAGGACGAACTCCGGCAGGTGGCGGGCGGCATAGGGGAAGAGCACGTCGAAGACGAAGCTGACGGCGCTGGTGGTGCCTTCGATGTCGGTGAGGATGGCTTTGATGGGCATGCAGGCTCCGATGTTTCGATGTTCAGTGGACCCCACCCTTTCAGGTGCCCCACAGGCAGAGGCGATCAGGCTGCGGCTCTGGGCGTCGGGGCGAACGCAGGGTGGGCGTAGGGTGGGCTTCAGCCCACCGATGGGGTTTGCACGCTCAATCCTCCAACCGCGGGAACCGGCTGGCGATCTCCTCGCCGGTGAACTGCGCCACCCAGCCCTCGGGGTTGTTGAACAGGCGGATGGCGACGAAGTGCGGCTCCTCGCCCATGTCGAACCAGTGGCGGGTGCCGGCGGGCACCGAGATCAGGTCGTTCTTCTCGCACAGCACGGCGTAGACGTAGTCGTCGATGTGCAGGGTGAACAGGCCGCGCCCGGCGACGAAGAAGCGTACTTCGTCCTCGGCGTGGCGGTGCTCGTCGAGGAACTTGGCACGCAGCTCGGCCTTCTGCGGGTGGTCGCGGTCGAGGCTGACCACGTCCACCGTCACGTAGCCGCGCTCCTGCATCAGGGCGTCGATCTGCGGGCGGTAGGCGGCGATCACCTCCTCCTGGGACGCGCCGGCGGTGATCGGCGCACTGGCCTGCCAGCGCTCGAAACGCACGCCGACATCGGCGAGGGTGCTGGCGATGTCGTCGACATGGGTCAGCATCTTGTTCGGAACCTCGGGGCTGGACTCGTGATAGACGGTAAGGCTGCTCATCGGGGCTGCTCCTGGCGCCGCGCTCCCGCTCTGGGGCGGGTCGGGCGGACGCTCGATCGGTCATGCATCTTCGGTGGAAGGAAGCGTCAGGGTTTGTGGAGGGCGCGAACCTTCAGCTCGCACTCGAACAGGAACTCGAAGGCTTCGACCTGGCGCAGCGCGTCGCTCATGCGTGGGCCCCAGGTGTAGAGGCCGTGGCCACGGATCAGGTAGCCGACGCAGTCGGGGTGTGCGTCCAGCCAGGGCTGCACCTTGGCCGCCAGGCGGGCGATGTCCTGGTCGTTGTCGAAGATCGGCACCAGCACTTGCGACTCGTGGGTGGAGACGCCGCTGAAGGCCTTCTGCAGTTCGTAGTCGGCGAACACCAGGGAGTCGGCCAGGGTCAGGCGCGAGAGCACCGTGGCATTGACCGAATGGGTGTGCAGCACGGCGCCGATCTCCGGCTTCCAGCGGTACAGCTGGGTGTGCAGCAGGGTCTCGGCGGAAGGCTTCTTGCCGGGCTCCTGGCTGATGCCGTCGAGGTCGGTGGCCAGCACGTCGTCCTCGCCGAGCTGGCCCTTGTGCTTGCCGGAGACGGTCAGCAGCGCCTGGTCGGCCGACAGCCGCGCCGAGTAGTTGCTGCTGGTGGCCGGGGACCAGCCGCGACCATAGAGGAAGCGGCCGGCCTCGATGATTTCACGGGTGAGTGTTTGGCGGTTCATGCCCGCTCCTCTTTCAATTGAGTGGCAATGATAACGGCAGCGGCCATGGCGGCCAGGCTGGCGATGACGAAGGTCCAGGAGGCGCCCAGGCTGTTCCAGCTGTAACCGGAGTACAGGGCTCCGAGCGCGCCGCCGGTGCCGGCGAGGGCTGCGTAGAGCGCCTGGCCCTGGCCTTGCTGCTGCGGGCCGAACTGGCGTTGCACGAAATGGATGGCCGCCGCATGGAAGCTGCCGAAGGTCGCCGCATGGAGCACCTGGGCGAACAGCAGCACCGCGAGGTTGTCGGCGAGATGCCCCAGCAGCAGCCAGCGCAACGCGGCGAGCAGGAAGCTCGCGGCCAGCACCTGGCGAACCGGGAAGCGCGAGAGGATGCGCGCCATCGCCAGGAACATCAAGACCTCCGCCACCACGCCCAGCGCCCACAGCTGGCCGATGAAGCCGCGCGGGTAGCCGAGGCTTTCCAGGTAGATGGTCTGGAAGGTGTAGTACGGGCCGTGGGACAGCTGCATCAACCCCACGCACAGGTAGAACGCCAGCACCCCGGGTTGCCGCAGCTGGTCGAGGAAGCCGCCGCTGGCGCCCCCCTCCCGGGCCACTGGCGTGGCATTGGGCACCCACCAGCTGCTGAGCACGATGCCGGCCATGATGACCACCAGCGCCACCGGGTAGACGTCCAGGCTGAACACCTCGAACGCCTTGCCCAGGCCGACCACGGTGAGGATGAAGCCGATGGAGCCCCACAGGCGGATCTGGCTGTAGCGCGCCGCCTGCTCCTTGAGGTGCGCCAGGGTGATCACTTCGAACTGCGGCAGCACCGCATGCCAGAAGAAGGCGTGCAGGGCCATGATCATCGCCAGCCAGGCGTAGCTCTTGTCGACGAAGATCAGCGCGAAGGTGCACAGGGTGCAGAGCGCGCCCAACCGCACGATGGCCAGGCGCCGGCCGCTGCGGTCGCCCAGCCAGCCCCAGAGGTTGGGTGCCACGCAGCGCATCAGCATGGGGATGGCCACCAGCTCGCCGATGCGCGCGGCGGAGAAGCCCAGGTGGGCGAAGTAGAGCCCGAGGAAGGGCGCCGTGGCGCCCAGCAGGGCGAAGTAGAACAGGTAGAAGCCGGACAGCCGCCAGTACGGCAGCGCGCCGCCGGTCACAGCTGGCCGAGCACCGGGGTGGTGACGCGCACATCGGCGTTCTGCCCGCGATGGCGCAGCAGGTGGTCCATCAGCACGATGGCCATCATGGCTTCGGCGATGGGCGTGGCACGGATGCCGACGCAGGGGTCGTGGCGGCCCTTGGTGATCACGTCCACCGGGTTGCCGTCGACGTCGATGGAGCGGCCCGGCGTGGTGATGCTGGAGGTGGGCTTGAGCGCCAGGTGAGCGACGATCGGCTGACCCGAGGAAATGCCGCCGAGGATGCCGCCGGCGTTGTTGCTGAGGAAGCCTTCCGGGGTCAGCTCGTCGCGGTGCTCGGTGCCACGCTGGGCGACGCACGCGAAGCCGGCGCCGATCTCCACGCCCTTCACCGCGTTGATGCTCATCAGCGCGTGGGCCAGTTCCGCGTCCAGGCGATCGAAGATCGGCTCGCCCAGGCCCGGCGGCACGCCTTCGGCGACGACGGTGATCTTGGCGCCGACGGAATCCTGGTCACGGCGCAGCTGGTCCATGTAGGCCTCCAGCTCCGGCACCTTGTCCGGGTCGGGGCTGAAGAAGGCGTTCTGCTCCACCGAGTCCCAGGTCTTGAAGGGGATCTCGATGGGGCCGAGCTGGCTCATGTAGCCGCGGATGCGGATGCCCTGCCCGGCCAGCCACTTCTTGGCGATGGCGCCGGCGGCGACGCGCATGGCGGTCTCGCGCGCCGAGGAACGGCCGCCGCCGCGGTAGTCGCGGACGCCGTACTTGTGGTGGTAGGTGTAGTCGGCGTGGGCCGGGCGGAACAGGTCCTTGATCGCCGAGTAGTCCTTGGACTTCTGGTCGGTGTTGCGGATCAGCAGGCCGATGGAGCAGCCGGTGGTGCGGCCTTCGAAGACGCCGGAGAGGATTTCCACCTCGTCGGCTTCCTGGCGCTGGGTGGTGTGGCGGCTGGTGCCCGGCTTGCGGCGGTCGAGGTCACGCTGCAGGTCCTCCAGGGAAAGCTCCAGCCCGGGCGGGCAGCCGTCGACGATGGCGACCAGCGCCGGGCCGTGGCTTTCGCCAGCCGTGGTGACGGTGAACAGCTTGCCGTAGGTGTTGCCGGACATGCACAGTGCTCCGCTGAAATGGGCCTCGAAGAAAGGCCGAGGAGTATACCTGCGGCGCCCGGCCAGTTCACCCACGAACCTTGCGCCGGCGCCGGCGTCAAAGCCACGTCGCCGTACCCGGAACCCTTCATGCCACGCTTCCTCCCCTTACTTGCCCTCCTCTTCCTGGCCTTCACCGGTAGCGCCCTGGCCAGCCCCTGGACCGTCCTGCAGCGCCCCATCGAGCTGGAGACCGCCAGCGGCACCCTGCACGGCACCCTGCTGCGGCCCAAGAGCGAGGCGCCGGTGCCGGTGGCGCTGCTGCTGGCCGGCTCCGGCCCGACGGACCGCAACGGCAACAACCCCATGGGCGGGCGCAACGACAGCCTGAAGAAGCTCGCCGAGCTGCTGGCACGCAACGGCATCGCCAGCGTGCGCTACGACAAGCGCGGCATCGCCGCGAGCCGGGCCGCCGGCCCCGACGAGCGGCAACTGAGCGTCGACCTCTATGTGGCCGATGCGGTGGCCTGGGGCCGCACGCTGAAGGCCGACCCACGCTTCTCGCGCCTGGTGCTGATCGGCCACAGCGAGGGCGCGCTGATCGCCAGCCTGGCCGCGCCAGATGCCGGCGCCGATGCGCTGGTCTCCATCGCCGGCAGCGCCCGCCCCATCGACCAGGTGCTGCAGGAGCAACTGCAACGGCGCCTGCCGTCCCCACTGCTGGCACGCAGCAACGAAATCCTCGCCAGCCTCAGGGCCGGGCATCAGGTGCCGGGCGTGCCCAAGCCGTTGCTGGTGCTCTACCGCCCCAGCGTGCAGCCCTACCTCATCTCGCTCTTCGCCAAGGACCCGGCCGCCGCCTTCGCCGCCGTGCGGGTGCCGGCGCTGATCGTCCAGGGCACCCACGACAGCCAGGTGGAGGTGGCTGACGCCCGTGCCCTGCAGGCGATCCGCCCGGATGCCGAGCTGGCGATAATCCCGGGCATGGACCACGTCCTGCGCATCACCCCGGCGGATGCCCGCGACCCGCTCGCCACCTATAATTCCCCCGGCCTGCCCCTGGCCCGCGAGCTCGGCGAACGCCTGATCGCCTTCATCGAACGCCTGCCCTCCAGCGACGGGAAAAGCGGCCGATAAGGGTCAGGTCAGCGCGCCGCCACTGGGCCGCTGCACTCCGCCACAGGATTGTGCTCGATGACCGACAGCGAAACCGAACAGCAGGAAACCACCGAACCGACGCCGCAGCCGCACCCCTGGGCCGACCTGCCGCCGGAGCGTTTCCAGCTGCTGCGCCTGGCGCCCCTGCCCACCGATCGCCAGACCGGTGCGCGGCCGCTGCGTTTCGTCCAGCTCGGCGAGGTGGAGCGCCACAGCACCGACCAGAGCGTGTTGCACCTGAGCCTGCACCTGCCCGGGCAGCGCGTGCGCAAGGAGCAGAACCTGTTCGAGGTCTGGGCCGACCACCGCCTGAAGGAAGTGCGCTTCGGCGCCGACAGCGGCCTTCAGCTGGAGCCGCAGAACCGCGGCCTCGGCCGCTTCCTGCTGGCACGCGGCATCGGCTGGGCGCGGCGTCACTGGCCGCACTACAAGGTCGAGGGCGGTGCCCTGGCAGCCAAGGACGCCGTAGCCGAAGACTTCCGCCTGCGCCGCGACCACTTCCTCAAGGCACAGGGCTTCGAAGTCGCCTACCTCGATGCGCTGCAGTTGAAGGCCGAGTACCGCGCCGGTCGCGTCAGCGAGCTGCACGAGGACTGGAACCGGGAGAAGGTGCAGGTCGTCGACATGCTCGACGCCGCCGCCATGCTCCAGCAGGCCGACCACAACCTGCACCAGCAGGAGATCGAGATCCGCAAGCTGCAGGAGCGGGTCGACGCCTTCCAGCGCGAAGACAGCGGCCTGCGCTTCACCATCGCCTGCCTGGTGGTGTTCGCGGTGTTCCAGGCGGGGCTGCTGATCTGGATCGCCACGCATTGAGCCTGCGCGCGCCCCACACGCGCCACGGGAGGCACTGCCCCTAGGTCGGGTGCACCCCGACAGGGCCGTTGCCTCTCTTGCGCGGGCTCCACCCGCCCACGGCCCCCCCAAAATGCCCAGGCATGAAAAAGCCCGTCGCCTGGCGGGGACGGGCTTCGGGGCTTGGCGTTGTTCAGCCGTTCAGGCGCGAGCGGAACAGCGCCTGGTGCTCCCGGCACTGGCTGGCACTGAGCAGGAACACGCCGTGGCCGCCGTGGCTGAACTCCAGCCAGGTGAAGTCCACTTCCGGATACAGCGCCTCGACATGCACCTGGCTGTTGCCGACCTCGACGATCAGCGTGCCGCGCTCGGTGAGGTGGTCGGCGGCCTCGGCCAGCATGCGGCGCACCAGGTCCAGCCCGTCGTCGCCGCAGGCCAGGCCCATGGCCGGCTCGTGCTGGAACTCCTCGGGCATGTCGGCGAAATCCTCGGCGTCCACATAGGGCGGGTTGGACAGGATCAGGTCGAAGCGCTGCCCCGGAAGGCCATCGAAGCCATCGCCCTGGACGGTGAAGACGCGGTCTTCCAGGTCATGCCGCTCGATGTTCAGGTTGGCCACTTCCAGCGCGTCGAAGGACAGGTCGGCCAGCACCACCTCGGCATCCGGGAAGGCGTGGGCAACGGCGATGCCGATGCAGCCGGAGCCGGTGCACAGGTCCAGGATGCGGGCAGGGTCCGCGGCCAGCCAGGGCTCGAAGCCCTGCTGGATCAGTTCGGCGATGGGCGAGCGCGGCACCAGCACACGCTCGTCCACCACGAAAGGCATGCCGCAGAACCAGGCCTCGCCCAGCAGGTAGGCCACCGGCACGCGCTCGAGGATGCGGCGGCGCAACAGCGCCTGGACGTGGGCACGCTCGTCGTCTTCCAGGCGGCAGTCGAGGTAACTGTCGGCCACCTCGTAGGGCAGGTGCAGGGCGCCGAGTACCAACTGGCGCGCCTCGTCCCAGGCGTTGTCAGTGCCATGACCGAAGAACAGGTTTTCCGCATGGAAACGGCTGACCGCCCAGCGGATGTGATCGCGCAGGGTGCGCAAGCGGGATTCGGACACGAAGGACGACCTCAGACAAGAACGGACAGGCGATTCTACACCCGTCGGCTCATGGCCGGCGACGCGGCGGCTGCCCGATGTCCTCGCGCCGTTCACGACGCAGTTCGCGCATCACCGCGATGGCCACGGCCAGGGCGAAGAGCAACCAGAAATAAGCGGGGACTTCAGAGAAATCGGGCATGGGCAGCTCCTTCTGCGGGGGACTTCGCATCCTGCGAAACGCATCGATGGTGCACGGCCGTACCGGGATCGACAAGTAGGATGCGCGACATGGTTCACTTATCGCGCCGCTCGGCGGACAATGGGCGGCACAGCCGTACCGGAGATCCGCATGTCCGCCCCCAAATCCATGTTCCAACTGAGTGGCCGTGGTTACCCGCCCGCCAGCCTGAACAACGCCACCCTGGTGATCATCGACGCGCAGGAGGAGTACCGCAGCGGCGTCCTCGCCTTGCCCGGCCTGGACGCCGCGCTCGAGGAGATCGCCACCCTGCTGGCGGCCGCCCGCGCCATCGGCAGCGCCGTGGTCCACGTCAAACACCTGGGGGTGCCCGGCGGCCTGCTCGACCCTCAGGGCGAACGCGGCCAGCACCTCCCCGAAGTCGCTCCGCTGCCGGGCGAGATCGTGGTCGAGAAGCGCCTGCCCAATGCCTTCGCCGGCACCGAACTGCATGACCGCCTGCAGGACATCGGCCATCTGGACCTCGTCGTCTGCGGCTTCATGACCCATTCCAGCGTCAGCACCACTGTGCGCGCCGCCAAGGACTACGGCTACCGTTGCACCCTGGTCGCCGCCGCCTGCGCCACCCGCGACCTGCCCACCACCGACGGCGGCGTGATCAGCGCCGAAGACATGCACCGCGTCGAAGTCATCGCCCTCGCCGACAACTTCGCCAGCGTGGTGCCCCACGCACGCGCCCTGGCCTGAACCTGAGCGCTGAACATCTCGCGACATCCAATCGGGCGCATGACCGGAACCACGCCGACATGCGCCGGTCATACGCCCGATTGCAACAGAGGACGTCCGGATGAAGTTATCCGATGGTTTCGATGCCCGCCGCCTGCGCCCCCGTGGCCCGGGCAGCTGGCGCTGGCGCTTCGCTGCGGCCCTGGCCGCCCTGATCGCCAGCTTCGGCATCCTGCTGGCCATGGCCGGCACCGCCACCCTGCTCGGTCGCCCGCCGGCCCTCGGTACGCTCAATGACAGCACCGGTTCCGCCGTGGTGCTCCTGGTCATCGGCCTGGTGTTCCTCTGGCTCGGCGTCGCCGGTTGGCGCATCGCCCGCCGCCGCTCCCGCCGTCGCAACGACCTGAGCCTCTCTCCCGGGCTGATGAAGAAGCGCGACTGACGCCCGCCCCCCTCTGTTGGTTAAACTAGGCCTCCTTCGTGGAGGCCCTATGCAAGACGACGACTTTTCCCTGTTCACCAACGAGATGCGCGGCGTGAAGCGCATCCAGAACGACCGTGCGGAAACCGGCAAGCCGAAGGCCGACCGCAAACAGGTCGCCAGCCTGCGCCAGAATGCGACCCAGATAACCGAATCGACCAAGGTGGACGGCCTCTCCGACCTGTTCGTCATCGACGTCGGCGCCGAGGACGAACTGCACTGGGCCCGCGACGGCGTGCAGGAAGGCCAGATGCGCAAGCTCAAGCTCGGCCAGATCGGCTTCGAAGGCAGCCTCGACCTGCACGGCATGACCGTCGAGAAAGCCCGCGAAACCCTCTGGGACTTCCTCGCCGAAGCGGCGAAGTTCGAGATCCGCTGCGTGCGCATCACCCATGGCAAGGCCGCGCGCCTGGACGGCAAGCGCCCGCTGATCAAGAGCCACGTCAACACCTGGCTGCGCCAGCACCCGCAAGTGCTCGGCTTCACCTCCTGCCTGCCGCGCCACGGTGGCACCGGCGCGCTCTACGTGATGCTGCGCCGCACCATGCTCGAAGGCCGCGACGAGTAGTCAGCGCGGGAAGCGCGGCACGCCCGCCTCCCGCTCCACGCCGGTGCCGTTCACCACGAACGACACCGCGTGGTAGAAGCCGACCAGCGTCAGGCACTCGATCAGTTGCGCGTCGCTGAAGTACGTGGCCAGCCGCCGCCACAGCCCCTCCTCCACCCGCGCCGAGCGGTTCAGGCCATCGGCCAGTTCCATCAGCGCCAGTTCGGCCGCGCTCCACAGTGACGGCTCAGGCCGTTCGCTGCAGCTGTCCGCCACCTGCTCCGCGCTGAACCCCGCGCGCTCGGCGAAGAAGGCCACGTGAACGCCCCATTCGTATTCGGCGCCGCACCGGGCGGTGGTGCGCAGGATCAATACCTCGCGCTCACGCAGGCTGATGCTGCCGGGGTCGAGCAGGCCTCCCGCGATCAAGCGCTGCAACACGCGGGGGTTGTGCGCCATGCTGCGGAACAGCTTCAGCGGCGGCACGCCGGGCGGCATCACCTTGTCGAAGGCGGCCTGTACCGCCGGGTCATAGGGGGCTTCGAGGGGCTGGATACGCGCAGTGCTCATGGCCGAATCTCCTGTCGGGCTGTTACGCTACGCAAAACGTAGCAGCAAAGCCTTTCGCCTGCTACTAAAAAAGAAGCAAGGAGCAAGATCATGACCCTCCCCCTCCCCGGCAAGCCCGTCCGTGGCTCCGCCACCGGCCGGCCCATCATGGCCCTGCTGGACCTGCTCGGCCGCCGCTGGAGCCTGCGTATCCTCTGGGAACTGCGCCAGGGCCCGGCTACTTTCCGCGAACTCCAGGCGCGCTGCGAAGGCCTCTCGCCCTCGGTGCTCAATACCCGCATGGGCGAACTGCGCCAGGCGCTGCTGATCGACACGGGGGATGCCGGCTATCGGCTCAGCGAGGACGGCGAGGAACTGGTCCGCCGCTGCCTGCCCCTTGCCGAGTGGGCTGAAACCTGGGCCGAACGCCTGCCACCGCCCTCGGACGCGTGAGCTGCCGGCGGCCCGGCGACGGGCGGCGATGGCGCGTGGCGGGAGCCTCACTATCCTCTGGAAGCCCTGCTGAGGGCTGCAGTAGGGCCGCCATCGGTCCCCCCATATTCAGCTGATGGCGGCCTTTTCTTCCCTACCGGACGCCCCTGACGGCGCACCGACAAAAATAAACCTGGGTTATTCCCACATTAGGAGTATGGTGTGCGCACTGGATGCAACGTGTCATTGCGATTTCTGACCTGATGTAACGATTCCCATCTTTTCATCTCCTCGGCTTCCTTCGCTTTCGCCCTCAGTCTCGACCCGGATGTCCCGGCGTCGATGCCATTACATTTCCCTGGAGATACATCATGTCCAATCGTCAATCCGGCACCGTCAAATGGTTCAACGATGAAAAAGGCTTCGGCTTCATCACCCCCCAGGAAGGCCCGGACCTCTTCGTTCACTACCGCTCCATCGAAAGCGCCGGCTTCAAGTCGCTCGCCGAAGGCCAGCAGGTGAGCTACCTGGTCGCCAAAGGCCCGAAAGGCCTGCAGGCCGAGCAAGTCCAGGTGGTCTGACCCCCGCCTCCAAAGAAGCCCCGGGTTTCCGGGGCTTTTTTTTGCCTTCTCTTTTTCCAGCGCTGAGGAGCGACATGCCAGGCTATCTGATCAAGACCAGCACCTTCCGCGTGGGCGGCCGGGACTTCCACATGCAGTCGCTGCTGGACGCCGAGCAATTCCATGACCCATTGGGCGAGGCTGCCGGCCTGGGCATCACCGCAGACACCTGGGCCCTGTTCGGCCAGGTCTGGCCGGCAGGCGAAGCGCTGGCCCAGACGATGGCGACCCGCGACCTCACCGGCCTGCGCGTGCTGGAAGTCGGCGCCGGGCTCTGCCTGGCCAGCCTGGTGGGCCACCAGCGCGGCGGCGACATGACCGCCAGCGACATCCACCCGCTGATCCCCACCTTCCTCGCCGAGAACGCCCGCCTCAACGGCCTGCCGCCGATGCGCTACGAGACCTGCGACTGGAGCGGCACCGAGGCGTTCGGCGAGTTCGACCTGATCATCGGCAGCGACCTGCTCTATGACCATGACAACCAGGCCGACCTGGCCGACTTCATCGACCGCCACTCCGCGAGCTCCGTGGAAGTGCTGCTGGTCGATCCGGATCGCCAGGGCCAGCAGACCTTCCACGACGAGATGGCCGAGCTCGGCTACGGCATGAACGTCAGCCACGCCGACTGCATGCTGGCCAACGGCGAGCGCTTCAAGGGCTCCTACCTGCACTTCAGCCGGGGCGCCGTCGCCGCCTGAGCCCCCGCATGGCGCATACGGATACCCGGGCGCAACGGCGCGCGCAGTACAATGGCCGCTTCACCGACGCGACCCGAAGCGTCATGGCGGGTATGATGCCCACCTCTATCGCCAGCAACCCGGCCATAGCGTGCAGAAGCTGTCCCGAGCCCACCGAGATGGGCACGCGGTGCGGCCCCCGGGCACCGGGAGGCCCACGACGGGCACGCTGATATTTCACTAGCCCCTGGAAGCCCCATGGAATCTAGCAATCAGAAACTCGAGCAACACTACACCGCGATCCTCGGCCAGCTCGGCGAGGACGTCTCCCGCGAAGGCCTGCTGGATACCCCCAAGCGCGCCGCCAAGGCCATGCAGTACCTCTGCCGTGGCTATGAGCAGACCCTGGAGGAAGTCACCAACGGTGCGCTGTTCAGCTCCGACAACAGCGAAATGGTGCTGGTGAAGGACATCGAGCTGTACTCCCTGTGCGAGCACCACCTGCTGCCCTTCATCGGCAAGGCCCACGTCGCCTACCTGCCGAGCGGCAAGGTGCTGGGCCTGTCCAAGGTCGCGCGCATCGTCGACATGTTCGCCCGCCGCCTGCAGATCCAGGAGAACCTCAGCCGCCAGATCGCCGAGGCCGTGCAGCAGGTCACCGGCGCCGCCGGCGTCGCCGTGGTCATCGAGGCCCAGCACATGTGCATGATGATGCGCGGCGTGGAGAAGCAGAACTCCTCCATGGTCACCTCGGTGATGCTCGGCGAATTCCGCCAGAACGCCGCGACCCGCAGCGAGTTTCTCAGCCTGATCCGCTGATTCGCGCGCCCATGAAAAAACCGGCCTCGGCCGGTTTTTTCGTTTATCGGGTTTCAGGATTCGAGGTGGGCTCTTCTCGCGAATGAACTGGCTCTGTCTGCGTTAAGGGTTGCTAGCAGATTTGGAGCCCGGTTGATTGCCGAGTCTTGCTGATGGTTTCTGTTTCGCCTTGCCGGGCGAGTTCTTTCTTCAGTCGTCGGAATGCCGCCCACAAGAAAGAAACCAAAGAGGCTTGCCCCTGCATACGGGTCTGGCTCCGCCAGACTCCCCTCGCTCCAACATCGATGCCCAATGCTCCGCTGATGTGCGCATCACCACTGGGGGCGCGCCGCGGCTGGCGGCTTTCGTAGGAGGGTGTAGAGCGAAGCGAAACCCATGCGGCGGGTGCTCCAGGAATCCAGAATCGTCCTGAAAGCGCCGCTCTTGAGGCTTTTCATTGAATCCACAAAGCTAACGCAGACAGAGCCAGTGAACTCCCCCCACAAGACCGGCGGCGAGGCACCGCCGGGCGACTGGAGTCGCCCCTGCAGGTGCATCCCGCATGACCGCTGCGTAGGGTGGAGGTCGCTCTTCATCTCCGTCGGGCGGAGTCGAATGCAGCACATCGTTTTGCCTGACCAAGCGAGCTAGAAGCTCCGTCCATCCACCTTCACCACCTTCAGGGTGTCGGGATCGACCCCTTCCAGGCAGCGCACGTTCACCGCCGCCATGGCATTGCCCTTGGGATCGGCCGCCTCGCCAAAGGGCGCACAGCCGCAGTGGGCGCAGAAGTGATGGGCGATGTGCATGCGATTGAAGCGGTAGGTGGACAGGTCCGCATCCGGTGTCGACAGCGTCAGTTGCGCCCGTGGCACGAACCACAGCAAGTAGCCGCGCTTGCTGCACAACGAGCAATTGCACTCCATCACCTCGGCCAGCGGACTGCCGTCCACCTCGAACGCAATCCGGCCGCAGTGGCAGCCACCCTTGTATTTCATGGACGTCTCCCTGCCTGGCCCGTCGCGAGCCGATGTCGCCACGTTAGACCAGCGAAAGCAGGCGCGCCACGTGACGCGGCAGGGCCCTGCATGCCCTGCCGGCCGGGTTCAGCCCAGCATGCCCACGTGCCTGGGATGGCTGGCCACGCGCTCCATCCAGGCCAGCACGGCCGGGAAGCGCGAGAGGTCGAAACCGCCGTCTTCCGCCACATGGGTGTAGGCGTAGAGAGCGATGTCGGCGATGGAGTACTGCTCGCCCACCAGGTACGGCGTGCGCGACAGCTGCTGCTCCATCACCTTGAGCGCCTTGTAGCCACGCACCAGGCAGGTGCGGTACTCCTCCTCGCGCTCGGCGGGCATGCTCTGGTACAGCTTGATGAAGCGCGCCACCGCCACATAGGGCTCGTGGCTGTACTGCTCGAAGAACTGCCACTGCAGCACCTGGGTGCGCAGGCGCGGCTCGCTGGGCAGCAGGTCGCTACCCTCGGCGAGGAAGTTGAGGATGGCGTTGGACTCCCACAGCGTGGTGCCGTCTTCCAGTTCCAGCACCGGGATCTTGCCGTTGGGGTTCAGCGCCAGGAAGGCTTCGCTCTGGGTCTCGCCCTTGAGGATGTCGACCGGCACCCACTGGTAGGGCTTGCCGAGCAGGGTGAGTATCAGCTTGACCTTGTAGCAGTTGCCGGAGATGTAATCGCCGTGGACCTTGTACATGTCGTGCTCCTGGATCAGGCGGCCTCGGCGGCCAGTGCGTGACGGATGACCCCGGCGAGGCGCTGCAGGCCTTCGCCCAGGCGCTCGGGCGCCACATGGCTGAAGTTGAGGCGCAGGTAGCCGGGGTGCTGGTCCGGGTCGATGAAGAAGGGCTCGCCCGGCATGAAGGCGACATTCTGCTCCAGCGCCGGCTTCAGCAGGGTACGGGTGTCCAGCGGCTGCTTCAGCGCCAGCCAGAAGAACAGCCCGCCCTGGGGCACCTGCCAGGTGGCGAGGTCGGCGAAGTGCTCCTCCAGCGCCGCCTGCATGGCGTCGCGGCGCTGGCGGTAGAAGCCGCGCAGCTCGGCCAGGTGCTCGCGGTACTGCTCGGTGCCCAGCCACTGCAGGGCCTGCCACTGGCCGATGCGGTTGGTGTGCAGGTCGGCCGACTGCTTCAGGCGCAGCAGGTAGGGGAACAGGTCCGGGCTGGCGATCAAAAAGCCCACGCGCAGGCCCGGCAGCAGGGTCTTGGAAACCGTGCCGGTGTAGATCCAGCTGGCCTTCTTCAGGCGGCTGACGATGGGGGTGGCGGTGCCTTCGTCGAACACCAGCTCACGATAGGGCTCGTCTTCGATCAGGGTCACGCCGAACTCGTCCAGCAGCGCTGCCACGGCGTCGCGCTTGGCTTCGCTGTAACGCACGGCCGAGGGGTTCTGGAAGGTCGGGATCAGGTAGGCGAAGGCCGGCTTGTGCTGCTCCAGGCGCTGGCGCAGGGAGGCCAGCTCGGGGCCGTCGGCCTCCTGGGCGACGGCGATGCAGTCGGCGCCGAACAGCTGGAAGGCCTGCAGGGCGGCCAGGTAGGTCGGCGCCTCCAGCAGCACCTCGGTGCCCGGGTCGATGAACAGCTTGGAGGCCAGGTCCAGCGTCTGCTGGGAGCCGCTGACGATCAGCACCTGGCTGGCGTCGCACTGCACGCCCAGCTTCTGCGCCTCGGCGGCGATGGCCTCGCGCAGCGCCGGTTCACCCTCGCTCATGCCGTACTGGCCCATGCTCACCGGCATCTGTGCCCACTCCACCTTCGGCAGCATCGGCTCGGCCGGCAGGCCCCCGGCGAAGGACATGACTTCCGGGCGCTGCGCCGCGGCGAGGATTTCACGGATCAAGGAGCTTTTCAGGCGGGCGATGCGTTCGGAGAAGGCCATGGGTTGTCACCGGGTGCGAAGGCGGGAAAATTAAGTCAAACTGCTTGACCGAAATTACGATGCCCGGGATGGATACGTCAATATGCTTGACCTTAAAAACCCAGCCGTCCAGCACGCCGCCATGGAAGCCTTCTTCTTCGGCTACCAGGCCTTCACCAGCAAGCCCGACGAAATGCTCGCCCGTCGCGGCCTGTCGCGGGTGCACCACCGCATCCTGTTCTTCATCGCCAAGTACCCGGGCCTGAGCGTGAAGGAGATGCTCGGCTACCTGGGCGTCAGCAAGCAGGCGCTGAACACGCCGCTGCGCCAGTTGATGGAGATGGACCTGGTGCAGAGCAGCACCGCCGACGACGACAAGCGCAAGCGCCAGCTGGGCCTGACCGCCGACGGTTCGAAACTGGAGAAGAGCCTGCGCCGCGAACAGGCGCGCCTGCTGGAGCGCGCCTTCAGCGAGGCCGGGGCGGACGCCGTGGACGGCTGGCTGAAGGTCAACCAGGCATTGTCCAGCGCCCGTCCGGGCGAGAGCGAGGAAGCGGCCTGATCAGGCGCGCCCGGTCATGTCCCGCGCGCCCTGGAAGAACACCAGGGCCATGGCGACGGAAGAGGCCAGCAGCGGCAGCAGTGCGACCATCACCAGCAGCACGGTCGCCATCATCACCCCGCCCACCAGCAGCAGCCAGGCCATCACCCGGAACACCGGGTAGACGTTCTGCACCTTGAGCAGGCGCACCGCCAGCCAGACGGTGACCGCGCCGTAACCGACCATCAGCGCCAGGTACGAGCCCAGCTCCCAGCCCAGCTTCGCCAGGGCCTGGTCGTCCACCAGCATCAGCATCGCCTGGGTCACCACCCCCGCCAGGATCACCAGCCAGGTCGGCCAGGCCAGGCCGCCGGCGGCGAAACGCGCCTCGGCGAAGCCCTTCAGGCGCAGGCTCAGGTAGCTGCCCAACAGCATCACTGCGAGCCCCAGCCAGTCGGCGACCCGCGACGCACTTTCCAGCCCGACGAAATCCCCCAGGAAAATGAACGCCAGCAACACCACCGAGCCCAGCGCCGAGATCAGGCACAGCCAACCCAGCAGGTTGAGCAGCCCCGGGCTCCAGTCCGGCAGTTCACGGGGCGCCTGGGCGTCGACCAGGTCGGTCTGCGGGGCGGCGTAGGGATTCTCGTCCATGGCGTGGGGCTCCTCGGAAAACTGAAAACCGGAACAGTAGTGGCTCTTCCCGCACTCGTCACGCGACTGTATCGCTTTTTGCGCGCTTCGCTGTACGGGGCGCGGCAACGCGCCACGCCGTAGGCTTCCAGCATTCCAAAAAGAGTGCCCTGCCATGAGCCTGGAACTGCTGCTCGCCTTCGCCCTGTTCGCCTTCGTCACCTCGGTCACGCCCGGCCCCAACAACATGATGCTGCTCGCCTCCGGGGTGAACTTCGGCGTGCGCCGCAGCGTGCCGCACATGCTCGGCATCAGCCTGGGCTTCATGGTCCTGGTGATGGCGGTCGGCCTCGGCCTGCACCAGGTCTTCGAGCAGGTGCCGGTGCTCTACACCGCCCTGCGCTACCTGGGCGCGGCCTACCTGCTCTACCTGGCGTGGAAGATCGCCGGCTCCGGCGCCCCGGACAGCCGTGACAGCGGCGCGCGCCCCTTCACCTTCCTCCAGGCGGCCGCCTTCCAGTGGGTCAACCCGAAGGCCTGGGTCATGGCGATCGGCGCCATCACCACCTATACCCCCCAGGAGAACTTCGTCACCAACGCGCTGTTGATCGCCGCGCTGTTCGCCCTGATCAACTGCCCCAGCGTCGGCCTCTGGACCGTCGCCGGCAGCCTGCTGCGCCGCTGGCTGTCCTCGCCACGGGTGCTGCGCGCCTTCAATATCGGCATGGCCCTGCTACTGGTGGCCTCGCTCTATCCGATCCTCGTCGACATCAAGGGAACCGTCTGATGACCCAGGCCTCCGACTCCAGCGCCCCCCTGCCCCGCCTGCGCCCGCTGGCCGACTCGTCATTGTCGGCGGTGGTGGCGGGCTTCATCGCCATGCTCACCGGCTACACCAGCTCACTGGTGCTGATGTTCCAGGCGGGCCAGGCCGCCGGCCTCAGCGCCGGGCAGATCTCCTCGTGGATCTGGGCCATCTCCATCGGCATGGCGGTCTGCAGCATCGGCCTGTCGCTGCGCTTTCGCACCCCCATCACCGTGGCCTGGTCGACCCCCGGCGCCGCACTGCTGATCACCAGCCTGCCGGGCGTGCCCTACGCCGAGGCCATCGGTGCCTTCGTCGTCTGCGCCGTGCTGCTCACCCTGGTCGGCCTCACCGGTGGTTTCGAGCGCCTGATGCGCCGCCTGCCCGGCTCCCTGGCCGCCGCGTTGCTGGCCGGCATCCTGTTCAAGATCGGCAGCGAGATCTTCGTCGCCGCGCAGCACCGCACCGCCCTGGTGCTGGCGATGTTCTTCAGCTACCTGCTGTTCAAGCGCCTGCAACCCCGCTACGCGGTGCTGGTGGCGCTGCTGGTGGGTTGCGGCATGTCGGCGGCGCTGGGGCTGCTCGACTTCAGCGGCTTCAGCTTCGCCCTGGCGCGCCCGGTGTGGACCACGCCGAGCTTCTCCCTCACCGCCATCATCAGCATCGGCATCCCGCTGTTCATCGTCGCCATGGCCTCGCAGAACATCCCCGGCATCGCCGTGCTGCGTGCCGACGGCTACCAGGTGCCGGCCTCGCCGCTGATCTCGGCCACCGGCTTCGCCTCGCTGCTGCTGGCGCCCTTCGGCTCCCACGGCATCAACCTGGCCGCCATCAGCGCCGCCATCTGCACCGGCCCGCACGCCCACGAGGACCGCAACAAGCGCTACACCGCCGCCGTCTGGTGCGGGGTCTTCTATGGCATCGCCGGCATCTTCGCCGCCACCCTCGCCGCGCTGTTCGCCGCCTTCCCCAAGGAACTGGTGCTGTCGGTGGCCGCCCTGGCGCTGTTCGGCTCCATCAGCAACGGCCTGACCGTGGCGATGAACGAACCCAAGGAGCGCGAAGCCGCGCTGATCACCTTCATGGTCACCGCCTCGGGCATGAGCCTGCTGTCCATCGGCTCGGCCTTCTGGGGCCTGATCGCCGGGGTGCTGACGCTGGTGATCCTCAACTGGAATACCGGCAAGAACTGACGTGCGTGCGGCTTGATATCGGTGCGATGACCGGCACCGCTGGTGGATGAAAAGAGCGTCATCCACCCTACACATCGATCAGCTTCGTAGGTTGGCGTCGAGCGCAGCGAGGCCCAACCTACGGTGTCTGCTGTGCCCCGGCCGGCACCGCCTGGGAATGCAGGGTGAACCACGCTTCACCGGTGCACCGCAACGGAGCCCGGAACAGCACCGTAGCCGGGCCACTGGCACACGCCCTCAGGCCTCCGACGCCAGCTCGCGCCCGTGCACGCGGTTGACCCACCAGCCGAAGGCGGCGGCAGTGAAGAACATGATGATGCTGTAGATGGCCGCCGGGATCGCCATGGTCGGGTTGTTCAGCAGCATCGGGCTCAGCGCCAGGGCGATGGCCAGGGTGCCGTTGTGGATGCCGATCTCCATGCCGATGGCCACCGCCTGGCGCTGGCTGAGGCGGCACAGGCGCGGCACGAAATAGCCCACCGCCAGGCTGATGAGGTTGAACGCCAGCGCGGCCAGGCCCACCACCGGGGCGTAGTCGACGAAGGTGCGCCAGTCCTTGGCCACCGCCAGCACGATGATCAGCAGCAGGAACAGCGCCGAGATGATCTTCACCGGGTTTTCCATGCGCGCGGCGAACCCGGGGAAGCGGCTGCGCAGGAACATGCCGATGGCCACCGGGCCCAGGACGATGACGAACACCTGCAGCACCTTGGAAAATTGCAGCGGAATGGCCTGGTCACCGCTCATGAAGTGAGCCAGGGACAGGTTGACGATCAACGGCATGGTGAGGATGGCGATCACCGAGTTCACCGCCGTCAGGGTGATGTTCAGCGCCACATCGCCATGGGCCAGGTGGCTGTAGAGGTTGGCCGAGGTGCCGCCGGGCGACGCCGCCAGCAGCATCATGCCCACCGCCAGCGCCGCCTCCAGTTGGAAGCCCTTGGCGAGCAGGAAGCACGCCAGCGGCAGCAGGAGGATCTGGCAGCCGAGGCCGATCAGCACCGGCTTGGGGAATTTCACCACCCGGGCGAAGTCCGCCAGGGTCAGGGACAGCCCGAGGCCGAGCATGATGATGCCCAGCGCCAGGGGCAGGAATATCGTTACCAGGGGGCTTGCGGTCATGTTGTTCTCCTTGTCGGACCTCGGCGGATTCTGCGCACGCCGCACGTGGCTGGATAGTGGCCTCGCGAGCCAGCCCAGGTCCGACCTGTAACAGAATGCAAAAAGGCGCCCGAAGGCGCCCCTGCATGACCGCGAAGCCGGTCAGATGGCGGTGGCGCCACCGTCCACGGCCAGCGAATGGCCGGTGGTGAAGCCCGCGGCGTCGCTGCACAGGTAGAGCACCGCACCGGCGATTTCCTCGACCTTGCCGATGCGCCCCACCGGGTGCATGGCGGCGGCGAACTCGCCCTTCTTCGGGTCGGCCTCGTAGGCGCGGCGGAACATGTCGGTGTCGATCACCGCCGGGCACACCGCGTTGACGCGGATCTTCTTCTTCGCGTACTCGACGGCAGCGGACTTGGTCAGGCCGATCACCGCGTGCTTGGAGGCGGCATAGATGCTCATCTTCGGCGCCGCGCCGAGGCCGGCGACGGAGGCGGTGTTGACGATGGCGCCGGCGCTGCCCTGGGCCAGCATCTGCGGGATCTGGTACTTCATGCACAGCCAGACGCCCTTGACGTTGACGCCCATGATGGCGTCGAACTCGGCCTCGGAGCCCTCGGCCAGCTTGCCCTTCTCGATCTCGATGCCGGCGTTGTTGAAGGCGTAGTCGAGGCGGCCATAGGCGGCGACGGTGCCTTCCACCAGGGCCTTCACCTCGGCATCGACGGTGACGTTGCAGCGGATGAAGGTGGCATCGCCCCCAGCATCGCGGATCAGTTGCACAGTGGCCTCGCCGCCGGCGGCGTCGACGTCGGACACCACCACCTTCAGCCCCTCGGCGGCGAAGGCCTGCGCGGTCGCGCGGCCGATACCGTTGGCGGCGCCAGTCACCAGGGCGACCTGGCCGGAGAAAGTCATGCTCATCTGTGAAACCTCGGAAGGAAGGATGGGAACCGGCACGGAGTCTAGCCACTGGCGGGTGGCCAGCGTCAGCATCATCAGGTCCGTGGTGGGTGCTGCATCCAGTTGACTGATGAAACCCGCCCGCGATGATCATTGCCATTCATGGCCGCACATTCCCTGGCGCGACTAAGCTTGCCCTCCACCGCCGCGCGGACTAAACCGGTGTTTTCCCTATTCGGAGTGCCCTGCCATGCCCCAGCTCAACCGCCAGTTCCTGCTCGCCAAGCGCCCGGTCGGCGCGGCCACCCGCGACACCTTCTCCTACGTCGAGAAACCGGTGGGCGAACCCGGCCCGAACCAGATCCTGGTGGAGAACCTCTACCTGTCCCTCGACCCCGCCATGCGCGGCTGGATGAACGACGCCAAGTCCTACATCCCGCCGGTGGGCCTGGGCGAGGTGATGCGCGCCCTGGGCGTGGGCAAGGTGATCGCCTCCAACCATCCCGACTACGCCGTCGGTGACCACGTCAATGGCGCGCTCGGCGTACAGGACTACTTCGTCGGCGAGCCGCGCGGCTTCTACAAGGTCGACCCGAGCCGCGCGCCGCTGCCGCTCTACCTCTCCGCCCTGGGCATGACCGGCATGACCGCCTACTTCGCCCTGCTCGACGTCGGCGCGCCCAAGGCCGGCGACACCGTGGTGCTCTCCGGCGCCGCCGGCGCCGTCGGCAGCATCGCCGGGCAGATCGCCAAGATCAAAGGCTGCCGCGTGGTCGGCATCGCCGGTGGCGCCGACAAGTGCCGCTTCCTGATCGACGAGCTCGGCTTCGACGCCGCCATCGACTACAAGAACGAAGACGTCGCCGCCGGCCTCAAGCGCGAGTGCCCGAAAGGCGTGGACGTGTACTTCGACAACGTCGGCGGCGACATCCTCGACGCGGTGCTCACCCGCCTGGCCCCCCGCGCACGCATCGTCATCTGCGGCGCCATCAGCCAGTACAACAACAAGGAAGCGGTTAAGGGCCCGGCCAACTACCTGTCGCTGCTGGTCAACCGCGCACGCATGGAAGGCTTCGTGGTCATGGACCACGCCGCCAACTTCGCCAGCGCCGCCCAGGAAATGGGCGGCTGGATGGCCGCCGGCAAGCTCAAGAGCAAGGAAGACATCGTCGAAGGCCTGGAAACCTTCCCCGAGACCCTCGGCAAGCTGTTCAGCGGCGAGAACTTCGGCAAGCTGGTGCTGAAGGTCAGGTAACCCTTCCGCGCCAATAAAAATGGCCCGGGCTGCAGTGCAGTCCGGGCCATTTTATTTGGGAGCCCCAAACACACGGGGCGCGCCGATCGAGCCTCAGGCGAGTTCGGCAACCACGGCGGCCAGGGCCTGGGCCGGGTCGGCGGCCTGGCTGATGGGGCGGCCGATCACCAGGTAGTCGGAGCCGGCGTCCAGCGCCTGGCGCGGGGTGAGGATGCGGCGCTGGTCGTCCTGGGCGCTGCCCGCCGGGCGGATGCCGGGGGTGACCAGCTGCAGGGCCGGGTGCGCCGCCTTCAAGGCAGGCGCTTCCTGGGCCGAGCACACCAGGCCGTCCATCCCGGCCTTCTGCGCCAGGGCGGCCAGGCGCAGCACCTGCTCCTGGGGTTCGATGTCCAGGCCGATGCCGGCCAGGTCCTCGCGCTCCATGCTGGTCAGCACGGTGACGCCGATCAGCAACGGCTTGGGCCCGTTGAACCGCTCCAGAGTCTCGCGGCAGGCCGCCATCATGCGCAGGCCGCCGGAGCAGTGCACGTTGACCATCCACACGCCCATCTCCGCCGCCGCCTTCACCGCCATCGCGGTGGTGTTGGGGATGTCGTGGAATTTCAGGTCGAGGAACACTTCGAAGCCGCGCTCGCGCAGGGTGGCGACGATGTCCGATGCGCAGCTGGTGAACAGCTCCTTGCCCACCTTGACCCGGCACAGCCTGGGGTCGAGCTGGTCGGCCAGCTCCAGCGCGGCTTCGCGGGTGGGGAAATCGAGGGCGACGATGATGGGCGTCTGGCAGGCGGACATGGGCGGGCTCTCTGGCAAGTCGAAAACGGCGCGCATTGTAGCGGAAGCCCGCGCCCGCCGCTGCTCCGGTGATCGCCGCCGACTAGAGGTGGTCGAGGGCGAAGGCGGTCATGAAGCCGGCCAGGGTGATCAGCCCGGTCCAGGCATGGGTGCTCTCGAAGGCCTCGGGGATCAGCGTGTCCACCAGCATGCACAGCACCGCACCGGCGGAGAACGCCAGGGCGAAGCCCAGCCAGGCCGGCGGCAGGTCGCTCATCAGCCCCGGGCCGGCCATGGCCGCCAGGCCCGACAGCAGGACGATGCTGCCCCACAGGCAGAACACGAACAGGCCGCTGCGCTTCTCCTCGCGCAGCCCGGCGGCGCTGGCCAGCCCCTCCGGCAGGTTGGAGAGGAAGATCGCCACCAGCATCAGCAGGCTCACCTCGCCGCCGTCCAGCAGGCCCAGGCCGAGCCCCAGGGATTCGGGAATGCCGTCGAGGAAGGCGCCCACCGCGATCAGCAGCGCCACCATGGAGCCGGCGCCGCCGCTGCGCTGGCGGTGATGCGCCTCCCAGCGGTCCAGCAACTGGCTGGCGAGGACGAACAGCGCGCCGCCGGCGAGCATGCCCGCCAGGGTCGGCCCCAGCCCGCCGAGGCGCTCGGCCTCGGGGATCTGCCCGAAGCACAGCGCCGCGATCAGCACACCGCTGCCATAGGCCATCACCGAGGCGGTGACCGCCCTGGGCAGCGTCACCCAGAAGCCGATGGCGGCGCCAAGCAGCAGGCTGCTGGCGGCCAGCCAGCCCCAGAAACCGGCGAGCAGGGTGGTGGAAATCTGCATGACAACTCCTTTATCGACGACAGGTCCGGATGCGGCGCGACATAAGTACCCCATCCGCCCGCAGAAAGCAGCCGCGCGCATCCCCTACACCCTGCCGGCACCTTCCGAATGCAACGCCGCCGCTTTGTATCGGCCCCGGTACAAAGCCGACACGCTGGCGACACCGTCATCGGCGAGCCTCTCGCCGCGATGGCCGGTGGCAGAACGGCGGAGTAGGATGCGCCCGATGCAAGCCCAAGGCCCGCCGCTCGACGCTCGCCGCCAGACGCGAAGAACAGTGGTCCACCGGCCCGGTCGACCCGCCAGATGGCAACACACCCATGCACAACCAAGCCCCCGCCCCCCTCGACAACCGCCGCTGGAACATCCGCGCCCTGCTGGTGGACGACGACGTGCCGATCCGCGACCTGCTCTGCGACTACCTCGCCCGCTTCAACATCGAGGCGGTGGGTGTGGACGACGGCGAGGCAATGCGCGAAGCGCTGGCCGACGCCCCCTTCGACGTGGTGGTCCTGGACCTGATGCTGCCCGGTGAAGACGGCCTCTCCCTGTGCCGCTGGCTGCGCAGCGAGTCCGATATCCCGATCCTCATGCTCACCGCCCGCTGCGAACCCACCGACCGCATCATCGGCCTGGAACTGGGGGCCGACGACTACATGGCCAAGCCCTTCGAGCCACGCGAGCTGGTGGCGCGCATCCAGACCATCCTGCGCCGCGTGCGCGACGACCGCGAAGGCCTGCGTGCCGACCAGCGCGCCAGCATCCGCTTCGATGCCTGGCGCCTGAACGGCGTGCTGCGCCAGCTGCAATCCCCCGAGGGCATGGTGGTGCCGTTGTCCAACGCCGAGTTCCGCCTGCTCTGGGTGTTTCTCGAACGCCCGCGCCGGGTGCTCAGCCGCGAACAGCTGCTGGACGCCGCCCGTGGCCGCTCCATCGAAGCCTTCGACCGCAGCATCGACCTGCTCGTCTCGCGCCTGCGGCAGAAGCTTGGCGACGACCCCCGGTCACCGCGCCTGATCAAGACCGTGCGCGGCGAGGGCTACCTGTTCGACGCGCGGGAGATCGGCTGATGCGCCAGGCCGACACGCTGTTCGCACGCCTGTTCGGCATCTTCCTGGCCGCCATCGTCCTCGCCCACCTGCTGGCCTTCCTCTGGTTCCAGCAGTACGGCTACCCACCGCCCCAGCCGCCACCGCAGAACGCCGCCGGGGGCCCGCCACCCCGGCAGCCCCCGCCTCCACGCCCGCTGTTCGGCGGGCCGCTGGTGCCGCTGACCTTCCAGTTGCTGACCCTTATCGTCGCCGCCTGGTACGGCGCCCGGGTCCTGTCGCGGCCCATCCAGCGCCTGGCCAGCGCCGCCGACCGCCTCAGCGAGAACCTCCAGGCACCGCCCCTGGAGGAGCGCGGCCCGCGCGAGGTGCGCCAGGCCGCCCACGCCTTCAACCTGATGCAGCAGCGCATCCGCGAGCAGGTGGCCCAGCGCAGCCGCATGCTCGCCGCCGTCTCCCACGACCTGCGCACGCCCATCGCCCGGGTCAAGCTGCGCGCGGAGCAGGTGCCGGACACCCAGTTGCGCCAGCGCATGGACCAGGACCTCGGCGAGATGGTCGCCATGCTCGACGCCACCCTCAGCTACCTGCACCAGCAACGCGCCGACGAAGCGCTGCAGATGTTCGACCTCCAGGCCCTGGTGGAATCCATGGCCGAAGACGCCCAGGACCGTGGCGCCGACGTGCGCGCGCAAGGCCAGTGCGCCCCCCTGCGGGCCCAGCCCATGGCGTTGCGCTCCTGCGTCAGCAACCTGGTGGAGAACGCCCTGCGCTACGCCGGGCATGCCTTGATCCGCCTGGAAGACGGCCCCGCCGAGGTGCGCATCAGCGTCAGCGACCACGGCCCCGGAATCGCCCCCGAGCAACGCGAAGCGGTGTTCGAACCCTTCTTCCGCCTCGAAGGCTCGCGCAACCGCAGCTCCGGTGGCGTCGGCCTGGGCCTGACCATCGCCCGCGAGGCCGCCCGGCGCCAGGGCGGCGACCTGGTCCTGGGCGAGAACCCCGGCGGCGGCCTGCTGGCCATCCTCACCATCCCCCGCGCCTGACCCTGTCTCCGTGCCGATACAAAGCGCATAAACCCCCGACACGCTTGCGCCTGAACCTGCGAGCACCGGAGAACCCACTCCGGCCTTGCCATCACGCACAGGAGTGACTCCCATGATCAGTGGCGTCAGTGGTTACTCGGGCTATAGCAGCTACGGCAGCTATGGCTCGGCGCTCTCCTCGAAAAGCACCGCCAGCGGCACCAGCAGCAGTGGCGGCTGCGCCTCGGGACAAGCGAAATTGCAGGAGAAGCTGTTCAGCCTGCTGGACAGCAATGGCGACGGCAGCGTCGCCAAGGACGAACTCGGCACCGCGCTGGCCAACGCCAAGGAAAGCGACAGCGGCATCACCCTCGACATCGACGAGCTGTTCGCCCAGTTGGATGCCAACAGCGACGGCTCCATCGACCTCGACGAAACCGCCGCCCTCACCCCGCCACTTCCCCCGCCGCCGGCCGGTGGCTTCGGCGGCGACAGCGAGGAGCTGTTCAGCGCCCTGGACGCCGATGGCGACGGCAGCATCAGCCAGGACGAACTGGGCAGCCTGTTCAGCCAGGCCGGCAGCGGCGAACAGGGCGATTCCGGCAGCACCACCGCCAGCGGCGACGACGTCTATGCCCGCCTCGCCGCCGCCCTGCTCAAGCAGTACGAGAGCAGCGCCGGCACCTACGAGGCCCGCGTCGGCAGCCAGCTCAGCACCGCCGCCTGAGCCTGCGCCGCGAAAGGAAAACCGGCCGCTGCGTTCACGCGCAGCGGCCGGTTTTTGGTTCGGCGATCAGCCCGATGGTGGGTTCGAATCGATGGGTTTCGCTGCGCTCTACGCCATCCTACGAAGCCGTGCCATGCAATTCGTCGGATGGGTAGAACCATGCGAAACCCATGCTGTGCAGGCCGACGCTCGCGGTGTGGCTGGAGCCTTCCAATCGATGGGTTTCGCTGCGCTCTACACCATCCTACGGAAGTGGTTCCACGGAGTTCGTAGGATGGGTAGAGCCGTGCGAAACCCATGCTGTGCAGGCCGACGCTCGCGGTGTGGCCGGAGCATCCCAATCGATGGGTTTCGCTGCGCTCTACGCCATCCTACGAAGCGGTGCCATGCAATTCGTAGGATGGGTAGAGCCGTGCGAAACCCATGCTGTGCAGGCCGACGCTCGCGGTGTGGCTGGAGCCTTCCAATCGATGGGTTTCGCTGCGCTCTACACCATCCTACGAAGCGGTGCCATGCAATTCGTAGGATGGGTAGAGCCGTGCGAAACCCATGCTGTGTCAGCCGGCGTACACGATGGGACTGGAGGCTTCGAATCCATGGCTTTCGCTGCGCTCTACGCCATCCTACGGGGCGGTATTGCGCCCATGAAAAAGGGCCGGCGCCTGGTGGCGGCCGGCCCTTTGTCGTGCCTGGGAGGATTATTCCTCGATCGGCATCTCTTCGTCCGGGAAGGCCGGCTGCTCGCCGCCCATGGCGCCGCCCAGGCCACCGGCACTGGCCATGACCAGGCCGGCGAACTCCTCGACCGTCATCTTCTTGCCGTTGAACTCCACCTGGCCGTCGGCGTAGTGCAGGCGGGCGCGGATGTCGTTGCCCTCCAGGGCCACGAGCTGGGTGGAAAGCAGCATGCCGCTGGCCATCTCGGTGGTCATGGAGGCCTGCTGGGCGATGGCTTCCTGGTCGTCCTGGCCCTGGAGCACGGCCTGCACGCTGACCAGGTCGCTGATCATCGGCTTGGACAGGCTCAGGTCCAGGTCGAGGCTAGTGATGGCTTCGCGAGCGATCTGGTCCGGCGGCAGGTCGAAGGACGCCGGCTTGGCCAGTTGCATGGCCAGGCTGAAGCGGCTCTCGCCATTGGCGGTCTTCAGGCTCAGGCGCTCCAGGGCGAACTGCGGCTTGCCTTCCAGCAGCTTGACGAGGTCGGCCTTGGCCTGCTCCTGCTGCGCCTCGGTCAGCTCACCGAGGCCCGGCTCGCCAGCCTGGCCGACCTGCTGGTACAGCGCGCCGTAGAAGTCGGCCAGGGATTTCAGCGCGACCGAGTCGAGGTTCTTCATGGTCCAGACCATCTGCGCGCTGCCGATGGGCTTGTCGGCGTAGCTGATGCTGCCGGCGTCGAGCGTCAGGCTGCCTTCGATGTTGCTGCCGTTCTCGCGGGTGTCCTGGCGCTGGGCCAGGTCGGCGAGCACCACGGCCGGGTTTTCGCCGATGGCGACGTTGGCGGTCTTCAGGCTGAAGTCGCTCTTGCCCACGTACAGGCCACTGGCGGCGCGGCTCTGGTCGCTGGCCAGGGACAGGCCCTGGAACAGCACGTGCACCGGCTCGCCCTGTTCGGAAACGGCGTCGACCTTGAGGCTGTCCATGGTGCCGATGGCGGCGACGCGGTTGCCGCCGGCATCGCTGCGCACTTCCAGGTTCAGGCCGGAGAAGCTCAGGTGGGACTCGTCGTCCATCTGCATGTCCAGGGGCAGCAGGGCCAGGCTGCCGCTCATGGAGCGGTCGTAACCGATGCTGACGTCACCGACCAGGGGCGCGGCGCCCTTGCTGGCGGCGAACCACTTCTCGACGCTGGGGCTGGATTCCAGGGCGTAGTTGCTGGCAGCCATCACCGGCGCCAGCTTGAAGGCCTTCAGGCGCGACACCGGGAAGGGGCCGTGCTCGATGTTGTCGACGAACAACAGCTCCAGGCCCTGGCCTTCCTCGCCGACGCGCACGCGGTAATGGGCGGTGCTGCTGAACAGGCCCTGTTCGAGGGAGACCAGCTCCATCGAGGCGGAGGTACCGAAGGCCGGCGCGGACAGCTTCAGCTGCGCATTGGCCTCCTTGATGGAGGTGTCCAGCACGGCGGGCAGCTGGGTGCCGGTGTACCAGGCCCCCGCGGCGGAGACAGCGGCGATGGCGACGACTGCGCCCAGGGCGATCTTTACGGTTTTGCTCATTGTTCGACTCGCGGAGTATCCATGTGAATGTTGCTTCCCTGCATCCGCAAGCGGGGCCGATGCAAAGCGGCGCGGAAAAATGCGGCGCAAAGGCTATCACTGCGCCATTGCGCCTCCAAGCGGCGGCCTGCGGTTCTGCTGGCCAGTCGACGTTCAGTGCGGGCCGGGCCCGTCAGGCTTGTCGATCACCAGCGGCTGGGGCCGGCCGATCCAGTCGGAGATCAGGCTGTAGGCCACCGCCAGCAGCGTCGGCCCGAGGAACAGGCCCATGAAGCCGAAGGCGAGGATGCCGCCGAACACACCGAGCAGCACCACCACCAGCGGCAGGTTGCCGCCACGGCTGATGAGGTAGGGTTTGAGCACGTTGTCCACGCCGCTGATGATGAAGAAGCCCCAGATCGCCAGGAACACCCCATAGCCGTAGTCGCCGTGCCAGAACAGCCAGGCGGTGGCGGGCACCCACACCAGCGGCGGCCCCATCGGAATCAGGCTCAGGGCGAAGGTGGCCAGGCCCAGCACCAGCGCACCCGGCACCCCGGCGATCCAGTAGCCGATCAGCCCCAGCAGGCCCTGTGCGGCGGCGGTGCCGATCACGCCGTTGACCACCCGTTGCACGGTGCCGGCCACCAGCTCCAGGTAGTGCGGTGCGCGGTCGCCGATCAGGCGCTCCAGGGCACGCTCGGCGAACAGTGCCATGCGCGGGCCGTCGCGGTAGAAGAAGAACACCAGCACCAGGCTCAGGGCCAGTTCCAGCATGCCGCCGCCGATCTGTGCGCTGCGTGCCAGGATCCAGTTGCCGGCCTGGCCCATGTAGGGCTTGAGGCTGGTGAAGAAGGCCGCGCCCTGGGCGTCGACCCGTTGCCACAGCGCCACCAGGCGCTCACCCACCAGGGGCAGCTCGCCCAACCACTCCGGTGGCTGCGGCAGGCCTTCCACCTGGACGTTCTTGACCAGCTCGGTGGCATCGCGGATGTGGTCGGCGAGGTTGAAGCCCATCCACACCAGCGGCACCGCCACCAGCAACATCCAGCCAGCGGTGAGCAGCCCCGCAGCCAGGGACACGCGTCCGTCCAGCAGCCGCGTGAGCAGGCGCATCAGCGGCCAGCTGGCGAAGGCCAGCACGGCCGCCCAGAACAGCGCCGACCAGAAAGGGGCCAGCACCCAGATGCAGGCGCCCAGCAACGCGAGCAGCAGTATCTGCACCAGCAGGCGATCGTTATTCAGCATGAACGGGGCACTCCGTGGCAAAACGCGACCGTGGCGCCGAAGGGCGCCACGGGTGACAAGCATGGACGCTGCGCTTCAGCGCAGCCACTCGAGGTGCAGGCCTTCTGCGGTGTTTTCACCCAGTTCGAGGCGTGCGGCGCGCACGCCCTGCTCCACCAGGGCCTGGCGCCAGGCTTCGCCGCCCATGCCGGACAGGCTGATGCGCAGGGTGCTGTCGAGGTTCAGGCAGCGCGCCAGCAGGGTCGCCCAGGCGGGCGTGGGCGCCGCCGGCAGGCTAGTGAGGTGAAGCTCGCCGCTGCTCTTGAGCTCGCGCATCAGGGTGCCGGGGGTCGGCAGTATCTCGCCCAGGGGCGCTGCGGAATCCAGCTGCTCGGCGTGCAGGTAGGCGCGGCGATTGCCCCGGGTGATGGCATACAGCGCCAGCAGGCTGTCCTGCTGGGGTTCGGCCAGGCGCACCAGCAGGTAGGCCTGCTGCTCGTCCGGCCCATAGAGACGGGCGTTGCCGAACACCGAGTTGGCCCACAGGCTGCTGGAGCCACAGTCGCGGCCCTGGCACCAGTAGAGGGGCACGGCGCCCTTGTCGAGCAGGGCGACCCGGGCGTTGTCGAAGGCCTCGCCCGAGCCGTGGCCGCTGGGCAGCAGGTAGGTGACCGAGGTCTGCCGGCCCTGGGCATCGATCTTCTGCTCGAAGCGCAGCTGGTTGCTGATGCGCCGGATCGAGCCTTGCGGGTAGATGCGCTCCTGGTCGCCGGCTTCCTTGAAGTCGACGATCTCGGCGTGGGGGAAGCGCGGCAACGCGCTGAGGTCGTGGCTGTCGGGCAGGTCGGCGGCGTGCACCGCGATCGCCTGCAGGGACGCGGCCAGGAGCAGGCCGCTAACGATGAAAGAGCGCATGCGCCTCCTTAGCGAATCAACATGGACTGGGCGGACTTGACCACCGTCTCGGCGGTTTCCTGGCGCCTGGGCACCTGCAGGCCACGCTGCACGGCCGGGCGGGCCTCGATGGCCGCCAGCCAGCGCTGCAGGTGGACGAGGCCCTCGACCGGCACACCGGCCCAGTCGTGCAGGCGCACCCAGGGGAAGGTGGCGATGTCGGCGATGCCGTAGTCGCCGGCCAGGTATTCCACCAGCGCCAGGCGCGAATCGAGCACCTCGTAGAGGCGGCGGGTCTCGTGCTGGTAACGGTCGATGGCCGGCTGGAGGGTTTCCGGGAAGTAGCGGTAGAAGACGTTGGCCTGGCCCTGCATCGGCCCGACCCCGCCCATCTGGAACATCAGCCACTGCATGGCCACCGAGCGGCCCTTGGCGTCGGCAGGCAGCAGCCGGCCGGTCTTCTCGGCGAGGTAGACGAGGATGGCGCCGGACTCGAACACGGCGAAGTCCCCCTCATCACGGTCGACGATGGCGGGGATGCGCCCGTTGGGGTTGATCTCCAGGAAGGACGGCGCCTTCTGTTCCTTGCGCTCGAAGGACAGCGCGTGGGCCCGGTAGGGCAGGCCCAGTTCCTCGAGGGCGATGGAGACCTTGTGTCCGTTGGGCGTGGCAGCGGTATAGAGATCGATCATCCGGGCTCTCCTTGGGAAGGCGCCCAGCCTTCCCGGTTGCCCCGATCAAGTCAAGGCGAGGCGAAGAAGCTATTGAAACAGTCTGCTACGGCCTGGGCGCCGCTTTCGTCATTGAGGTGCAGGTGGTGGCCGCCCGGCTTGTAGTGCACGTCGAAGCCTAGACCCTGGAGCAGCTCGGCGATACGCGGCTCGGCACGGATCTGTCCCTGCTCCGCCAGCACCAGGGAGGTGGGGCAGCGTACCGCGCGGACGAACTCGGTGGCGTGGGCGAAGGTCAGGCGCATCAGCGACGGCAGGGTCAGGCGCATGTCGGTGCGCCAGGTGTAGCCGCCGGGCACCGGCATCAGGCCACGGTTGGCGAGCAGTTCGGCGGCCTCGCGGCTCACCGCCACCACGCCCTTCATGCGCGCCTCCACCGCGCGCTCGACATCGGTGTACACCGGCTTGCGCTTCTCGCGCAGCGCCAGCCGCGCCTTGAGCGCATCACCCAGGCGCTTGGGCGCACTGTCGGCCTCGCCGGTGTAGGGAATCAGCCCGTCGATCAGCGCCAGGCGCTCGATGCGCTCGGGCAGGGAACCGGCCACCAGCACCGAGACGATGGCGCCGAGGGAGTGCCCCATCAGCGAGAAGCGCTCCCAGCCCAGTTGCTCGGCCACCAGTAGCACGTCCTCGGCGTATTCCCACAGCTGGTAGCTGGAGCCCGCCGGGTAGTGCCCGGAATGGCCGTGGCCGGCGAAGTCCAGGGCCACGATGCGCAGCCCCTGGAGCTTCGGAGCCAGGCGCGCGTAGGTCATGGCGTTGTCCAGCCAGCCGTGCAGGGCCAGCACGGGCTTGCCGTCCTCGGGCCCGAAGATGTGCGCCGCCAGTTCGACGTGGGGCAGGTTCAGGCGGATTTCCTCGACGTGCGCGGTCATGCGTGCTCCCGGTCGGTGCGCTGGCCTTCCCAGCGGTTGAAGAGGTTCCTCAGCAGTTCGGCGGTGTCCTGCGGGCGCTCCAGGGGGAACATGTGGCCGCCCGGCAGGGACAGGTATTCACCCTTGGGTACGCGTTTGACCAGGCGTGCGTGATGGGGCAGCACCACGCGGCTGTGGCGGCCGCGCACCACCGCCAGGGGCACCTCGAGCTGCTGCGGACGGCCCGGGCTGTTGTGCGGGACGCTGCGGTAGATGCTGATCTCGGTGGCCGGGTCGAACTTCAGCCGCAGGCCGCTGCCGGTCTCGGTGAAGCCGTGGCGCACGTAGGCCTCCAGGCAGTCCGGATCGAAGCGGCGGAACAGGGACTTGCCGGAAAAATACAGGCGCGCCTCGTCGAGGTCGGCGAACTCCTCGCGCCGGCCCAGGGTGCGCCCGGCCGGGGTGATGCGGTCGATGAAGCCGAAGCGCTTGGCCGCGCGGATGACGATGCGGTCGGCCAGGGTCAGCACCGGCGAGTCGAGCATCGCCACGCCGCGGTAGAGGTCCGGGCGGCGCAGTGCCGCGTGGTAGTGCAGCACGCCGCCGAGGGAGTGGCCGACGCCGAACACCGGCTCACCGTGGGCCTCGAGGTGGTGGATGAGTTCGTCCACCAGGTTTTCCCAGTTGTCGTTGACCGGGAAGCGCGGGTCATGGCCGTGCTGGTCCAGGTGCCGGATGCGGAAGTCCGGGCCCAGCGCCTGGAACAGCTTGGCGTAGGTGGCCGACGGGAAGCCGTTGGCATGGGCGAAGAAGATCGTCTGGGACATGGCGATGCCGGCTGGTTGGGAACTGCCAGGGATTTTCCGGCAGCCCGGCGCCCTCGGCAATGACCGTAACTGCCAGTGATGATGGCGCTATTGCCACAGCGGCGGACGGCCCTCAACCCAGCGTGCGCAAGCGTGCCGGCGGCACTCCGTAGGTGCGGCGGAACAGCCGGGAGAAATGCGCCTGGTCGTAGAAGCCCAGCTGCAGGGCCACGTCGCTGAGTGGCTGCTGGCCACGCAGCACCAGCGGCAGGGCCCGCTCCAGGCGCAGCTGGGTCAGCCACTGGTGGGGCGGCAGGCCGCAGTGCTGGCGGAAACGCCGCAGCGCCTGCCAGGGGCTGAGGCCGCAGAAGGCCGCCAGCTCCTCCAGGGACGGCGGCGATTCCAGGCGCGACTCCAGCCACTCGCGCAGGCGCTGCCAGGTACGTGCATCGAAGCCTTGGGCGGGCTCGCTGACCCGCAGCGTCGAGCCCTGCCCGAGCAGGCAGGCCAGCGCCGGCCAGAGCAGGCTTTCCAGGGCCAGGCGGGAGTGGCCGAGAAACCCCGCGTGCACGGCCTGCAGGCGTGCCTGCAGGGTGGGGTCGCGCAGGGTCGCGCTGGTCAGGCGGGGGGCGCCCTGGCGACCGTCGCTGAGCACGCGACTGGCTTCATCCAGCCATTGCGGCTCGATGGCCAGCACGCGGATGTGATAACCCTCCCCGCCCTGGCTGGCGCCATCGTGGATCTGTTCCGGCGCCATCAGCAGCGCGTCGCCGCGCCCGGCCAGGCGCGACTCGCCCCGGCAGACGAAACGCTGCCGCCCGTTCAGCAGCAGGCCCACGTGGTACTCCAGGTGGAAATGCCGGGGAAAGGCGAAATCGCGGTACTCGGCATCGATCAGGCGGACGCCGGGCAGGCCGCTGACGATATGACTGATGCGCTCCATGGACGCCACTCTAGCGCGTGGCAGTGCGATCGGCTTGGATGAAATTGCGCGACTGCCGGGAATCATCCGCCGAAGGCACGCGGCAACCGCAGGGGCGACTGAACTCGCCCCTGCATAGAGCGGTGTGATCACCCCTTCGGCGGCTGCTCGCCCAGGGGCACGATGGCCATGGTCAGGCGCGAGATGCAGCTGGGCTTGCCGTCGTCGCCGCTGAGGCGGATGTCCCATACATGGGTGGTGCGCCCCAGGTGCACGGGACGGGCGACGGCGGTGACGCGGCCACTGCGCAGGCCGCGCAGGTGGTTGGCATTGACCTCCAGGCCCACGCAGTAGAAGCGGCTGGTGTCGATGCACAGGTAGCTGGCGGTGGAGCCGAGGCTCTCGGCCAGCACCACCGAAGCGCCGCCGTGGAGCAGGCCGTAGGGCTGGTGGGTACGGCTGTCGACCACCATGCTGGCGGTGATCGATTCGTCGTCGAAGGCTTCGAAGCGGATATCCAGCAGGCCGCCGATGGTGCCTTGCTGGGATGCATTGAGTTTTTCGAGATCGGGGGTCTGGCGCCACAGGCTCATGTCGGCTCCTCGCAAGAATGCCGCCGGGGTGGCCAGGGCTCCCGGCGGTCAGGGGTCACTCGTGCCAGAGCACCGCCTGGCGGCGCTCGATCCACTCGGGGAAGCGCGAGCCGTAGGTGCCCTCCACGACGTTGCGCTTGATCTTCAGGGTAGGCGTCAGGAAGCCGTTGTCGACCGCCCAGACCTCCTTGACCAGCACCAGGCCGAGCAGGCGTTCGTGCTTGTCCAGCGCCTCGTTCACCTGCTCCAGCAACTCGCGCAGGCTGCCCTCCAGCTCGGCGCGGGTACCGTTGGCCGCTTCCTGGCGACCGACGTCGGAAAGCACGCAGAGCGCCATCGGCTGCGGCAGGCCATCGCCCACCACGCACACCTGCTCGATGCGGGTATGCACCGCCAGGCGGTTCTCGATGGGTGCCGGGGCCACGTACTTGCCCTTGCTGGTCTTGAAGATTTCCTTGATGCGGCCGGTGAGGCGCAGGTTGCCGGCGGCGTCCTGCTCGCCCTTGTCGCCGGTGCGCAGGAAGCCGTCGGGGGTGATGGTCTCGGCGGTCTTCTCCGGGTCCTTGTAGTAACCCTGCATGGTGGCGCCGCTGCGCACCTGCACCTCGCCATCGTCGTTGATGCGCACCTCGACACCGGGGCTGTTGCGGCCGATCCAGCCGGTCTTCTGCTCGCCCGGGCGGCACACGTGGGAGTAGCCGCAGTTCTCGGTCATGCCGTAGACCTCCAGCACATCCAGGCCCAGGCGCTTGTACCAGTGCAGCAGCGCCTCGGGCACCGGCGCGGCGCCGCACAGGGCCACGCGCACGGCGTCCAGCCCGAGCCCGGCGAGCACCTTGCGGCCGACGATGCGACCGATGATCGGCAGCTTGAGCAGGCGGTCGAGCTTCTGCGCCGGCATCTTCGCGTACACCCCCATCTGGAACTTGGTCCAGATGCGCGGCACGCCGAAGATGGCGGTGGGACGGGCGCGCTTGAGGTCTTCGAGGAAGGTGTCGAGGCTCTCGGCGAAGAACACCGTCTGCCCGGCATAGAGCGAGGCCATCTCGACGAACATGCGCTCGGCCACATGGCACAGCGGCAGGTAGGACAGCAGGCGGTCGTCTTCACCGGTCTTGAACAGGTCGACACCGTGGCCGGCGGCGAAGGCGAAATTGCCGAAGCTCTGCATCACGCCTTTGGGCGTCCCGGTGGTGCCGGAGGTGTAGATGATGGTGGCCAGCTGCTCGGCGGCGGTCCGGGGGTTGTCGCGGATCGGCGTCTCCGCCTGCAACTCGCTCCACTGGTAGTCGAAGGTGCCCTCGGGGTGGATCGGCAGCGCGATGGTGGCCACGCCTTCGGGAATGCCGCTGGCCATGGCGGGCCAGTCGTCCAGCTTGCCGATGAAGGCCAGGGCGGTTTCCGAATGCGCCAGTACCTGGTGCACGGACTCGCCGGTGAGGTTGGGGTAGAGGGGAACGGAAACGTGCCCGGCCATCCAGATCGCAAGATCGGCGACTATCCAGTGGGCACAGTTCTTGGAAATGATGGCGATGCGGCTGCCCGGAGGCAGGTCACGCCCTCTCAGCCAGCTGGCGGCGCGTCGCGCCTGGTCGCCGACATCGCCCCAGGTCAGCTCCTCGACCCTGCCGCCGGACAGCGGTTGGACCAGGTAGCGTTTGTTGGGGTGACGTGCCTCTCGCTCGAAGAACATATCGAGCGGCAAACGGACTGCATCAGCCACAGGGCCTCCTCCTTTTTTGTTTTTCTGGGGACAACCAAGCACTTGCTTGGGCGAATATTCCACGCAGTAGGAAGCGGCGCAAGTTAAGAAATGTATCGGGCTCGGACACAGGCTCCGGGAGCCTCTGGGGCGGGGGTTGCAGCGGGAAATGATGGAGAGGGCGGCGGCGTTGCGCGCTGCCTGGCGACTCAGGCGCCCCTACCCGAGCGGGCCCGCCACAGGGCGGGCCGAGTGCTCCGGACCGGGAGCGCCCGTCAGTTCGACGGCGAGACGAACCAGGCCTCGAGCCCGGGCTTGTCGGTCTGCTGACCGGGCCGGTAGATGTAACCGGAAACCCGCGCATAGTTGTCCCAGTCGGTGCGCCAGAGCATGGTGCCCTGGTACTCCTTGCCGTTGCGCTTGAAGTCGATGCGCAGCCCCGAGGCGCCGTCCACCAGTTCGGAGTTCTCGAAGTGCGCCTTGCCCGTCCAGCTCTCCTCGCCCACGGTCCAGGCCAGGGACAGCTCGCCCTCGTCCTGGTAGATGTCCAGCTCGCCGGTGTAGGGCTTGCCGGTGTCGAGGTCGCGACCGACGATCCAGTAGTTGCCGACGAAGAAGGAAGGGTCCGGGTTGTCCGCCGCCAGGAGGGTGGAACCGGGCAGCAGGGTGGCGAGCGCCATCAGGGCGCGGAGCGTGATGCGTCTGAGCATGTGGGTCGTCCTTGGGGCGGGGTCAGATCCGGTGTGCGTGGTGCAGGGAGCGCAGCTCCATCAGGCCCGCGAGGGCCATATCGCCCTCCAGCTCGACGAGGCTGGCGGTGCCCAGGGGCAGCGGCTGCTGGCGATGACCGTGGATCAGCAGGCCCGCCAGTTCGCCAACGAAGGGGTTGTGGGTCACCAGCAACAGCTCGCCCTCCTCCCGCTCGGCCAGTCGCGCGAGGGCTTCACGCGGGTCGCTTTCCGGGGTCAGCCAGGGCTGCGTCACCAGCGCGCCGGAGAAATCCAGCGCCTCGCGCACCAGTTCGGCACTCTGCTGGGCCCGCAGGTAGGGGCTGGCGATGATGGCCTGCAACGGGCGACCGGCCAGGCGTGCCGCAGCATGCAGCACCTCCTGGCGGCCATTGCGGGTCAAGGGGCGTTCGGCGTCGGTGGTCGCGCGGGGCTCGGCCTCACCGTGGCGCAGCAACCACAGCCTCACAGCTTGGGCTCTTCGTCGCGCGCGGGGTGCGGTGCCGGCGGCACCACATGGGCGGCCTCGCCTTCCGGCGGGCGCGGCGTGGGCCAGTCGGCGAAGGGCCAGGGCTTTTCCTCGGTATTGAAGGTGCCGAAGCGGCCGATCTGCGCCAGGTACTGGCTCAGGCTGTCGCCGAACCCCATCAGGCCGCCACTGGGCGCGCCGTAGAAGGCCCGGTAGCCGAGCTGCGCCAGGACCACCACGCCGAGGACGATCTCGGCCAGTTGCCAGACGACGACGAAGATCAGCATCCACAGCACGCGCAGCAGGATCGACTCCCGCTGCAGGTCTTCGCGCTCATCACTCATGGGAATCTCCTTGTCCGAAGTTGGCGGGGCTCAGAAGCCGCTGGTGGGAATGAAGTCGACGTCGGTCTTGGGTTCGGCGCGCATCAGCGCCTCGATCACCTGGGCCAGCGTACGCCCCTCGAAAAGAATGGCATGCAGGCCAGCGACCAGCGGCATGTACACCTGCAGCTCCTCGGCACGGGCCTTGAGCACCTTGAGGGTGTTGACGCCCTCGGCCACCTCGCCCAGGCGCGCCACCGCGTCTTCCAGGCTGAGGCCTTCGCCCAGGGCGTGGCCGACCTGGTAGTTGCGGCTCTTGGGCGAGGAGCAGGTGACGATCAGGTCGCCGACGCCGGCCAGGCCGAGGAAGGTCATGGGGTTGGCGCCGAGCTTCACGGCGAAGCGGGTCATCTCCGCCAGCGCGCGGGTGATCAGCATGCTCTTGGTGTTCTCGCCCATGCCCAGCGCCGCGGCCATGCCAGCGATGATCGCGTAGACGTTCTTCAGCGCACCGCCCAGCTCGACGCCGAAGCGATCGGCACTGGCATAGACGCGGAAGGTCTTGCCGTGCAGGGCGGCCTGCACCTGCTGGCACAGCTCGGTGTCTTCGCTGGCGACCACGGTGGCGGTTAGGGCGTGGTCGGCCACCTCGCGTGCCAGGTTGGGGCCGGAGAGCACACCGATGCGTGCCTCGGGAGCGATGTCTTCGAGGATCTGGCTCATCAGCAGGAAGCTCTGCGCCTCGATGCCCTTGGTCAGGCTCACCAGCATGCGCCCCTTCAACTGGCCGGCGACCGGTTCGAGCACCTTGCGCAAGGCGCTGGAGGGAATGGCGACGAAGATCAGCTCGCAACTGGCGAGCACCGCATCCAGGTCGGTGGTGGGATCGACGCCGGGATGGATCTTCACCCCCTTGAGGTAGCGCGGGTTCTCGCGGTTGGCGCGGATCGCCTCGGCCTGCTCGGGATCGCGCATCCACTGCTGCACGCTCTTGCCGTTCTCGGCCAGGAGGTTGGCGATGGCGGTGCCGAAGCTGCCGCCGCCCAGCACCGCGATCGATTGCTGTTGAGTCATAACCAGTCCATGTAGAGCCATCGGGGATGGCGGTTGCGCGCATTATACGGAGGGCCGAGCGACCAGCCAGTCTCAAACGAGCCATCTGCCACTGGTCAAGTGTGAACCCAGGCACGACAATTCAGCCTTCTAAGACCACGTCGGACGAACGGGGTGCCCAACCCGCCGCGACGGATGCCATTCGACCAGAGCGCAGGCCCAGCTAGAGTTTCCCATGCATTCATCTTTTCCATGGACGAGCCTGTCACGAGGCACACGGATGATCCGCCGCCCAGCCCCCCTCCTCTTCTCCACCGCCATCGCACCGGGCGCCCGCCTCGGGGAGTGCCGATGAACCTGCGCCGTGGCTGGGACATCCACACCCGCACGCAACTGATCAGCCTGGGCCCGGCCCTGCTGCTGACGCTGCTGCTCACCGGCTTCTTCACCTTCGCCCGCCTGCAGGACCTGCGCCAGGAGCTGAACCACACCGGCCAGCTGATCGCCAACCAACTGGCGCCAGCCGCCGAATACGGCGTGATCGCCGGCAACCTGCCGGTACTCGAAGGCCTGCTCAAGGCGACCCTGGACACCCCGCACGTGCGCTTCCTCGAAGTGCGCGACCGTGAAGACAACATCCTCGTCTACGTCGAACAGCCCGGCAGCCTGGACAAGGCCGGCCCCCAGGTGGAGGTGTTCCACGCGCCGATCCGCATGCAGCAGATGAAGCTGGACAGCGAGGCGCTGTTCCACAGCGAGCGCAGCAACGGCAAGCTCGCCACCGGCTACCTGGGGCGCGTGGTGGTGGGCATGTCCAACGACGCCTTCAGCAGCCGGCAGCAGGAAATCCTCCTCAAGGCCACCGTGCTGGCGCTGTTCGCCCTGGTGCTCACCTTCCTCCTGGCGCGGCGCCTGGCCACCCGCCTGTCACAGCCGATCAGCGCCATGGGCGAGGCGGTCGAGGCCATCCAGGGCGGCAACTACCAGGCCAGCCTGCCGGTGGTGGACGAGGGCGAGCTGGGCGACCTGGCGCGGCACATCAACAACCTCGCCAATGGCCTGGCCAAGGCCAGCCGCGAGCAGCAGCAGGCCATCGACCAGCTGATCAGCGCCCGCGAGGAGGCCGAGCAGGCCAACCGCGCCAAATCCGACTTCCTGGCGATGATGAGCCACGAACTGCGCACGCCCATGAACGGCGTCCTGGGCATGCTGCAACTTCTTGAAACAACCGAACTGAACCGCGAACAGGCCGAGTACGCCGCCCTGGCCGCCGAATCCACCGAGCACCTGCTCAAGGTCATCAACGACATCCTCGACTTCTCGCGCATCGAACGCGGTGCACTGGAACTGGAGCGCATCTCCTTCAACCTGCTGGAACTGGTCCAGGGCTCGGTGCAGGTGTTCCAGCACAGCGCCCTGCAGCGCGGCCTGGCGCTGACCCTGGAAACCCAGGAAGGCCTGGAGCAGATCGAGGTGCAAGGCGACCCGACGCGCATCCGCCAGATCCTGGTGAACCTGGTCGGCAACGCCCTGAAATTCACCGAGGACGGCGGCATCCGCGTCCTCACCCAGTGGCAGCCGCTGGACGACGAAGTGCTGTGGCTGACCTGCGCCGTGCACGACAGCGGCATCGGCATCCCGCCGGAACGCCTGGAGCACATGTTCGACGCCTTCCAGCAGGCCGACAGCTCCATCTCCCGGCGCTACGGCGGCACCGGGCTCGGCCTGCCCATCGCCCGCACCCTGGCCGAACGCATGGGCGGCACCCTGCGCGCGGAGAGCCTCGAGGGCCGCGGCTCCATCTTCACCCTGGAAATCCCCCTGCCGTTCCGCCAGCAGGAGCGCCGGGCCAGCGAGGGCAGCGCCAGCGACACCACCAACGGCGGCGGCCAGCAGGTGCTGCTGGTGGAAGACAACCCCGTCAACCAGACCGTGATCGAGGCCATGCTGCGCAGCCTCGGCTACCGCGTCAGCCTGGTGGGCGACGGCGCCCAGGCGGTGCAGAGCGCCTCGCGCCAGCACTTCTCGGCGATCCTCATGGACTGCCGGCTGCCGGTGCTCGATGGCTACGAAGCCACCCGGCAGATTCGCAAGATGAATGGAGGGGCCCGCACGCCGATCATCGCCCTCACCGCCAACGCCCTGCAGGGCGACCGCGAAGCCTGCCTGGACGCCGGCATGAACGACTACCTCGCCAAGCCCTTCAAGCGGGCCGACCTGCAGCGTGTCCTGCAGCGCTGGCTGGGTGGCGCGGCGGATTGCCCCCCCGACCTTCGGTGAGTGGGCAACAGTGCTAAAGTGCGGCAGGCTTGCGCCGCAAAGGGCCCGCAGCAACGGCGCAAGCGTCCTTGAACAAGTGAACGACTGTACTCTGTGACTTTCACTGCAACGCAACAGTCTATGACTAGTCTGCTGATTCGACGCCTGTGCGCGCGGCAGTGTGGACGAAATGCCAAGCCCTGCACGGGGACCATTGAGGAGCTCGCATGACCAAACAAAACGCCTATTCCCGGGAAGACCTGCTGCGCTGCAGTCGCGGTGAGCTGTTCGGCCCCGGTAATGCGCAACTGCCCGCCCCCAACATGTTGATGATCGATCGCATCGTCCATATCAGCGAAACCGGCGGTAAGTACGGCAAGGGCGAAATCGTCGCCGAGCTCGACATCAATCCGGACCTGTGGTTCTTCGCCTGCCATTTCGAAGGCGACCCGGTGATGCCGGGCTGCCTGGGCCTGGATGCCATGTGGCAACTGGTCGGCTTCTACCTCGGCTGGCAGGGCAACCCCGGCCGTGGCCGTGCCCTGGGTTCGGGCGAGGTGAAATTCTTCGGCCAGATCCTGCCCACCGCGAAAAAGATCACCTACAACATCCAGATCAAGCGCACCATCAGCCGCTCGCTGATCCTCGGCATCGCCGATGGCACCGTCAGCGTCGATGGCCGCGAGATCTACAGCGCCGAAGGCCTCCGCGTCGGCCTGTTCACTTCCACTGACAGTTTTTAAGGGTTATCCGCATGCGTCGTGTCGTGATCACTGGCCTGGGCATCGTTTCCTGCCTGGGCAATGACAAGGAAACCGTTTCCGCCAACCTGCGTGCAGGCCGGGCCGGCATCCGCCACAACCCGTCCTATGCCGAAATGGGCCTGCGCAGCCACGTTTCCGGTTCGGTCGACCTGAACCTCGAAGAGCTGATCGATCGCAAGATCTTCCGCTTCATGGGCGACGCCGCCGCCTACGCCTACCTGGCGATGGAACAGGCGATCAAGGACTCGGGCCTGCAGCCCGAGCAGATCTCCAACCCGCGCACCGGCCTGATCGCAGGCTCCGGCGGCGCCTCCACCGTCAACCAGATGGAAGCCATCGACACCCTGCGCGAGAAGGGCGTCAAGCGCATCGGCCCATACCGCGTCACCCGCACCATGGGCAGCACCGTATCCGCGTGCCTGGCCACCCCCTTCCAGATCAAGGGCGTGAACTTCTCCATCTCCTCCGCCTGCGCCACCAGCGCCCATTGCATCGGCCAGGCCATGGAGCAGATCCAGCTCGGCAAGCAGGACGTGGTCTTCGCCGGCGGTGGTGAAGAAGAACACTGGAGCCAGAGCTGCCTGTTCGACGCCATGGGCGCCCTCTCCACCCAGTACAACGACACCCCCGAGAAGGCCTCCCGCGCCTACGACGCCAAGCGTGACGGCTTCGTCATCGCCGGTGGCGGCGGCGTGGTCGTGGTCGAGGAACTGGAGCACGCCCTCGCGCGCGGCGCCAAGATCTACGCGGAAATCGTCGGCTACGGCGCCACCTCCGATGGCTACGACATGGTCGCTCCGAGCGGCGAAGGCGCGATCCGCTGCATGCAGCAGGCGCTGTCCACCGTCGACACCCCGATCGACTACCTGAACACCCACGGCACCTCCACCCCGGTCGGCGACGTCGCCGAGATCCGTGGCGTGCGCGAAGTGTTCGGCGACAAGGCCCCGGCCATCAGCTCCACCAAGAGCCTGTCCGGCCACAGCCTGGGCGCCGCCGGCGTGCACGAGGCGATCTACTGCCTGCTGATGATGGAAGGCAACTTCATCGCCGGCTCCGCCAACATCGACGAGCTGGACCCGGAAGTGGCCGACCTGCCGATCCTGCGCGAGACCCGCGAGAACGCCAAGCTGGACACCATCATGTCCAACAGCTTCGGCTTCGGCGGCACCAACGCCACCCTGGTGCTCAAGCGCTTCTCGGCCTGACGCACCGCCGCAAGGCCAGCGCGACACCCACCATGCCCGTATCGATCGATACGGGCATGGTCGTTTCAGGCCCCGTGAAAATCCCCCGCCCCCGTTCCAGAGCCTCCGCAAGCCAGCGCAGCGGCGAAGTTCACGCGTATCCCACAGGGCTTCCTATACTTTTTCCGAGCCTCCCTGGTTCGAATCGCAGCCACCCCGGAGAAGTTACCCATGTTCCTGCGCCAGTTCCCCATCGCGCCACGCGCGGCTTTCGGCTTCGCCATCATCACCTTGCTGCTGGTGTTGACCGGCCTGTTCTCGCTCAACCGCATGTCGGTGATCAACGACGCCTCCACGGTGATCAGCCAGAGCTGGCTGCCCAGCGTACGCACCATCGCCCAGATCAACCTGTCCCTGACCGAGCTGCGCCAGGTCCAGCTCGGCCACGTGCTGGCCTCGGACACCTCGTCCAAGCAGTTCCTCGAACAGCGCATGCGCGAAATCATCGGCCAGCTCGGCAAGGCCGAAGACACCTACAAGGCCGGCATCGACCCGGGCCGCGACGAACAGCTCTTCGAGCGCTACCTGCAGGAGAAGAAAGGCTTCATCGCCGGCGTCGACAAGCTCCTCGCCCTCTCCAATGCCGGCGAAGTGGCCACCGCCACCGAACTGCTCCAGGGCCCGCTGCTGGACAACTACCGCACCACCCTCAAGGCCCTGACGGAGCTCTCCGACTACAACACCCAGGGTGCCGACGCGGCCAACGCCAAGGCCGACGCGGACTACGCCAGCGCCACCAACGCCGTCATCAGCGTGCTGGTGATCGCCGCGCTGGTCACCGTCGCCCTCGCCTGGGCACTCACCCGCAGCATCACCGTGCCGCTGGGCGAGGCCGTGCTGGTGGCCGGCGTGGTCGCCAGTGGTGACCTCACCGGGCGCATCGACACCGCCGGCAACGACGAGCCGGCGAAATTGCTCACCGCCCTGCAGCGCATGCAGCAACAGCTGCGCGGCACCATCCAGCAGATCGGCAACTCGGCCACCCAGCTGGCCTCCGCCGCCGAAGAGCTCAACGCGGTGACCGAGGAAGGCAACCGCTCCCTCACCCGCCAGCACGACGAGATCGAGATGGCCGCCACCGCCGTCAACGAAATGACCGCTGCGGTGGAAGAGGTCGCGCGCAACGCCAGCTCCACCTCCGACGCCTCGCGCGCCTCCGAGGAATCCGCCCAGTCCGGCCGCGACCGCGTGCAGCAGACGGTCCAGGCGATCCGCAGCATGAGCCAGGAAGTCGCCCACACCTCCACCCTGGTCGAGGGGCTGGCCGACCGCGCGCAAAGCATCAGCAAGGTGCTGGACGTGATCCGCGCCATCGCCGAGCAGACCAACCTGCTGGCGCTCAACGCCGCCATCGAGGCCGCCCGCGCCGGCGAGCAAGGCCGAGGCTTCGCCGTGGTCGCCGACGAGGTACGCGCCCTCGCCCACCGCACCCAGGAATCCACCCGCGAGATCGAACAGATGATCGGCAGCATCCAGAGCGGCACCGGTGAAGCCGTCGGCGCCATGAACCAGAACGACCAGCGCGCCCGGCAGATGCTGGAGATCGCCGAAGCCGCCGGCCGCGCCCTGGAGGAGATCACCGAGCAGGTCGGCCAGATCAACGAGCGCACCCTGGTCATCGCCAGCGCCGCCGAAGAACAGGCCCAGGTCGCCCGCGAAGTGGACCGCAACCTGGTGAACATCCGCGACATCTCGGTACAGACCGCCACCGGCGCCAACCAGACCGCCGCCGCCAGCCAGGAACTGTCGCGCCTGGCCGTCGAACTCAACGGCATGGTGGCGCGCTTCACCGTCTGATCGCGCTCGCGTGGCCCGTCGCCAGGGAGGCCCAGGGCAGGCTGCAAACGAAGAACCCCATCACCTCGCGGCGATGGGGTTCTTTCGTTTACACAGCCCCTTCATTCGAGCCTGGGAAACCACATCCCTGGGGCGCCTGCGACGATTCGACCGGGCACCCAGCCGGATGAACGCCTGCCGCAGGGTGGGTAGAGCGCAGCGAAACCCACCACGCCCACCCCCAATGCTCCCGGCAACCCGCTGGAGGCGAACCGACCGTTCCTCAGGCCGCCCGCACCGGGTCGACCCGCGTCCCCGCCTCGCGCGAGGCCACCAGCAGCGGGCGCTGCGAGCGGATGGCCCGCGGCTCGATGCGGCCCTCCACCGGCAGCTCGGCGAGCGGCCGGCGCCAGGCCAGGTAGACCGCCAGGCTCGCCAGCAGCGCCAGCGCCAGGTGAACGGCACTCGGTTCCGGCGTGGCCCAGGCCAGCAGCAACACACCCAGGCTCGATGCATCGCGACGCTGGCGGCGCCACTCCTCGCCGGCCTCCTCGCGCCCCTCCTCGGCCAGGCCGAACAGGCGCCGCGTGGCAGCGTGCAGGCCGCCCGCCGCCAACTGGTCACCGAGCAGCACCGCGTAGAGCAGTAACGCCCCGCCCAGGCCGAAGGCCGCCGCCAGCACCTGGCGCAGCGCCGGCCCCTCGACCCGCCACAGCTCGCCGCCCAGCGGCTGCCACAGCGCCAGCAGCGCCAGCGCCGCCAGGCTGCCCAGCAGCACCCGCGCGCTCTGGGCGGCGCCACGGCTCACCCGATACACCAGGCCCGCAGCGACGAGCAGCGCAGCATCGACGGCCAGCGCCCAGCCCAGCGGCAGCAACGGCTCGCCGTCGAGACGGGCCGGCGCCCAGGGAAGATTGGCCACGAAGGCGATGGAAAGGATGAACGCGGCGAGAAAGACCAGGTAGCTGATAACGCCGAAGGTGAAAGTCGCGGTACGTCCGAGTGTGCTGTTCATGATGCGGTCCTGCCGGGGGTCTGGAACTGCAGGGCTCTGCAGTCAGGGCCAGATTGCCCCGCGCCTGTATCTGCCCGATGGCAGCGACCGCTCAGTTTGTTTCAGTCTGGTATCCGTGGTCGGCACCTGGCAGCCAGTTGCGCAACAGACGATGCAGGCGCCCCTGGTCCAGCGGCTTGGTCAGCAGCGCCTTGATGCCCTGGGCCTGCACCTCGGCCTCCACCAGGCTGTCGCTGAAACCGGTGTAGAGCACGATGGGCAGGTCCGCCCGCGCCGCCAGCAGGCGCCGCGCCAGTTGCAGGCCGGTGAGGCGCGGCATGCTCTGGTCGAGGATGACCAGATCCCAGGCGTAGGCGTCGGCACACAGCTGCCGGCTGGCCTCCTCCGGGTCGCCGAACAGTTGCGCGGCGAGCCCCCAGTTGGCCAGCAACTCGCCCATGAACTCGCCGACCACGGGGTCGTCGTCCACCACTGCCACCCGCCCGCGCAGGGCTGAGCGTGGCGGCAGCGCCTCAGGGCAGGCCGTTACCTTGAGCGTGGCCTCTGCCGCCTGGTGATGGGCCGGGATCAGGATGCGGAACGTGGCGCCCTCACCCGGCGAGCTGTCCAGCTGGATGTGGCCGCCGTACTCGTGGACGATGCCGTGCACCATCGACAGGCCCATGCCGCTGCCCTGCCCGCTGGCCTTGGTGGAGAAGAACGGCTCGAAGATCTGCGTCCGCAGCGCCGCGTCGATGCCCGGCCCGCTGTCGCTGACGGTCAGGGCGACGAACTGCCCGTCGATACGCTGCTGGCACGAGGCGCAGACGCCGGCCTGCAAGCGCGCCGGCTCCAGCCCCACGCGCAGGCGACCGACCCCGCTCATGGCGTCGCGGGCGTTGATGCACAGGTTCATCAGCACCTGCTCCAGCTGCACCGGGTCGGCCAGCACCGGCGGCAGGTCGTGGGCCAGGCGCGTCTCCACCTCCACCGTGGCGGGCAGGGTGGAATCCACCAGGCGGATGAAGTTGCCCAGCAGCAGGTCCAGCGCCACCACCTGCGGGGTGCCACGGCTGCCCCGGCTGAAGGTGAGCATCTGCTGGATCAGGTCGCGGGCCTTCTCCGCCGAGCGCTGCACCCGAGTCAGGTACTTGCCCAGGCGCTCGTCATGCAGGGACTCGGCATGCTCCTGGGCCATCACCGTGTAGCCCAGCATGCTGGTCAGCAGGTTGTTGAAATCGTGGGCGATGCCGCCGGTGAGGTGCCCGATGGCCTCCATGCGCTGGGCCTGGCGTAGCTGCTGCTCCAAGCGCGCCTTCTCCTCTTCGGCCTGGCGCCGCTCGGTGATGTCGCGCAGGTAGCAGATGTAGCGCGGTCCCTCGTCCCCGCTCACCTGGGTCAGCGCCAGCTCGGCGGGGAACTCCTCGCCGCAAGCCCGCTGGGCGACCACTTCCATGCGCTTGCCGAGAAAATCGCCGGTACCGGTCTGGGCATAGCTCTCGAAGGCACGCTCGTACACCTCGTGGAAGCGCTCGGGAATGATCAGCTTCAGCAGCCACTGGCCCAGGGCGTCGTCGCGGGCGATGCCGAAGCAACGCTCGGCCGCCGGGTTGAACGCCAGGATGCGCCCGGCGCGGTCCATGCCGATGAAGCAGTCCAGCGCCGTGTCGGCGATGGCGCGGTGCTGCAGCTCGCTGGCGCGCAGGGCCTGCTCGGCCTCCTTGCGCTGGGTGATCTCGCGGCAGAACACCAGGATGCGGTCGACACCGGACAGGGTCACGCGCTTGAGCGAGATATCGTCCCAGTGCAGGCTGCCGTCGCGGTTGCGCCGGTGCCACTCGAAGCGTTGCGGCTCGCCGGCCGCCGCCCGCGCGAGGAAGCCGGCCGCCTGCCGGGCGGTATAGGGCTCGTAGCCGGCGCTGAAGGCGTCCATGTCCAGCCCGAGCATCTCCTCGTAGCTGTAGCCGACGGTCGAGCAGGCCCTCGGGTTGGCATCCACCAGCGCGCCGCTGTCGATGTCCAGCACCAGGATGGCGTCCTCGGAGCCGGCGAAGATCGCCCGGTAGCTCGCCTCGGCCTCCAGGCGCTCGATCTCCGCCGCCGCCCGCACCGAGAAGATGCGCAGCACCGACTCGGCCCGCTCGCGCTCCTTCATCGGCCCCATCCGCCCGGCGGCGATCAGCCCCAGCGGGCGCCCGTCACTGGCGAACAGCGGGTAGCCGGCGTAGCTGTCGACCCCATAGGCACGGAACACCGCGTCCCCGGGGTAGCACTCCAGCAGGTTGCTGCCGACGAAGTGGAAGGCCTTGCCCAGCACGTGGCTGCAGGCCGTGCCCTCCAGCGCGTAGGTGGAATTGGGGCGCAGCTTGCCGGAGTAGTACATGGCCAGGGTGGTGAGCTTGTGCGGGCCCTCGTCGCTGATGCGGCTGACGTAGGCGAAGTCGGCGTGCAGCGAACGCACCATGTAGCGGGCGATGGCCTCGAACACCTCGTTGCCGGTGGCCGCCGAGATGCCCAGGGCGACGTAGCGCAGCACCTCCTCCACGCTCTTGCGCGAACTGATGTCGGTGGAGATGCCGCAGACGGCGGTGACCCGGCCCTCGCCATCGAACAGCGGGAACTTGCTGGAGAGGTAGGTGCGCACCACGCCGTTGAACGGCAGCCGCTCCTCGAACTCCTGCTCGCGGCCCTGCTCCACCACCTGCAGGTCGTTGGCCCGCAGCACATCGGCCAGCTCCTTCGGGAAGTACTCGTGGTCGGTGTGGCCGATGACCTCCTCGGCGCGCACCCGGAACAGCTGCTCGAAGGCTCGGTTGACCAGGCGCAGGCGGCCTTCCAGGTCCTTCACGTAGATGACCGCGCTGCTGTTGTCGACGATCTGGCGCAGCTGGTGTTCGGCGGCGCCATCGAACAGCGGGCGGGGTGCCGTCTGGCTCATCGGAAGGCCTCCACGAGCCTGGGTGATGGCTGGAGTATAGAGAGCCGGCCCCCGCCTTTTGAGGGGGTACAACGCGGTTGAAACAATTGAAACAAAGGCGGCTAACCGGTATCCCGGCGTCCTGAAGCTGCGGGGAACACCGGAGCTTCGCGAGCAGAGCTCGCTCCTACGGGGAACTCGACGAGGGGGGCCGGGCGATCAGCCCGGCACGAACATGTAGCCCACCCCGCGCAGGGTACGGATCACCTGGGGCTTGTCGGGGTCGGTCTCCAGCTTGCGGCGCAACCGGGCGATGCGGATGTCGATGGAGCGGTCGAAGGGGTTCCAGTCGCGGTTCTGCGTGAGGTTGAGCAACTGGTCGCGGGACAGGGGCCGGTTGGGGCGCTGGGCGAAGGCCTGGAGCAGGTCGAACTCCATGGCGGTGAGGGGGATTTCCGCGCCGCTGGCATCGAACAGCTGGTGGCGGTCCAGGTCCAGGCGGCAGGCCCCCAGTTGCAGGCAGTTGCCGGCCTCGGCGGGTGCCTCCACGGCCACGGCGCTGGGCACGCGCTGGTAGCGACGCAGCACCGTCTTGACCCGCGCCAGCAGCTCGCGCGGGTCGAAGGGCTTGGCCACGTAGTCATCCGCGCCCACCTCCAGGCCGATGGTGCGATCCACCGGGCTGCCGGCGCCGGAGACCATGATCACCGGCAGGTCGTGGTGCTCGCGCAGGTAGCGGGCCAGGCTGAGGCCGTCCTCGCCCGGCAGGCCGACGTCCAGCAGCACCAGGTCCGGCAGGCCGGCGGCCAGGGCGGCGCGCATGCCGGTGCTGTCGCAGGCGGGCTCCACCTGGTAGCCATGGCCGCCCAGGTAGTCCTGCAGCAACTCGCGTACCTCGGAATCGTCGTCCACCACCAGAATCTTGACCTGCCCGGCCATGGGTCCCTCGCTCATCGTCAATGCGAACGCGGGGAATATAGCGCGGCGCCGCTGCGGCGAGCAGCCCTGCTGGACCACTAAAAACATGTAGCCCGGCTGCGCTTAGTGGGCCCCCGCGTTCGCGGGGATGACGGTGCAGTCGAATCCCCCCGCACACCCCGTCACCCTCGCGCACGCGGGGGTCCACTGGAAGGACACGTGGCCGGCTGCGTTCAGTGGGTCCCTGCGTTCGCTGGGATGACGGTGCAGTCGAATACCCCCGCACACCCCGTCACCCTCGCGAACGCGGGGGTCCACTGGAAGGCACGTGGCCGGCTGCGCTTAGTGGGTCCCCGCGTTCGCGGGGATGACGGTGCAGTCGAATACCCCCGCACACCCCGTCACCCTCGCGAACGCGGGGGTCCACCGGAAGGACACGTGGCCGGCTGCGCTTAGTGGGTCCCCGCGTTCGCGGGGGTGACGGTGCAGTCGAATCCCCCCGCACACCCCGTCACCCTCGCGCACGCGGGGGTCCACCGGAAGGACACGTAGCCGGCTGCGCTTTGTGGGTCCCCGCGTTCGCGGGGATGACGGTGCAGTCGAATACCCCCGCACACCCCGTCACCCTCGCGCACGCGGGGGTCCACTGGAAGGACACGTGGCCGGCTGCGCTTAGTGGGTCCCTGCGTTCGCGGGGACGACGGTGCAGTCGAATACCCCGCACACCCCGTCACCCTCGCGCACGCGGGGGTCCACTCGAACAGCCCTCAGCGCGATGCCTTGCGCCTCAACGCGGCGGGGTTGAAGGCGGCGTCGCCCGGGGACGGCTGGCTGAAGTCCACGGTGCCCGCCTCTTCGTTGTCCAGCCACTGCACGCCGTAGCGACGTGCCTGCAGGTCGTGGAAGGTGTCCAGCGCGGTCCACACGGTGGGCAGCTCGTAGAAGTTCTTCAGGTAGGCCAGGGACACGCGCCACAGGTCGCCGCGGCCGTCGTACTGGTCCACCACGGCGGCGCCCCAGCTGTCCTCGTCGAGGTACAGGGTGCGCTTGGAGTAGATGTGCCGCGCGCCGGCCTTGAGCTTGCCTTCCACCACCCAGACGCGGTGCAGCTCGTAGCGGGTGTATTTCGGGTTCACGTGGCCGGGCAGCAGCAGGTCCTTGTACTTCACTTCCGGGCTGGTGAGCTTGTAGTTGTTGTAGGGGATGTAGATCTCCTTCTTGCCCACCAGGGTCCAGTCGTAGCGGTCCGGCGCGCCGTTGTACATGTCGGTGTCATCGGCGGTGCGCAGGCCGTCGGTGGACTCGATGGGCGTGTCGTAGGCCAGGGTCGGCGCGCGGCGCACGCGGCGCTGGCCAGGGTTGTAGCCCCAGGCCTGGCGGGGCTCCTTGACCTGGTCGAGCATCTCCTGCACCAGCGCGCCGTTGCCGGCCAGGCGTGCCGGGGCGGTGGTGAAGGTCATGTAGTAGAACAGCGTGTTCTGCAGGTCGGCATAGCTGCCCTTGGGGTCGTAGAAGCGGAACAGCGCCTCGTCCTCGGAGGTGACCAGGGAATAGGCGCCGTTGCGCTGCACCCCCGCCTCCGCCGAGCGCCGCACGATGTAGGTGCCGCGATAACGGGTGATGTGGTTCCAGATCGCCTCCAGGCCGTTCTGTGGGATGGGGAACGGGATGCCGCCGTAGGCGTCGGCGAACCCGTTGCCGCCGTTTAGCAGCTTGCCGGTGGTGGCGTTCTTCAGGGTGTTGTCGTAGACCCACTGCGGCGCCGAGCCGGAGCGCCGGGTCGGGTAGACCGGCATCTGGAAGCTGTCCGGGTAGGCGTTGAACAGGGCGATCTCGCCGTCGGTGAGGTTGGCCTTGTACTGCTCGAGGTTGGCCTTGGTGATGGTGAACAGCGGCCGGTCGGCGGCGAAGGGGTCGATGTGGTGCTGGCCCGAGCCCTTGTAGCCCGCAGGCGCCTGGGTGATGCCGCCGGTCCATTCCGGGATGGTGCCGGCGGCGTTGCCGGCGCGCTCCGCGCCCAGCGGGGTGAGGGTCGACTTGAGCGTGGCGGCCTGCTCGGCCGAGACCGCCGCCAGGGCGTCGGTGGCGCTGCCGGCGAGCACGATGGCGGCCAGCAGCAACGAGTATTTCTTCAACATGGGGTGCATCTCCCTGTCTTGTACGGCCCGGCGTTCTGCCGCCGGGCGCTCGGCATCAGAACGAGTACTTGGCGGTGAGCGAGACGTTGTCGCGGTCGCGGGTGCTGTTGTTGCGCCCGGCGCCGTAGTACTCGGTGTACTGCAGGCCCACCTCGAAGCTGTTCAGGTAGGTGGCGTCGATCCCCAGGGTGTGCGCCTTGCGGCCTTCGATGAAGTTGCCGGTGCGATCCGAATTGCCCTGGAAGTCGTGCTGGAAGACGGCGTATGGCGACAGCTTCACCCCGGCGTAGACGTCGTTCCAGCTGCCGGAAACCAGCAGCGTGTAGCCGTAGCTGTCGCGGCTGATCTGGTCGCTGTCGGTGGTGCGGTCGTCCTCGTAGGCCTTGTCGGTGGTGCTGGAGAACTTGCGCACCGAGCCGTCGAAGGCGGTGTACTTCAGGCTGCTGCCACGGATGTGCTGCGAGGCCACCTCGGCGACACCGATCACCGAATCGAAGCTCAGGGCCGGGCCGAAGTTGTAGATGGTGGACAGGGAGATGTTGTAGGTCTCGGCCCGCTCGTAGTTGTCGAAGATCGAACTGCGGCAGAGCTGCTTGCCGGAGACGGCGGCGCAGGCGGCATCGTTGGCGACCCCGGAATTGACCAGGTCGGACCCATTGATGCCCTGGAGCAGCAGATCGCTGAGCAGGTCATCGGTGGCGGAGATGGCGATGGGCGCGTTGGGACGGTAGGAGAGTTCGCCGGAGACGGATGCATCCCCCACCGTGGTGTTGAAGCTGAAGCCGTACATGCGGATGTCTTCGACATAGCGGCGACGGGCCTGGGCGTTGCTCGCCAGGTCGAAGGTCGCCAGCGCGCCGGCGTACTCGGGCGGCAGGCTGTTGCCCGCCAGTGCACCGCCCAGGGCGGCCAGGTCGACGCCCTGGTAGCCGTCCAGGTCGATGGCGATCTGCGGTTCCTTGGCGTGGTAGTTGACGAAGTAGAAGCCGAACTCGGTGGAGTTCAGTTCCTCGGCGATGTAGCGGAAGGCCACACCGAACTGGCCACTGTCGTCCGCCTGCAGGTCCTTGCCGATATTGGCCACCTTGAACACACCGGTATCGCCATTGAGGTAGGCATTCGGCCCATTGGCGCCGTTGCCCAGCAGCCCGAAGCCGGCGAATACGTCATACAGCGGCATCAGCGGCGCCAGGTCCGTCGAGGTCGTATACGCCGTATGCCCCCCATCGGCGAACAGGTCGGTCTCGGAGAAGTAGGTGCCCACCGGGTCCAGGCGGGTCTCCTTCCACTTCCACTGGTAGAAGGCTTCCATGGACAGGTTGTCGGTCAGGCCCAGGTTGAAGCTCAGCGCCTCCATGGGCACCAGCACCTCCTTGAGTTCGGAGCCGGGCAGGTGGAACTTGGCGGCGTCCACCGGGTTCACCGTGTTGACCCCGCCGCGGTAGAACACGCCCTCGCCCCAGTTGATCACCTGGCGGCCCACCTTGGCGCCGAGGGGCATGGCGCCCACATCCCAGCTGCCGTAGAGGTAGGCGTCGAGGATCTCGCCCTTGCGCCCGGCGATGTGACGGGTGTCCTGGGTGAAATGGTCGTCATCCGGGAAGGACTGGCTGGGCCGCTCCACGCCACCGGTGGTGCCGTAGTAGTCGTTGCGCTTGTCCATGATCTGGGTGTCGTAGTACGCCGTGCCACGGACGAAGGCGCCGTAGTTGTCGTACTTCAACGAGAGGTCGGAAGTGGCCTTGTACACCTCCGATACCAGGCCGGTATCGAAGTTGCGGTTGCCGTCATCGGCGTTGATGTCGCTGATGTTGTCCGCGTCGCGCCCTTGCACCCGCCACATGGCGCCGTAGGACAGCGTGGTGTCGATGGAACCGCTGAGCTGGTTGTCCAGCAGGCTGAACTCGACGGCCTGCGCGGAGCCGGCGATCAGCAGCGGCAACAGCCCGAAAGCTGCCCCCGCCTGCAGGGGCCTGCACCCGATCGCGGATAAGCGGATATGCCTCTTCATAGCAAACGTACCTCCCTTGACGGCCAAGATTTCTGGGCTGGATCTATGTCCGGCCCTTTTGTTGTTTTCTCTCGGCTGCGGAGCGGCGTCCGGGCGGTTCAGGCAGGCCTCGGCGACGCTCTCGCAGGTATCCATCTTCGTCGCGGGAATGCACGCCGGCGACGGTCACGCTGTTGTTCTTGTAATGAGCGGGAATCGTTAGTTGGTACGATAGTGCAGGCAAGGTAACAAAGTGTGTACGGACTGCCAACCGTCCATTTCGGCTAAAAACGGTAATTTTTTAAGAAAGAACTCACCGTAAACCACCACGAAACACCATCACGGCAGGTTATATCCGGCCAGAAACGCAAAGACCCGGCACAAGGCCGGGTCTCATTCGACGCGAGGGTCGATCAGCGCACGTCGAAGCTCTTCTCGGCCAGCAGGCGGTCGCCCTGGAACACCAGGAAGCGCCACTCGCCGGGGACCACTTCGTGGGTCTCGGTGAACTCGTAGGCCATCACGTCCTGGGGCGCGCCGGGTGCCATCTTCTGGATCACCTCGAACTTGTCGTGGCGCACGCCGTCGGGGGTGGTCACGCCCGGGGTGAGGTACAGCAGGGTCAGCGGGGTGTCGTTCTCGTGCTTGCCCACCAGCTTGTAGCGCATGCCGAACTTGGTGCCGAGCTTCGCCGGAACCTGGTCGGTGGGCAGGATGTTCTGGGTGCTGCTGGTGAGCACGCGCTCGCCGGGCTGGTAGTCCTGGTAGCGGCTTTCGAAGACGCCGAACTCGATCGGCCCTTCGACACGCACGTCGGCCATCGCCACGCCGGATGCCAGGCCGAGGGCGATCAGTGCACTCAGTCGGGTTGCTTTCATGTCTCGCTCCTTGGTTGGGATGGCGCGAGGCTATGACACCTTCATGACCAACTGATGACAGGTTGAGACCCGGCTGCAAAGCTGACCGGTGCGTGGGGTGGATGACGCTCCTTTCATCCACCGGCGGAGTGGCCTGGGGCGCGCAGATGCGCCTGCAGACGCGGTGCCGGGGCAGCCCTGCGGGCTGCTTGGCGACTGAAGTCGCCCCTACGAATGTGCCGCCTGAAAATTCCTACGCGACGACCGCATTGCCGGCCTACAAGGGGCTTGGCTAGGGTTCCCGCCGTTGTACCCCTCGGGGCACAACCGGGTGTGGAAGCCCGTTGCAGTGCAAACCTATCGCCATAGCGACATGCAACACGTCGGCAGTCTATGGCGGACTGTGCGAGCGGGTTTCGGCCCGGCCGGTTGGTTTGCCCGGTACTTCCACACTCGCACGGTCCGCCACCCTTCAAGGATTCGGTGGCGGCTCCCCAGCCCTATGGACGGAGCATTGCCATGTCCCTTCCCCAGATCACGCCGCGCCACTTCCTGCGCTACCGCCGCCAGTTGCGCGCCTTCCTCATCGGCCACGAGGCCTGGTTCTCCACCCGCGACCTGCGCCGCCTGCTCAACACCGATATCCACGAGCGCCTGCTCGCCAACCTCTGCGACGACCAGCGCAAGCGCGTGCACCTGCGCACCGCCAATGGCGGCTTCGAAGAGGAAACCGTGGTGAGCGAATCCGGCCTGCACGCCCTGCTCTTCACCTACTGCTACCACCCGGAGAATCGCAACCTGCGGCGCTGGGTCACCCAGGCCGTGCTCCCGGAATTGTGGATGTACCGCACCCCGGGCTGAAGCCCGGGCTACACACCACCGTTGCAGGTTGGGTGCACCCGGCAGCAACCCATGCGGGAGCTGGTCGATGCGTAGGGTGGATGGCGCTCTTTTCATCCACCAGCGGTGCTCCCCGGGGACACCGATCGGTGGTGGTGAAAGGCGACCTCCACCCTACGCCGCTCCCGGCACCGAGCCGTTGCAGGCCGGGTTGAACCCGGCATTACGGCGCGGCGACCTGCTCCAGGTGCTTGGGGTTGCGTGGCAGCACGGCGAGGAAGTTGTCCCGCGCCACGCGCTTGGCCACGTCCTCGGGCAGGGCGTCGAGGAAGGGGTCGTAGGCGCGCAGGTAGTCGCCCAGGCCTTCGAAGCGCCCCACCACATCGGAGCCGAGCATGAAGCGCTCGGGGTACTTCTCCACCAGCTTCAGCCACTCCGGGTCGGGCGTGCCGTTCTTGTCCACGAGGTAGGGCTGGAGCACGGTCCAGGAGAGGTCGACGTAGAGGTTGGGGTAGTCGCCGAGCATGCGCTTCAAGGTGGGCAGGAGGAAGTCGAGCTTCTTCTGGTGGCGATGGATTTCCATGCTGGTGCCGGCATGGGCCCAGATGAAGCGTACGTGCGGGTGGTTGCGCAGGGGTTCTTCGATCTCCGCCAGGTACAGCGGGTTGCGCTCGCGCTTGGAGGTGATGTTGGAGTGCAGCATCACCGGCAGGTCGTACTCGGCGGCGAGGTGGTAGATGCGCGACATGGCTTCGTTGTTGGCGCGCGGGGTGTCGCCGTCGATCAGCGCGGTGAGGTCGTCGTGACGGGTGAAGACCTCGCCAATGCCCTGCCACAGCCCCGGGTCCAGCTCCAGCATGCGGCGGATGTGCGCGTCGGAGTTCTTGTCGTTGGGGTTGAACCCGCTAAGGAAGGGATGGAAGCGATGGCGCTGGTCCTCCGGCAGCTTCTTCACGGCGGCGGCCACCAGCGTATCGGTGGCGGTGTACCAGTAGGCATCGGCATCGTCGCCAGCGTAGTAGCGCGGGCGCTTGGGTTCGTCCTCGTGCCACTTCTTGGCCACCGGGATGCCGGAGATCATCACGTGGTCGATGGCCCCCGCATCCATGGCCTTCAGCAGCCCCTGCATGCCTTCGCTTTCCTGGAAGAAGTCCACGTAGTGCAGGTGCGAATCGCTGTAGCGGTAGTCCCGCGCCTGGGCGGCGCAGGCACTGAGGGCGAGGATGGCGGCGAGGCAATGGCGGGCGATGGGCAAGGGGCGTCCTCCTGACGGTCGTGGCAAGGGTAGACCGGCACCACGCGCGGCGGGTTCACCTGGATGCTCTGATGGCCTACTGCGACTATGCTGCAGCAGGCTCGACCAAAAGAATTCCACCATGCCGCGCTGCGCCCTTCTCCTGCTGTGTTTCGTCGCGTTCGCCTGCCCCGCCGGCGAGCGCCTGGTCTATCCCCTGCATTCCAATGGCGAGGACCCGGAAGCCTATGTGGTCGAGCTGTTGCGGCTGGCCCTGGCCCACAGCGGCGGCGACTACCAGTTGGAGCCCTCCCTGGAACCCATGCCGCAGTCCCGCGCACAACTGTCCCTGGAGCGCAACGACGGCCGCGTGCAACTGATGTGGACCATGACCACCCGCGAACGCGAAGCCGACCTGCTGCCGATCCGCATCCCCATCTACAAGGGCCTGATCAGCTGGCGCGTGTTCCTGGTGCGCGCCGACCAGCGCGACCTGCTCGCCGATGTCACCCGCCGCGAACAGCTCGAAGCCCTGCGCATGGGCCAGCGCCATGACTGGCCCGACACCGACATCCTGCGCGCCAACGGCTTCACCGTGGTGACCACGCCGGGCTACGAGAACCTGTTCCGCATGCTCGAGGCCGGCCGCTTCGAGCTGTTCCCCCGCGAAGTGGTGGTGGCCTGGGACGAACAGCGCCGCGCCGAGGCCAACGGCCTGCACCTGGCCGTGGACGATCACCTGGTGCTGCACTACCCCACCGCCTTCTACTTCTTCACCTCGCGCCAGCGCCCCGAACTGGCCGCCGCCATCCAGCGCGGCCTGGAGGCGGCCATCGCCGACGGCGGCTTCGAGCGCCTGTTCCAGCGCTACCACGGCGAGACGCTGCGCCGTGCGCGCATGGAAAGGCGCCGGCTGATCGAGCTGGCGAACCCCGACCTGCCAGAGGGCACCCCCATCGAGCGCGATGAGCTCTGGTATCACCCGGCTGCACCCAAGTAGCGCCTGGGCGCCCCGCCCGACCCGTGCCGGTGCAGCCCGGGTGCCCCGTCGCCCGGCAAATCCCGGCCGGGCCGTAATGGCACTTCGCTTGCAGCACGTCCCGCAGACCAAGAGAGAGGGATATCGCCATGCTGCAGCTTCTGCGCCCCGCGCGCCGCGCCCCGGACGAAGGCGCGCTCGACGCGCTGTTCACCGCCCACGACCTGACCACCCGCCTGCCCACCGGCACGCCGCTGATGGCCCGCCTCAACAGCTTCGTCGACGGCCTGCAACAGCGCATCCGCACCAGCCTCGGCGCTGCCGTCGGCATCGCCGCCCACGCCCCGGAGCTGGCGCGCATCGCCGCCGCCAACCAGCAGAGCGGGCAACTGCTGGCGCAGTCATCCGAGCTGATCGCCAGCGCCAGCGAAGAGGTCACCACCACCCTCGACGCCGAACTGGTGCCGGGCGCTGCCGAGGTGGCGAAGCTCTCGGGCGATGTCTCCAGCACCCTGCGCCAGTGCCAGCGCAACGGCCAGGACGTGCTGCGCCAGGTGGATGCCATCGGCGCCAGCGAACAGCAACTGGGCAGCGTGATCGGCAACCTCACCGGCCAGCTGGAGGAAGTCAGCAAGGTGATAGGCGTCATCGCCAGCATCTCCCAGCAGACCAACCTGCTGGCGCTCAACGCGGCCATCGAGGCCGCCCGCGCCGGCAGCCACGGCCGTGGCTTCGCCGTGGTCGCCGAGGAGGTGCGGCGCCTGGCCGGGCACACCACCGACGCCACCACCCAGGTCAGCGGCATCATCGAACGCTTCCGCGATGGCATGGCGCAGCTGGCCGAAGCCGGTGAGCGCATGCACCAGGCCGTGGCCGAAGGGCACCAGGGCATGCTGCAGGTGGGCGCCGGCCTGGACAGCACCCGCGCGGCCATGGACAAGCTGGACGGCCGCGTCGGCCAGATCGCCTCGGGCACCGAGCAGATCGGCCAGGCCGTGCGCTCGATCAACGGCGACGTGCAGAACATCGCCCAGGTGGCCGCCGAGCTGCTGGGCAAGGCCGGCCAGGTGCTGCGCCACAGCCAGGCCGTGCGTGAGGACGGCGACCGCCTGCTGCAGGGCCTCGGCGACTTCCGCCTGGAGATGCACCGCGACATCCAGCGCAGCATCGAGCGCCTGGCGTGCGAGCCGGCGCTGCTGGGCGACGTCGCACAGGCCGAGGGGCTGCTGGCCGATACGCTCAGGCGCGATGCGCGCATCGAGCTGTTCTACCTGGTGGATCGCACCGGCATCCAGCTCTCGGAAAACGTCTTCGCCCTCGACGTGCCGCACCAGGGCGACTCCTGCAAGGGGCGCAACTGGGCCCAGCGCCCCTGGTTCCGCGCGGTCGCCGATGGCCTCGCCAGTCACATCACGCCGGTGTACCGTTCGTCAGCCACCGACGACTTCTGCTTCACCGTCTCGGTGCCGGTTTTCGGACCCCGTGGCGAACTGCAACGCGTGCTTGGCGCCGATGTACGCCTCAGCGCGCTGCTCTGAACGGTCACGGGAACACTCAGGCGGTGGGCGGCCTCTAAGCGAACAGGACCGCCTACCCACACCACGCAGAGGACTGCCAATGACCATCACCGTCACCACCGAATCCGCGAACGGCTATCGCCACAGCATCAAGGTCGGCGAGGAGCACGAGCTGTTCACCGACCTGCCCAAGGCCCTGGGCGGCGAAGGCAGCGCGCCGGAGCCACACGACTACTTCGACGTCGCCCTGGGTGCCTGCAAGGCCCTCACCGTGACCCTCTACGCCCGCAGCCACGACATCCCGCTGACCGGCATCGGTGTCGAAGTCGTCCATGACAGCAGCAAGGAAAAGGAAGGCCTGTACGGCATGAGCGTGAAGCTCACCCTGCGCGGCGCCCTCACCGACGACCAGCGCGCCACCCTGTTGCGCATCGCCGACAAGTGCCCGCTGCACAAGCTGATGACCACCACCGAGGTGAAGATCGAGACCCGCCTGGCCGAAGGCGACTTCAGCCAGTAACCCGCCCCTCTGGGCTTCCCGCGCGGACGCGCTATGCTTGCGCACTCACCGCGCCGGAAGCCCAGCATGAACGACATCCTCACCCTCCGCCCTCGCGCCGAAGAAGTCGCCGGGCTGCCCATCCTCCGTCCGTTGCCAGCGGCCCAGTGCCGCAGCGTCGGCCCCTTCGTGTTCTTCGACCACATGCTCGCCAGCGCCTACCCGCCCGGCCAGGGCATGGACGTGCGCCAGCACCCGCACATCGGCCTCTCAACCCTCACCTACCTGTTCGAGGGCGAGCTGCAGCACAAGGACAGCCTCGGTTCGGACCAGCGCGTGCAGCCCGGCGATGTCAGCTGGATGACCGCCGGTGCCGGTGTCGCCCACGTCGAGCGCACCCCGGCGGAGCTCGTGGCCCGCGGCTCGCGCATCCACGGCCTGCAGGTGTGGCTGGCGCTGCCCCAAGAGGAAGAGGAGCGCGCGCCCAGCTACAGCCACCACAGCGCCGCCAGCCTGCCGCAGCAGGACGCCCTCGGCGTGCGCATCCGCCTGGTCGCCGGCAGCGGCTTCTGCCTGGAGTCCCCGGTGCCGGTGCTCTCCCCGACGCTCTACGCCGATGTGCACATGGAAGCCGGCGCCACCCTGCTGGTGCCCACCGAGCACCCACAGCGCGCGCTCTACCTGCTGGACGGCGAGGTGCTGCTGGACGACCAGCCGCTGGCCATCAACACCCTGACCGTGTTGCCCGAAGGCGTGCAGTTCAGCCTGGCCGCCTGTGGCAGCGCGCACCTGGTGATCATCGGCGGCGCGCCGCTGGACGGCCCGCGGCGGATGAACTGGAACTTCGTGTCCAGCGACCCGCAGCGCATCGACGCGGCACGCGCCCGCTGGGCCGCAGGCGACTGGCCGCACGTGCCCGGCGAGACCACGCGCATCGAACTGCCGCGCTAGCCGCGCAGGCGGCTTGCGTAGACGCCCGGCGTGCAGCCGTAGTGGCGCTGGAACAGGGCGATGAAGGCCGAGAGGGAGTCATAGCCCAGCTCGCTGGCCAGGGCGGTGACGCTCATGCCGTCGGCCAGCAGGGGCAGCGCCACGAGCAGGCGCAGGCGCTGCCGCCACTCGCGGAACGACAGCTGCGTCTCGGCCTGGAACAGTCGCACCAGGGTGCGCCGCGAAGCGCCCACCTGCCCCGCCCACGCCTCGATGCCACGGTTGTCCGCCGGGTCCGCCTGCAAGGCGTCGGTGATCCGCCGCAGCCGCGCATCGCGCGGTAACGGCAGGCTGAAGGGTGCCTCCTCCAGGTTGCGCACCTCATCCACCAGCACCCGCAGCAGTCGCGCTTCGGCCCCCTGCTCCGGGTAGTCACGGGGGAAGCCCGAGGCGCGCTCCATCAGTTCGCGCAGCAGGGGCGTCACCTGCAGGACGGCGCACTCGCGCTGATAGCCGTCCAGCACCGAGGCGTCCAGGTACAGGCTGCGGAACTCGATGGCCCGCTCGCTGTAGGCGGTGTGGCGGACCCCGGCGGGGATCCACAGCGCGCACTGCGGTGGCAGCAGGTAGCTGTGCCCTTCGGTGAGCACCTGCATCACCCCGGCGCGGGCATAGGTGAACTGCACCCAGTCGTGGCTGTGCATCTCGATGGGGTGGCCCGCCGGGATATCGAACATGCGCAGGTAGACCGGGCGCGGCAGGCGCGGGTAGTCGGGGATCGGGGGAACGGCGGGCGGCGTTTGTCTCGCTGGCGACATTGACTGTCCCTTTTGCTCAAGTGAGCAGGAAAATGCCGATGGTAGCCTGCGCCACGCCCATCCGTGCACTGCCCAGGAGCCTTTCATGAGCACCCATTGCCCCATCGCCCGACTCACCGTCCCGGCCATCCGCCAGCGCAAGGGCGCCGGCAGCCTGGTGGCGCTGACCGCCTACAGCACGCCGATGGCGCGCTGGGTGGACGCCCAGGCGGACCTGATCATCGTCGGCGACTCCGTCGGCATGGTGCTCTATGGCATGCCCAGCACGCTGGGCGTGACCCTGGAGATGATGATCGCCCACGGCCAGGCGGTGATGCGCGGCTCCAGCCGCGCCTGCGTGGCGGTGGACCTGCCCTTCGGCAGCTACCAGGCCAGCCCCGAGCAGGCCTTTCTCAACGCTGCGCGGCTGCTGCGCGAAACCGGCGCGGCGGCGGTGAAGCTCGAAGGCGGCGAGGAGCTGGCCGCCACGGTGGAATTCCTGGTACGCCGGGGCGTGCCGGTGCTGGCCCATGTCGGGCTGATGCCGCAGCAGGTCAATGCCATGGGTGGCTTCAAGGCCCAGGGGCTGGACGCCGCCGGCGCCGAACGGATACGCCGCGACGCCCTGGCGATGCAGGCGGCCGGCGCCTTCGCGGTGGTCGTCGAGGGCACCGCCGAGCCGTTGGCGCGGCAGCTGACCGAGGAGCTGGCGATCCCCACCATCGGCATCGGCGCGTCCCCCGCCTGCGACGGCCAGGTGCTGGTGAGCGAGGACGTGCTGGGCCTGTTCGGCGACTACCAGCCGCGCTTCGTCAAACGCTACGCGGAGCTGGCGCCGCAGATCGAACGGGCGCTGGCGGCCTATGCCGGGGATGTGCGTGCGGGGCGGTTCCCGGAGCCGGGGCACTGTTTCGGGGTGAAGGCGGCGGTGGGCTGAAGCGGAGCGCCGCCCGGCCCACCCTGCGGCCCCCAGGCGGCTACTCCACCTGCCCTTCCGCCCAGCGCTCCTTCACTTCCAGGACGGCCGGCATCTGGCTGATGAACAGCTCCACCAGGTTCGGATCGAAGTGCCTGCCGCTCTGCTCGCGCAGCAGCGCGATGGCGTCCTCCACCGACCAGGCCCGCTTGTAGGGGCGTTCGCTGGTGAGGGCATCGAAGACGTCGGCGATGGCGACGATGCGCCCTTCGATGGCGATGTCCTCGCCCCGGAGGCCATTGGGGTAGCCGCTGCCGTCCCATTTCTCGTGGTGGGTCAGGGCGATGATGCGGGCCATGCGCAGCAGCCCGCTGGGGTGCTCGCCGATGATCTCGGCGCCGATGCGCACGTGCTCGCGCATCACCAGCCACTCCTCGTCATCCAGCTTGCCGGGCTTGCGCAGTACGGCATCGGGGATGCCGATCTTGCCCACGTCGTGCATGGGCGCGGCGTTGAGCAGGTCTTCGCAGGCCGACTCGCTCCACCCCAGGGCGCGGGCGAGGATGCGGGCGTAGTGGCTCATGCGGATGACGTGCAGGCCGGTCTCGTTGTCCTTGTACTCGGCGGCCAGGCCCAGGCGCTGGACGATCTGCAGGCGCGTCTGCTTGAGTTCGTCGAGGCGCACCAGGGACAGGTGCGTACGCACCCGGGCCTTGACGATGGGCGGGCTCACCGGCTTGGTGATGTAGTCCACCGCACCGACCTCGAAGCCCCGCGCCTCGTCCTCGACGTCGGCCAGGGCGGTGACGAAGATCACCGGGATGGCGCTGGTCGCCGGGTCGGCCTTGAGCCGCGCGCAGACCTCGTGGCCGGTCATGCCCGGCATCATCACGTCCAGCAGCACCAGGTCCGGCGACTCGCGCTGGGCCAGCTCCAGGGCCTTGGCCCCGTCCTTGGCGAACAGCAGGCGGTAGTCGTCCTGGAGGATGTGCCGCAGCACCTGGAGGTTGGTGGGCTCGTCGTCCACCAGCAGCAGGCAGAGGCGGTTGTCCGGGGGGGTAGCGGTCATGCGGAAATCTCTCCCGTTTCGAGCCAGGCCAGCAGGTCGTGGAGGTGCCGCAGCGCCTGGTCGAAGTCGAAATCATCCATGGCGCCCTGCAGGTCCTGCAAGCGCGAATGCCCGGGCCGGCCTTCCAGGCCCTGGCGCAGGGTCTCCAGCGCGGCGTCGTCGAGCCCGCCACGGGTGAGTTCCTGGGCCAGGGCACGGCCGGCCTGGATCAGGGGGGTGAGGTCCACCGGGCCCGAGGCGGCCGGCACCGCGGCGCTGCCGGGGAACAGCGGCAGCGCGTCGCGTACCGTGTCCAGCACCCGCTCCAGGGTGTGCAGCAGCGGCTCCAGCTCGGCCACCTTGCCGGACAGCCCGCAACGCTCCAGGTCACCGGCGCAGCTGGCCATCTGGGCCAGGCCGAGGTTGGCGGCGGCGCCGCGCAGGCGGTGGGCGATGGCCGCCACATCCGCCAGGGCCTGGCGTTCCAGCGCCGCGCGCAGCTGGGCGAGCAGGTCGTCCTGCTCCTTGAGGAAACGGGCGATGGCGGCGGCCATCTGCACCGGGCCGCCCCAGAGGTCCTTGCCGCGGTTCCAGTCGAACAGCGCGGCCACCTCGCGTTCCAGGGGCACGGTGTCGATGACGACGGCCTGTCGGCCCTCCAGCAGGCGGGCCATCTCGGCCACCAGTTCAGGGACGTCCAGGGGTTTGCTGGCGAAGCCGTTCATGCCGGCATCGAGGGCGTTCTGCCGATCACGGTCGAGCACGCTGGCGGTCAGGGCGATGATGGGCACCGGCGGGCGCCCTTCGCGGCGTTCGAAGCCACGGATCAGGCTGGTGGCTTCCAGGCCGTCCATGCCGGGCATCTGCACGTCCATCAGCACCAGGTCGAAGGTTTGCGCGGCAAAGGCCTCGACAGCCGCGCGGCCGTCGCTGACTCCACTCACTTCGTGGCCGAGGCGCTTGAGGTTGATCTCCAGCAGTTCGAGGTTCTGCGCCACGTCGTCGGCGGCGAGGATGCGCAGGCGCGGCAGCTGCGGGATCGCCACCGGGCGCTGCTCGCCCTGGCGCACCTGGGCGCCACGGCCGAGGGGGACCTCGACTGTGAATACGCTGCCCTCGCCTTCGCGGCTCTGCACGCGGATGTGCCCGCCCATGAGCTCCACCAGCTGCCGGGAGATGGTGGTGCCCAGGCCCGTACCGCCGAAGCGCCGGCTCATGGAGGCGTCGGCCTGGGCGAAGGGGTCGAAGATCTTTTCCAGGCGGTCCTCGGCGATGCCGATGCCGGTGTCGTGGATGGCCAGGCGCAGGGCGCCGGGGGCTCCGTCCACCACCAGGCGCACCTGGCCACGCTCGGTGAACTTGACGGCGTTGCCCAGCAGGTTGGTGATCACCTGCTGCAGGCGCAGCGCGTCACCCTTGAAGAAGTCGCCCAGGTGCGCGGCGTACTCCAGGTGCAGCGCCAGGCCCTTCTTCTCGGCGCCCAGGCGCTGGGCCGCGCAGACCTGCTCGCAGAGCTCGCGCAGGGAAAAGTCCAGGTGCTCCAGCTCGATGGCGCCGCGATCCAGCTTGGCGGTGTCGAGGATGTCGTTGAGCAGCCCCAGCAGCGAGCGCGAGGAGTGCTGCACGGTGCGCAGGTGGCGGCGCTGGCTCTCGCTCAGCGGTGTGTCCAGCAGCAGTTCGGAGAAGCCGATGATGGCGTTCATCGGGGTGCGGATCTCGTGGCTCATGTTGGCCAGGAAGCTGCTGCGCGCCGCTGCGGCCTGTTCGGCACGATCGCGGGCGTTGCGCAGGTCCTGCTCCATGATCCGCCGGGGGGTCAGGTCGGTGGCCAGCTTGAGCACCTTGAAGGGGCGGCCGTCGGCGTCGAGGATCGGGTTGTAGGTGGCCTGGATCCACACGTCCTGGCCACCCTTGCCGAAGCGCCGGTATTCGCCGGGGCGGAACATGCCCTGGCGCAGGTCCTGCCAGAAGCGGGCATAGCGCTCGCTGGCCACCAGTTCGGGGTCGCAGAAGAGGCCGTGGTGCTGGCCGAGCAGTTCCTCGCGGGAATAGCCGAAGAGGTCGAGGAAGTTTTCGTTGACCTCCAGCACGTGGCCATCGAGGTCGTACTCGATCATCGCCATGGCCTTGCTGATGGCGTTGACCTTGCCTTCGTACTCGGCGTTGCGCAGCTTGGTCTCGGTCTGGTCCAGCAGCACGCCATCGACCCAGCGCGCCTGGCCCTGGTCGTCGAGTTCGACGCTGCCGCTTTCCCATACCCAGTGCTCCTGGCCCGCGCGGTCCAGCAGGCGGTACTCCACCACATAGCTGCGGCCCTTGCGGGCGGCGGCGTAGACCTCGTCGGCGACACGTTCGCGGTCGTCGGGGTGGGCCAGTTGCGCGAGGGTGCATCGACGGGCGATGAAGTCCTCGGCCGGCCAGCCGGTGAGGCGCTCCACCGCGTCGCTGATGAACAGGGTGGTCCAGTCGTCGTCCAGGAGGCAGCGGAAGGACACGCCGGGGATGTTGCGGATCAGCGAGCGGTACTGCTGCTCGCTGTCGCGCAAGGCGGCCTCCATGCCCTTGCGCTCGCTGATGTCGGCGACGAAGACCACGAACCAGGGCCGGCCCTCGCGGTGGGAGACGCCGAGGCTGAGGCGCACGGGGATCTCGCGGCCATCACGGGTCAGCCCGACCAGCTCCAGCTCGGAGCCGGAAAGGCGGCTCTCGCCGGTGCTGCGGTACTGCTCCAGCGCGCGTTCGAGGTCCCGTGAGTAGGCGCTGGGCAGCAGCACGCTCATGTGCTGGCCGATCAGCTCCTCGGGGCGCCAGCCGAACAGGCCGAGCACCGCGTGGTTGACCGAACGCACCACGCCTTCGTCGTCGATGGTGAAGATGGCCTCGAAGGCCGCGTCCAGCAGCGAGGACAGGTGGCTGCGCCCGGCCTCCAGCTCGCGGAACAGGTGGCGATAGCGCAGCAGGCCATTGGCGGCGCCGACGAACACGCTGAGGGAGATGGTGGCCATGGCCACGGCCAGCGCCAGGTAGAAGCTGCCGCGCACGCCCTGGGGCATGGCGAACTCCTCGGTGCCGACGAAACGCGCCGCCGCCATGCCGGTGTAGTGCATGCCGGCGATGGCGAGGCCCATCACGGTGCCGCTGACGACGATGGCCGGGACGCCGCCGAGGTGGCGGCGCAGGCCGAAGCGCACCCACAGGGCGATGATCGCCAGCACCACCGCCACCAGGATCGACAGGGCGAAGCCCCAGGGGTCGTAGCGCAGCAGCGGGGCCATCTGCATCGCCGCCATGCCGCTGTAGTGCATGGCACCGATGCCGGCCCCCACCAGCACACCGCCGCCGATGAACTGCACGGCGCTGACCTGGTTGCGCGCCAGCAGGTTCAGCGCCACCCAGGAGGCGAACAGGCTGGGCAGCACCGAGAGCACGGTGACGGCCGGGTCGTAGCGCACCGCGGCGCACAGCTGGAAGGCCAGCATGCCGATGAAGTGCATGGCCCAGACGCCACCGCCCAGGGCGGCGGCGCCGGTGATGATGGCCACCTGGCGATACAGGCGGCTGCTGCTGAGGCGCGCGACGCCGGCCAGTTGCAGGGCCATGCCGGAGGTGAAGATGGCGATCAGGACCGACAGCAGCACCATCCAGGGGTCGTGCTGGCCGAAGACCAGCAGGCTGGGCTGGTTGGCATCAAAGAAGAACGGGGACAGATCGGGCATCGAATCCGGGTCTCGCGGGCGGGGCGGGCATCTGGAGAATCAACACGCTCGCGGCCCGTCAGTCAATGTCGGGCCGGCCAGTGGATATGCGCGCATGACCGGCAAAATGCCATCATCCGCGTGCGAATGCAAAACCACCTGTCCGGCCGGTCAGGTGAAGACTTCGTCCAGCAATGCATCCATGGCCGCGAAGGCCCGACGGGCGACCCGCGGGTTGTATTCGGCGACGCCGGGGCGCTTGGCGTCGGGGTCGGTGAAGGAGTGCACGGCGCCGCCGTAGCTGAGCAGTTGCCAGTCGACACCGGCAGCACTCATCTCGGCGGCGAAGGCAGGCAGTTGCTCGCGGGGCACCAGTGGGTCGGCGGCGCCATCGAGCACCAGCACCGCGCCCTTGATGCGCCTGGCGGCAGCGGGGTCGGGCGTGTCCAGCGCGCCGTGGAAGGAGACGAAGGCCTTGAGGTCGGCCCCCGCGCGGGCCAGCTCCAGGGCACAGGTGCCACCGAAGCAGAAGCCGAAGGCGGCCTGGCGGTGAGGATCGACCCTCACCGCGTGCTGCTCGCGCAGGGCCTGCAGCGCGGCGAGCATGCGCCGGCGCAACAGCTCGCGGTCTTCCTTGAGCGGCGCCATGGCGGCCCCCGCTTCATGGGCATCGGCAGGCCGCACCCCGGCACCGTAGAGGTCGGCCAGCAGCACCACCCTCCTCTCCTCGGCCACCTGGCGCGCGGTCTGGATGGCGCTTTCGGTGATGCCGAACCAGTTGGGTGCCATCAGCAGGCCCGGCCGCGGGTCTTCGACATTGGGGTCATAGACCAGTTGCCCCTCGAAGACCTGGCCGTCGACTTCATAGCTGATGGCGTGGGCGCGGATTTGACTCATGGATCACCTCTCATCGTGGAAGGGGGACGGCCGTCCGCTCTGGCCTGGGGCTCCTGGCCCGAGCGAAGGAGCTTAGCCGTGCTCGGCGGCGAACGCACGAGCGATGATGAACGCATCGGGCCTGAAGCCGTGGGCCCGATCGCGTTCCTGCCGCCGGGACCGCGCTGCGACTTGCAGAGGCGCCATCAGATTGGCATCATGCGCCGCCGGTTTTCCGGCATCCGTGATTTCCAACCGAATTCTTCTCACAAGGAGCGTGACATGAAGGGGCCTTTCGCCGCTGTCCTTCTTTCCCTGTCCCTGCTGGGTGGTTGCGTGACCGTGCCCCAGGGCACCGACTTCCCCGCCCCCGACAAAGCTGCCAGCCCTGTCCAGCAGAGCGTCGCCCTGGCTCCGGTCGAAGTGACCGACAAGACCTTCGTCAAGTGGAATGCCGGGCAGACCCAGTCCAGCGGCATGACCCTGAGCCTGGGCAACTACCTCAAGGCCAGCAACCGCTTCAGCAACGTGCGCATGCCCGGGCAGGCCATCGCCCCGGACGACCAGGTGCTGTCGTTCAGCTTCGACACCTACAACGTCCACCGTCGCCCCTATGGCGGTTACTTCCCCTTCGCCCTCGTCACCCTGACCGGCTACATCTGGTTCGGCGGCACCTCCCACATCGACGAGTCCAACGTCAGCGGCCGCCTCCAGGTGAGCGACGCCCAGGGCAAGCTGCTCTACAGCTACCAGACCCGCCAATACGGCGAGCGCAGCATCTCGCTTTATTCCATGGGCCCGGTGAACGGCAGCCCCGAGCGCCAGAGCGCCGTTGCCGACCTGCTCGACCAATACCAATCCGATCTTGGAAAACAAAACCAATGACCCACTTCCTGCGCATCACCACCCTCTTCCTGGGCCTGGCCCTGCTCACCGGCTGCGCCGGCTTCCGTTCGGGCGAAACCGCTGACCTCGGCACCTGGCCGCAAGCCAAGGAGCAGAAGCCCTCGCTGCGCTACGTGGTGGAAGGCAAGGTCAAGATGAACGACGAAGACGGCGCCGTGCCGCCGGCCACGGTGAAAGCCTGGTCCGACATCACCGGCAAGGCCTACAAGGAATCCAACCTGTTCTCCTCGGTCAACGAAGGCTTCGGCGATGCCGACATCACCGCCGAAGTGAAGGTGACCAACGACGGCCACGGCAGCATGGCGCTGGCGATCATCAGCGGCCTGACCTTCGCGGTGCTGCCCGCCACCGCCGAGGACCGGGTGATCACCCAGACCACCTACCGCAGCCGCGACGGCAAGGTGCTGGCCGAGGTGACCAAGCAGGACAGCGTGCGCACCTGGATCCAGATCCTGTTGCTGCCCGGCGCAGTGATCGCCAACCCCTTCAGCAAGATCAACGAGATCCACTACGACAACAACAAGGCGACCATCCTCGACGCCAGCAAGAACGGCGTGTTCTGAACGCCCGCCCTGCCATGAAGAAGGCCCGCACTTGCGGGCCTTCTTCATTTGAGCGGATGAGGACTCGACAGGATGAGCACGTGCCGTAGGGTGTGCCGT
>NZ_BAAJNO010000020.1:0-79792 GCF_054558415.1 Pseudomonas sp. No.21
GGGGCGGGGAGGTCGTGCGCATACCGTCATCCCCGCGAACGCGGGGAACCACTCGAAAGCATCGAGTTAGTTTCTGTGGGCCCCGTCTAGTGGGCCCCCGCGTTCGCGAGGGTGACGAGGGGGTGGGGAGGTCGTGCGCACACCGTCATCCCCGCGAACGCGGGGAACCACTGGAAAGGACACCCCCGACATTCCTTTCATGCTTCCTTCACCGCATTTTCACCCCCGGGCCCGCACCCTTGCCTCGCGCTGGGGCAGACCGGGTCCGTGCCTCGCGTCGGCGGCCACTTGTGGCGCGCCTTCTCTTCGGGCGGACCCCGGGAGTCGCGATGAACAAGTTGCCCCAGATCACCCTGGCCTTCTGGATCATGAAGATCTGCGCCACCACGCTCGGCGAGACGGCCGGGGACCTGCTGTCGATGACGCTGGACGTCGGCTATGCGATCAGCTCGCTGATCCTCATCAGCGCGTTCTTCGCCACCCTGCTGACGCAGCTGGCGAGCAAGCGCTACAACCCGCTGGTGTACTGGGCGGTGATCCTTTCCACCAGCACCGCCGGCACCACCATGTCCGACTTCATGGACCGCACCCTGGGCCTGGGCTACGCCACCGGCTCGGCGATCCTGATCGGCATCCTGCTGTGCATCTTCGCGCTGTGGCGGGTCACCGAGGGTTCGCTGTCGGTGGACCGCATCCGTTCGCGGCGCGGCGAGTTGTTCTACTGGGGCGCGATCCTCTTCTCCAACACCCTGGGTACGGCGCTGGGCGACTACCTCGCCGATGATTCCGGGCTCGGCTTCGCCGGTGGCGCGCTGCTGATCGGCGGTGCACTGGCCATCGTGGTCGCCGCTCACTACCTGACGCGCCTTTCCACCGTGCTGCTGTTCTGGCTGGCCTTCGTGCTCACCCGGCCCTTCGGCGCGACCCTGGGCGACGTGCTGACCAAGAGCCACGAGAAGGGCGGGCTGGACTTCGGCACCGTCGGCTCGTCCATGGTGCTGGGCGGCGTGCTGCTGATGCTGGTGGTGTACGCGACCTGGGTGCAGCGCCAGCGCGCCGCCTACGCGGAGCTGCCGCTGGCGCGTTCGCCTCAGCGGTAGGCCGAGGCGGCGAGGGCGCGGGCGAGGCTCATGTCGTCGGCGCGCGCCGTCGCGGGTTGCTGGTGCAGGGCCTGCAGCGCCCGTTCCAGCTGCGCGCCGCGGATGTGCCCGTCACTGGCGACGAAGGCCGCCGCGTCGTCGCGGGCCAGCGCGTAGACGCCCGGTTCGCGCCGATCACGGCTGAGGTTGCTGGTGGTGGCGGGGGCGAAGGTGGTGGCCGCGCTGCTGCTGAGCAGCCAGGAGCCGGTGCCTTCGTCGGCCATGGCGGCTGCGGGCAGGGCCAGCAGCATCAGGCAGAACGGGATGCGCATGGTTCGTCCTTGATCGCTGGGTTCAGGGCAGGCTCTTGAGGGCCGCGCAGCTGGCCTCGTAGCGCTGGCCGCAGGCGGCCTGGTAGAGGCGCCGGGCCTGGTCCGGGTCGCGCGGCACACCCTGTTCGCCCTTGAGGTAGAGGCTGCCGAGCACGTGCTGGGCCATCGGGTTGCCGGCGGCGGCGGACTGGTTGAGGTACTTCAGCATCGCCTGCTGGTTGGCGTAGGCCGGGTCGTTGCGCCCGGTGTAGAGGTAGGCGAGGCTCACCGCTGCCATGGCGTGGCCCTGGTCGGCGGCGCGCTTCCACCAGAACTCGGCCTGCTTGAGGTCCGCCGGCTTGCTCACGAAGAAGTGGCTGCCGAGCTGGAACTGGGCTTCCAGGTCGCCGCGCTCGGCGTTGCTGCGCAGCAGCTCCAGGGGCGTGGGCTGGTCCTGCACCTGGTTGGGCAGGCGCTGCGGCGGCGCCTCGGGCCTGGGTTGGTCATGGCTGCAACCGGCCAGCAGCGCCAGGGCGCAGAGCGCCGCCAGGTATCGTGCTTTCATCTTCACTCCTGCCGCCGCGAGGACTCGCGGCTCGATGGTTCTTGGCGGCTTATCGGACAACAGCTTTCGCCTCGGGTGCAACGCCATGCTGTGAGCCGGTCGAGGTCGTCGGCATCTCGCCGCTTGGCTTTGTGAAAATCAGATGCTAGATTTTCATGAAATTTATCAATTCAAATTTCATGAGGCCTCGCATGTTCAAGCAATCCGCCCAGCATGTCGGCACCTGGTACGCCGCCAGCTACCCCGGCTCCATCCCCCTGCGCCCGCGCCTGCAGGGCAGCCTGGAGTGCGAGGTGCTGATCATCGGCGCCGGCTTCAGCGGCCTGCACACCGCGCTGCGCCTGGCCCTGGCCGGCAAGCGCGTGGTGCTGCTGGAGGCCAGCCGCGTGGCCTGGGCGGCGTCCGGGCGCAATGGGGGGCAGGCGCTGCTGGGCTGGTCCTGCGACATGCCGCCGCTGGAAAAGGCCCTGGGGCAGGAGCGCACCCGCCGCCTGTGGGACAGCATGCGCTGGGCCGCCGGCGAGATGCGCGAGCTGCCGCAGCGCCACGGCTTCGATGTCGACTACCGTGTCGGCAGCCTGTGGACGGCGGTGCTGGAGCGTCGCGTCGAACTGCTGCGCGAGGCCCAGCGCGATGCCGAGCAGAAGTGGGGCTACGACGCCATGCGCCTGATCGAGCGCGACGAGCTGCCGGAGTGGATCGACAGCCCGCGCTACAAGGCCGCGCTCTATGACCCGGAAGCCGCCCACCTCAACCCGCTGAAGCTGGCCCAGGGCCTGGCCGCCGCCATCGAGGCGGCCGGCGGGCGCATCTTCGAGCAGAGCCAGGTGCTTGAATACCGCGAGACGCCGGCCGGCTACGTGGCGCGCACGCCCGAGGGCGAAGTGCGCGGCGACGTGCTGGTGCTGGCCTGCAACGCCTATGTCGACGGCCTCGACCGCCAGCTGTCCTCGCGCCTGCTGCCGGTGGGCTCCTACCAGGTGGCCACCGCGCCGCTGGACCCCGACCTGGCACGCTCGCTGCTGCCGAGAAACAGCTGCGTGATCGACAACCAGTTCGTCCCCGACTACTTCCGCCTCACCCCCGACCACCGCCTGCTGTTCGGCGGCGGCTGTACCTACCTGGGCGGCCTGCCCAAGGATGTGCCTGCCGCCACCCGGCCCTACCTGGAGCGGGTGTTCCCGCAGCTCAAGGGCGTACAGATCGACTACGGCTGGGGCGGGCACATCGACGTCACCATGAAGCGCACCCCCGACATCGGCCGCCAGGGCCAGCGCTACTGGCTGCAGGGCTTCTCCGGCCACGGCATCCTGCCGACCCTGGCCGGCGCCCGCGCGGTGGCCGACGCCATCCTCGGCGACGAGCAGCTTCTCGCGCTCTACCAGGGCCTGGACAACCCGCGCTTCCCCGGCGGCTCGCTGCTGGCCGCACCGCTGGAAGCCGCCGGCAAAGCCTGGTATCGCTTGCGCGACCTGGCCTGACGCCGGCACCGAAGGAGATCCGACATGGACATGCAAGACGAGATCGAAGGCCTCGCGATCCTCATCCGCGACCTGCGCAAGCACAAGAACCTGACCCTGGGCGAGCTGGCCGCGCGCATCGACCGCTCGGTGGGCTTCCTCTCCCAGGTGGAGCGCGGCCTGTCGCGCCCGACCGTGGCCGACCTCACCGCCATCAGCGAAGCCCTGGGCGTGCCCACCACCTATTTCTACAGCCTGAGCAAGCCCCGCGAGGTGCGCTGGGTGACCCGCCCCGGCGAGCGCCGCACGCTCTACTACGCCGGGGGCATCACCGACGTGCTCGCCTCGCCGAACATGTCGGCCGGCTTCTCCATGCTCGAAAGCCACCTCGAACCCGGTGCCACCAGCGGCGAGGGGCACCTGGACGACAGCTCCGAGCAGGGCGGCTTCGTGCTCGAAGGCGAGCTCTGCATCTGGCTCGACGACGCCGAGGAACCGGTGGTGCTGCACCCCAACGACAGCTTCCAGCTGCCGGCCCATGCGCAGTTCCGCTACGCCAACCTTTCCGATAAGCCGACGCGAGTCCTATGGGTATTCACCTAGAGCCGGCTTATGGCCGGCTGCGCGTCGGCGATGCGGCGTTGAAAGCGATCTCAGAATGCTCATTTACCGCTCGTAGACTCCGCTTCCTCGATCGCTTTCGCCTTGCCTCGCTCTAGCTCGCTCAGCCCTAAACCGACTCTTATCTTTTCTTGCAGGACCACAGCGATGACAACAACAAACCCGCATCCCGACCTGCTCGCCGAAGTGCGTGCCTTCCGTGCCCGGTACCCGGAGGTCCGCTACGTGGACCTGATCTGCCTGGACATCCCCGGGCACTTCTACGGCAAGCGCTACCCGGTGGAGATGCTGGAGAAGGTCGCCGCCGGCGGCCCGCTGAAGCTGCCGCAGAACTGCGTGCTGCTGGGCACCCAGGGCGGGCTGTACCCCATCGGTGACTACTGCTTCGCCGACGGCGACCCGGACGCGCCACGGCGCCTGGTGCCGGGCACCCTCAAGCCGGTGTGCTGGGAGCGCCAGCCGCTGGGGCAGATGCTGATCACCTCCGACGGCACCGAGGCGCCCATCGAGTTCGAACCGCGCGAGGTGCTGGCGCGCGTGCTGCAACGCCTGGCCCGTCGCGGCATCCGCCCGGTGGTGGCCTTCGAACTGGAGTTCTACCTGTTCGACCGCACGCTCAAGAACGGCCTGCCGCAATACCCTCGCGATGCCCTGTGCGACGACGAGGACGACCAGCCGAACATGCACATCGAGCGCCTGTCGCGCTTCTCCACCGTGCTCCACGAGATGGTCGAGGCCGCCAACCAGCAGGGCGTGGCGGCCAACGTCATCACCGCCGAGCTGGGCCCGGGGCAGTTCGAGATCAACTTCGGCCACTGTGACGACGGCCTCAAGGCCGCCGACTGGGCCGCCCTGTTCTGCCGCAGCACCCGGGGCGTGGCGCTGAAGCACGGCCACCGCGCCAGCTTCATGAGCAAGCCCTACCTGGACGCGCCGGGCAGCGGCATGCACGTGCACGTCAGCCTCTACGACGATGCGGGCAACAACCTGCTCGACGCCGACGGCCAGCGCCCCCTGCGCCACGCCGTGGCCGGCTGCCTGGAGCTGCTGCCGCACTGCATGCCGATCTTCGCCGCCAACCACAACGCCTTCCGCCGCTACGGCGCCATGGTCAACGCCGCCAGCCGCGCCAGCTGGGGCTTCGAAGACCGCGATGCGTGCATCCGCATCCCCGAGTCCGACGGCCGCAACCTGCGCATCGAACACCGCCTGGCCGGTGCCGACGCCAATCCCTACCTGGTGCTGGCCGCCATCCTCACCGGCATGGAACACGGCCTCGACGCCGCGAAAGAGCCCATCCCCCCGCTCAACGAAGACCGCTCCAGCGGCATCGACTTCCCCACCGACATGCCCGCCGCCGTCGCCGCCATGCGCCAGAGCGCCCCGGTGAACGAAGGCCTGGGCAGCGAATTCGTGATGGTCTATTGCGAGAACAAGCGCCAGGAATACCTCGACTTCATCAACGAGGTCAGTGCGCGGGAATATCGGTGGTACATGTAGCGGCGGGGCCGCAGCGGCAAGTTGCAAGCTTCAAGCTGCAAGCCAGCGCATCGATGCCCGGGATGAACGAGGCCCGTAGGATGGTGTAGAGCGGAGCGAAACCCATGCGGACGGTGGTTCGGCATGACTCCGAAACGGTGGACCGGTGAAGCGTGGTCCACCCTACGCCACCCCGCCAGTGAGCTGACCGGGGCGTAGGGTGGATGGCGCTTTTTCCATCCACCAGCGGTGCTCCCGGGGGCACCGAGTCGGGCAGCGCTGCGCACTGCTTGGCGAATGAATTCGCCCCTACAAGGCGCCGAAGGCGGCCACCAGATCTTCGACGAACGCCTGCTGCGCTTCGCTGGGTTCGCGGCCGCGGTGGTGGGTGAGGCGGAATTCCACGTCGAAGCCCAGGCGATCGGGGAGCAGGGCGCGGAGTAGCCCGCGGGCCTCCCAGGGCGCGGCGATGTGGCGGGGGAGGTAGCCGATGTGGGCGCCGGAGAGGATCAGCGCCAGGGTGCCTTCCACCTGCTCGGTCACCGCGCTGCTGGCGGCGGACTGGAAGGGCTCCGCCTCGCCGATGAAGCGGTAGGGGTGCAGCACCCGGTCGCATTGGCGCAGGTCGCTCTCGGTCACGCGCGTGCGGTCGAACAGCGGGTGCCCGGCGCCGCAGAACAGCAGCTGCTCCTCGACGAACAACGGCCGGTGCGCCAGCGCCTGCTGGTTGCCGGAGAAGTAGCCGATGGCCAGGTGCAGCTGGTCCTGCAGCAGGCGCCGCTCCAGTTCGGCGGGCATGGCGCTGAGCAGCTCGATGCGCACCGCCTGGCGGCGCGAGCGGAAGCGCCGGATGGCATCGGCCAGGCGCTGCATCACGGCATCGTCGAGGGACTCGGAGAGGCCGATGCGCAGCTCGCCCAGGAGCATGTCGGCCATGCCCCGCGCCTCGCCCTTGAAGGTCTCGATGGCGCCGAACAGCCGCCGCGTGGCCGCCAGCACCTGCTCGCCCTTGGGGGTCAGGCGGAAGCCGGCCTTGCCGCGCTCGCACAGTCGGAAGCCCAGGCGCGTCTCCAGCTTGGCCATCTGCGTGCTGATGGTGGACTGGCCCACCCCCAGCGCGCCCTGGGCGGCGCTGAAGCCGCCGCTTTCGACCACGGTGACGAACAGCCTGAGCAGTTGCAGGTCCAGGTCCTGGAGTTGGGCGAGCATGGGAATCTCCAAACATCGATGGCGAGCGATGCCAAAGTAGAACACTTCATATTTATCCGAAGCAAAGCCCGGCGCAGGATCGCCCCATCACCGCTCCGGGAGCTTTCGCCATGCGCCTTTCCCTGTTGTTCGCCCTGCTCGCCGCCTGTGTCCTGCCCGCCCATGGGCAGGACCGGGAGTTGAACCTCTACAGCTGGTCCGCCTACATCCCGCCCCAGGCGCTGGAGCGCTTCAAGGCCGAGACCGGCATCCGGGTGAAGTACGACATCTTCGACAGCGCCGAGGCCCTCGACGCCAAGCTGATGACCGGCGGCAGCGGCTATGACGTGGTGTTCCCCGCCAGCAGCGGCCTGGCGCGGGCGATCAAGGCCAATGCGGTGCAGCCGGTGCAGCGCGAGCAGTTGCACCACTACGCCAACCTCGACCCGCAGCTGCTGGCCAAGCTCGCCAGCGTCGACCCCGGCAACCGCTTCGGCGTGCCCTACACCTGGGGCACCATCGGCCTGGGGCTGAACCGCGACGCGGTGCAGAAACGCATCCCCGACGCGCCGCTGAACAGCCTCGACCTGCTGTTCAAGCCCGAATACGCCAGCCGCCTGAAGGACTGCGGCATCGCCGTGATCGATTCGCCCCAGGAGGTCATCAGCGTGGCCCTGCACTACCTCGGCAAGGACCCGTACAGCACCGCCAAGGCCGACCTCGCGGCGGTCCATGAGCTGCTCAGCGCGTTGCAGCCGAACCTGCGCTACGTCGGCGCCGGCAAGCACATCAACGACCTGGCCAAGGGCGAGATCTGCCTGGCGCTGACCTACAACGGCGACGCCGCCATCGCCGCCGAGCAGGCCCGCGAAGCGAAGATGCCCTTCGAGGTGATCTACCGCATCCCCCGCGAGGGCACGCTGATCTGGTTCGACACCCTGGCCATCCCCGCCGACGCGCCGCACCCCCAGGCGGCCCACGCCTTCATCGACTGGATGCTGCGCCCCGAGGCCATCGCCGAGCTGACCAACAGCCAGTTCTTCGCCAACGCCAACCAGGCCGCCACGCCCTTGCTGGACCCGGCGGTGGCCAACGACCCGGACATCTACCCGGACCAGGCCGTGCGTGACCGCCTGTTCGGCGAGCAGGCGCTGACCCTCAAGGAGCAGCGCGAGCGTACCCGCATCTGGACGCGCTTCCGCACCCAGTACTGACCCCGCGCAGACGCACACCCCACCCCCGACGGAGCCCGATGACATGGAACACGCCTTCGACAACGACCAGGCCATCACCCGGCCGAGCCTGCTGGGCACGGCCGCCGAAGCCACCTACGCCGGCATCACCAGCTTCATGCGCCGGCGCTACAGCCGCGACCTCACCGGCGTCGACCTGGTGGTGAGCGGGGTGCCCTTCGACACCGCCACCACCAACCGCCCCGGCAGCCGCTTCGGGCCGCGCGCCATCCGCGCCGCCTCGGTGCAGATGGCCTGGGCGCGGCATTTTCCCTGGGAGTTCGACCCCTTCGACCACCTGGCGGTGATCGACTTCGGCGACTGCGCATTCGACCACGGCAGGCCGCAGCACACGCCGGAGGCGATCCAGGCCCACGCCGCGCACATCCTCGAGGCCGGCGCGGCGATGCTCACCCTGGGCGGCGACCACTTCATCAGCTACCCGCTGCTCAAGGCCCACGCGGCCAAGCACGGGCCGCTGTCGCTGATCCACTTCGACGCCCACAGCGACACCTGGCCGGACGAGGAGGGCCAGCGCATCGATCACGGGACGATGTTCTTCCACGCCGCCCGCGAGGGCCTGGTGGACCCGGCGCGCTCGGTGCAGATCGGCCTGCGCACCACCAACGACGACGTGATGGGCTTCCAGGTGCTGGACGCCCGCGAGGTGCACCGCCACACCCCGGAGCAGATCGCCGAGCGCATCCGCGCGCGGGTGGGGGACAACCCGGTGTACCTGACCTTCGACATCGACTGCCTCGACCCGGCCTTCGCCCCCGGCACCGGCACCCCCGTGTGCGGCGGGCTCTCCAGCCACCAGGCGCTGGAAATCCTCCGCGGCCTGCGCGGCATCAACCTGGTGGGCATGGACGTGGTGGAAGTGGCACCGCCCTACGACAACGCCGAAGTCACCGCCCTGGCCGGCGCCACCCTGGCGATGGAGATGATCTGCCTGTATGCCGCGCGGCATAAGTTGGGGGAGCGGTAGAGCCCTGCACGCCGATTGCGTCGCCCGTAGGATGGGTAGAGCGAAGCGAAACCCATGCTGGTGTGCCCGGAATTCGATGGGTGTCGCAGGTACGGGGATCAATACGTAGCCCGGGCTTCAGCCCGGGAGCGGTTATGCATGGAGGAAGGGCTTCGCGAGCAGAGCTCGCTCCTACGGCTTCCCGAGGCACCTTTGCGCTAGTACGGAAAAAATACGCGGGCCCAAGCGTGGGCCCGCGTTTCACGCTCAACCTTCGGTGGCGCCGATCATCCCGCGCAGGCCCAGGCGCGCCTCGCCGAACAGGCGCACGTCCATCAGCTTCGGCGCGCGGACGATGGGGCGGAAGTCCATGCGTTCGATGATGTCGCGCTCGATGTCCACGCCCGGCGCGACCTCGATCAGCTCCAGGCCCTCGGTGGTGAGGCGGAACACGCAGCGCTCGGTCACGTAGAGCACCGGCTTGCCGGCTTCGGCGGCGAGGCGGCCGGCGAAGGTGCGGTGCTCCACCTCGCGGACGAACTTGCGCAGCTCGCCGTCCTGCACGATGCGCAGGGCGCCGTTCTCGATACGGATGTCCTGCGGGCCGGCGCTGAAGGTGCCGACGAAGACCACCGCCTTGGCGTTCTGGCTGATGTTGATGAAGCCCCCGGCGCCGGCCAGGCGAGTGCCGAACTTCGACACGTTGAGGTTGCCCGCCGCATCCGCCTGGGCCAGGCCGAGGAAGGCGAGGTCCAGGCCGCCGCCGTCGTAGAAGTCGAACTGGTAGGGCTGGTCGATCAGCGCGCTGTGGTTGCAGGCCGCGCCGAAGTCCAGGCCCGAGGCCGGCACGCCGCCGATCACCCCGGGCTCGGCGGTGAGGGTCAGTAGGTCGATCACGCCTTCTTCCGCCGCTACCGCCGCCACGCCTTCGGGCATGCCGATGCCCAGGTTCACCACCGCGCCGGGCTTGAGTTCCAGTGCCGCGCGGCGGGCGATGAGCTTGCGCAGGTCCAGCGGCATCGGCGGCAGGCTGCCCTCGGGCACCCGCACCTCGGCGGCGAAGGCCGGGTTGTAGGCAGTGGCGAAGGTCTGCTGGTGGTGCTCCGGCGCGGCCACCACCACGCAGTCGACGAGGATGCCGGGGATCTTCACCTGGCGCGGGTTGAGCGAGCCACGGGCGACCACCCGTTCCACCTGGGCGATCACCAGGCCGCCGGAATTGCGTGCGGCCATGGCGATGGCCAGGCTCTCGATGGTCAGCGCCTCGCGCTCCATGGTCAGGTTGCCGTCCTCGTCGGCGCTGGTTGCGCGCACCACCCCGACGTGGATGGGGAAGGTCTTGTAGAAGAGGTAGTCCTCGCCGTCGAGGGGCATGCGCCGCACCAGCTCCTCGGTGGTGCGGGCATTGAGCTTGCCGCCGCCGTGCTCGGGGTCGACGAAGGTGCCGAGGCCCACCCGCGACAGCTGCCCCGGCTTGCCGGCGGCGATGTCGCGGAACAGCTGGGAGATCACCCCCTGGGGCAGGTTGTAGGCCTCGATGCGGTTCTCCACCGCCAGCTTCTGCAACCCGGGCACCAGGCCCCAGTGGCCGCCGATGACGCGGCGCACCAGCCCTTCGTGGGCCAGGTGGTTGAGGCCCCGGCCCTTGCCGTCGCCCTGGCCGGCGGCGTAGACCAGCGTCAGGTCGCGCGGCGCCTGCTCGGCCTGGAAGCGTTGCTCCAGGGCGATGGCGATGGCCTCGGCGAAACCGATGCCGACGAAGCCGCCGGTGGCCAGATGGGCGTTGTCGGGGATACGCGCCACCGCCTCGGCGGCGCTCATCACTTTGCTCATGTCGTACCTCGAGCGTGGAATTGGGTGCTGCCGGGTTCACCCGTGGGAGCGGCTTCAGCCGCGAAGGGCCGCGCAGCGGACCCGGGGCGCCCCTGCGGGCCGCATCGCGAATGAATTCGCTGCCACGGGCTACTCATCAGAAGCTGCCGAACAGGCTGCCGAGGGTGATCACCACCACCAGGGCGGCGAGGGGGAAGATCACCGTGTTCATGAAGATGAATCTGTAGGAATCGCGGTGGGTCAGCTTGCAGATGGCCAGCAGCGAGATCACCGCGCCGTTGTGGGGCAGGGTGTCCATGCAGCCGGAGGCCATGGCGGCGACCCGGTGCAGCAGCTCGGGGCTGATGCCGGCGGCGTTGGCCATCTCCAGGTACTGCGCGCCGAGGGTCTTGAGGGCGATGGACATGCCGCCGGAGGCGGAGCCGGTGATGCCGGCGAGGATGTTCACCGCCACCGCCTCGGACACCAGCGGGTTGCCCGGCACGCTCAGCACCAGGTCGCGGATCACCACGAAGCCGGCGAGGGAGGCGATCACCGTGCCGTAGCCCACCTCGGAGGCGGTGTTGAGGATCGGCAGCATGGAGCCGAAGGTGCCGTCGTTGAGGCTCTGCTTCAGGTCCACCCAGCGCCGCCAGTGCAGACCGATGAGCAGCAGGACCGCCGCGCCGAGGGCGACGATGATCGACCAGATGCCGATCACCGACTTGGCGTCCTGCAGGCCGCCGAATTCGGGCTTGGCCAGGTAGCTGGTGTCGAGGTTGGGCAGCACCAGCTTGGCCATCAGGAAGTTCAGCACGATCACCAGCAGGATCGGCAGCAGCGCCAGCCAGAAGCCGGTCACCGGCAGGCCGCTCTGCTCGGTCGGGTCGTCCTTGTGGCTGCCGTAGCCTTCGCCGGCGGCCATCAGCGTGCGGGCCTGGGCGGCGAGCCACCAGCTGCCGAGGCCGAGCATGATCAGCCCGCCGATCAGCCCGAGGATGGGCGCAGCGAAGGCGTCGGTGCCGAAGAAGGGGCTGGGGATGGCGTTCTGGATCGCCGGGGTGCCGGGCAGGGCGGTCATGGTGAAGGTGAAGGCGCCCAGGGCGATGGCGCCGGGCAGCAGCCGCTTGGGAATGCCTGCCTCGCGGAACAGCGCGGTGCCGATGGGGTACACGGCGAAGGCCACCACGAACAGCGACACGCCGCCGTAGGTCAGCAGCCCGCAGGCCAGCACGATGGCGAGGATGGCCCGCTCGCGCCCCAGCCGGGTGACGATGCCCTGGGCGATGGCGCGGGCCGAGCCGGAGTCGTCCATCAACTTGCCGAAGATGGCGCCGAGCAAAAACAGCGGGAAGAACTGGATCAGGTAGCCGCCCAGGGACTTCATGAACACCTGGGTGTAGGTGGGCAGCATCAACGCCGCATCACCGGCGAACAGCACCGCCAGCAGCGCCATCAGCGGCGCCAGGATCAACACGTTGTAGCCGCGGTAGGCCAGGAACATCAGCAGTGCGAGGGACAGCAGGATTCCGAGGGTACCCATGGGATTTCCTTCTTGTTGTTGTTTTGAACCGCCGCAGCGGCCGGGCCTGGGTCGGCCCTTTGCCGGTATAGAGCGAAAGCTGTGCCAAGTGGGCTGAAAAGCCCCGGGGAAGGCGCTGGTCGTGGTTTTGAGCCATTGCCGGGAAGGCAAGCGGAGCGATTCAAGTGTCCATAAAAATGGACGGTGTCCTGTTTTTTGGACGCCTATTGTGCGAGATGTCCAAAAATATGGACGCCCGATAACCCAAGCGCGAGGCCCCCAGGCTGTAGGGTGGATGGCGCTCTTTCCATCCACCAACGCGCCCACCCCCAACACCGTGGCCGCAGGTAAATGCACCCCCTGCCCGGCGCTAAACCCCACACCGCGTGGATCGATGAAGCGCGATCCACCCTACGCCGGCCTGGGCGTTCCGTGGGGTGGATGCCACTTCTCCATCCACCGGCGTTCCGGTCCGTAGCCCGGGGAAACGCGCCCGCAGGCCCGGCTACAACCCGTGCGCCTGGAGCTTGTTGTAGAGGCTGGCGCGGGCGATGCCGAGGCGTTCGGCGGCCTGGGTGCGGTTGCCGTCGCAGGCGGCGAGGGCGGTGAGGATGGCCGCGCGTTCCGCCTCGGCGAGGCTGTCCGCCAGGGGGCGCACGGCGGGCGGGGCGGGCTCGGCAGCCGCTGCGGGCGCCGGGGCGGGTGCGGCCGGTTGCGGGTCCACCAACAGGGTGCGCAGGTCGTGCGCCTCCAGCGGGCGGTTGCCATCGCCCAGCAGCTGCGCCCGTTCCAGCAGGTTGCGCAGCTCGCGCACGTTGCCCGGCCAGGGCTGGGCGCAAAGCAGGTCGAGGGCGCCCTGCTGCAGTTCCAGCGGCGGCTGGCCGGAGCGGGTGGCGATGTCGTCGAGCAGGTAGTCCACCAGCGCCGGCAGGTCTTCCCGGCGCTCGCGCAGGGGCGGCACGCGCAGGGCGAGGACGTTGAGGCGGTAGTAGAGGTCCTCGCGGAATTCGCCGGCGGCCACCTTGGCCTCCAGGTCCACATGGGTGGCGGCGATCACCCGCACGTTCAGGGTCTTCACCTGGTTGGAGCCCAGCGGCTCCACCTCCTGCTCCTGCAGCACACGGAGCAGCTTGGCCTGCAGCGGCAGGGGCAAATCACCGATCTCGTCGAGGAACAGCGTGCCGCCGTCGGCCAGCTCGAACTTGCCGGCCCGCGCGCGGCGGTCGGCGCCGGTGAAGGCGCCCGGCGCGGTGCCGAACAGCTCCGCTTCCACCAGGGATTCCGGGATGGCCGCCACGTTCACCGCCACGAAGGGCCCGCTGGAGCGCAGCGACAGGTTGTGGATGCCCTGGGCGAGCAGCTCCTTGCCGGTGCCGGTCTCGCCGCGCAGCAGCACGGTGGCGTCCAGCTGGGCGGCGCGGCGGGCCTGGCGCTTCACCTCGCTGGCGGCGGCGCTGGTGCCGATGAAGCCGGCGATGGTGTAGCGCGCACGGCGGGCGCGGGCCAGCTCGTGCTGGGCGGCGGCCAGCTGGGTCTGCAACTGGTTGTACTTGGCCATGACCGGCTGCAGGTGGCGGGCGCGGTCGAACAGCACGAAGCCGAGGGCGCCGACCAGGGTGCCGTCCTCGTCGCGCAGGGGAATGCGGGTGACCACGAAGTGCTCGTCGCCGAAGGCCATCAGGTCGAGCATGCTCGGCAGCCCGTTACCCACCACCTCGCGCAGGCGGCTGGCCGGCAGCACTTCCTCCACCTCCTTGCCGAGCACGCTGCGCGGGTCGGCGATGCCGATCTTCTGCGCGTACTTGTCGTTGATCCAGACGATCCGCGCCTGGCGGTTCACCGCGATGGTGCCCTCGCACTGGGCGTTGAGGTGATCGAACAGCAGGGGCATCGCCACGGCGCGGAAACGCTCGGGCGAGACGCCGATGATCAGGCCGTGTTCGTCGAGGTCGTCGCGGGAGATGGCCATGGGCGGTCGGGTCCGGAGGGGCGGGAGCGACGGATTATGGGCGGGGCGCCGAAACATCGGCAAGGAACCCTTTGCGCTCGCTGGCAGTCGATCAGGAGGTAGACGAATTTCCCTACAAGGAGCTTTTGCATGGACCTGATCCGCATCCTCATCGCCATCATCCTGCCGCCGCTGGGCGTGTTCCTGCAGGTGGGTTTCGGCGGCGCCTTCTGGCTGAACATCCTCCTCACCCTGCTGGGCTACATCCCCGGCATCGTGCATGCGGTGTATATCATCGCCAAACGCTAGCAGGCTGCTGAAAAACTAGCTGCGTTGCCGCTGCTGCGCTTCTCGGCGGACGGCTCAATGGAACGGGGACGCCATGCGTCCCCGAATCCGTTCTATTGCAGCGTGGCCCGTTCGCCGCCTTCGAACAGCTCCGCCACATCCTTCACCCGCACCCATTGGCGGCCCTGCCACTCCATGACGCTGAACTCCCTGCCCTGCCAAGTCACCCGGCGCTGGCGGGGCAGGTGCGGCGTGGCCTGGGAGCGCAGCGCGGGGATCACCTCGCCGGTGATCCACTGGCGCAGGCCACGGTGCTCGGGGTGGTAGAAATTGACCTTGAGCAGCTCGCAGACGGCGCTCTCGCTGATCAGCAACAGGGTTTCCACCGCGCCCTGGTGGTTCTCCACGCGCTCGTTGCGCCACTGGTCCGGGTCCAGCTTGCGGGTCAGCTTGTCGTCGATATGGCGGTTGGTGAGCGGGCCGAGGTCGCCGGCGACGACCCAGGCCTGGTCATCGATGAGCAGCGCGCGCAATGCGCGGTGATGGCGGTGAAAAACGCTGGGAACGAAATAGTCGTGGGACATGATGAGACTCCTTCCTTGCAGGGGAGCCGCCACCTGATCCTGGTTGCGTGAGGGTGGCGGACCGTACGAGGTGTGGAATACCGGTCATGAACCAATACCGGCAGGCGTTAGCCCCCTCGCACGGTCCGCCATAGATGGCCAGGTTCTCCGAAAACTGCTTTCTCTCGATGAGCCTGCTTATGGCGGTGTAGCGAAGTTCATGAATTCGGGATTCCACTCCCGGCCATGCCGAGGCATGACGGTGGGAGACGCTACAGAGCGCCTTTGTAGGACGGCAATGGCGAGGGTGGGTAGGAAACTTCGGAGAGAGGTGATGCGGTGATTAGGCCTGCTTCGCAGGAGTGAAAAAGCCGTGCAATGCGCGGCTTTTTCATGGGATTGGTGGTGGGCCCAGAAGGACTTGAACTTTGGACCAAAGGATTATGAGTTGCCTAGAAACGCTGCAAGCCCAGTGAAGTCGGGCGTAGCTTAGCGCAGGTACAGTTAGCTGAAAGCAGCGCCGTTACTGGGCTTGAGCGTAATTTTGCGAAATCTATAAAGGCTATGCGCGGTACCGTTAGTGTCCTTATCTTTTACCGGTCAGGCTTCAGCCGTCATTGCTGTAGCCTCACAAACGGCAGGGCGTAGTCAAAATATTCTTTCTGGGCTGAGCGATGAGTGTCCCAACGCTTTGCGTCAGCGGGTCGCTCACGGTGTTCTGCATGGGTAAGAATCAATCGCCTCTTGGCGCGTGAGACCCCAACAAAATAAGCGCAACGGTTTTCAGCCTGATTACCAAAGAAGATTTCGTTTTCAACGGCCATGATGATGACTGTATCGAACTCCAAACCTTTGCTTTTATGGATGGTCAGGATGCGTACCGCCTGGTCATCTGAAAACCGCTTAAGGGCTTTAGGCAAATCGGGCTCCAGCTCAAGCAACTCTTCGATGCGCGCCTTGGTGCTTCGGACGACCTCTTTGAGCCGTTCATGGGATTCATAGTCCGGCGACAGCGCCACGAGGGTTTCGAGACTGATTTGCTTCAAGAAGGCTCGAACAAACTCCCACCAGCCAGAAAAAGGCTCCGCGATCAGGTCAGCAATAGCCGCTTCTTTCCGTTGTTGCTTGATTAGTCGATCAAGGTCTTTACGAGCATTCGACTGAATGTCCTCGTCCGCGAAAGGAACCAGCTGATTCATTAGCTGAATCCAGGCTTTTGGCTCGCGTTGGCCGTAGAGGCAAGATAAATAGTCCACGATCAAGCGGGCGACGGGCTCGACCGTGATGTCCTGCATCTGCTGCTCATTGCGGAAAGGAATGCCGCGCGCCTCCAGTGCAGCCATGAGATGGTCGGCGTAAAGATCAAGCTGCTTGGAGATGAGAACTGCAATTTCCGCAGGCGATAGCTGTTCGGTCTTTATCCAGCCATCAATCAAGCCCGCTAGATACTCAGCTTCCTTGCGGCTGTCTTCGAAACGCCAAGCAAATACATCACCCTCATCGCCGACAAGCTGCTCATCGGGCATGACGGACGCTGGGTCGAGCACCCGGATGATTTCATTCTGTAGGCGCAGCAGGCGCGGCTTTGAACGAAAGTTGCGGTACATGTTGAGCGGTGTCGCTGCAAAATCGGCTGAAAAGGTCTGGAAGATGCCGTCTAAGGCACCCGCCCAGCCCATGATCTTTTGCTTGGTATCGCCCACGGCGGTCAAGCGAATGCTGGTGCCTTGAAAGGCGAGCTTCAGAAGCTCGTACTGCAGATTGGTGCAGTCCTGGAACTCATCCAGAAAGACATCGCTATAGGTCTGGCGGATGGCGTTACGTGCCATTTCTGATTTCTGAAGAATCTGGATGGCCAGCGGAACCAGGTCGGCAAATTCGATGAGGCTGCGCGAGGGGCCTGGTTTGCGATCAGCAATTTTGTACCCAGCATCCAGCGCGTACTCACCCGTTAGCACTGGCCGGAAGCGATCGATAATGCGCTTGGCAAAAGCGTGAAAGGTGTAGCTGTCAAACCGCGAGGCCAACTCAGAGCCACAGCGGCGCCTCACCCGCTCTTTCAGGTTGCTACTGGCGTCAACCTTGAACGAGATAGCCAGAATTCGTTTGGGATAGCGGCAAGTGCCTGTGCGCAGCAAGAAGTCTGCCCGCTGCGCAAGCATTTCGGTCTTACCCGCACCAGGGCCCGCCGTTAGCGCCAGGCAGTGCACTTGCTCCTTTGCCGCACGCAGGGCATTGGGTTCAAGAGTTAGCCCGTCTGCGGGCTGCCATGCATCGGCGGTTATCACTCAGGCAACTCCGCAAGCTTGGAGATCACAGCATCGGCCAAGCGTCCGAGTGATTCGGGCATGTTGGCGAGCAGGTCTTCATCGTTGAGCTTAGTGAGCGCTTCAATATGCGCTGCCGGTTTGCTGCCAAGCTTGAACCTGCTGTGATAAGTGCCGAACAACTTCTGTTCGTACTCGCTGTATTGACTTGCATCGTGGTGGCTTTTACCGAGGACAGCCACGATTGTTGAATCATCGGGCGTCTCTTCCTCTACACCGTAGGTGTTCGGGTAAGCGAGCAGCATTGCAAAGTCGAGATCCATGGGAAACGAGAAATACACATCTCGCGCTTCAAGTAGAGATCTGTAGTTTGCGTATGTCCGGACCTTGTCAGTTGCATCGTTCCACTTGGGAATACCGTGGTCTGCAGGCAGTGTCTTGCCTGGTTCGTGCGCCGCCAACTGATCATTAACGTATTTGATTCGTCCCCAGCCGGCCTGATGGCGCGCGACATCAAGATCAAGCAGCGTCAGATAGGGAATCTGCAAGGCAGACAGTAGGCGCCAGAAGTGATTAACGTGACGCCCGCCCAGCGGCGCTATCGAGACTGCAGACTCATCAACAGGAGCACCTTTGGCCTGAAGGAGTCGAGGTAGCACGATTTCTTCGCTGTCGCCCTCCCCCAGAACCACAAGGCGAGAAAAATAGACTTCCGGAAAAGCTTGCACAGCCTCACGCACAAACTTGTGTGCTTTATCCGCGGTGTCGGGTAACTGGATATGGGTAACGCGCGATGTTCGCCTCTCGGTCAGACGCAGGTACCGGATCCGTTCGGGGGCTACGCGCCGCAGCATCGACGGAGCGTGAGTGGCAACTAGTGCTTGCGCGTCGTCGTTGCGGGTCATCAAACCCAATGCATTGACGATGCGCCCGAGGTAGTGAGGCGAAAGACTATTCTCCGGCTCTTCGACTGCAACCAGCGTAAAGACAGGTGGCCGCAACTTGTCGACATCGAATGATTTGTCCTCTTCAGCCAGTACGGCGCGACCAATGGCCTGTGACGAGAGCACGAGAGACAGGTAAAGCATGGATTTCTGTCCATCACTCAGACGTGAGAAGTCCACCAACTGCTCATCGTGCCCCGGCGAAAAGGAAACCGACATATGCCTCAACAAGGCTTCGACCTCTGAGGCCACGAAGGTTATTTTCGGATCGGTAAAGAAACTGCCTTTGTGCAAAGCGCCCCAAGCCGCTTTCAAGCTTGCGCTAAATGCATCTACCGATGAGTTGGTCGCCAGACTGTCGCTGATTTGGTCAGTAAGACCCTTGATGACATCACGCTCTGCATCCCAATTCACCGCGCGCAGCATGCGCCCGAGCAACGCATTGGCACCGTACGCAATGTGATCAGCTGGGTCACGGCGGGCTGGCAGGTAGTGGACATGGATATGGTTGCGCTCAGAGCGGGGCACTTGCGCTGTGTTGAGCGGCGAACCATCCGCATTGATGTCCAAGACATAAACCAAGGTCTCTTCTATGTCACCGTCCGGACCCATGGTGGCACTGAGGCGAAAACGAACACGCGGAGTTCCATCCGCCTCATCAAGCCGCATGTGGCCAAAGTGAGGAGCAACGGTGCTGTTGTCTTCATCTTCCGCCAGCTCCGGAAAGAGGAAATCGGCCTCTATCCAGAGCTGGCGCCCTTCCGGCACGATCTCCTCATCAAAGGGGACGTGAAAGTCTGATCGCAGGATGCGGCGCAAGGATGGATCGAAAGCAAACAAGCGGCACAGCGCCTGGAGCGCAGCTGTCTTGCCTGAGCCGTTTGGGCCAATCAAATAGGTAATATCATCCAGCCCGAGCTCGGTAGGCTCCATTCCAAAAGACTGGAAACTCGATAGACGAATCGTTTGAAGCTTCAATACAGCCTCCTCTGCCTATCAAAGGCTTTGCATAGTTCGGCACTTCGGAAACCCCGAACACCCCCAAAACTTCTGCCCCGCCTTCACCGTTCGAATCACCAGCGCATTGCCGCACTTGGGGCATTGGCGTTCGGCGGTCGGGTCATTGCGGCGCTGCAGGTTCTGCACATGTTCGCGGTGGGTGGCGAGGGTAGGGGCGCGCCGGCCGGTTTGCAGGGCGCGGAACAGGGTGGCGACCTGGGCGTCACTGAACACCGGCTGCTGGAATGACTTGATGTAGCGGATGAAGCCGATGCCCTGGGTGACGTTCGCGGGCATGGCGGTCTTGAAGGTACTGCCGCCGACGAAGGTGATGACCGAATGCAGGTGCTCGGGGGCGATGCCGAGGGTGGCTTCCAGCGCTTTGAGGTGTTTGTAGTTCTGCCGCAGCGGGTTCTGGAATTTGTAGCTGTGCTTGGGGAATTTCTGCGTCCACTGGGCCTGCTGTTCGCTGCCGAATATCCAGCCGCTCATGTTCTTGGTCTCCAGCACGAAGATGCCGTAGCGGGAGAGGAAGACGTGGTCGATCTGGGTGGTGCCGTCGGGGGTGGCGAGGGTGACGTTGTGCAGGCGCTGGTAGGTCTGCCTGTCCAGTTGCCAGTGGGCGAAGAGCCGGACGAGGCGTTCGCCGATATAGCCCTTGCCCAGGGGGGACTTGAGCAGGCCGATGAGGATCATCAGCGGGATGAACCAGGCGAAGGTGGACCAGGCTTGTGCAATGAGCGGTGTGAAATCCATTTCCGACACTCATGTTCCTTGAGTTACTGGAGAGTAGCGAAAAAGCCTTACTGGCACTATGGAATTGCGTTGATATCAGTCAAAGGTCTTATGCGGGGCCGTGACGCTTGGCTGGGGTTCGATTACGGGCGGGCGTGGTGAGCCGAATAGAGGGGGCTATTCGGCTCACGGGCTCGCGGGGGGTGTGATCGATGCCAGCCGAGCAGAAACGAAAAAGCCGCGCAATGCGCGGCTTTTTCATGGGGTTTTGGTGGTGGGCCCACACGGACTCGAACCGTGGACCAAAGGATTATGAGTCCTCTGCTCTAACCGACTGAGCTATAGGCCCCCAGAAGGCCGGCGGATTATACCGGCGCCTTTTCCTGAGCGCCAACGGGTTGACACGGATCGAGGAATTGCCGGGCGAAAACGTCGGCGGGCAGGGGGCGGCTGACGACGTAGCCCTGGATCTGTTCGCAGCCTTCGGCGGTGAGGAAGGCTTCCTGGGCGTGGGTTTCGACGCCTTCGGCGATGACGGTGAGTTGCATGCTGCGGCCCAGGGCGATGATGGCGCGCGCGATGGCGGCGTCTTCGAGGTCGTCGGGCAGGCCGCGGACGAAGGATTTGTCGATCTTGATGATGTCCAGCGGCAGGCGCTTGAGATAGCTGAGGGAGGAGTAGCCGGTGCCGAAGTCGTCGATGGCCAGTTGTACGCCGAGCGCCTTGAGGGCGTGGAGCACGGCGAGGGCTTCTTCGGCCTGGCTCATGATGAAGCCTTCGGTGATTTCCAGTTGCAGGTGGCAGGGGACGACGCCTGTGTCCTGCAGCAGGCGGTCGATGCGCTCGACCAGTTGCGGCTGGCGCAGCTGGGCGCCGGCGAGGTTGACGGAGAGCGGGCCGAAGGGGGCGTGGCGGTCCTGCCATTCGCGCATCTGCCGGCAGGCTTCGGCGAGGACCCAGTCGCCCAGGGGGAGGATGAGACCGTTCTCTTCGGCGAGGGGGATGAAGCGCTCGGGGGAGATTTCGCCGAACAGGGGGTGGTGCCAGCGGATCAGGGCTTCGGCGCCGATCAGGCGGCGGTTCTGCAGGCACAGCTTGGGTTGGTAGTAGAGGCTGAGTTCGCCGCGTTCGAGGGCGCGACGCAGTTCGATTTCCAGGGCCATGCGTTCGTTGGCCTGGAAGGTGAGGTCGCGGGTGTAGAACTCGATGCGGTTGCGGCCCTTGGATTTGGCGCGGTACATGGCGGCGTCGGCGTTCTTGACGACGGTGGCGACGTCGTTGCCGTGCTCGGGGTAGAGGCTGATGCCGATGCTGGCGCTGGTGAAGAATTCGTGGTCGTCGGCTTCGAAGGGGGCGCTGAAGCAGGCGAGCACTTTGCTGGCGACGTGTTCGGCGTCGGCGGCGTTGTGCAGGCCGGGCAGGAGGATGATGAATTCGTCGCCGCCGAGGCGGGCGACGGTGTCGATGTCGCGCAGCTGGTCCTTGAGGCGAGCGGCGATGCTTTTGAGCAGGAGGTCGCCGACTGGGTGGCCGAGGCTGTCGTTGATGTGTTTGAAGCGGTCGAGGTCGATGAAGAGTACGGCGCCCTGCTGGGCGTCGGTGGTGGCGTCGAGCAGGGCGGCCTGCAGGCGGCTTTCGAAGAGGATGCGGTTGGGCAGCCCGGTGAGGGGGTCGTGGTGGGCCTGGTAGTCGAGGCGGGCCTGGGCGTGCTTGAGGGTGGAGATGTCGGCGAAGACGCCGACGAAGTGGGTGATCTGGTCGTCGCGGTTGCGCACGGCGCTGATGGTCAGCCACTCGGGATAGGGTTCTCCGTTCTTGCGGCGGTTCCAGATTTCGCCCTGCCAGTGGCCGTCGGCGGCGAGCTGGTGCCACATGGCGGCGTAGAAGGCGCTGTCGTGCTGGCCGGAGGCGAGCAGGCGCGGTGATTGGCCGAGGGCTTCGGCTTCGCTGTAGCCGGTGATTTCGGTGAAGGCGCGGTTGACGGCGGTGATGCGTTGTTCGGTGTCGGTGATCATCACGCCTTCGGCGGTGCTTTCGAAGACGGTGGCGGCCTGCAGGAGCTTTTCCTGCATGTGCTGGCGCTCGGTGATGTCGCGGGCGATGGTGAGGACGCAGGCTTCGCCATTGATGGGGATGGGCTGGGCGGTGAGTTCGCAGAGGCGGATGCTGCCGCCCTTGGTGCGCACCGGGGCGGTGAAGTTGCGCAGGCTGCCCTGGTCGCTGATGACGCGGACCATTTGCTGGCGGTCTTCGGGGTTGGCCCAGATGCCGAGTTCGAGGGTGGAGCGGTCGGCGGCTTCGCGGGCAGTGTAGCCGGTGATGCGGGTGAAGCCTTCGTTGGCTTCGATGAGCCTGCCGTCGGCCAGGCGGGTGATGAGCAGGCCGTCAGGGGAGGCGTGGAAGGCGCGGGCGAATTTCTCTTCGGAGATCTTCAGTTGCTGCTGGGTTTCCTTGACGAGGGTGATGTCGCGCACGACGACGATGAGGGCGGGGACGCCGTCGAGGTCGATGGGTTGAGCGGAGATGAGGCCGGTGAAGCTTTCGCCGCTCTGCCGGCGGAAGGTCATTTCCAGGTTGTGCAGGCTTTCGCTCTGCAGGCGCTGGAGGAGGCCGGGACCCATGTCGGGGGTGCCCCAGATGCCCAGTTCGGTGGCGGTGCGGCCGATGGCCTGGGCGGCGCTGACGCCGGTCTGTTGCTCGAAGGTGCGGTTGACGTCGAGCAGGCGGCCGTCCTGGCGGCGGGCGAGGGCGATGACGTCGGGGCAGTTGTGGAACACGGAGGCGAATTTCTGCTGGGAGAGGCGCAGGGCGTGCTCGGTGTCCTTGGCTTCGGTGATGTCGATCATCAGGCCGCGGATGATCTGGCTGTCGCCCTGGGGGTCGAGGGTGACGATGTCGCGGATCCACAGGACGCGGCCGTCGGCGGCGAGCATGCGGTAGTCAAAGCTGTGGTCGCGGCCGGCGGCGACTTCCTCGTTGCAGAAGTATTCGGCGCGCTGGGCGTCTTCGGGGTGGAGGGTGCGCTGCCAGAAACCGGGCTCGAGCCAGTCCGCCAGGGGGTAGCCGAGCAGGCGTTCGGCGTGGGGGGAGACGTAGGTGAAACGGTGTTCGTCGAGGCGCATTTCCCAGGCGATGGCGTTGAGGCTTTCGACCAGGCCGCGGTAGTGCTGCTCGCTGGTGCGCAGTTCGTCTTCGAGCAGGGCGCGGCGCGACATTTCGCCGCTGAGGCGGCGGTTGATGCGCAGGACGAAGACCAGGGCGAGGCCGATCAGCAGCAGGGCGGGAAGGCCGTAGGCTATGAGGGTGGTCCAGACCGGGCGACGGTCGATGACGCCGCCGACCCAGCGGTCCTGGATGGCTTCGACCTGGGCGGCGCTGATGTCGGCGAAGACCTTGTCGAGGATGCCGACCAGGGGGGTGTCGCCACGCGGCGTGGCCATGGCGAGCTGGTAGCGGTAGGGCGTCTCGCCGCTGATGTAGAGGCCTTCGAGCCTGAGCTGGCGCAGGCTCCAGACGCTGGAGGCGAGGTCGCCGACGAAGGCGTCGGCCTGGCCGGTGGCGAGCGCCTGGAGGCTGGCGGCGACGCTGGGCAGGGGCAGGAGGTTGAGGTCGGGATTGCCGCTGCGCAGCAGTTCGTGGGGGGCGTAGTCCTCGACCACGGCGATCTTGAGGCCGTAGAGCTCGCCGAGCGATTTGGGCTGCGGGCCGCCGTCGCGGGCTAGGATGACGATGGGGAAGTCGAGGTAGGGGCGGGTGAAGCTGAGGTATTGCTGGCGTTCGGGGGTGGACATGACGCCGGGCAGCAGGTCGAGCTGGCCATTGCGGGCCTGTTCCAGAACTTCACCCCAGTTGCGGGGCTCCACCGGTTCGAGGCGCACGCCCAGGCGTTCCTGGATCAGCCTGACGTAGTCGGCGGCGAGGCCCTGGTGGCGGCCCTGGCTGTCGCGGAATTCGAAGGGGGGCCAGGAGGCATCGATGCCCATGCGCAGGACGGGGTGGTCCTGCAGCCATGCCTGTTCTTCCTGCGTGAGGGTGAACGCTCCGGACGGGGCCGCCCAGAACGCCAGACACAGCAGGAGAATGGCAGGCAGACGCGCCATGACGGTCTCGTTCCACGAAGTGATAGGCGGAAGTGTAGACGTGGCAGCTGGCGCTTTGGTAGCAGAAAGAAAAACCCCCGGACTGGCCGGGGGTTTGTTCGATCACTCGTCGAGGAAGGAGCGCAGATGCTCACTTCGCGACGGGTGGCGCAGCTTGCGCAGCGCCTTGGCTTCGATCTGGCGGATCCGCTCGCGGGTCACATCGAACTGCTTGCCGACTTCCTCGAGGGTGTGGTCGGTGTTCATGTCGATGCCGAAGCGCATGCGCAGGACCTTGGCTTCACGGGCGGTGAGGCCGGCCAGTACTTCGCGGGTCGCTTCCTTGAGGCTTTCTACCGTGGCCACGTCGATCGGGGACTGCATGGTGCTGTCCTCGATGAAGTCGCCCAGGTGGGAGTCCTCGTCGTCGCCGATCGGGGTTTCCATGGAGATCGGCTCTTTGGCGATCTTCAATACCTTGCGGATCTTGTCCTCGGGCATTTCCATGCGCTCGCCAAGCTCTTCCGGGGTGGGCTCGCGGCCCATTTCCTGGAGCATCTGGCGGGAGATGCGGTTGAGCTTGTTGATGGTCTCGATCATGTGCACCGGGATACGGATGGTGCGGGCCTGGTCGGCGATCGAGCGGGTGATCGCCTGACGGATCCACCAGGTGGCGTAGGTCGAGAACTTGTAGCCGCGACGGTATTCGAACTTGTCCACCGCCTTCATCAGGCCGATGTTGCCTTCCTGGATCAGGTCGAGGAACTGCAGGCCGCGGTTGGTGTACTTCTTGGCGATGGAGATCACGAGACGCAGGTTGGCCTCGACCATCTCTTTCTTCGCCCGGCGGGCTTTCGCTTCGCCGATGGACATGCGGCGGTTGACGTCCTTGATCTCGGCGACCTTGAGGTCGACTTCCTTCTCGAGGTCGATCAGCTTCTGCTGGTTGCGCTTGACGTCGTCCACCAGCTTGCCGAGGGCTTCGGCGTACTTGGCCTTGCCCTTGGCGAGGCCTTCGACCCAGGTCAGGTCGACTTCGTTGCCCGGGAACAGGCGCAGGAAGTCGGCACGCGGCATGCGGGCATCACGCACGCAGAGCTGCATGATGGCGCGTTCCTGGGCGCGGACGCGGTCGAGGGCGTCGCGGACGCGGTCGACCAGGGCGTCGAACTGCTTCGGCACCAGTTTGATGGGCATGAAGAGTTCGGCCAGAGCTTGCAGCTCGTCGATCGCCTGCTTGCTGCTGCGGCCGTGCTTCTTGAGGGCCTTGCGGGCTTTCTCGAGCTGGTCGGATACGGCGGTGAAGCGACGCAGCGCTTCTTCCGGGTCCGGGCCGCCGTCACCTTCTTCCTCGGTGTCGTCGCCGTCGCCTTCCTCTTCTTCGTCCTCGTCCTTTTCCTTCGCGGCGCTGTCGTCCTTCAGGTCGACAGGCTCGACTTCTTCGGCCGGCAGGCTGCCGTCGTCAGGGTCGATGTAGCCGGCGAGGACGTCGGAGAGACGACCGCCTTCGGTGGTGACCCGGTGGTATTCGGCAAGGATGCTGTCGACGGTACCGGGGAAGTGGGCGATTGCGCTCATCACTTCGCGGATGCCTTCCTCGATGCGCTTGGCGATTTCGATCTCGCCTTCGCGGGTCAGCAGCTCCACGGTCCCCATTTCGCGCATGTACATGCGCACCGGGTCGGTGGTCCGGCCGATGTCGGTCTCGACCGCGGCGAGAGCGGCGGCGGCTTCTTCCGCGGCAGCTTCGTCGGTGTCGGCTTCGGCCAACAACAGGGCATCCGCATCCGGGGCACTCTCGAATACGTTGATCCCCATGTCGTTGATCATGCGGATGATGTCTTCCACCTGTTCCGGATCGGAAATATCCTCCGGCAGGTGGTCATTGACCTCCGCGTAAGTCAGGTAACCCTGCTCACGACCACGGGCGATCAACTCTTTGAGGCGAGACTGCTGTTGCGCTTTTCCGGACATAACACCCTATCCACTTAAGGTCTTGGCGGGCTAAAAACAAGCCGAGGATTATACCTGACCAGGTGCCTCACGCGCCAGTTGGGCTGGTGGAGGCTGGAGATGGACTGCGGCTGAGGAGGTCGCGCAGTTGGTCTTTTTCCTCTGCGCTGAGTTCGCTCTGCCTTGCTTTGCGTAGCAGTTGTTCGAGGCTGCGCTCACGTTGGCGGGCCGACAACCTAGTTATAGTGTCGAAAAACTGTTGTTCAAGGTTGTCGCTCGAAATCAGCCATTCCTTTTCCGCCAGGGCCTGCAGCAGGCGGCCCTGTTCGGTGCCGTGCCAGCGGGCGATGAGCTGCAGCGAGCGCAGCTTGGGGTTCTTCTGCAGGGCTTCGAGCAGGGACACCATCAGGCGGGCGTACGTGTCGTCTTCTGCCGCGAAATGGCTGGCATTTTCGACCTTCTGGGCAAGGTTCGGGTGATGCAGAAGGGTGCGCAGGGCGGTCAGCGTCGGTGACTCGACCTTGATCTCGGTACGCGGCGGGCGCTTGAAGTCGTCGCGCCCACCCTTCTTGTCCCAGGGCTTGCCGCCTTTCTTCCAGTCGCCTTTCTTGCGCTCACCCTTCTGCCAGTCACCCTGTTGCCGGGTGGGTGGTTCGAAGTAGTGCTCCTGGCTCGGCTCGCCGTAGCTTTCGTAGCTGGCGGGGGCACCGTAGTGGTAGTCGTCGGGGTAGTGCGACGGCTCGCTGCTGGGGGGCGGTGCGTCGTGGCTCAGTTGGCCGATCGCCTCACCGTTCAATCCGGTGATTTCCGACAGGCGCTGGCGCATGAGTGTACGCAGGTTGGCGCCGGGAACCTTGTCGATCAGCGGTGCCGCCAGGGTCACGAGGTGTGCCTTGCCTTCCAGGGAGCTGGGGTCGGCTTCTTCCTTCAGTTGCTGGAAGAAATAGTCGGCAAGGGGCTGTGCATGCTGGGTTATGCGGGCGCGGAATGCGTCGGTGCCTTCGGCGCGCACGAGGCTGTCCGGGTCCTCGCCTTCGGGAAGGAACAGGAAGCGCGCGCGGCGCCCGTCTTCCAGGCTCGGCAAGGTGGCTTCGAGTGCTCGCCAGGCAGCCTTGCGGCCGGCCTGGTCGCCGTCGAAGCAGAACAGGATGCTGGGCACGAGGCGGAACAGGCGCCTGACATGTTCCTCGCTGGTGGCGGTGCCCAGGGTGGCGACGGCATTGCGCAGGCCTTGCTGGGCGAGGGCGATGACGTCCATGTAGCCCTCGACGACCATGATTTCGTCGAGGTTGCGGTTGTTCTTGCGGGCCTCGTACAGGCCGTAGAGTTCCTGCCCCTTGTGGAAGACCGGTGTCTCGGGGGAGTTCAGGTACTTGGGCTTGTCGTCACCCAGTACCCGGCCGCCGAAGGCGATGATGCGGCCACGGTTGTCGCGGATGGGGAACATGACCCGGTCGCGGAAGCGGTCGTAGCGCTTGCCGCTCTCGGCGTTCTCGATCAGCAGGCCGGCGTCGATCATGGTCTTCTGCTGCAGGGCGTCGCTGGCCAGGTGCTTGAGCAGGTTGTCCCAGCCCGGCGGTGCGAAGCCCAGGCCGAAGTCGCGGGCGATCTCGCCGGACAGGCCGCGGCCCTTCAGGTAGTCCACTGCCGCCTTGCGCGTCGGGTGGCTTTTCAGGGCCTGGCGATAGTAGTCCGAGGCGGCGCTGAGCAGGGCGTAGAGGGGGGAGTCCGTGGGTTGGCGCGGGCGGTTGCCGCGACCGCTTTCTTCACGTGGGACGTCCATCCCGGCGCGCTTGGCGAGTTCCTCGACGGCCTGGGGGAAATCCAGGTTGTCGTGGTCCATGACGAAGCCGAGGGCGTTGCCGCCGGCGCCGCAGCCGAAGCAGTAGTAGAACTGCTTGTCCGGGCTGACGCTGAAGGAAGGCGTCTTCTCGTTATGGAAGGGGCAGCGGGCGCTGTAGTTCTTGCCGGTCTTCTTCAGCTGGATGCGCGAACTCACCACTTCGACTATGTCGGTGCGGTTCAGCAGATCGTCGATGAAGCCTTGGGGGATCAGGCCGGCCATAGGGTGCTCAGGACTCGGGAAGGGTCAAAGCATAGGCCTCCATCACCCTTGGGTGATAGCGGCATTACCAGGGGCTGCAAATGCAAAAAACTCCGGCGTTCGCCAGGGCGAAGCGGAGTGTCGCGTGCGGTGCCTGAATGCACTCGCCCGGCCGGAGCCGGGCGATGCTGAAAGCGTGCGGCGAAGCCTGTTAACTCAGTACAGGCGCTCGCGGCGGCGCTGTTCGCGCTGCACTTTCTTGGCGTGACGCTTGACTGCAGCAGCAGCTTTGCGCTTGCGCTCGGCAGTGGGCTTCTCGTAGAACTCGCGGCTACGTACTTCAGCCAGTACACCGGCTTTTTCGCAGGAGCGCTTGAAGCGACGCAGGGCTACGTCGAAGGGTTCGTTCTCTTTAACTTTGACGGCTGGCATCCAGGTCGTACCTTCACTAATTACCGTGGGTGAACGTGCTCCTGGCTAGGGTTGCGGGAGAACGTCGGTTTTCAAGGGTTGCGGATGTTAACGCCTCGCGCCCCGGAATGCAAAGCCTTCAGTCGAAAACCGCTGGCCGGGGCGGAGGGCGGCGATTATGATGCGCGCCTTCTTTATTGGCTAGGCCTCGAAGGCTCGATCCCAATGCTAGTGCTGGGTCTGGAAACCTCTTGCGACGAGACCGGCGTCGCCCTCTACGACAGCGAACGCGGCCTGCTGGCCGATGCGCTGTTCAGTCAGATCGACCTGCACCGCGTCTATGGCGGTGTGGTGCCTGAGCTGGCATCCCGCGATCACGTCAAACGCATGCTGCCGCTGCTGCGGGAGGTGCTGGACGGCGCCGGCTGCAAGCCGACGGATATCGATGGCATCGCCTACACCTCGGGCCCCGGCCTGGTCGGCGCTCTGCTGGTCGGCGCCTCCTGTGCGCAAGCCCTGGCGTTCGCCTGGGGCGTGCCCGCATTGGGCGTGCACCATATGGAGGGCCATCTGCTGGCGCCCATGCTGGAAGAGCAGCCGCCGGAGTTCCCGTTCGTCGCCTTGCTGGTTTCCGGTGGCCACACGCAGCTGGTGCGCGTCGATGGTATCGGCCGCTACGCGCTGCTCGGTGAGTCGGTGGATGACGCCGCCGGCGAGGCCTTCGACAAGACCGCCAAGCTGATCGGCCTGGGCTATCCGGGCGGCCCCGAGATCGCCCGCCTGGCGGAGTCCGGCGTGGCGGGGCGCTTCACCTTCCCGCGCCCGATGACCGATCGCCCAGGCCTGGATTTCAGTTTCAGCGGCCTGAAGACCTTCGCCCTCAACACCTGGCAGCAGTGCCGCGATGCTGGGGACGACGGTGAGCAAACCCGTTGCGACATCGCTCTGGCGTTCCAGCAGGCGGTGGTCGAGACTCTCGTCATCAAGTGCCGCAGGGCCCTGAAGCAGACCGGCCTGAAGCGCCTGGTGATCGCCGGCGGTGTCAGCGCCAACCAGGCCTTGCGCCAGGCTTTGGAGGCGATGCTGGCCGAGCTCCAGGGCAACGTCTTCTATGCGCGTCCGCGCTTCTGCACCGACAACGGCGCGATGATCGCCTACGCCGGTTGCCAGCGCCTGAAGGCCGGGCAGCAGGAAGGTCCGGCGATCGCCGTGCAGGCGCGTTGGCCGATGGAAAACCTGCCGGCCATCTGAACCCCGTGCGGTTTCCTGAAGCCTCAGGCGTGTAGCTTGAGGCTGTCTTCAGTTTCAGAAATGTCGTTCGCGTCCGGCGAAAAGGTCGCGTAGATTGCCGCGGTGTCGCCAGACGATCAGGCAGCAGAGCACGGCCATCGGCAGCAATGCGCCTGGCTTCTGCCAGGCCAGCAGCGGCAGGGTCAGCGGTGTCGCGATCAAGGCCGCGAGCGAGCTGGTACGGGTGAGGGCGAACGTCAGCGCCCAGGCCGCAACCGCCAGCAGGGCTGCCGGGGGATAGAGCCCGAGCAGCATGCCGGCGGCAGTGGCGACGCCCTTGCCGCCACGGAAGCGGAAGTACAGCGGGTAGAGATGCCCGAGCACGGCGGCGAGGCCGATCCAGGCCTGTTTCTGGATGCCGAGCCCGATCAGGTAGGCGACCAGCACGGGCACGAGGCCTTTGAGCAGGTCGCCGAGCAGGGTGAGGATTGCGAGCTTCTTGCCCGCCACGCGCAGCATGTTGGTGGCGCCCGGGTTGCCTGAACCCAGTTCGCGCGGGTCGGCGGTGCCGAACACCCGGCTGAGCAGGATGGCGAAGGACAGCGAGCCGAGCAGGTAGGCGAGGATCGCCAGCAGCCAGAACATTGGTATCCATTCCAGGGCGAGGGAGCCCTGATTCTAACGGGGCAGAACTTACGTGGACACGGTTTTCATCGAGGGTCTTGAAGTCGATACCGTCATTGGTGCGTACGACTGGGAGCGGAGCATTCGCCAGTGCCTGCGCCTGGACCTGCAGATGGGCTGGGACAACCGCCCGGCCGCCGCAGGCGATGAACTGGCCCATGCGCTGGACTACGCCTCGGTGTCCCAGCGCATCCAGGCGTTCGCTGCCGAGTCCCAGTTCCAGTTGGTGGAGACCTTCGCCGAGCGGCTGGTGGCCCTGCTGATGGCTGAGTTCCAGATTCCCTGGGTGCGCCTGAAACTGCACAAGCCCGGCGCGGTTCCCGCTGCCAGCAGCGTTGGCGTGGAGATCGAACGCGGATGCCGCTGACTCCGGTTCTGCTGGGCCTGGGCAGCAACATCGGGCGTGAGGAACACCTGGAAGCCGGCCTCGACGCGCTGGCCGGTTTCCTCCAGGACATCCGGTGCTCGCCGGTATTCGAAAGCCAGCCGGTGGGCATCAAGAGCGGCCCCTTCTACAACCTGGTGGTGGCCGCCGACACCGACCTGCCGCTGATGGAGCTGGACCGCCGCCTCAAGTTCATCGAGGCCGACAACGGCCGCTACGCGCCAGACCGCAAGGGCCTGCCGCTGGACATCGATGTGCTGCTCTATGGCGATCTGGTCGGCAGCTTCGATGGCTTGGTGCTGCCCCGTGCCGAGGTGCTGAAGAATGCATTCGTGCTCTGGCCCTTGGCACTGGTGGTGCCCGACCGCCTGCACCCGGGAGAGGGACGCAGCTTCGCGGAGTTGTGGGCGACGGCGCAGATCCAGCAACAGCTGTGGCCGGTGCCCTTCGCGTGGCGGGGGCGCCCGTTGACCTCCGACGACCTGCTTCAGGCCTTCCCCGCGCCTTCCTTGTAGGCCTTCAGCGCTTTCAGGCGCTCGAGCTTGAGCGCCTCGCCCAGTTCGGCCCCCTTGTAGCCCTTCTCCAGCAGGGGCTGGACCGCCACTGCGCGTGCGGCCGAGGCGGCGCCCCGCAGGTAGTCGGCTTGAGGGTATTCGCGCTGCTCGAGGCCGTGACGGCCACGGGCGTCCATCTCGCAGGCCGCGATGAATTCCTCGAAGCGCTGGGGACGGCGGTAGACGTCGAAGCGCGCCAGCAGCTCGGCCAGGGTCGATGCGCGGAGTTCCTGCGCGCGATGGGCGTGGGTATGGAACTCGCCCACCAGCATCGCCAGTTCCTGGCAGTCCCGGGGAACCTTGCAGCGTTCGTTTACCTGCTGGATCAGCTTCAGGCCACGCTGTTCATGGGCGATGTGCCGGGGCCATTCCTCCTCCGGCGTCTCGCCCTTGCCCAGGTCATGCAGCAGGCAGGCCCAGCGCACGGCGAGGGGTTGCTCATGCTCGGCGCACTGTTGCAGGACGGCGAGCACGTGCAGGCCGGAATCCACTTCCGGGTGGTGCTGCTCGGGCTGGGGGACGCCGAACAGGGCGTCGAGCTCCGGCATCCAGGCCTTGAGCGCGCCACAGTCGCGCAGCACCTGGATGAATACGTCCGGGCGGGGCTCCATCAGGGCGCGGGAGATTTCCTTCCAGCTGCGTTCGGGTGTCAGGGCGTCCAGCTCGCCGGACTCGGCGATCTCACGCATCAGCGCCAGGGTTTCTTCGGCCACCGTGAAGCCCAGTGGCGCATAGCGTGCGGCGAAGCGGGCGACACGCAGTACGCGCAACGGGTCCTCGGCGAAGGCGGGGGAAACGTGGCGGAGGATGCGCCGCTCCAGGTCGCGCTGGCCGCCATAGGGATCGACCAGCACGCCGTGCTCGTCTTCGGCGATGGCGTTGACGGTGAGGTCGCGGCGGATCAGGTCCTCTTCGAGGCTGACGTCCGGGCTGGCGAAGAAGGTGAAACCGCCATAGCCACGCCCGCTCTTGCGCTCGGTGCGCGCCAGTGCGTACTCCTCGCCACTTTGCGGGTGAAGGAACACCGGGAAATCCGCGCCCACGGGCTTGAAGCCCTGCTCGAGCATTTCTTCAGCGGTCGCGCCGACGACGACCCAGTCCACTTCCGTGACCGGGCGCTGCAACAGCCGGTCACGAACCGCGCCGCCCACCTTGTATATCTGCATGCTCACCTCCGAGGGTGCGGAGGATAGCAGCCCGCTCGTTGGCTGCGATGGGGATTTGCCGGGTCAGTGCCTCCACGGCGCTTTCCAGCAACTCGGCGCTGTCCCAGGAGGGGCTCAGGCCCGTACTGGCGACGCCTTCCCACAGCACCAGGCCGTCGAGGTCGGTGATGCGCAGGCGCAGGGTGCCGGTTTCGTCACGCAGGCGGTGGATGGCCTGGTAGGGGCCGAGCGGGTTGGGCGGTGCCTGGTCGACCTTGAACTCCAGAGGCGCGTCCTGCAGGGCCAGCCAGTAGTAGACGCGCAGCTCGGGGCTCTGGCTTTCGTGGTAGCCGCGCGCGGCAAGGCCCTGGCGAAGCAACGGGTCGAGGCGGATGTAGTGCTCGCGATAGGGCGCCGGGCTTTGCAAGGCCTGCTCCGGGGGAACCAGCTGGAAGCTGTGGCGGATGGCCAGGCCGCTGTCGGCCGGTCTGAGCACCTGGATGCTGGGGATGTGAGTGGAGCAGGTGGCCAGAACCAGGCACAGCAGCAGGACGAGGAACAGGCGCATCGACGCTCTCCATGGACGATGACCGCATGCTCGGGGTCGCCCGGCATGCGGTCAACCGATCAAATGGGCGGGATGACCAGGTCCAGTCGCGGGTATTCGCCGTCTTCGCTGCGCTCGCCCTTGGGCGGCACGTGGTGGGTGCCGGTGATCTGCTCGCCGTTCATGGTCTCCAGGTGGATGTCGAAGCCCCATAGACGGTGCAGGTGGCGCAGCACCTCTTCGGTGGATTCGCCGAGCGGCTTGCGATCGTGCTGTTGGTGGCGAAGGGTCAGGGAGCGGTCGCCACGGCGGTCGACGTTCCAGATCTGCACGTTCGGCTCGCGGTTGCCGAGGTTGTACTGGGCCGCGAGCGTCTCGCGGATCTGCCGGTAGCCGGGTTCGTCATGGATGGCGGGTACCAGCAACTCGTCCTTCTGATCGTCGTCGAGGATGCTGAACAGCTTGAAGTCGCGGATCACCTTGGGCGAGAGGTACTGGAGGATGAAGCTCTCGTCCTTGAAGCTCTTCATGGCGAACTTGATGGTGGAGAGCCAGTCGCCGCCGGCGATATCGGGGAACCAGCGCTTGTCCTCCTCGGTGGGTTCTTCGCATATGCGGCGGATGTCGCGGTACATGGCGAAGCCCAGGGCATAGGGGTTTATGCCGCTGTAGTAGGGGCTGTCGAAGCCGGGCTGGAACACGACGCTGGTGTGGGACTGGAGGAACTCGAGCATGAAGCCCTCGGTGACCAGGCCTTCATCGTAGAGGTCGTTCATCAGGGTGTAGTGCCAGAAGGTGGCCCAGCCTTCGTTCATGACCTGGGTCTGGCGTTGAGGGTAGAAGTACTGGGCGATCTTGCGCACGATGCGCACGATCTCGCGCTGCCAGGGCTCCAGCAGTGGCGCGTGCTTCTCGATGAAGTAGAGGATGTTTTCCTGGGGTTCGGGCGGGAAGCGCCGGTTGTCCTTGTCGCCGCCCTTGCCGGCGCCCTTGGGGATGGTGCGCCAGAGGTCGTTGATCTGCTTCTGCAGGTGCTCCTCGCGCTCCTTCTGGCGGCGCCGTTCTTCTTCGGCGGAGATCGGGTAGGGGCGCTTGTAGCGGTCGACGCCGTAGTTCATCAAGGCATGGCAGGAGTCCAGCAGGTCTTCCACCGCGTCGATGCCGTGGCGTTCCTCGCACTGCATGATGTACTGCTTGGCGAACACCAGGTAGTCGATGATCGAGCTGGCATCGGTCCAGGTGCGGAACAGGTAGTTGCCCTTGAAGAAGCTGTTGTGGCCGTAGCAGGCGTGTGCGATCACCAGCGCCTGCATGGTGATGGTGTTCTCCTCCATCAGGTAGGCGATGCAGGGGTCGGAGTTGATCACGATCTCGTAGGCCAGGCCCATCTGCCCGCGGGAATAGCCTTTCTCCGTGGCCAGGAAGTGCTTGCCGTAGGACCAGTGGTGGTAGCCCAGCGGCATGCCCACGGACGCGTAGGCATCCATCATCTGCTCGGCGGTGATGACTTCGATCTGGTTGGGGTAGGTGTCAAGCGCATAGCGCTCGGCCAGCCGGCCGATCTCGCGGTCGTAGGTGCGGATCAGGTCGAAGGTCCACTCGGACCCCGTGGAGATGGGCTGCCTCTTCTTTTCTGTGGCGGTCATGTCACGGCCCTCAGTTAACCAGTCGGCGCTGGAACAGTTCGCGGAACACCGGGTAGATGTCGCCAGCGGTGACGATCTGCTGCTGGGCGAAGGTGTCGGCGAAGGCGTCGCAGACCTGCTCGTACTCGAACCAGAGCGCCTGGTGCTCGCGTGGGGTGATCTCTACATAGGTGTAGTACTGCACGAAGGGCATGATCTGCTTGATCAGGATGTCCCGGCAGATGGGCGAGTCGTCGTTCCAGTTGTCGCCGTCCGAAGCCTGGGCTGCGTAGATGTTCCATTCGTTGACGGGGTAGCGCTCGGCCATGATCTCCTGCATCAGCTTGAGGGCGCTGGAGACGATGGTGCCGCCGGTCTCGCGGGAGTAGAAGAACTCCTCCTCGTCGACCTCGCGGGCGCTGGTGTGGTGGCGGATGAACACGACTTCGATCTTGTCGTAGTTCCGCTTGAGGAACAGGTACAGCAGGATGAAGAAGCGCTTGGCGATGTCCTTGGTCGCCTGGGTCATGGAGCCCGAGACGTCCATCAGGCAGAACATCACGGCCTTGGAGCTGGGGTTGGGCTGCTTGACCAGCAGGTTGTACTTGAGGTCGAAGGTGTCGAGGAACGGCACCCGCTCGATGCGTGCGCGCAGCTTGAGGATCTCGGCTTCCAGTTCCTGGATGTCGCCGAAGTTGTCCGGCTCCTCCCGCTTGAGACGTGCGAGTTCTTCGCGGGCGATGCGCAGCTTGGCGCGGCTGGAGCCGGAAAGCGCGATACGCCTGGCGTGGGCCGAGCGCAGGGTGCGGATGATGTTGATGCGCGAGGGGTTGCCCTCGTTGCTGATGCCGGCGCGTACTGTCTTGAAGGTGTCGCTGCCGGTGAGGTGGCGTTTCACCAGGTTGGGCAGCTCCAGGTCCTCGAACATGAAGTCGAGGAACTCCTCCTGGGTGATCTGGAAGACGAACTCGTCCATGCCTTCGCCGGAGTTGCTCGCCTTGCCGCTGCCACGCCCCGCGCCGCCGCCCTGGGGACGAGGAATGCGTTCGCCGGTGGTGAATTCCTTGTTGCCGGGATGGACGATGGTCTGGCGCCCGCCACGGCCATGGTGCAGCACGGGCTCGTCGATATCCCGACCGGGGATGCTGATCTGCTCGCCATGCTCCATGTCGGTGATGGAGCGGCGGCTGACCGCTTCCTCCACCGCTTTCTTGATGTGGTCGCGGTACCGCCTGAGGAAGCGCTGGCGGTTAACCGTGCTCTTGTTCTTGCCATTCAGGCGTCGGTCGATCACGTAGCTCATGGATGCCCCTCCGGGGCAGCTTCAAGCCGCACGCTGCAAGCTGCAGGTAGAAGCGCAGAGCATTGGCTCTTGCCTCTTCCTGCCGCTTGAAGCTTGTAGCTTGTGGCTGCAGTTACTGCGACTTGCGTACCCGCAGGTACCACTCGGACAGCAGGCGAACCTGTTTCTCGGTGTAGCCGCGCTCGACCATGCGTTTGACGAAATCGTTGTGCTTCTGCTGTTCGTCCTTGCTGCCCTTGGCGTTGAAGCTGATGACCGGCAGCAGGTCCTCGGTGTTGGAGAACATTTTCTTCTCGATCACCACCCGCAGCTTCTCGTAGCTGAGCCAGGTGGGGTTCTTGCCGTTGTTGTTGGCCCGGGCGCGCAGCACGAAGTTGACGATCTCGTTGCGGAAGTCCTTCGGGTTGCTGATTCCGGCCGGTTTCTCGATCTTCTCCAGTTCCTCGTTGAGGGCGACGCGGTTGAGGATTTCACCGGTCTCCGGATCGCGGTATTCCTGGTCCTGGATCCAGAAGTCGGCGTAGAGCACATAGCGGTCGAAGATGTTCTGGCCGTACTCGCTGTACGACTCGAGGTAGGCGGTCTGGATTTCCTTGCCGATGAACTCGATGTAGCGCGGGGCCAGGTATTCCTTGATGTAGCGCAGGTAGCGCTCGCGCACTTCGGCGGGGAACTGTTCCTGCTCGATCTGCTGCTCGAGTACGTAGAGCAGGTGCACCGGGTTGGCGGCGACCTCATGCGGGTCGAAGTTGAACACCTTGGAAAGGATCTTGAAGGCGAAGCGGGTCGACAGGCCGTTCATGCCTTCGTCGACGCCGGCGGCGTCGCGGTATTCCTGGATCGACTTGGCCTTGGGGTCGGTGTCCTTGAGGTTCTCGCCGTCGTAGACGCGCATCTTCGAGTAGATGTTGGAGTTCTCGGGCTCCTTCAGGCGCGACAGGGCGGAGAACTGGGCGAGCATCTTCAGGGTGTCGGGCGCGCAATGGGCGTGGGCCAGCGAGCTGTTGGCCAGCAGCTTGTCGTAGATCTTGATCTCGTCGGTGACGCGCAGGCAGTAGGGCACCTTGACGATGTAGATACGGTCGATGAACGCCTCGTTGTTCTTGTTGTTGCGGAAGCTGTGCCATTCCGACTCGTTGGAGTGGGCCAGCAGGATGCCCTGGAAGGGTATGGCACCCAGCCCCTCGGTGCTGTTGTAGTTGCCTTCCTGGGTGGCGGTCAGCAACGGGTGCAGCACCTTGATCGGTGCCTTGAACATCTCGACGAATTCCATCAGGCCCTGGTTGGCCCGGCACAGTGCGCCCGAATAGCTGTAGGCGTCGGCATCGTTCTGCGGGAATTCCTCCAGCTTGCGGATATCCACCTTGCCCACCAGGGCGGAGATGTCCTGGTTGTTCTCGTCACCAGGCTCGGTCTTGGCCACGGCGATCTGGTTGAGGATCGACGGATAGAGCTTGACCACGCGGAACTGGCTGATGTCGCCGCCGAACTCGGCGAGGCGCTTGGTGGCCCAGGGCGACATGATGGTGGAGAGGTAGCGGCGGGGGATGCCGTAGTCCTCTTCGAGGATGGCGCCGTCCTCGGTGGCGTTGAACAGCCCGAGTGGCGATTCGAACACCGGAGAGCCCTTGATGGCGTAGAAGGGCACTTTTTCGATCAGCTGCTTGAGCTTCTCGGCCAGGGACGACTTGCCGCCGCCGACCGGGCCCAGGAGGTAGAGGATCTGTTTCTTCTCTTCCAGTCCCTGCGCCGCATGGCGGAAGAACGCGACGATCTGGTCGATGCAGTCTTCCATGCCGTGGAAGTCGGCGAAGGCCGGGTAACGGCGTATCACCTTGTTGGAGAAGATCCGCGAAAGCCGCGAGTCGGCGGAGGTATCCAGCAGCTCCGGTTCACCGATGGCCATGAGCATGCGCTCGGCTGCGGTGGCATAGGCGCTGCGGTCCTGCTTGCACAGGTCGAGATATTCCTGAAGGGAATATTCCTCCTGGCGGGTCGCCTCGAAGCGTTGTTGGAAGTGGCTGAAAATGCTCATTGCGTCACCTCGCTGGATACTGGGAGCCGGCGGGGTCGGTCACACGGGTGCGGGCAGTCAGCCGACGAGTCGGCCGATGAGAATCCCCCAGAACACCTAAATGGTCGCCGCCGATGGCCCGGAACCGGTGTGCCGGCTCTCCCCTGTTGGATGGCCTGACCTAAGAGTAGTTCGGAATCCGGCAGGTCAAGGATGACGGAAGGATAACAAGAGATTGCCGTTCGTCAGGTCGCGGCGCGAGACCAGTGATGGCGCGGGGTTGCGCCATCGAGAATTTTTTTACTCGGCGCTGCCCTGGGCGACTTGATCGGGGTAGGTGGCGCGCCAGAGTTCGAAGCCGCCGTCCAGGCTGTAGACGTCGGAGAAGCCCTGGCCCACGAGGTAGGCCGCAGCGCCCTGGCTGGAGTTGCCGTGGTAGCAGGTGACGATCAATGGCTTGTCGAGGTCGGCCTTGGCGATGAAGTCGGCCAGGGAGTAGTTGTCCAGGTGCTGCGACCCGGCGATGTGGCCGTTGGCGTAGCTCTGCGGGTCACGGATGTCGACCACCTGGGCGCCCTGTTCACGCAGTGCCTGGGCGCGCTCCGGGGGGATACGCTGGAATTCGCTCATGCTTTGTTCTCCTCGCAACTGCAGCTGATGCGTTCGCCGCTGTCGACGTTCAGCAGGGTCATGGCCCCGCCCCAGACACAGCCGGTGTCGAGGGCGAAGAGGCCGGGTTCGTCACACTTGCCTTCCAGTGCCGCCCAGTGGCCGAAGATGATCTTCTGGCCGCGGGTCTTTCGCCCCGGGTGGCTGAACCAGGGGGCGTAGCCGGGCGGGGCGGTGTCGACGCCTTCCTTGCTCTTGAGGTCCAGGGTGCCATCGGCCGTGCAGAAGCGCATGCGGGTGAAATAGTTGGTGATGACCCGCAGGCGGGCGATGCCTTGCAGGTCACTGTCCCATTTCGCCGGCTCGTTGCCGTACATCCCGTCAAGGAAGAGCGGCAGGCGCGCATCGTCCAGCAGGACTTCCTCCACCTCGGCGGCGCGTTTCAATGCCTTGGCCAGGGTCCAGTTGGGCGGGATCCCGGCGTGCACCATGGCGATGTCGCGCTGTTCGTCGTAGTGCACCAGCTTCTGCCGACGCAGCCAGTCGAGCAGGTCCGCCGCATCGGAGGCGTCGACGATCTCGCGCAGGGTGTCGGACTTCTTCAGGCGTTCGGTGTTGTGTGCCACTGCCAGCAGGTGCAGGTCGTGGTTGCCGAGCACGCAGGTCAGGCTGTCGCGAATGGCGTACAGGAAACGCAAGGTCTCCAGGGACTGCGGGCCGCGATTGATCAGGTCGCCGACCAGCCACAGGCGGTCGCGGGCGGGGTCGAAGGCGACGCGTTCGAGCAGGCACTCGAGCGGGGTGAGGCAGCCCTGGAGGTCGCCGACTGCGTAAACCGTCATCGAGCTCTCCTGTCAGTGCAGCGCGCCGGGTACGGCCAGGCGGAAGGGAGCGATCTCGGCATCGAAGCGCTTGCCGTCCTCGGCGACCATCTGGTAGCTGCCCTGCATGGTGCCGACGCGGGTCGCCATCACGGTGCCGCTGCTGTAGACGTGGCTCGCGCCCGGCTCGATCAGCGGCTGCTGGCCGACCACGCCGGCACCGCGCACTTCCTGCACATGGCCGTCACCATCGGTGATCACCCAGTGGCGCGATACCAGCTTGGCCGGCAATTCGCCTTCATTGCGAATGGTCACGGTGTAGGAGAAGGCGAAGCGGCTCTGTTCGGGCTGCGACTGCTCCGGGAGGAAGCGGGTGGTGACGCTGACGGCGACCAGGTAGCGGGAATCGGGCACGGGTCTGTTCTCTGGAACCGGAATGGAAGTCTAGGGCGTCATGCGCCCGTTGTCTGTTCGGCAAGCTTGTCGGCCAGGCGCACGAAGGCCGCCAGGTCCAGCTGTTCGGGGCGCAGGCCGCCCTCTACGCCGGCCGCCTCGATGGCGTTGCTGTCGAGCAGGCCCTTGAGGGTGTTGCGCAGGGTCTTGCGGCGCTGGTTGAAGGCTTCGCGCACCACGCGCTCCAGCAGGCGGTGGTCCTTGGCCGGATGCGGCAGCACTTCGTGGGGCACCAGGCGGACGATGGCCGAGTCCACCTTGGGCGGTGGATTGAAGGCGCCGGGGCCGACATTGAACAGGTGCTCCACGCGGCAGTGGTACTGGACCATGATCGACAGGCGACCCCAGTCGCCACCGCCGGGCTCGGCGGCCAGGCGCTCGACCACCTCCTTCTGCAACATGAAATGCATGTCGCGTATGAGGTGGGCGTTATCCAGCAAGTGGAAGATCAGCGGGGTGGAGATGTTGTAGGGCAGGTTGCCCACCACGCGCAGGTTGTTGGGCGTGGTGTCGAGCTGGGCGAAGTCGAACTTGAGGGCGTCGCCCTGGTTCAGGCGGAAGCGCGGCTCGGTACCGAACTTGCCTTGCAGGATGGGGATCAGGTCGAGGTCCAGCTCGATGACGTCGAGCTGCGCGCCGCTGCCGAGCAGGCCCTCGGTCAGTGCGCCCTGGCCCGGGCCGATCTCCACCAAGTGTTCGCCTTCCTTCGCGTGGATGGCGCGCAGGATGCGGTGGATGACGCCGGCGTCATGCAGGAAGTTCTGGCCGAAGCGCTTGCGTGCGCGGTGTTGGTATTCGGACATTGCGGGCTCCAGGTGGAGCAGCTTGAAGCCGGTAGCTTGAAGCTGGAAGCGGGGAAAGGCGCGCAGTCTACAGCATTGCGCCGACCAGGCCGAAATGTGCTGATCGGCGCCTGCGGGCTCAGCTACGGCTGGCTGCCATCTCGTAGGCCGTCTCCAGTGCCACCTGCAGGCTGCCGCCGTCGATGCGCCCCGTTCCGGCCAGGTCGAGGGCGGTGCCGTGGTCGACCGAGGTGCGGACGATCGGCAGGCCGAGGGTGACGTTCACCGCCGCGCCGAAGCCCTTGTACTTCAGCACCGGCAGGCCCTGGTCGTGATACATGGCCAGCACCGCATCGCAGTGCTCCAGGTGCTTGGGCGTGAACAGGGTATCGGCGGGGAGCGGGCCGATCAGGTCCAGGCCCTCCTGGCGCAGGCGCTGCAGGCAGGGCTCGATGACTTCGATCTCCTCGCGCCCCAGGTGGCCGCCCTCTCCCGCATGGGGATTGAGGCCGCAGACCAGGATGCGTGGCGTGGGCAGGCCGAACTTCTCCACCAGGTCGGCGTGCAGGATGCGAGCGACCCGTTCCAGGCGCTCGGTCGTGATCGCGCTGGCAACGTCCTTGAGCGGCAGGTGGGTGGTCACCAGGGCGACGCGCAGGCCACGAGTGGCGAGCATCATCACCACCTGCTCGGTGTGGGTCAGTTCGGCGAGGAACTCCGTGTGGCCGGAGAAGGCGATTCCGGCCTCGTTGATCACGCCCTTGTGCACGGGCGCCGTGATCATGCCGGCGAAGTGGCCGTCCATGCAGCCCTTGCCTGCACGGGTCAGGGTGTCGAGCACGTAGCCGGCATTGGCGCGATCGAGCACGCCGGGCTGGACGGGGGCTTGCAACGGAGTGTCCCAGACATAGAGCGAACCCGCTTCTGCGGGGCTGTCGGGCCAGGCGTCGGGTGATACGGGGATGACGCCAATGTCGAGGGCGAGCTGGCTGGCGCGCTCTTCCAGCAGGGCCTGGCTGGCGATGGCGATCAGTGGGTAAGGCTGGCGTTCGCGGGACAGGAGCAGGCAGAGGTCCGGGCCGATGCCGGCGGGTTCACCAGGGGTGAGGGCGAAGCGGGGAAGGGGCATTGCGGGGCTCTCCGGCTGTGGCGCGTGGCGGCGATTGTACCGCCAGCGCGCCACCCTGCGTGGCAGGGTGCCGAAGAATCAGAGCTTGGTTTCGACGTACGCCTCGTCGCGGATCTGGCGCAGCCAGGCCTGCAGCTCTTCGTCGTACTTGCGGTTGCGCAGGACGTTTATCGCCTGCTGCTCGCGCATCTGGTCGGCGCTGTCGGTGGCGCGGCGACCGAGGACTTCCAGAACGTGCCAGCCGTAGGGGCTCTTGAACGGGCGGGACAGCTGGCCGGCCGGGGTCTTGGCCATGACTTCGCGGAACTCGGGCACCAGGGCATTGGGGTCGATCCAGTTCAGGTCGCCCCCGTTGAGCGCCGAACCCGGGTCCTCGGAGAAGTTCTTCGCCAGCTCGGCGAAGTCCTCGCCGGACTGGATGCGCTGGTAGAGGCGCTCGGCCAGGCGTTCGGTGTCGGCTTCGCTGCGGATCTCGCTAGGCTTGAGCAGGATGTGGCGCACATGTACCTCGTCACGCACCTGGGTGCTGCCACCGCGCTTTTCCAGGAGCTTGAGGATGATGAAGCCGCCCGGCGTGCGCACCGGCTCGGTCACTTCACCCGGAGAGAGAGCGCTGACCATGCCGTCGAAGGGGGGCGGCAGCTGGGCGGCCTTGCGCCAGCCGATCTCGCCGCCTTCCAGGGCGGTTTCGCCGGCGGAGCGGGAGATCGCCAGCTGGGCGAAGTCGGCGCCCTGTTGCAGTTGCTGGTAAAGATCCTTGGCCTGGCGGTCGGCGGCCTGGATGGTCTCGGGCGAGGAGCCGTCCGCGACCGGGATCAGGATGTTGGCCAGGTGGAATTCCTCGGAGAGCTGCATCTTGCCCAGGTCGGAGGCCAGGAAGTTCTGCACTTCCTGGTCGGTGACCTGGATGCGCTCGGCGACGCGGCGCTGGCGCACGCGGCTGATGACCATCTCGCGGCGGACCTGGTCGCGGGCGTCCTCATAGGAGAGACCGTCCTGTGCCAGGGCACCGCGGAACTGATCGACGCTCATGCCGTTGCGCTGGGCGATGGCCTCGATGGCCTGGTTAAGCTCCTCATCGGTGATGCGGATGCCGGAGCGGTCGCCGATCTGCAGTTGGATGTTCTCGATGATCAGACGTTCCAGCACCTGCTGGCCCAGCACGTGCTCGGGGGGCAAGGCAGACCCGCGCTTGGCGATGGTCTGCTGCACCTCGTGGATGCGCTGGTCGAGCTGGCTCTGCATGATCACGTCGTTGTCGACGATGGCCACGACGCGGTCGATCGACTGGACCTCGGCATGCACGGCACTACCCAGGAACAGGGCGCCCAACAGCAGCGGGCGGAGACAATCAGAAAGCTTGGTCTTCACGTTCACGGTAACCTTGGATGCCATTGTCGAGGAAACTTTCAACCTTGTTGCCGATCACGCCGCCGAGGCCCTTGAACACGATCTGCAGGAAGACGCCGCGGTCGGCCTTCTCGTTGAGTTCGGGCGAAAGGGTGCTCTCGTCGTAGTCGACCCAGTAGCGGTTGATCAGGCGCAGTTTCCAGCAGCAGCTGTCGTACTCGAAGCCACCGAAGGCTTCCAGGGTGCGGCTGCGGTTGTAGTCGTACTGCCAGCGGGCGATGGCGTTCCACTGCGGGACGATCGGCCAGATGACGGACGCATCATGCTGCTCGATCTTGTAGTAGTCCTTGATCACGCGGCCGGTCACGTTGTCGATGTAGTCACCGCCTTCCTGCCATTGGCCGGTGGTCTGGTTGTAGACCACGGCGTCGTTGCGGTAGCGGTAGCCGAAGTTGACCACCTTGTTGACGTCGTCTTCCGGCTGGTAGTGGAACATCATGCTGCCGGAGCGGGTGCGACCGGCATCCGGGTCCCAGTTGAAGTCGGAGGACAGGCGCCAGTCGCGGTTGAAGCGATACAGGTACTGCAAGGCGTACGGAGAGACGCTGGCCTGGGCCGACTTGCGATCGCGGTAGTCGATGCCGGGCAGCTGCACCTTGCGGTCTTCGAAGTAGAAGGCCTGGCCGATGCTGAAGCGCTGGCGCTCGAAGCCGTTGGGCTGGATCCAGCGGTTGGTCAGGCCCAGGGACACCTGATTGGCATCGCCCACGCGGTCGCGACCGGAGAAGCGGTTCTCGCGGAACAGCGAGGAATAACTGAAGGCACTCTCGCTGCTGTCGAAGACCGGGATGTTGTCCTGCTTCTCCTCGGGTACATAGAGATAGAACAGGCGCGGTTCGAGGGTCTGCTTGTACTGATTGCCGAACAGCTCGGTGTTGCGGTCGAAGTACAGGCCGCTGTCGAGGCTGAAGATCGGCACGCTGCGGTCTTCGCTGCTGTTGAACTCCTGGCCGGCGAGCAGGCTGTTCTTGCCCTGCTGGTCCAGGTCCAGGTCGTATTGGGTATAGAGGTACTTGACCGACGGCTTGATGAAGCCGTAGCTCCAGTCCAGGGGCAGGCTGACGCCCGGCTCCACATGGATGCGGTTGCCGTTGGCACGGGCCAGGCCCGGGATGCGGGTGTCGTACCAGGGGCTGGTCGCGCCATCCTCGTCGGTGAACAGGCCCTTGCGCAGGTCACGCTCGAAGCGCACGAACTCGGTGGAGTAGGAGAACTTCAGGCCGCCGGCGTCGACCGGCAGCACGCCGTCCAGGGTGATCTGGGGCAGGCGGTCGTACGGGGTGATCTCGGTGACCGTGGCCATCTCGTAGGCATGGGCGTTCAGGCGCGCGGTGTAGCTGTCGCCGCGCCAGGTGACGGCGCCCTGCTGGTTGACGTAGGTCGATTGCTCGATGCCCAGTTCGGTCTGCAGGTCCTGGAAGTAGTAGGGGTCGCTGATGTCGGTGTAGTCCACCTCGGTCATCAGGCGCTCGTCCAGGCCACCCTTGTGTTGCCAGTTGTAGAGCCAGCGCTTGTCCTTGTACTCGGACTGCAGCTTGCGCTCGTCTTCCTCGTCGTTCAGGTAGGCGCCGCCGAACTGGCCTTCGCTGCCCTTGGTCAGGTAGCGGAACTCGCCTTCCATCAGCAGGCCGCGCTTGGCCATGTAGCGCGGATAGAGGGTGGCGTCGTAGTTCGGCGCGAGGTTGAAGTAGTAGGGCGTCAGCAGGGAGAAACCGGTGTCGCTGCTGGTGCCGATGCTCGGCGGCAGGAAGCCGGACTGGCGACGGTCATCGATGGGGAAATAGATGTACGGGGTATAGAACACCGGAATGTCCTTGACCCGCAGCGTCACGTTGGTCGCGGTGCCGAAGCCGGTGGCCGGGTTCAGCTTGATGTTGTTGCCCTTCAGGTGCCAGGCGTTGTCGCCCGGTTCGCACCGGGTGTAGGTGCCGTCCTTCAGGCGGATGATCGCGTCTTCCTGGCGCTTGGCGTACAGGGCGCTACCGCGTGTATGGGACTTGTGCAGCACGTATTCGGCGTTGTCGATCTTCGCTTCGCCGTTGTCCAGTTGCAGTTCGGCCTTGTCGCCGACCACCAGGGCACCGTTGTCGCGCAGCTTGACGTTGCCGACCAGCTCGCCACGGTTCTCGGCCTGCAGCAGGTTTGCCTCGTCGGCTTCGACCTGCATGCTGCCCTGGCGCAGGACCACGTCGCCGGCCAGGGTCGCGACCTGCTTTTCCTGCTCATAGCGCGAGGCCTTGGCGGAAACGTAGGTGGGCGAGTCTTCGGGCGGGGTCTTGTCGTTCATGCCCGGTCGGCGCGGCTCGATATAGGCGCCGGCGCAGTACGGACCGGTCTCTGCCAGTTGTGCGGCGGTCAGCTTGTCACGCGGAACCCAGTCCAGATGGCTGAAGTCAGCACTACGGGAAGCGAGTGCCTTGCCGCCTGCCTCGGTGACCAGCGTGGCCTTGGCTTCGGCCGATTCGCCCTGGCCGGAGGCGGCGGTGGTGCCCGCTACGCCGACCCTGGAACTCACCGCGCTATCGCTGTGGACCGGGCGTGGAGGCAGGCTTTCCGCTGTTGCCTTGGGTGCGCAGGCCCAGCCGCCGGAGGCGGACGCCTGGCAGTCGAACTGCTCGGCGGCGACTACGAACTGGGTGGCTACAGGCTGCATTGCCAGCAGGCTGCCGGTCACCAGCAGAGGGAATTTTTTACGAAACGCGGGGGATTTTACTGCCATCTTGTTAGTCCGGGCTTCCTGCGCGCCATCGGCCCGCTGGGGCCGCACGCCTCTCGATGGGCTGAAAAAGATGCTGGATAATAAAGCATGACCCGCGCAACGGCTAGCGCCGTCGGAGACCCTTGTAATGCCCCATGAAGATGTACGCCTTCAACAACTTAGCGCCTGGCTGGACCAGCAACTGCCCCTTCTATTCCACGCCGAAGGCTGGGGGGACGTGCCGCCGGCGGAGCTGCTGCCGGCCAGCAGCGACGCGAGTTTCCGTCGTTACTTCCGCTGGCAGGCAGAGGGCCGCAGCCTGATCCTGATGGACGCCCCGCCGCCCCAGGAAGACTGCCGCCCCTTCGTCAAGGTCGCGGGCATGCTCGCCGAGGCGGGCGTCCATGTGCCGCGGATCCTCGCGGCGGACCTGGAGCAGGGCTTCCTGATGCTCGATGACCTCGGGCGCCAGACCTACCTGGAGGTGATCGACGCGGACAATGCCGACGCGCTGTTCGAGGATGCCTTCCAGGCGCTGCTGGCCCTGCAGCAGCGCAGTCTCGAGGCACCGATGCCCGTCTATGACGACGCGCTGCTACGCCGGGAGTTGCAGCTCTTCCCCGATTGGTACCTCAAGCGTCACCTGGGCATCGAGCTGGCCGGCGAGCAGCTGGCGGCCTGGGAGCGGACCTGCGATCTGCTGGTCGCCAGCGCGCTCGCCCAGCCCCGCGTGCTGGTGCACCGCGACTACATGCCGCGCAACCTGATGCTCAGCACCCCCAATCCCGGGGTACTGGATTTCCAGGATGCGGTCTACGGCCCGGTCACCTACGACGTCATCAGCCTGTTCAAGGACGCCTTCCTCAGCTGGCCCGAGGCGCGCGTGCGCAACTGGCTGGAGCGATACTGGAACCTGGCCCGCGAAGCGGGCATCCCGGTGCAGCCGGAGTTCGAGGACTTCCTCCGTGCCAGCGACCTGATGGGCGTGCAGCGCCACCTCAAGGTCATCGGCATCTTCGCGCGCATCTGCCATCGCGACGGCAAGCCCAAGTACCTGGGCGATGTGCCGCGCTTCTTCTCCTATATAGAGGCGGTGATCGCGCGTCGCCCCGAACTGGCCGACCTCAAGGCGCTGCTCGCCTCCCTGCCACAAGCCGAAACGGTGCACGCATGAGGGCGATGATCCTCGCGGCAGGCAAGGGCGAGCGCATGCGCCCGCTGACGCTGCACACCCCCAAACCGCTGGTTCGTGCCGCCGGCACCCCGCTGATCGAGTTCCATATCCGCGCCCTCGTCGCTGCGGGGTTCAGTGAGTTGGTCATTAACCACGCCTGGCTCGGCCAGCAGATCGAGGATCACCTGGGCAGCGGCGAGCGCTTCGGCGTCAGCATCCGCTATTCCCCCGAGGGCGAGCCGCTGGAAACCGGCGGGGGCATCCACCGCGCGTTGCCGCTGCTGGGCGACGAGCCCTTCCTGGTGGTCAACGGCGACATCTGGACCGACTACGATTTCGGCGCCCTGCGCGATCATCCGTTGCAGGGCCTCGCCCACCTGGTGCTGGTGGATAACCCCAGCCATCATCCGGGCGGTGATTTCCGGCTGGCCGGGGGCAGGGTCAGCGATGGCTTGCCTGGCGAGCCCGGGTTCACCTACAGCGGCATCGCGTTGCTCCACCCCGCGCTTTTCGACGGTTGCAGCGCCGGCGCCTTCAAGCTGGCGCCGTTGCTGCGCCGTGCGATGGGTGAGGGGCGTGTCAGCGGCGAACATTTCGCCGGACGCTGGGTGGATGTCGGCACCCACGAGCGCCTGGCGGAAGTCGAGCGCCTGATCGAGGCGGGGCGCTGAGATGTTCTGGCCCGTCACGCTGCTTGGCGTCATCGCCGGCCTCTTCATCGCCAGCATTCCCGGTGCGCTGCTCGGCGGCCTGCTCGGCCAGGTGGTGGATCGGCGGCTGAGGCTGGATTCCTGGGCCAGCCTGCGCGATCGGCTACGGCGCAGTGGTGCCGTCACACACGAGGACCTGCTGTTCCTCATGCTTGGCCGCCTGGCCAAGAGCGAGGGCCGGGTGCTGGAGCTGCATATCCAGCAGGCGCGTGCCGAGATGCGTCGCCTGGGGCTGGATGATGCCGGGCAGCGTCGTGCCATCGCCGCGTTCACTCGCGGCAAGGCCGAGCAGGTCGAGCTGCGTGGCCCCCTGCGGGGCTTGCGCTACCAGCGTGCGCAAGGTGAGGCGCTGTTGCGCAGTTGCTGGCAGATGGCGGCGGCGGATGGCCGGGTGGGGCAGCGCGAGCGTGAACTGATCCTGCTATGGGGCAAGTGGCTGGATTGGCCGGCGGACCAGGTCGAAGCCCTGTGCGCCGGTTTCGATGTGCCCGGCGGCGCGCCGGTGCGCCGTGGCAGCGCCTATCAGGATGCGCTGTCGCTTCTGGGGGTGAACGCCAACAGCGAGCCGGCGGCGATCAAGCGTGCCTACCGTCGCCTCATCAGCCAGAACCACCCGGACAAGCTGGCCGGTGCGGGGGCCACCCCGCAGCGGGTGCGCGAGGCCACCGAGAAGACCCGCGAGCTGCACAACGCCTACAGCCTGATCCGCGAGCGTCACGGTTTCCGCTGAGTCAGATGCCGGGCGACTGCGGGATGATGGGCGCCGGTGCGGCTGCCGGCGCCTGCTTGCCCGGAGCCTGCAGATGGGCTTCCAGCCAGCCGCGCACCCGCCGGAACAACTGCTCCTGGTCCGCGTCGCGATTGGGCAGAGCCTTCAGGCCAACCTGCACATAGGCCGGGTGCTTGTCGCGCTTGCTCGCCTGCAGGCGCTTGAGGCCGGCGGCGCTGTCCAGCGGCTTGTCCTGGTAGAAGAAATCGCCGATCGCCTGCTTGAGCTTGGGTGCCGACTCTTCCAGGGGCGGGCCGTAGCCGGGGGGTACTTCGGCTTCCACCAGCACCAGGTTGTCGATGCCGCTGGAAGACGAATCGCTCAGTGCCTGCACCGCCCAGTAGGCGCCACTGCCGTGGCCCAGCAGGACGATGGTCTTCGGGCTCTGCTGGTTGACGAACACGATGGCCGCCTGGATGCGTGCCGCGATCCGCGTGGCCTGTGCCTTGCGCTCCTCCTCGGCGCTGAGAACGGGCCGGCCAGGGTCGGTGGAGGGCTCGGCGCTGCCGGCCTGCTCGGGCGTGGGGGGTGGCGTGGCCGGGTCGGCCTTCTCGGTTTTCGTTTCGCCGTCGGCGGGCGGCTCGGCCTGCTCGACCGGGCGGGGCGGCGGCTCGTTGCCCCTGGGGTCGGGCAGGGTGAGGCTGAGGCTGTGCCAGCCGATGTCGGGCAACTTGCTGCGCAGGGGAGCGATCGCCCGTGGCCAGTCGGCGCTCTCGCCATCGCCGGGCAGCAGGATCACCACGCCGCTGGGCTCGGCCACATTGGCCGGCTTCCACAGGGCGAGGAAGCTGTCTTCGCCGGCCTTCAGTTGTTGCTGTTCCTTCTGCGGCAGCTGGCGTTCGAGGGCGGTGGCGTCCTCCTGGCTGCGCTCTTCCAGGGGGGCGCGCTCCACCGGGGTTTGCGCAGGGTCGCTTCCGTCCTTGCCCTCGGCCGGCGGGTCTTCGCCATGGGCGACGGCCGGCAGCAACAGGGCGAGGCAAAGGGCGGCGAGAGTCGGGCGGGAGGCTCGGAGCATCTGAAGATTCCACGGGGTGGCCATAGGCAGGCAGCCTAATGGCTGGGCCGGTATTTGTCAGGCGCACCTTCGCCTCGGCGGGGCTGCTGGAGTAAGGTACGTCGGCTTCGTTCTCGGCAGCCTGGGCTGTGCGGTGTCTCCTGCATGATTCGTTCGTTGTGTCTCCTCCTTCTCGCCTGCTGCCTCGCCTCCTCGCTGGCAGCAGCACCCGCGCCCGCCCCCGTCGCGCTGGATCCGGCCCTGCGCCAATGGCTGGACCAGCACTCGCAGCTGCGCGCCGGTGTCGTCCTGCAGGCGCCCTACGCTCAGCTGGATCGGCGCCTGCAGCAGCTGTCCGGGGTCAACGTCGAGTTGCTCGACTGGGTCGCCACGGCGCTCGGCGTGCCTCTGGTCTGGCGCACCTTCGCCGACAGCGCGGAGCTGGAGAACGCCCTGCGCACCGGCCAGATCGACCTTGCTCCCGGCCTCAGCCAGACCCCTGCGGGCCTGCGCCTGTGGCTGTTCTCCGATCCCTACATGCGCGTGCCGCAACTGGTGGTGGGCGAGCGGGGCAACGGCGGCGCCGTGGATATCGAGAAGTTCGGCAGCGACGAGCCGGTTGCGGTGCGCTCGCCCAGCGCGGTGGCGGACTACCTGCGCGCAACCTATTCCGGCGTCCTGGTACAGCCGGTTGCCAGTGAGCGCCAAGCCTTGCGCGCGGTGCTGGAACAGCAGGTGAAGTACGCGGTGATCGACGAGGCGCAGCTCAGCCGGCTGTCGCGCGAGCAGGAGTTCTCCGGCCTCGCGGTGGTGGGCGACATCGGCTTCCCCCAACTGCTGCGGGTCGCCACGCGGCGCGACTGGCCGCAGCTGTCCGCGGCGGTGGACGCCGCCCTGCGCACCATCCCGCCGAAGGACCTGGACCAGCTTCACGAGCGCTGGCTGCAGCCGAAATACCCGCGCATCGGCGAGTCGCCCGGCTTCTGGCAGAACCTCGCCCTGCTCTTCGGCGTGCTGCTGCTCAGCGCGGCGGCGATCATCTACTGGCTGCGCCGCCAACAGCGTGCGCTGGAGAAGCGCCTGCTCGAAGCGCGCCATGCCATCGAGTTGCGCGAGGCGGCGGAAGAGGCATTGCGCCTGACCCAGTTCTCCATCGACCACAGCACGGTCGGCATCCTCTGGGTCAACTGGGACAGCCACGTGCGCTACGCCAACCGCGCCGTCGAGCAGATGCTCGGCTACGAGGCCGGCGGCCTCACCGATCGGCCCCTGGCACACATCCAGCCGCAGCTGGATATGGACCGCTGGCTCAACCTCTGGCGGCGTGCACGCAACCATGACGAGAGCGCGCAGGCCTTCGAGACCGACTGCCTGCGTGCCGATGGCAGCGAGCTGCCGGCGGATGTTTCCCTCAGCTTCCTGCGCTTTGGCACCTCCGAGTACCTGGTGGTGTTCCTCACCGACGTCACCGAGCGCCGTCGCGCCCACGCCGCCCTGGAAGAAAGCGAGGCGCGTCTCAAGGGCATCGCCTCCAACGTGCCGGGCCTGGTGTTCCGCCTGGAGCGTCTGCGCGCTGGCGAGGATGCCGACTTCGCCTTCATCGGCGCCGGTGCCGAGGCCCTGGTGGGCTACGGCGCCCGCGAGCTGCTGGACACCGGACGCGGCATTCGTGGCCTGGTGCATCCGGACGATGTCGACGGCTACTGGGCCAGCCAGATGGCGGCCCTGGACGCTGACCGCGACTGGCACTGGCAGGGCCGCATCCTCACCCGCGACGGCCAGTTGCGCTGGGCCGACATCAAGGCCAGTGCGCGGCTCTTCGAGGACGGCCGTGCGACCTGGGACGGTGTGGTCTGGGACATCACCGACAACAAGCAGACCGAGCTCGAGCTGGCCGCCTCCCGCGCTCAGCTGCGCGATCTCTCCGCGCACCTGGAAAGCGTGCGCGAAGAGGAGAAGGCGCGTATCGCCCGCGAGGTGCACGACGAGCTGGGCCAGGTGCTCACCGTGCTCAAGCTGGAGACCTCCATGTGCGAGCTGGCCTACGGCGAGCTGGACCCCGGCCTCGGCGAGCGCCTGACCAGCATGAAGCGCCTGATCGCCCAGCTGTTCCAGCTGGTTCGCGACGTGGCCACGGCGCTGCGCCCGCCGATCCTCGACGCCGGCATCGCCTCGGCCATCGAATGGCAGGCGCGGCGCTTCGAAGCGCGCAGCGGCATTCCCTGTCTGGTGCGGGTGCCGGATTCGTTGCCGCAGCTGTCGGACGCCAAGGCCATCGGCCTGTTCCGCATCCTCCAGGAGGCGTTGACCAATGTGCTGCGCCACGCCCGGGCCCACAGCGTCGAGGTGGCGCTGGAGCGCGATGGCGACGACCTGCAATTGATCATCAGCGACGATGGCGCGGGCTTCGACCCGCAGGCCTGTCGCCCCGGCACCTCGTTCGGCCTGGTGGGCATGCGCGAACGGGTGCTGATGCTGGGCGGCGCGCTGTCGATCGACAGTGCGCCGGGAGAGGGCGCCACGCTGGTGGTGCGCATCGCTTTGGACAAGGAGAAGAACGCGTGATCCGAGTACTGGTGGCCGAAGACCACACCATCGTCCGCGAGGGCATCAAGCAGTTGATCGGCCTGGCCAAGGACCTCTGCGTGGTAGGCGAGGCGAGCAACGGCGAGCAATTGCTCGAAACCCTGCGCCAGACGCCCTGCGAGGTGGTGCTGCTGGATATCTCCATGCCCGGCGTCAACGGCCTCGAAGCGATTCCGCGCATCCGCGCGCTGAACAGCCCGCCGGCGGTGCTGGTGCTGTCGATGCACGACGAGGTGCAGATGGCGGCGCGCGCGCTGAAGATCGGCGCTGCCGGCTACGCCACCAAGGACAGCGACCCGGCGCTGCTGCTCACCGCCATCCGCAAGGTTGCGTCCGGTGGCCGCTACATCGACCCCGAGCTGGCCGACCGCATGGTGTTCGAAGTGGGCCTGACCGATTCGCGCCCGCCCCACGCGCTGTTGTCCGAGCGCGAGTTCTCGGTGTTCGAGCGCCTGGTGAAGGGGGAGGGCGTCAACGAGATCGCCCAGCACCTGGCAGTCAGCGGCAAGACCGTGAGCACCCACAAGGCGCGCCTGATGCAGAAGCTCGGCGCCCATTCGGTGGCCGACCTGGTCAAGTACGCGGTGGAGCACAAGCTGGTCTGAATACCTGATCGGATCGCTGGGAATTGTAGGGCTCGCCCTACACGCGATCCTCCGACGCCCTTATAGCAATCTCTCATAGCGCCCGATTTGCGTGGCTTGCCGGCTTCTCTAGTCTCTGGGGACGGCATAAACAAAAATCAAAAAGGTGCGGTGATGGCCTCCATTCCGGCGAACGATGTACTGGTCAGCTTCCGTGGCGTGCAGAAGAGCTACGACGGCGAGTCGCTCATCGTCAAAGACCTCAACCTGGACATTCGCAAAGGCGAGTTCCTGACCCTGCTGGGCCCCTCCGGCTCCGGCAAGACCACCAGCCTGATGATGCTCGCCGGGTTCGAGACCCCGACCAATGGCGAGATCCTCCTGGCCGGCCGCTCGATCAACAACGTGCCGCCGCACAAGCGCGACATCGGCATGGTGTTCCAGAACTACGCGCTGTTCCCGCACATGACGGTGGCCGAGAACCTGGCCTTCCCGCTCACCGTGCGCGGCATGAACAAGACCGATATCAGCGAGCGTGTGAAGCGCGCACTGTCCATGGTCCAGCTCGACAGCTTCCGCAACCGCTACCCGGCGCAGCTCTCCGGCGGCCAGCAGCAGCGCGTGGCCCTGGCCCGCGCCCTGGTGTTCGAACCGCAGCTGGTGCTGATGGACGAGCCGCTGGGCGCGCTCGACAAGCAGCTGCGCGAGCACATGCAGATGGAGATCAAGCACATTCACCAGCGCCTGGGCGTGACGGTGGTGTACGTGACCCACGACCAGGGCGAAGCGCTGACCATGTCCGACCGCGTGGCCGTGTTCCACCAGGGCGAGATCCAGCAGATCGCCCCGCCGCGCGAGCTCTACGAGTCTCCCAGCAACACCTTCGTGGCCAACTTCATCGGCGAGAACAACCGGCTCAACGGCCAGTTGGTCAGCCGTGACGGCGAGCGCTGCGTGGTCAGCCTGGCCCGTGGCGAGAAGGTCGAGGCGCTGGCGGTCAACGTCGGCCAGCCGGGCGAGCCGGTGACCCTGTCGATCCGCCCCGAGCGGATACGCCTGAACGGTGGCAGCGAGCGCTGCGCGAACCGTTTCTCCGGCCGCGTCGAGGAGTTCGTCTACCTGGGCGACCACGTGCGCATCCGCATGGAGGTCTGTGGCAAGCCCGATTTCTTCGTCAAGCAACCCATTGCCGAGCTCGACCCCGCATTGGCGGTAGGCGACGTGGTGTCCCTCGGTTGGCAAGTGGAGCACGTGCGCGCACTGGACCCGCTGATAGCGGACTGACGACGCGGCGGCACCCCGGCATTACCCACCCAGCACTATGGAGAAAACAACAATGTCCAAATCCTTGAAGCTCACTGCCCTTGCGTTGGGGCTGGCATGCGCCGCACAGGCCATGGCAGCCGACCTGACCGTCGTTTCATTCGGCGGCGCGAACAAGAACGCCCAGGTGAAGGCGTTCTACGAACCCTTCCAGGCGTCCACCAGCAACAAGATCATCGCCGGCGAGTACAACGGCGAGATGGCCAAGGTAAAAGCCATGGTCGATACCGGCAGCGTTTCCTGGAACCTGGTGGAGGTCGAATCCCCCGAGCTGTCCCGCGGCTGCGATGAGGGGCTGTTCGAGGAACTGGACCCGGCCCAGTTCGGTAAGGCCGAGGACTTCGTTCCCGGGGCCATCCAGCCCTGCGGCGTTGGCTTCTTCGTCTGGTCCACCGTACTGGCCTACAACGCCGACAAGCTCAAGACCGCGCCCGCCAGCTGGGCCGATTTCTGGGACACCAGCAAGTTCCCGGGCAAGCGCGGCCTGCGCAAGGGCGCCAAGTACACCCTGGAATTCGCTCTGATGGCCGACGGCGTCGCACCCAAGGACGTCTACATCGTGCTCGCCACCAAGGAAGGCCAGGATCGCGCCTTCAAGAAGCTCGACCAGATCAAGCCGAGCATCCAGTGGTGGGAAGCCGGCGCCCAGCCGCCGCAGTTCCTCGCCTCGGGCGACGTGGTCATGAGCTCCGCCTACAACGGCCGCATCGCCGCCGTGCAGAAAGAGAGCAACCTGAAGGTGGTGTGGACCGGCGGCATCTATGACTTCGACGCCTGGGCCATCCCGAAAGGCGCCAAGGATCAGGACGCCGCACTGAAGTTCATCGCCTTCTCGGTCAAGCCCGAGCAGCAGAAGATCTACTCCGAGAACATCGCCTACGGTCCGGCCAACAAGCAGGCGGTACCGCTGCTGGACAAGGGGCTGCTCAAGGACATGCCGACCACGCCTGAGAACATCAAGGACCAGGTCGCCATGAACGTGACCTTCTGGGCCGACTACGGCGAGCAGCTGGAGCAGCGCTTCAACTCCTGGGCCGCCAAGTAACCGGCCACCCAGCACATCCCCTCCTCCTCGCGGGGGAGGGGAGTACCCAGAGATCCACCGGAGTTCGCCATGGCCACCCTCGTCGCCGGCCCGACCCTCAAGCAACGCCTCGCGCGTGCCGAACGGGTCAACCGCCTGAAGTCCCAGGCCCTGATCCTGCCGCTGCTGCTGTTCCTCCTGCTGACCTTCCTGGTCCCCATCGGCACCCTGCTCTACAAGAGCGTGAGCAACCCCGAAGTGGTCGGCTCGCTGCCGCGTACCGTCGAGGCGATCACCGCCTGGGACGGCAAGGCGCTGCCTGATGAGCCGGCCTACAAGGCCCTGGCCGAGGACCTCGCCGCCGCGCGCAAGAACCAGACCATCGGCGATCTTTCCAAGCGCCTGAACATGGAGCTGGCCGGCTACCGCAGCCTGATGGCCAAGACCGCCCGCGCCTTGCCGTTCAAGGAGACCCCTGTGTCCTACAAGGACGCGATGGAAGGCCTCGACGAGCGCTGGGGCGACCCGGCCTACTGGCAGGCGATCCGCCGCAACGCATCGAGCCTGACGCCCTATTACCTGCTGGCGGCCGTCGACCATCGCATCGACGACCTCGGTGAAGTCGCCCCGGCGACGCCGGACCAGGCCATCTACCTGGACATCTTCACCCGCACCTTCTGGATGGGCGCGGTGATCACCCTCATCTGCCTGGTGCTGGCCTACCCGCTGGCCTACCTGCTGGCCAACCTGCCGACGCGCAAGAGCAACCTGCTGATGATCCTGGTGCTGCTGCCGTTCTGGACGTCGATCCTGGTGCGCGTGGCGGCCTGGATCGTGCTGCTGCAGTCCGGTGGCCTGATCAACGGCGCGCTGCTCAAGCTGGGCCTGATCGACCAGCCGCTGCAGCTGGTGTTCAACCGCACCGGCGTGTACGTGGCGATGGTGCACATCATGCTGCCGTTCATGATCCTGCCGATCTACAGCGTGATGAAGGGCATCTCGCCCACCTACATGCGTGCGGCGATCTCCCTCGGCTGCCACCCCTTCGCCAGCTTCTGGCGCGTGTACTTCCCGCAGACCGTGGCCGGTGTCGGGGCGGGTTGCCTGCTGGTGTTCATCCTGTCCATCGGCTACTACATCACCCCGGCGCTGCTGGGCAGCCCGAACGACCAGATGGTCAGCTACTTCGTCGCCTTCTTCACCAACACCACCATCAACTGGGGCATGGCCACGGCCCTGGGCGGCATGCTGCTGCTCGCCACCATGGTGCTCTACGTCGTCTACAGCTGGCTGGTGGGCGCCGGCCGCCTGCGCCTGGGTTGAGGAGATAAGAAATGCTGAGTCCCTACATGTCCCCGGTCGAGCGCCTGTGGTTCTACACCCTGCGCATCCTCTGCGGCCTGGTGCTGTTGTTCCTGATCCTGCCGGTGCTGGTGATCATCCCGCTGTCGTTCAACTCGGGCACCTTCCTGGTCTACCCGCTGCAAGGGTTCTCGCTGCGCTGGTACGCCGACTTCTTCGGCTCGGCCGAGTGGATGCGCGCGCTGACCAACAGCATCATCGTGGCGCCGGCCGCGACCTTGCTGGCGATGGTCTTCGGCACCCTGGCCTCCATCGGCCTGACCCGTGGCGAGTTCCGCGGCAAGGCGCTGGTGATGAGCCTGCTGATCTCGCCGATGGTGGTGCCGGTGGTGATCATCGGTGTCGCCAGCTACCTGTTCTTCGCCCCGCTGGGGCTCGGCAACAGCTACCTGTCGCTGATCCTGGTGCACGCGGTGCTCGGCGTGCCCTTCGTCATCATCACCGTGTCGGCCACCCTGCAGGGCTTCAACCACAACCTGGTGCGCGCCGCCGCCAGCCTGGGCGCGCCACCGCTGACCGCGTTCTTCCGCGTGACCCTGCCGCTGATCGCGCCGGGGGTGATCTCGGGGGCGCTGTTCGCCTTCGCCACCTCCTTCGACGAAGTGGTGGTGACCCTGTTCCTCGCCGGCCCCGAGCAGGCGACCCTGCCCCGGCAGATGTTCAGCGGCATCCGCGAGAACCTCAGCCCCACCATCGCGGCGGCGGCGACCCTGCTGATCGGCTTCTCGGTGGTGCTGCTGCTGACCCTGGAGTGGCTGCGCGGGCGCAGCGAGAAGATGCGTACCTCCATGCCGGAGTGACTTCCGTATAGGGTGGCTCCCTCACTGTGCTCGTTCACAACGAGGGCGTTGCCCTGCGTTCATGCGCGCTCCCAGGCGCGCACTCACTTCAGCCTTTCGCTGATGTGCCCCTCTTCGATGATCCACTCCATATCCGGGATGCCGTGAGTGCCGTCCTCAGTCAGAAGAAAATGGCCGCTCGGGTGGATGGTGTAGTCATCGCCGCACGCCACCAAACGTGAAAGCGCTATCACTTGGGATCGGATATAGGGAATGGCTGCCGTTCTGATCGGCGCACCAAAGAACACGAATCGAGAGCCGTTGATCGCTTCGGGTTGAATCATCCAGCCGCCTCGATAAAGCGCTTTCTGGTCGTCATTCAGCAGTCTCGCCACGTCCACCCCTGTGGTCTCAATACACCCTGCGATTTCTTCAGTTGTAAGTGAGTAATTCAGTTCGATCCAGCCAGCCACCGTTGTATAGGCACCCATTCTTCGCTCCTCTGTCTGTCGCATTCAGGACTGAATGTCGCGATTGTCACCGGTGAAAAACGAATGCGGCTACAATCCGCGCCACCGTGATTCTGCTCCGAGGTCTGTCATGCAACCCTTCGCCATCGCACCGTCGATCCTTTCCGCCGATTTCGCCCGCCTGGGCGAGGAAGTCGACAACGTGCTCGCCGCTGGCGCCGATATCGTCCACTTCGACGTGATGGACAACCACTACGTGCCCAACCTGACCATCGGCCCGATGGTCTGTTCGGCACTGCGCAAGTACGGCGTCACCGCGCCCATCGACGTGCACCTGATGGTCTCCCCGGTGGATCGCATCATCGGCGACTTCATCGAGGCCGGCGCCACCTACATCACCTTCCACCCGGAAGCCTCCCTGCACGTCGACCGCTCGCTGCAGCTGATCCGCGATGGCGGCTGCAAGGCCGGCCTGGTGTTCAACCCGGCAGCGGGCCTGGACGCACTGAAGTACGTGATGGACAAGGTCGACATGATCCTGCTGATGAGCGTGAACCCTGGCTTCGGCGGGCAGAAGTTCATCCCCGGCACCCTCGACAAGCTGCGTGAGGCGCGTGCGCTGATCGACGCCTCCGGCCGTGACATCCGCCTGGAGATCGACGGCGGCGTCAACGTGAAGAACATCCGCGAGATCGCCGCCGCAGGTGCCGACACCTTCGTCGCCGGCTCGGCCATCTTCAATGCGCCGGACTACGCCGAAGTCATCGCCGCCATGCGCGCCGAGCTGGCCCAGGCCTGATGAGCGCCCTGCAGCGGCTGTTCGACGGGCGCCTGCCGCGCCTGGTGATGTTCGACCTGGACGGCACCCTGGTGGACTCGGTCCCCGACCTCGCCGCCGCCATCGACCACATGCTCGTGACCCTCGGCCGGCCGGCTGCGGGTATCGAGCGGGTGCGCGAATGGGTCGGCAACGGTGCCCGGGTGCTGGTGCGCCGCGCGCTGGCCGGCGGCCTCGACCATGGCGCGGTGCATGACGAGGATGCCGAGAAGGCGCTGGCGATCTTCATGGAGGCCTATGCCGACAGCCATTCGCTGACGGTGGTCTACCCGGGCGTCGCCGAGACCCTCAGGTGGCTGAAGAAGAAAGGCGTCGAGCTGGCGCTGATCACCAACAAGCCGGAGCGCTTCGTCGCCCCCTTGCTGGACGAGATGAAGCTCGGTCGTTACTTCCCGCTGATCATCGCCGGTGACACCCTGCCCCAGCAGAAGCCCGACCCGGCGGCACTGCTCCATGTGATGCACATGACCGGCACCAGCCGCACCGAGTCGCTGTTCATCGGTGACTCGCGCAACGACGTGCTGGCGGCCAAGGCGGCCGGCGTTCAATGCGTGGCGTTGAGCTACGGCTACAACCACGGCCGGCCCATCAGCGAAGAGGAGCCGGCGCTGGTGGTGGACGACCTGCGCGAGCTGCTGCCAGGCGGTTGCGCGGCACACGGCGCTGCGCTAATGTCGCCCGACTCCCCAGATCATCTGCCTCACAGAGATAGAAACGTGCTGGTTCCCTGCAAGCGTTGGCTCGAACGAGCCGGAATGAAGATCATCAAGGCCGCGGCCCGTTGGCGCTGGCGCGCCTGATTCGATTCTGGCCGGATACCTGCTCCGGCGCGCTTGCACACCGACGTTTTTCTCCAGGAGCCTCCGGGCTCCTCGCCCACGAGGCTGATCATGACCCGCGATGAATTCCTGCGTTTGGCCGCCCAAGGCTACAACCGCATCCCGCTCGCCTTCGAAACGCTGGCGGATTTCGACACCCCCCTTTCCCTCTACCTGAAGCTGGCCGACACACCCTTTTCCTACCTGCTCGAATCGGTGCAGGGCGGCGAGAAGTGGGGCCGCTATTCGATCATCGGCCTGCAAAGCCGTACCGTGCTGCGCGCCCATGGCCACCAGGTCAGCGTCAGCGTCGATGGCGAGGTGGTGGAGCGTGAGGAGAGCGAAGACCCGCTGGGCTTCGTCGAGGCCTTCAAGGACCGCTACCAGGTGGCACCCATCGCGGGGCTGCCACGTTTCAACGGCGGGCTCGTGGGCTACTTCGGCTATGACTGCGTGCGTTACGTCGAGAAGCGCCTGGCCTACTGCCCGAACCCCGATCCGCTGGGCACCCCGGACATCCTGCTGATGGTCTCCGACGCGGTGGTGGTGTTCGACAACCTGGCGGGCAAGCTGCACGCCATCGTGCTGGTCGACCCGGCCGCGCCCGACGCCTTCGAGCGTGGCCAGGCCGCGCTGGCCGAGCTGCGCGAAAAGCTGCGCCTGCCGATCACCCCGCGCCTGGGCGTGGACCCGGCTCTGCAGTTGACCGAGGACCTGCCCTACCGCTCCAGCTCGACCCGCGAGGACTACGAGCAGGCGGTGCGCGAGATCAAGGAATACATCCTCGCCGGCGACTGCATGCAGGTGGTGATCTCCCAGCGCATGACTATCGACTTCAAGGCTGCGCCCATCGACCTGTACCGGGCGCTGCGCTGCTTCAACCCGACGCCCTACATGTACTTCTTCAACTTCGGCGACTTCCACGTGGTGGGCAGTTCGCCGGAGGTGCTGGTGCGGGTCGAGGACGGCCTGGTCACCGTGCGGCCCATCGCCGGCACCCGCCCGCGTGGCGCCAGCGAGGAAGCCGACCTGGCACTGGAGGAGGACCTGCTGTCCGACGCCAAGGAGATCGCCGAGCACCTGATGCTCATCGATCTGGGCCGCAACGACGTCGGTCGCGTATCCGCAACCGGCTCGGTGAAGGTCACCGAGAAGATGGTGATCGAGCGCTACTCCAACGTGATGCACATCGTCTCCAACGTCACCGGGCAGCTGAAGGAAGGTGTCTCGGCCATGGACGCGCTGCGTGCCATCCTGCCGGCCGGCACCCTCTCCGGGGCGCCGAAGATCCGCGCGATGGAGATCATCGACCAGCTCGAGCCGGTCAAGCGTGGCGTCTACGGTGGTGCCGTGGGCTACCTGGCCTGGAACGGCAACATGGACACCGCCATCGCGATCCGCACGGCGGTCATCAAGGACGGCCAACTGCACGTGCAGGCAGGCGCGGGAATCGTCGCCGACTCGGTCCCGGCACTGGAATGGGAAGAGACGCTGAACAAGCGCCGCGCCATGTTCCGTGCCGTGGCTCTCGCCGAACAGACCGCCAAGACCGATGCCTGAGGATCGCCCCATGTTGCTGATGATCGACAACTACGACTCTTTTACCTACAACGTGGTGCAATACCTCGGTGAGCTGGGCGCGGACGTGCACGTGATCCGTAACGACGAGCTTTCCGTCGCCGAGATCGAGGCACTGAACCCCGAGCGCATCGTGGTTTCGCCCGGCCCATGCACCCCCACCGAGGCGGGGGTGTCCCTCGAGGTGATCCAGCACTTCGCCGGCAAGCTGCCGATTCTTGGCGTATGCCTGGGCCACCAGAGCATCGGCCAGGCCTTCGGTGGCGACGTGGTGCGTGCGCGCCAGGCCATGCACGGCAAGACCAGCCCGGTGTTCCACGAGGACCTGGGCGTGTTCGAAGGGCTGAACAACCCGCTGACCGTGACCCGCTACCACTCGCTGATCGTGAAGCGCGAGACACTGCCGGAGTGCCTGGAGATCACCGCCTGGACCCAGCACGCCGACGGTGCGGTGGACGAGATCATGGGCCTGCGCCACAAGACGCTGAATATCGAGGGTGTGCAGTTCCATCCGGAATCCATACTCACCGAGCAAGGCCACGAGCTGCTGACCAATTTCCTCAAGCAACAAGGCGGGGTGCGCTGAGATGGATATCAAGGAAGCCCTCAACCGCGTGGTCAACCAGCTGGACCTGACCACCGAGGAAATGCAGGACGTGATGCGCCAGATCATGACCGGGCAGTGCACCGACGCACAGATCGGTGCCTTCCTCATGGGCATGCGCATGAAGAGCGAGACCATCGACGAGATCGTCGGGGCGGTCTCGGTGATGCGCGAGCTGGCCAGCCGTGTGGAGCTGGAGTCGATGGCGCGGGTGGTTGACGTGGTCGGCACCGGTGGCGACGGCGCCAACATCTTCAACGTCTCCTCGGCAGCCAGCTTCGTGGTCGCCGCGGCAGGCGGCAAGGTCGCCAAGCACGGCAACCGCGCGGTGTCCGGCAAGACCGGCAGCGCCGACGTGCTGGAAGCGGCCGGCATCTACCTGGACCTGAAGCCCGAGCAGGTGGCGCGCTGCATCGAGCACGTCGGCGTCGGCTTCATGTTCGCCCAGGTCCACCACAAGGCCATGAAGTACGCCGCCGGCCCGCGCCGTGAGCTGGGCCTGCGCACCCTGTTCAACATGCTCGGCCCGCTTACGAATCCGGCCGGTGTGAAGCACCAGGTGGTCGGCGTATTCAGCCAGGCGCTGTGCCGCCCGCTTGCCGAAGTGCTCAAGCGCCTGGGCAGCGAGCACATCCTGGTGGTGCATTCGAAGGATGGCCTGGACGAGGTCAGCCTGGCCGCGTCGACCCATGTCGCCGAGCTGAAGGACGGCGTGGTCACCGAGTACCAAGTGCAGCCCGAAGACTTCGGCATCAAGAGCCAGAGCCTGATCGGCCTCGCCGTGGACAGCCCGCAGCAGTCGCTGGAGCTGATCCGTGACGCACTGGGTCGGCGCAAGACCGAGAATGGCCAGAAGGCCGCCGAGATGATCGTGCTCAACGCCGGTGCCGCGCTCTATGCGGCGGACCACGCGAGCACCTTCAAGGAAGGCGTGCAGCTCGCCCATGACGCCCTGCACACCGGCCTCGCCCGCGAGAAGCTGGACGAGCTGGCCTCCTTTACCGCGGTGTTCCGAGTGGAGAATGAAGCGTGAGCATCCCAACCGTTCTTGAAAAGATCCTTGCCCGCAAGGCCGAGGAAGTCACCGAGCGCCGTCTGCGCGTGCCCTTCTCCGAGGTCGAGGCCCTGGCCCGCGCCGCCGATGCGCCCCGGGGCTTTGCCCGCGCGATGCTGGGGCAGGTCGCGCGCAAGCAGCCGGCGGTGATCGCCGAGATCAAGAAGGCGTCGCCGAGCAAGGGCGTGATACGCGAGAACTTCGTGCCGGCGCAGATTGCCCGCAGCTACCAGGACGGCGGTGCGACCTGCCTCTCGGTGCTGACCGACATCGACTTCTTCCAGGGCGGCGACGCCTACCTGCAGGAAGCCCGCGCCGCCTGTTCGCTGCCGGTGATCCGCAAGGACTTCCTCATCGACCCCTACCAGGTGGTCGAGGCACGGGCGTTGGGCGCCGACTGCGTGCTGCTGATCGTCTCGGCGCTGTCCGATGCGCAGATGAGCGAACTGGCGAAGACCGCCAAGGACGTGGGGCTGGATGTACTGGTGGAGGTGCACGATGGCGATGAGCTGGAGCGTGCGCTGAATACGCTGGACACCCCGCTGGTGGGGATCAACAACCGTAACCTGCACACCTTCGAGGTCAGCCTGGAGGCCACCCTGGATCTGCTGCCGCGGATTCCGCGCGATCGTCTGGTGATCACCGAAAGCGGCATCCTCAATCGCGCCGATGTCGAGCTGATGGAGGTGAGCGAGGTGTTCGGCTTCCTCGTGGGCGAGGCGTTCATGCGGGCCGAGGAACCTGGCACCGAGTTGCGCCGGCTGTTCTTCCCCGAACGTGGCGGGGTGAGCCGGGCGGTCGATCCTGACTGACGGAAGTGCACATGGAAAAGCCGGCGTCCTGCCGGCTTTTTCATGTGCGCGTCTCAGCGGGTGCCGAATACCACCATGGTCTTGCCCTTGACGTGTACCAGGCCCTGTTCCTCCAGGCTCTTGAGTACGCGGCCGACCATCTCCCGCGAGCAGCCGACGATGCGACCGATTTCCTGGCGGGTGATCTTGATCTGCATGCCGTCCGGGTGAGTCATGGCGTCGGGCTGCTTGCAGAGGTCCAGCAGGGTGCGAGCGACGCGACCGGTGACGTCGAGGAAGGCCAGGTCGCCGACCTTGCGCGTGGTGTTGCGCAGGCGATCCGCCATCTGGCTGCCCAGGGCGTAGAGGATCTCCGGGTCCTGCTGGGTCAGTTCACGGAACTTGGCGTAGCTGAGTTCAGCGACTTCGCATTCCGTCTTGGCCCGTACCCAGGCGCTGCGTTCCTTCTCGGTTCCTTCCTTTTCGAACAGCCCCATCTCGCCGAAGAAGTCCCCGGAGTTGAGATAGGCGATGATCATTTCCCGGCCGTCGTCATCCTCGATGAGGATGGTGACCGAGCCCTTGATGATGAAGAAGAGCGTCTCGCAGCGGTCGCCCGCATAGATGATGGTGCTCTTCGCCGTGTAACGACGGCGGTGACAGTGCGCTAGCAGCTTGTCGAGGTTCTTGATTTTAGGTGTGAGGGTAATAGCTACCATGCCCGAGTCCCGAAATTTTGAAGGTAAGCCTTTGTCCAACAGGCACTTTCTTATTAGTTATCTGGCTAAGTGTGCCAGTTATCCGGCGTCAGCTTAACAGACGGACCGTGACCGGTGATCCGAAATTGAGACGCAGGTAACAACTGCCGGGGAACTAAACGACCAACGTATGTGACACGCGGCGCCTCCTGGGCGCTGTGATAAGCTGGCGACCCTTTTTTTCAGCCTGGAGTCTGGCGATGAAAGCGCGTATCCAGTGGGCGGGCGAAGCCCTCTTCCTCGGCGAGTCCGGCAGCGGCCATGCCGTGGTGATGGACGGTCCGCCGGAGAGCGGCGGTCGCAACCTCGGCGTGCGTCCGATGGAAATGCTGCTGATCGGCCTGGGTGGTTGCACCAACTTCGACGTGGTGAGCATCCTCAAGAAATCCCGCCAGCCGGTGGAGAGCTGCGAAGCCTTCCTCGAGGCCGAGCGCGCCGACGAAGACCCCAAGGTGTTCACCAGGATCCACGTGCACTTCGTGGTCAAGGGTCGCGGCCTGAAGGAGGCGCAGGTCAAGCGCGCCGTCGAGCTTTCCGCCGAGAAGTACTGCTCCGCCTCCATCATGCTCGGGCGCGCCGGCGTCGAGATCACTCATGATTACGAGATCGTCGAGCTCGGCTGACCGACGTACACCCGATCATCATATTCGGGGCGCAGACTCTGGCAGGTGACGCCCGTCGACTGCATAATGCGCCCCCTCGTTTTTCCGGGGCACTCCGCCCCAGAACCGATAACCACAATCGCCATCGCGAAGAGGTGTAAACCGTCCTACGCAGAAGTCACTGTGCGCTTCTGACGGGCATGCTCAACAACGCGGCAGGGCCGCAATGAACAGAGAGTTCCCAACGGTGAAAAGCAAACTCAAGCTCCACGGGTTCAACAACCTGACGAAGACCTTGAGCTTCAACATCTATGACATCTGCTATGCAGAGACCCCCGAGGACCAGCAGGCCTACGTCCAGTACATCGACGAAGAGTACGACGCCGAGCGCCTGACCCAGATCCTCACCGACGTGGTCGACATCATAGGTGCGAACATCCTCAACATCGCCCGCCAGGATTACGATCCCCAGGGCGCCAGCGTGACCATCCTCATTTCCGAGCAGCCGGTGACGCCCACCGACAGCCAGATCGAGGAGTCCCCCGGCCCGCTGCCCGAGACCATCCTGGCCCATCTGGACAAGAGCCACATCACCGTTCACACCTACCCGGAAATCCATCCGGTGTCGGGGATCGCGACCTTCCGCGTGGACATCGACGTTTCCACCTGCGGCGTGATTTCGCCCCTGAAGGCGCTCAACTACCTGATCCACCAGTTCGACTCGGACATCGTCACCGTCGACTATCGCGTGCGTGGCTTCACCCGCGATGTTGAAGGTCGGAAGCACTTCATCGACCACGAGATCAACTCGATCCAGAACTACCTCTCCGACGATACCCAGGACGCGTACCAGATGACGGACGTGAACGTGTACCAGGAGAACCTGTTCCACACCAAGATGCTGTTGAAGAACTTCGACCTGGACAACTATCTGTTCGGCGACGCGACCTCCAACCTGACCGCTGAGCAGCGCAAGCAGGTCGAAGAGCGCGTCCGGCACGAGATGCTGGAAATCTTCTACGCGCGCAATATGCCGCGCTGACGCGCGGGGGCTGCAAGCTCGAAGCCGCAAGCAGCACGTGAAAAGTACAAAGGGCGCCTGGGCGCCCTTTGTCGTTCTTGCAGTTTGCTTGCCGCTTGAAACTCGCCGCTTGCGGCTTCAGACCCTATACGTGCTCTTGGTCATCACCTTGGAAAGCAGCGTCATGCCGAACTTCACCGGAGCGGGGAAGCGCAGGCCGCCGGCCTCCAGCGCGGTAGTGGCGTGGTGCTCTTCGTCCGTACGCATCTGCTCGAGGATGGCGCGGGACTTGGCGTCCTCGGCGGGAATCTGCTGCAGGTGGTCGTCCAGGTGCTTGCAGACCTGGTCCTCGGTGGCGGCGACGAAGCCGAGGCTGACCTTGTCGCTGATCAGGCCTGCGACGGCGCCGACACCGAAGGACAGGCCATAGAACAGCGGGTTGAGCACGCTGGGGCGGCCACCGAGTTCGCGGATACGTTGTTCGCACCAGGCCAGGTGGTCGATCTCCTCCTCGGCGGCGTGCTCCATCGCCTTGCGCACTTCCGGCAGCTTGGCGGTCAGTGACTGCCCCTGGTACAGGGCCTGGGCGCAGACTTCACCGGTGTGGTTGATACGCATCAGGCCGGTGACGTGGCGGCTGTCCGCCTCGCTCATGGGCGCTTCGTCCTGCAGGTTCGCCGGGTTGGGGCGATAGGGCTGGCCCTTGAAGGGCAGCAGGGTCTTGAGGGCCGCATCGGCCTGGAGCAGGAAGCGGTCAACGGGGGAGTACTGGCGTTCGGTGGCCATGGGGCACCTCCGGTAGGCAAGAATGCCGAGCAGTTTAACCCATCGGAACTGCCCGGGTTTGACCGGGATCACTGCAGCTCGCGCAGCACCCGGAAGCCCAGGGCGTAGTCGTCGTGCCCCGGCTGCTTGAGATCACGCAGGCTGGTTCGCAGGTAGGCCGGTCCGCTGTTCCAGGCGCCACCCCGCACCACGCGCGGGCTGCGGTCGAGCAGCGCCGCAGCCTGCGTCTCGCTGCCGTCGAAGGGGGCGACGAAGCGCGAAGCGGTCCATTCCCAGACGTTGCCGGCGGTGTCGTGCAGCCCGAAGGCGTTGGCTGGGTACTGGCCCACCTGCGCGGTCTTGCCGCGGATCGCATTGGGCGTGCCGCAGCCTCGGCAATGGGCGCGTGGTGCGCTCTCGCTGCTGTCCAGTTCGTCGCCCCACCAGTAGTAGCCACGGCTGCCGGCCCGCGCGGCATATTCCCATTCCGCCTCGGTGGGCAGCCGGTAGCGCTGGCCCGTGGCCTTGCTGAGCCAGTCGCAGTAGGCGCGGGCGTCGAACCAGTTCACGTGGATCACCGGGCGCTGCCCGGAAAGGCCCCAGCCTTCGTTATCGGGCATCGGCTTGCCGGTCGCGCTCGCGTAGCGCTGCCAGTCGTCGAAGGTCAGCTCGAGGCGACCGATTGCGAAGGGTTTCTCGATGACCACGGGGTGTGGCGGGCGCTCGTTGTCGTTGCCGCGCCCGGTGGTATCGCCCATGAGGAATTCGCCCGCAGGGACCACCACCAGCTCGGGGCCCTGGGCGCCGTCCGGCAGTGCATCACGCAGGCGCTCGCCGGCCTGTTGGGCCAGGGCGGCGAGCGGTAGCAGCGAGAGGGCGAGGAGTAGCGTGCGGCGCATCAGCCCGGCGGCCAGTGCAGCTGGCGCTGACCGAGCACGTGCATGTGGATGTGGTAGACGGTCTGGCCACCCAGCTCGTTGCAGTTCATCACCACGCGGAAGCCTTCGTCGCAGCCCTGTTCCTTCGCCAGGCGCTGGGCGGTATGGACGATATGCCCGGTCAGCGCCTTGTCGTCCTCGGTGAGGTCGTTGAGGGTGGCGATGTGCTTCCTGGGGATGACCAGGAAGTGCACCGGAGCCTGGGGGGCGATGTCGTGGAAGGCGATCACGTGATCGTCTTCATAGAGCTTGCGCGCGGGGATGTCCCCAGCGACGATTTTGCAGAACAGACAGTCCACGGACATTCTCCGGCCTGTTATAAGAAGCCCCCGAGTTTAGCGGCGCGTGTTTATCCCGGCCAGCCTGCCTGGCTGCACAAGGAGCCTGTGTGAAGAACGACATCCACGATCTGGGGCTGGTGCTGGACTCCAAGGTCAAGCTCATCGTCATCGAGTCCTGGGACGAGCAGCGCGTGCTGGAGACCCTGACCACCCTGGCGGTCAAACGCGGGCTCGGCCTGTTCACCTGGGCGGTGACCGAGGGCCTGCAGCGGCTCGGTTTCGGTGGCGACCCGGTAGGCGATGGCGCGAGCACCGATGCGGAAGCCGCGTTGCGCCTGATCAAGGCCGACCCGCAGCCCAATCTCTACGTGATGTGCGACCTGCACCCCTTCTTCGACGACAACCCCAAGCTGGTGCGCCTGCTCAAGGAAGTCGCCATGGCCGAGGCCATTCACAAGCCGACCCTGGTGCTGGTCTCCCACGCGATGAAGCTGCCCGCCGAAGTGCAGCGCTACAGCGCGCGCTTCAGCCTGGCGTTGCCGAGCGAAGACGAGTTGCTGGCCATCGTCCGCGAAGAAGCCACGCGCTGGAGCGAGCGCAACCGTGGCGCTCGCGTGCGCACCGACAACCGTACCCTGCAGCAGGTGGTGAAGAACCTGCGCGGGCTCAGCCATGGCGAGGCGCGTTCGCTGGCGCGCAACGTGATCTGCGATGACGGCGCCATCACCCAGGAGGACCTGCCTGAGCTGAACAAGACCAAGTTCCAGCTGCTCGACCTGGAAGGCGTGCTCAGCTTCGAATACGACACCGCGCGCTTCGCCGACGTCGGTGGGCTGGCCAACCTCAAGCGCTGGCTGGGCGAGCGGCAGAGCGCCTTCATGGAAGCCAAGCCGACCAACATGCCCAAGGGCATGTTGCTGGTGGGCGTGCAGGGCGGCGGCAAGAGCCTGGCAGCCAAGGCGGTGGCCGGTCTCTGGGGGCTGCCGTTGCTGCGCCTGGACTTCGCCTGCCTGTACAACAAGTTTTTCGGCGAGACCGAGCGCAACCTGCGCGATGCTCTCAAGCTGGCCGAGCAGATGGCGCCCTGCGTGCTGTGGATGGACGAACTGGAGAAGGGGCTGGCCAGCGGTGACCAGGACGGCGGCGTGAGCCAGCGCGTGTTGGGCACGCTGCTGACCTGGATGTCGGAGCGCAAGGCGCCGGTGTTCATGGTGGCCACCGCCAACGCCATACACCGCCTGCCGCCGGAGCTGGTGCGCAAGGGGCGCTTCGACGAGCTGTTCTTCGTCGACCTGCCTGGCGCCGAGGTGCGGGCCGAGATCTTTCGCATCCACCTGTCCCGCCGCGACATCGACCCCGCCCAGTTCGATCTGCCGGTCCTCGCGGCATCCAGCGACGGTTTTTCCGGCGCCGAGATCGAGCAAGCGGTGGTGGGGATGCTCTATGCCGCGCAGGCGGCCCAGGTCGGCGTGAGCCAGGCACTGCTGCTGCAGCAGTTGCTGGGTACGGCGCCGCTGTCGGTGGTGATGGCCGAGGAGCAGGCCAAGTTGCGGACCTGGGCGGACGGGCGTTGCGTGAAGGCCGACTGACACGGCTGGACTTGAAGAAAGGCGCCTCGCGGCGCCTCTTCTATTTCGGGAGGTAGGCCTTGTTGATCCGCCCGGCCAGGCGCCGGACCAGCCAGCGCGGCGACAGGCGCGGGCTCATCGCCAGCAGGCGGTTGCGCCAGCCGGGGATGATGATGGCGCGGTTCTTTTCCAGCGCCTTCACGGTGATCAGGGCGACTTCCTCGGCGCTCATCATCAGCTTGCTGCCTTCGAGCTTCTCGCCGGCCATCCGCGCACCCCGGAAGAATGCGGTGCGGGTCGGGCCGGGGCAGAGCACCGAGACGCCGACGCCATGGACCTTGAGTTCTTCGCGCAGCCCTTCGGAGAAGTGGAGCACGTAGGCCTTGCTGGCGTAGTAGTTGCTCATCCAGGCGCCAGGCTGGAAGCCGGCGACCGAGGCGACGTTGAGGATCTGGCCGGTGCCACGGCTGGCCATGGCGCCGCCGATTTCATGGCAGAGACGGGCGAGGGCGAGGACGTTGAGCTCGATGAGCTCCTGTTCGCGGCTCCAGTCCTGTTCGACGTAGAGGCCGGACGTGCCGATGCCGGCGTTGTTCACCAGCAGGTCGATTTCCCGCTCGCCCTGGTTCAGCTCATGCAGCAGCCCGGAGAGTTGCAGGGGTTCGGAGAGGTCGCAGGTGCGGTAGAGCACTTCCACGCCGAAGCGCTGGGTCAGTTCGTAGGCGATGCTCTCCAGCGCGTCGCGTTGCCGGGCCACCAGGATCAGATGGCGGCCCCGGCGAGCCAGGGCTTCCGCCAGGGCGAGGCCTAGGCCGCTGGAGGCGCCGGTAATCAGGGCAAAACGAGGCATCGCGAATCTCCGTGTCGGGGCCGGGTTGGACAACGTCAGCCCCGGGAGGTTGCTCAGTTGGACTCGAACTCTTCCTGCTCGGCGGGTGTTTCCGCCTCAGCCGGGTCGGCCGACTCGGCGGGATCGACGTACTCGCCTTCCTCGGTGGGTTGCGCGTACTCGCCGTCGGCCGGCGCTTCGTAGCTGCTCATCTCGGAGCGTTCTACGTAATCCTGGTAGGCCGGGATGCTGATGGCCGCGAGGATGCCGAAGACCACGGGGATGACCAGCCACATCCAGGCCAGGACCTTCACCGCATTGGTGTTCGGCGGCGGTGGTGCGCCGAAGCGGTTGGCGCCGGTGGTGCCGGGGATGAACAGCAGCAGCAGGGGGAAGACACTGCCGACGATGGGCACGAAGTTCAGCAGGTAGAGCCAGCCCGACCAGCCGATGTCGTGCAGGCGCTGGACGTTGATCTGCACGCTGACGACGATGGCGGCGATACCCAGCACGGTGGCGATGAGGCCGCCGACGATCGGGTGGATGGCGAAGCCGATGCCGGCACCGACGCCAAGCACGACCAGCAGCGCGATCATGAACACGAAGGACCAGGCCAGGTAGCGCACTCGGCCGATACGGCCGGTGATGCCGAATGGGCGCAGCTCGCAGTACTGCGGCAACGCTTCGCCAACCTGCGCCTGCGGGGTGGCGTAGGGCGAGGTCGCGGTGCCGGCCACGGCGGGGGTGGTTGCCGGGGCGCTTTCGGCCAGTTGGGCCTGACGCGCCAGGTACTTCTCGATGATGATGCCGCAGGCCTGGCATTCGACGGACTTGGCCTGCTCATGGCCGCATTTGGGGCAGGTCATGGTTCCGGTGTCCTGCTCGGCTTCGACGGCTGCCAGGGTCTCCGGATTGGGGTGGTCCTCGGTTTCCACCAGGCTGAAGCCGGCGGCGAGGTCCTGTTCCTTGCGCACCTGGGCGCCGGCACGTTGCAGGGCGGCCAGGTACTTGTCCGCTTCGACTTCCTCGAGGTCGCGCTTGAGCGCAACGGGGCGTCCACCGAACAGGCTGTCGATCTTGCTGGCGTCGCTCTTGAAGAGCTTGGCGAGGTTCTCCTTCACGGTTTCCAATGCCACACCGGGCATCAGTTCTCCTTCGAAGACGATCTTGTAGCGGGCATCGGACATGCGGGCATCCTTGTCGGCGGCTGGTTGGGGATGGCACAGCGTAATGGTGGCGTACCCTGCGGCACAAGCGGCCTGCCGCACAAAAAGCGGAGCCGGTCAGGCGGCTGGTTGCGGCTTCCAGGTGCCGACCAGCTTGCCATGGCGGAGCAGGCGCAGTTCGCCGAAGCGATTGAACAAGCCTTCGCAGAGCAAGGGACGCAGGAACACCCAGTTGTCCACGGCGAGTGCCGTGCCGGCGGAGCCGATCAGGCGCTCCTGGTTGGCGCTGCGCCCGTAGATGCCGTCATAGGACAGGCCCCCGGGCGAGACCGGTTGCGCCGGCCAGCGACCGCCATAGAGGTAGTAGGCGTTGTGCCGGTTGGGGTTCCAGGCTTCGAGTGCGCCTTGTGCCTGTTGCAGGTAGGGAAGGGCGCCGCTCTGTACCTTGAGCACCGGAGCGGCGATCCAGATCGCACTCTGGTGGCTGGACAGCAGGGGCGTATCGAACTCGACGGGCTTGAGCAGGGCAGAGCCTACCGCGACCTCGTTCAGCGGCGTCGTGCCCTTCGCGTGCAGGGGATAGGTGAGGCTGCCGGCGCCGTTGAGCAAGGGCTGCCGGGGCCAGATGGCGGGGAAGCCCCGTGCGGCCTCGATGAACGTCGTGTAGCGGGCATTGGCGGTTTCGAACGCATCCTGGCTGCCGGTCCAGAAGGGCGCGTGGGCCACCTGGGCGTCGTAGCCCATCAGGCCGCGCAGGTGCAGCAGCGGCTGGTTGTCGGCCAGCAATCGCAGGGTTTGCGCCAGGCTCGCGGTGTCCGGGTGGCCGCCGCGCTGCAGGCCGATATCGATCTCCAGTGCGATATTCATGGGTTTTTGCAGGGCCTGGGCCAGTTCGAGGTACTGGGCCAGGCGTTGCGGGCTATCGACCAGCCAGGTGAGCTGGCGCGATGGGTCGAAGGGCTGGCCGTTGCCCAGTTGCTGGTAGAAGGCGAGCGCTGCCGCGACCGGTAGCGGCTTGCCCAGCAGCAGGTCGGCATCTGGGAATGCCTGTGCCAACTGGTTGATCTGGGGTTGGTGGAAGACCATGAAGCGGCGTGTATCCAGGCGCTTGGCGAGGTACTCGAGCAGCCCGTTGGAGGCCAGGGATTTGGCGACCAGGCGCAACGGCAGCTTGCCGAGGCGCCGGGCGAGCAGGTCGGCGTTGGCATCGAGCCGGTCGAGGTCGATGACCAGTTGCGGCACGCCGCCGCCTTCCTGTTTCAACAGGTTCTGCAGGCTGGCGAAATAGGGCGCATGGGGGCGGCCCTGGTCGCCGGGGCGCATGGCCCACAGCCCGAGCGCTCCGAGTGCGCCCAGGCCGAGCAGGTGCCGACGCTTCATCCTGGCCAGCGCTGGCCGAGGCGGTTCGCCCGCTGGGTGGCGGCACGGTACTCGTGGTCGAGGCGTGTGATCAGTTCTGCGACCGTCGGCAGGTCGTCGATGTCGCCCACGCCCTGGCCGGCTGACCAGACGGTCTTCCAGGCCTTGGCCTCGTCGCTGATGGGCTTGAGCTTCTCGCCGTAGTTGATGTCGGCCTTGTCGGTCAGGCGCTTGAGGTCGTAGCCGGCGGCTTCGAGGCTCTGGCGCATGAAGCTGGCCGGGACGCCGGAGACGGCCGGGGTGTGGACGATGTCGGCGGCGCGGGCGTCGAGGATCATCTGCTTGTAGGGGCTGTCGGCGTTGCTCTGGCGAGTGGCGATGAAGCGGGTGCCGAGGTAGGCGAGATCGGCACCGAGCATCTGTGCGGCGAGGATCTCGTGGCCGTGGTTGAGGCAGCCGGCCAGGAGCAGCGTCTTGTCGAAGAACTGGCGGATTTCGGCGACCAGGGCGAAGGGGCTCCAGGTGCCGGCATGGCCACCGGCGCCTGCCGCTACGGCGATCAGGCCGTCGACGCCGGCTTCGGCGGCCTTCTCGGCATGACGACGGGTGGTGACGTCGTGGAACACCAGGCCGCCGTAGCTGTGCACCGCATCGACTACTTCTTTTACCGCGCCCAGGCTGGTGATGACGATGGGGACCTTCTTCTCGACGCAGATGGCCAGGTCGGCCTGCAGGCGCGGATTGCTGTGGTGGACGATGAGGTTGACCGCGAAGGGGGCGGCATCGGCCTGCAGACCCGCTTCGATCTCGTCGAGCCAGGCGCGGAAGCCTGCACTGTCGCGCTGATTGAGCGCGGGAAAGCTGCCGACGATGCCCGCATTGCTGCAGGCCATGACCAGCTCCGGACCGGAGATCAGGAACATGGGCGCGGCGACGACGGGCATGCGCAGGCGTTGTTCGAGCAGGGCGGGCAGTGACATCGGGCGTTCCTCGTATGGGGCAGTCGGGGGTCAGAAGGGTTTGATCACCACCAGGATGACGATGGCGAGCAGGAACAGGACCGGGACTTCGTTGAACCAGCGGTAGAACACGTGGCTGCGGCCGTTCTCGCCACGGGCGAAGCGCTTGAGCATGGCACCGCAGACGTGGTGATAGCCGATCAGCAGGAACACCAGGGTGAGCTTGGCGTGCAACCAGCCCTGTTTGAGCCAGGCGGGATTGAGGTAGAGCATGCCGGCGCCGATCAGCAGGGTGAGGATCATGGAGGGCTGCATGATGCCGCGGTAGAGCTTGCGCTCCATGATGCAGAAGCGCTCGCGGCTGGGCGTGTCTTCGGCCGAGGCGTGGTAGACGAACAGGCGAGGCAGGTAGAAGAGGCCGGCGAACCAGCATACGACGGCGATGATGTGGAAGGCCTTGAGCCAGAGATAGAGCATCGGATGTTCCCTGATGTGAGGTGGGTCCGATAGTAGAGGCTCCGGCGGTCATGCGTCACCTCGGCGGTTGGCCCTTGGCCGATGCGGCTTTATCATCGGCGGCTTTCCGGTCTTAGGGTGCGGTCGATGTCCAAGCTAGCCATTCGCGATGGCGTTCTGTCTCCCCGGTCGCCCTCTGCCGTGCTTCGCTGATGTCGCGCTGGGAGGTCCGAATCAGTGACCCGCGCCGCGAGCGGCTGGTGCGCTGGTTGGTAGTGGTGTTGCTGCTGGCGCTGCCGGTGGCGTTCTTCGTGGGTGGCTGGCTGCGCGCCGAGGGCCTGGCGGATGCCGTGGCCGAACGCGACAGCCTGCGTGCGCAGCTGGATGAGCGCACCCGTGCGCTCGATCAGTTGCAGCAGCGCCAGGCGGTGCTGGAAAGCGGTGAGCGGTTGGGTCACCAGGCCAACGAGCAGAGCCGCCAGAGCATCAAGATGATGGAGGAGCAGGTTTTCAAGCTGCAGCAGGAGCTGGCGTTCTACCGGGGCGTGCTGGCGCCGGACAGTCGCCGGGAGGGACTGCGTATCCGCGCCTTCGAATTGCACGGCACGGACCAGCCGCAGCGCTTCCGTTTCCGGCTGATGCTCAGCCGGGTCGGCAAGGATGACCAGCCGATCAAGGGCACGCTGCAGGTGCGGGTGATCGGTCGCCAGGATGGCAAGGAGGCGAGCCTGGAGTTGGCTGCACTTTCCAGCGAGATGGCGCAGCAGGATGTCGTTTTTTCCTTCAAGCACTTCCAGGCGATTCCCGAGGCGGGACGTTTCGCCGAGCTGCAGCTGCCCGAAGGTTTCAGTCCCCGTCAGGTAAAGGTGCGAGCACAGGTGGACGGCCAGCAGAAACCGCTGGAGCGCACATTCGAGTGGATCGACGAGGAGTCATGACGATCATGTTCAACAAACAGAAACCCAAGGCTGATCTGCAGCGTTTCAGCGGCAAGACCAGCATCATCGCCATCGGCGCGGAACTGGAGGGCGATCTGCGCTTCCAGGGTGCTGTCCAGGTGGACGGTCGCCTCAAGGGCAATCTAAACGCCAGCGAAGGATTGGTCAGGGTCAGCGTCGAAGGGCTGGTGGAGGGGGAGATACGCGCGCCCCACGTGATCATCGACGGCGAGGTGGTGGGCGATGTGTTCGCCTCCGAACACCTGGAGCTGGGCGCCAAGGCGCGAGTTCGCGGCAATCTCTATTACGGGCTCATGGAGATGGCCATGGGGGCGCAGATAGAGGGGCGCCTCGGGCACATCAAGGAGGCACAGCGCCTGCTGGAAGCGCCGGCCAGCCCGGAAAACACGGACGCTTAATAGTTGACCAGTTTTCTAGGGTAAGCGGATAATGCGTGGCCACAGCGCAGTAAGGCGGCGTCCAGCCGGGAGAGTTACAGCATGAGTGTCGAATCCTTCACCCCCACAGCCCTGATGTTTACGCATGGAGCGGCAAACAAGGTGAAGAACCTGATCGATGAGGAAGGCAATCCGCGGCTCAAGCTGCGTGTCTTCGTCACGGGCGGTGGCTGTTCGGGCTTCCAGTATGGCTTCACCTTCGATGAAGACGTGGCTGACGACGACACCATCGTCGAGCGCGACGGTGTGAGCCTGGTCGTCGATCCCATGAGCTTCCAGTACCTGGCCGGTGCGGAAGTGGACTATCAGGAAGGCCTCGAGGGTTCGCGCTTCGTGATCAAGAACCCGAATGCCACTACTACCTGCGGTTGCGGTTCGTCCTTCTCGATCTGATCGCTGTTCGCTGATGCAGAAACGCCGTGCTCATGCACGGCGTTTTCGTTTGTGCGGTTTGCTTCAAGCGGGATGGATGGCGCCGAGCACGCGCAGGCCCCTGGCGCCGGTCACGCTCGGGCGGTTGGCGGGGATGCCTTCGAGGCAGCAGTGGGCCAGCCAGGCGAAGGCCATGGCTTCGACCCAGTCCGCAGGCACGCCACGGCTGTCGGTGGCGCTGACCTGGGTTCCGGGCAGCAGTTCGGCGAGGCGGCGCATCAGGGCGCCGTTGTGGGCACCGCCACCGCACACCAGCAGTTCGAGGGTGTCGGCCTGGGCGGTCTTGAGCGCATCCACCATGCTGCGGGCGCTGAGTTCGAGGAGGGTGGCTTGCACATCCTCGGGCTTGAGGGGCGGCAGTTTGGCGAGGTGTGCCTGGAGCCAGTTCAGGTTGAACAGTTCACGACCGGTGCTTTTCGGGCCGCGTGTGCTGAAGAAGTCGTCCTCCAGCAGTGTGTCCAGCAATGACGGTTGTGCTTGGCCGCTGGCCGCCCACGCTCCGTCACGATCGTAGTCTTGGCCGTGGTTGAGCTGGATCCAGGCATCCATCAGCACATTGCCGGGACCGCAGTCGAAGCCGCGCACCGGTTGGTCGGGCTCGATCAGTGACAGGTTGCTGAATCCACCGATGTTGAGCACTGCGCGGTTGCCATTGCGGTCGTCGAAGAGCGCTTCATGGAAGGCGGGCACCAGAGGGGCGCCTTGGCCGCCGGCGGCGACATCGCGGCGGCGGAAATCACCGACCACGGTGATGCCGGTGAGCTCGGCCAGCAGGGCGCAGTTGCCGATCTGGATGGTGAAGCCGCGCACCGGTTCGTGGCGCACGGTCTGACCGTGGCTGCCGATGGCGCGGATGTCGGTGGCCGCGAGGCCCTTTTCGCGAAGCAGCAGGTCGATGCCTGAGGCGGCGAGTTCTACCCAGCGCCGTTCGGCCAGGGCCGCACGCGCGAGTTCGTCCTCGCCGGGCGCGCAGAGCGATAGCAGCTCCTGGCGGAGCGAGTCGGGCATGGGGATGTAGTGTGAGGCGATCAGGCGAGTGCGCTCGCCTTGGTCGATCAGGGCGATGTCCAGTCCGTCCAGGCTGGTTCCGGACATCACTCCGAGGTAGCGCGGCATTGGATCAGCGCTTGTTCTGCGCGAGCATGGTGGCCTTTTCCTGGTCCATGCGTGCCATCAGCGGTTTGCTCATCTGCAGGAATCGCTTCTTCTCGGCGCTGGCCAGCGGATCGGCCATGGGCAGCTTCACGCCGAGCGGGTCGACGTGTTGGCCGTTGACCTGGAATTCGTAATGCAGGTGGGGACCGGTGGAGAGCCCGGTTGTGCCGATGTAGCCGATGATCTGCCCTTGCTTGACGGTGCCGCCGGTCTTGATGCCCTTGGCGAAGCCCTGCATGTGGCCGTAGAGGGTCCGGTACTTGCCGCTGTGCTGGATGATCACCGCGTTGCCATAGCCGCCACGACGACCGGCCAGGACGATCTTGCCGTCGCCGGTGGCCTTGATAGGCGTGCCGCGCGGGGCTGCGTAGTCGACACCTTTATGGGCCCGGATCTTGTTGAGGATCGGGTGGCGGCGGCCGATGGAGAAGCGGGAGCTGATGCGGGCGAAGTCCACCGGTGTCCGGATGAAGGCCTTGCGCATGCTGGTGCCGTCGTCGCGGAAGTAGCTGGCGATGCCCTGGCTGCTGGTAAAGCGAACGGCGCTGTAGGTCTTGCCACGGTTGGTGAAGCGCGCGGCGAGGATGTTGCCGGTGCCTACTTGCTTGCCGTTGACTGACTTCTCTTCATAGATGACTTCGAATTCGTCCCCTTCCCGGATGTCGAGGGCGAAGTCGATGTCGTAGTCGAAGATGTTCGCCAGGTCCATGGTCAGGTTGTGCGAGAGACCCGCGCGCTTGGCGGAGAGGAACAGCGAGCTGTCGATCACGCCGCGGGCGTAGGCGGGGTGGATATCCGGTTTGGCCAGGTCACGCTTGAAGTCATAGCCCTTGTCGGTCTTGGACAAGGTCACGGTCTCGAGGTCGCTGAGCTTGGAATGCAGGCTCTGCAGCTCGCCTTCGGGAGAGAGGCGGAACTCGAACGCCTGGCCGACCTTCAGACGGCTGAGGTCCTTGGCATCCTTGCTGCTGTTGAGCACGTCATGCAGAACGGTAGCGGACAGGCCGACCTTGCTGAACAGGGTCGACAAGGTGTCGCCGTTGCCGACGGTTACGGTGTGCAGGCCGGGCTCTTTGGGTGGTTCGCTGGATGCTAGGTCGGTTGAGGCTTCGTCCTTGTCCGCGTCTTTGTCGGCGCTGTTCTGGTCGTCCGCAGGGCGCTCAATGGATGCGAATGGCGAGCTGCCCTCTTCTCCGTTGACGGTGTCTGATCGGAGGTCGTCCTTCTCCTGGATGAGGGCTTCGGAGCCGTTCTCCATTTCCAGATTGATGTAGGTCTTCTTCGCCTCGACTTCACGAGACGGGAACACCAGCAAAGCCAGGCTGAGCAGCGCAGCTACACCGCTTGCGGCCAGCAAATGGCTTTTCGGGTAGCGCGGCGCTTTAGGAACGATATGCGTCATGGCGAGTGGTGTTTTTAGAATGTGAACTAACTGCCTAAAATATAACCAAAATACGGCGTAGGCAACCTCAAGATCCTGCCTTCCGCCGGTTGGTACCGACCCGGGCGCAAAACTTGTAATTAGTCAGCGATCTTGTATGTTTGGTTCCCTTTTGGTTTGTCGAGCGGTTACGGGGCTTTCATGAAGTCGGTTGAAGAGCAGCTGGCGCTTATCAAGCGCGGCGCAGAAGAGGTTCTGGTCGAGTCCGAGCTGGTAGAAAAGCTCAAGCGGGGGCAACCCCTGCGCATCAAGGCGGGGTTCGATCCGACTGCGCCCGATCTGCACCTTGGACATACCGTCCTTATTAATAAGCTGCGCCAGTTCCAGGAGCTGGGGCATCAGGTGATCTTCCTGATCGGCGACTTCACTGGAATGATCGGCGACCCCAGCGGCAAGAGCGCCACCCGCCCTCCGCTTACTCGCGAGCAGGTCCTGGACAACGCCGAGACCTACAAAAGCCAAGTGTTCAAGATTCTCGATCCTGCGAAGACTGAAGTGGCGTTCAACTCCACTTGGATGGATCAGCTGAGCCCGGCGGATTTCATTCGCCTTTCGTCCCAGTACACGGTGGCGCGCATGTTGGAGCGCGATGACTTCGACAAGCGCTACAGCAGCAATCAGCCGATCGCGATCCATGAGTTCCTCTATCCGCTGGTTCAGGGTTATGACTCGGTAGCGCTGCGGGCGGATGTCGAGCTGGGGGGCACCGATCAGAAGTTCAATCTGCTGATGGGGCGTGAACTGCAGCGCGCCTACGGGCAGGAGTCCCAGTGCATCGTCACCATGCCGCTGCTCGAAGGCCTGGATGGCGTGAAGAAGATGTCCAAGTCTCTGGGTAACTATGTGGGTATCCAGGAAGCGCCGGGCGTGATGTATGGCAAGCTGGTATCCATTCCTGATGCGCTGATGTGGCGCTACTTCGAGCTGCTCAGCTTCCGCTCCATGGAAGAGATCGAGCAATTCCGTCGCGACATTGAGCAGGGTGCAAATCCGCGCGACATCAAGATCAAGCTGGCGGAAGAGATCGTGGCTCGCTTCCATGGGGAAGAGGCTGCGGCGTCTGCGCATCGTTCTGCGGGCAACCGTATGAAGGAGGGCGAGCTCCCTGAGGATCTTCCGGAAATCGAGTTGGTAGCAGAAGAGGATATGCCGATTGCTTCTGTCCTTAATAAGGCAGGGCTGGTGAAGAACGCTGCTGTCGCTCGTGATCTGCTCGGTTCTGGTGGTGTTCGTGTAGACGGCGCGGTAGTTGATCGCGGCTTCATCTTCAAGCGTGGCGCCGTGCATGTCTGCCAAGCTGGCAAGAAGGCGTTTGCGCGTATCTCGTTGAAGGTTGAATGATTTTTTCATTT
>NZ_BAAJNO010000021.1:0-61962 GCF_054558415.1 Pseudomonas sp. No.21
CGTGCGCACCGCCGCACGGTGCTTCTGGCGAGATCCAGGTGCGCGCAGCACACCCTACGTCCAGAGTGAGCGGCGGCTGCAGGCTCCGAGCTCTGATTGCATCTCCGTCCGGAGAGCCAAAAAGCAAAGCCACGCTCCAATAGACCTCCACCAACCGAGTGACCAGGTGATGGTGGGCGGAATGAAAAGGCCCGCTTGCGCGGGCCTTTTCCGGGGTGCGTTACAGGCTTCAGGCGGAGAGTTCCACCAGCAGCTTGTTCAGGCGGCGCACGTAGGCGGCCGGGTCCTTGAGGCTGTCGCCGGCGGCCAGGGCGGCCTGGTCGAAGAGGATGTGGGACAGCTCGCCGAAGCGCTCTTCATCCTGCTCGTTGTCGAGTTTCTCGATCAGCGGGTGGCTGGGGTTGAACTCGAAGATGGGCTTGGAGTCCGGCACCTTCTGCCCGCTGGCTTCGAGGATCTGGCGCATCTGCAGGCCCAGGTCCTGTTCGCCGATGGCGAGGATCGCCGGGGAGTCGGTCAGGCGGTGCGAGACGCGCACTTCCGAGACGTCCTCGCCGAGGGCGGCCTTGAGGCGCTCGACCAGTCCTTCCTTGGCCTTGGCCACTTCTTCCTGGGCCTTCTTGTCCTCTTCCGAGTCCAGCTTGCCGAGGTCGAGGTCGCCACGTGCCACGTCGGCGAAGTGCTTGCCGTCGAACTCGGTGAGGTAGCTCATCAGCCACTCGTCGATGCGGTCGGTGAGCAGCAGCACTTCGATGCCTTTCTTGCGGAAGACTTCCAGGTGCGGGCTGTTCTTCACCTGGGCATAGGATTCGCCGGTGAGGTAGTAGACCTTGTCCTGGCCTTCCTTCATGCGGCCGATGTAGTCGGCCAGGGAGACGCTCTGCTCGCCGCTTTCGTCGCTGGTGGAGGCGAAACGCAGCAGGCCGGCGATCTTCTCCTTGTTGGCGAAGTCCTCCGCCGGGCCTTCCTTGAGGACCTGGCCGAAGTTCTTCCAGAAGCCCTTGTATTGCTCGGGCTCGTTCTTGGCCAGTTTCTCCAGCATGTCCAGCACGCGCTTGGTCAGCGCCGACTTCATGGAGTCGATCACCGGGCCGCTCTGGAGGATCTCGCGGGAGACGTTCAGCGACAGGTCGTTGGAGTCCACCACGCCCTTGATGAAGCGCATGTACAGGGGCAGGAACTGTTCGGCCTGATCCATGATGAACACGCGCTGGACGTAGAGCTTGAGGCCTCGCGGCGCTTCACGCTGGTACAGGTCGAACGGTGCGCGGGCCGGGACGTACAGCAGGGAGGTGTATTCCAGCTTGCCCTCGACCTTGTTGTGGCTCCAGGACAGCGGGTTCTCGAAGTCGTGGGCGACGTGCTTGTAGAACTCCTGGTACTCCTCGTCCTTCACCTCGGTGCGCGGACGGGTCCACAGGGCGCTGGCGCGGTTGACGGTCTCCCACTCGGGCTCGGCCGGCTTGTCCTTCTCTTCGCCGTAGTGCTCCTTCGGCAGTTCGATGGGCAGGGCGATGTGGTCGGAGTATTTCTTGATGACGTTGCGCAGGCGCCAGCCATCGGCGAACTCTTCCTCGCCGGCTTTCAGGTGCAGGACGATGCGGGTGCCGCGCTCGGCCTTCTCGACGTTGGCGATGTCGAACTCGCCCTCGCCCCTGGAGGACCAGTGCACGCCCTCGGCGGCGGAGAGGCCGGCGCGACGGGTGAACACGTCCACCTTGTCGGCGACGATGAAGGCGGAGTAGAAGCCCACGCCGAACTGGCCGATCAGGTGCGAGTCCTTCTTCTGGTCGCCCGACAGGTTCTTCAGGAAGTCGGCGGTGCCGGACTTGGCGATGGTGCCCAGGTGGGCGATGACTTCATCGCGGCTCATGCCGATGCCGTTGTCTTCGAGGGTGACGGTCTTGGCGTCCTTGTCGAAGCTCACGCGGATCTTCAGCTCGGCGCCGCCTTCGAGCAGCTCCGGCTTGGCCAGCGCTTCGAAACGCAGCTTGTCGGCGGCGTCGGAGGCGTTGGAGATCAGCTCGCGCAGGAAGATTTCCTTGTTGGAGTACAAGGAATGGATCATCAGGTGAAGCAGTTGCTTCACTTCGGTCTGGAAGCCCAGGGTTTCTTTTTGAGTCTCCACACTCATGGTCGTCTAACTCCACGGATGATATAGGCCGCGACTGCGGCGGATGTCACCCAGATGGGGGCTTGCTGTTCAATTTCAAGGGCTTGCATGGAGGGCGTCGACGACCGCCCGGGCGGGCGGCCGTGGCGGCGGGGTTCAGGGCTCGAGCAGCTCGATGCGGGCGATCTCTTCGGGGCGCAGCACGAAGCTGGCCTCGCCCTGCCCGGAGATGTTGCGGCGGATGATGATCTGGCCGGCGCTGTTGATGCCGTTGAAGCGCCCCTCGGCCAGGCTGCCACGCTGGGTCTGCACGCGCATGGCGAGGTTCTGGTAGTGGTTGGGGTTGCTCAGCAGGCGCTCCAGGGAGAAACGCTGGCGCCGGTCGGCCGGGCGCGAGGCGCGTTCGACGGGGGCGTCCTCGGCCTTCGCGCTGGCGGCCTCGGGCTTGGCTTCGAGCGCTGGCAAGGCCGGGAAGCGGTCGCCACGGATGGCCCAGCCACGCAGGTCGCTGCGGATGAACTGCAATGGCAGCCGCTGGGCGGTGCCGTCGATGCGGGCCTCGACGTCCAGCTCCAGTTCATGCGCGGGCAGGCTGGCGGTCGGCAGCCGTGCCACTTCGACCTGGCGGGTGGCGAAACGGCGCTGCAGGTAGTCGCGGGCGACGTAGTGCAGGGTGTCCATGGAGTCGTGCCGCAGGTCGACCTGCCCGTCCCGGTAGCGCAGGCGGTCGGTGAACAGCTCGACCTCACCGCTCAGGGTGGTGTGGAACTGCGGCGGCAGCACCAGGTGGAAGGCACCGGCGAGGGTGTTGGGGCCGCGCCGCTTGAGGTCCAGGTGCAGGGTGTAGCCCCTGCCCAGGCGCCGCGCTTCGGGCAGCTCCTGCTCGGGGAGCAGCCAGCTGATCTCGACCTCGGGCTTGCTGCCGGTGTCTTCGGGCAGCACGTCCAGGCGCAGTTCGTCCCCGGGTTGCTGGCCCAGGCGGATGCTCACCTCGCGGCGGGCGAAGAAATCCTGGCCCTCGCGCAGGCTCAGTACGCCATCGATGAGCTCGGCCTGCTGGGGCTGGAAGGGCTGGCCATTGAGCTCGCCGCGCAGGTCGATGGCCAGTTCGCTCGGCGCCTTGCGCTCGCCCTTGAGCCATTCGAGGCTGACCAGGGCGTGCAGGCGCTCGGGGTCGCGGTTGGCCAGGAGGGTCAGCCCGACGATCAGCGGGATGACGCCGAGGGCCGCGAGCATCACCGCCTTGCGCGCGGTGCGCCAGTGCGCGGCTATGTAGCCGAGGGTGAGCGGCGGCAGCAGGCTGCCGATCCCCCACAGCAGGCTGGTACCGAAGGCGAGCATGACCAGCCAGACGAGGCCGGCGAGGATCAGCAGCAGCCCGCCGAGTATCAGTAGTGCATCCATCCAGGATTCCTTGGTGCGTGACCGGGCGTATCGCACCCGGCCACGGGTCAGGGTTCGTCGACCTTGAAGTGGGCGCGGGCGGTGGCGATGGGCTCGGTCTGGTTGGTCTGCCAGGCGGTGATGGCGACGTTGGCGACGCGACGGCCTTGTCGCCAGACCTGGCAGGTGGCGAAGGTGTCACGATAGTGCCCGGCGCGTAGGTAATCTATCGAGAAGTCGATGATTTTGGGCAAATGTGGGATGCCCATGAACATCAGCAGGTGGAGCATCGCGGCGTGCTCCATGAAGCCGGCGATCACGCCGCCGTGGATGGCCGGCAGGGTCGGGTTGCCGATGTTGTCCTTGTTCGCCGGCAGGCGGAACACCATGTCCTCCCCCAGGCGCAGGCATTCGATGCCCAGCAGCTTGGCGTAGGGGATCAGGCACACCAGCGAGTCGTAGTCGTTCTTCTCGTGGGCTTCACGTACCAGGGCGTCGAGATCGAGCTTCATGCCGCGCTCCCCTTCTTCAACTGGCTGGGCTTGCCCATGCGCATGAAGGCGCCGACCACATGGGCGATGGGCTGCTCGGGGTCGTCCTGGTAGGCGTAGCCGCGGGTGAAGATGACGTTGGGCGTGACGCGGTAGCACTCGGCGAAGCCGTAGACGTCCTTGTTCGGCTCGGCCGGGTGCATGTAGTCGATGCGCAGGTCGAGGGTCGGGCAGATCTCGAACTCCGGGAGCACGCAGACGGTGGAGATGCCGCAGGTGGTGTCCATCAGGGTGGTGATGGCGCCGCCATGGATGACGCCGGTTTCCGGGTTGCCGATGATCCGCTCGCTGTAGGGCAGGCACAGGGTCAGGCCCCGGCTGTCGGCGCCGTGGACGCGCAGGCCGAGCACCTGGCAGTGGCGCAGCACGGACAGGAAGCGCTGGGCATTGTCGAGAATGGGGTTGTCGCTCATCCGGTGGTTCCATGGCGTTGGCGTGAAGGCGCGCATGATACCGCGCGGCCCGCCGCCGGGGCGATCCGGCTGAACTTCCTGGGGGCACGGGGACTCGAAAGCTCGTCGTGCAACAACCGAGACCAAGGAGACCCCTATGCACAAGTCCTATGCCTATGCCCTGCTGATCGCCGCGAGCCTGGGCCTCGCCGCCTGCGACAAGCCCGCTGACGACAAGGCCGCCCAGCCGAGCGAAACCCCGCCCGCCGCCACCCAGCCGGCCCCTGGCGGTGCCCCGCAGACCCCGGCTCCGGCCCCTTCCACCCCGGCCGCGCCGAGCACTGCACCGGAAGCCGCCCCGCAGGGTGGCCAGCCCAGCGGCCAGCAGTAACAGTGGCAGCCGCCAGCCCTTGCGCCCTGCAGGCTGGCGGCAACCCGAGGAACTAAAGCGAAACGCCTGGGCTCCAACGGCACGCGATGAGGCCACTCATCCCGCCCCTAGAGAACCAGGAGACATACCGTGCTCAATCCCCTTCCCTATGCCCTGATCCTGGCCGTGACCCTCGGCCTGGCAGCCTGCGAAAAGACCCCGGAAGACAAGATGGAAGCGGCCAAGGAATCGGCATCCGAAGCCATGGAATCACTGGGCGACGCGGCGAAGGAAAGCGGCGAGGCGGCCGAACGGAAGGCCGACCAGATCACCGGTCACCAACCCACCGCCGGCGAGAAGGCCGAAGAGGCCGCCGATGACATCGGGGATGCGGTGGAAGGCGCCGGCGACGAAGCCAAGGACGCCATCGACGGCAAGTGAATCCAGCCTCCATCTCCCAACGCAAAGGCCCGCATCATGCGGGCCTTCTCGTATCTGCCGGGTTGCCATCGGGTGGCCCCCGCAAGCGCGGGGGTGAGGGTAAGTCAGAGCACGGGGCTGAGCATCAACAGCAGGCAGCAGAGGAGCCCGACTACCCATACCAGGCTGCGCAGCAGGTGGATGTCGTTCCAGTAGAGGAAGAGGTAGATCACCCTGGAGACGATGAACACCAGCGCCAGCAGGTCGATCAGCCAGCCACGGGTATCGGTGGTGTGGGCCATCAGCACGCCGGCGGCGAACAGCGGGAAGATTTCGATGCTGTTGAGGTGCGCCCCCAGTGCACGACCGCCGAAGCCGGTCAGGCGGGATTGCTGGGCCCGGGGGTGGTGGTTGTCGTAGCCGCCGCCCTCCTCCTTCATGGCCCTGGCCACGGGAATCTTGGCGATGTAGATCAGCAGGGCAGCGAAGAACACGCACCAGAACGGAATACTCATTCGTTTTTCTCCTTCGGCGGCTCCGCCGCCTGTGTCGTCGGGGTGTACACCATCACCTCTAGCACAGCGGAATGGAATTCGCGTCGATACAGCACCAGGACCACGCCAGCGGTGATCAGCATGAAGAACCAGGGGTTGATGAACCAGGCCAGCATGGCCAGGCCGAAATAGTAGCTGCGCAGGCCGAGGTTGAACTGGTTGGCCGCGAGCGAGATGACCCGCGCGGTGCGTGCGGCGAAGTCCTTGCGCTCCTGCTCGCCGACATTGCGCTCGCCGATCATCGGTGCCGCCCCCACCAGCACGGCGGCGAAGTTGTACTGGCGCATGCACCAGCTGAAAGTGAAGAAGGAGTAGACGAACACCACCGCGATGGCCAGCAGCTTGACCTCGGAGATCCCTCGGCTGGCGGGCTCGACGTACGGCAGGTCGGCGAGGATGGAGACGGCGCGGTCGGTGGAGCCGAGCACGGTGAGCACGCCGGCGAGGATGATCAGGGTGCTGGAGGCGAAGAAGGAGGCGTTGCGCTCCAGGTTGCCGATCACGCTGGCGTCGGCGATGCGGTTGTCGCGCAGCAGCAGGCGGCGCATCCAGTCTTCGCGGTACAGGTGCATGACCGAAGCCAGGCACGGGGTGTCCCGGCCCTTCCAGGTGGCGTAGCGGGTGTAGCCACCCCAGCAGAGGATGAACCAGAGGATGGCCAGCAGGTTCCACAGGTAGTGGAAGTCGATCAGCTCGGAAATGTCGTTCATGGGTGGCCTGGTGCGGATAAGGGGAACCGCCCTGTAGACGTCAACGCAGCCGGGGAAGACACCCTGTGACCGACGCCACAGCGCCCCCGCTCTCGACCAGGCGCGGTGGCAGGGGGCAGCCAAGAAAAAGGCCACCCGAAGGTGGCCTTTCAAACGGTGCGAGGCGGCTCAGGCCGGCGCGACGGCGGGGCGGCCCGCCAGGCGGTCGGCGATAACCGCCAGCACCAGCACGACCAGCACCGGCAGCAGCCACGCAAGGCTCTGGCTGGAGAACGGCAGGTGCTCGATGAAGGACGGCACCAACGATTTGAAGCCGGCAGCGCCCAGGCCGTCGATGAGGCCGAAGACGAGGGCAACGAGCATGGTGGGCACGAAGACGCGGCGCGACGACAGCCACAGGCGATTGCAGAGGCTCAATGCCACCAGGACGATCGCCAGGGGATACAGCCCCACCAGCACGGGCACCGAGAAGGCGATCAGCTGGGTCAGCCCCTGGTTGGCCACCAGCAGGCTGAACGCGGCCAGCCCCAGTACCACGGTGCGGTAGGAGACCGGCAGGATGCGGCTGAAGAACTCGCCGCACGCGGTGAGCAGGCCGACGGCAGTGGTCAGGCAGGCCAGGGTGATGACCACGGCCAGCAGCAGGCTGCCGACGGTGCCGAAGGTGTGCTGAACGTAGGCGGTGAGGATCTGTACACCGTTCTGTGCGTCACCGGCGATGCCCTGGCTGGTGGCCCCCAGATAGAAGAGCGCGAGGTAGACAGCGGCCAGCCCGGATGCAGCGATGATCCCGGCTATGACGGAGTAGCGGGTAACCAGGCCGGCATCTTCGACACCGTGGTCGCGGATGGCCGTGGCGATGACGATGCCGAATACCAGCGCGCCCAGGGTGTCCATGGTCAGGTAGCCCTGCAGGAAACCTTCCACCAGCGGCGCAGCCTGGTAGGCCTGCGAAGTGCTGCCGATGGGGCCGGCCGGCATGCTCATCGCGGCACCGCCCAGTACCAGCAGCGCGGCCAGCAGGACAGGGGTGATGAACTTGCCGATGCTGTCCACCAGCTTGCCGGGATTCAGCGCCAGGAACAGCACGGCACCGAAGTACAGCACGCTGTAGATGAACAGTGCGATGCCGCTTTCTCCGGTAAAGGGCGCAACACCCATCTCGAAGGAAACCACGGCGGTACGCGGGGTGGCGAAAAGAGGCCCTATGGCCAGGTAAACGGCTACCGCGAAGGCCAGGCCGGCAGCCTTGCCGAGCGGCGCGGTCAGGCGGTCCATGCCGCCACCGACACGTGCCAGGGCGACCACGGTGAGCAGCGGCAGGCCGACGCCGGTGAGCAGGAAGCCGAGCGCGGCGCGCCAGACATTGTCACCCGCGGCCATGCCGGCGCTGGGCGGAAAAATGATGTTGCCGGCGCCAAGGAACAGCGCGAATGTCATGAAGCCGAGGGCCAGGAGGTCCGAGCCTTTCAAACGAGTCATAGGGAGGAATACCACAGGCAGAATTTCATAGTTTCAGAGGGTTTCCCCGGGGTACGGGAAACGTCATCCATCCGTTTTGGGATCGACCATGGGTGCCCGTTCCCTGCCCTTGTGGAGCCTGGCGAGCTTGAGGGGTGCAAGACTAGCGATTTGTTCAGCCCACCGGCACTGACATGCATCAGCCTGTCGACTGGACTTAACTATCTGTCGCCTGAAGAACAGGCGCGGAAAAACACAAAGGCCACCCGAAGGTGGCCTTTGCTCAGGTCGGAAAGCCTTAGGCCTTCTTCACTTCCCAGCCGGTCAGCTCGGCCAGGGCCTTGCCGATGTCGGCCAGGGAACGCACGGTCTTCACACCGGCGTCCTGCAGGGCGGCGAACTTCTCGTCCGCAGTGCCCTTGCCGCCGGAGATGATGGCGCCGGCGTGGCCCATGCGCTTGCCGGGCGGTGCGGTGACACCCGCGATGTAGGACACCACCGGCTTGGTCACGTTGGCCTTGATGAAGGCAGCGGCTTCTTCTTCAGCGGAACCGCCGATCTCACCGATCATGACGATCGCTTCGGTCTTCGGGTCTTCCTGGAACAGCTTCAGGATGTCGATGAAGTTGGAGCCCGGGATCGGGTCGCCACCGATGCCCACGCAGGTGGACTGGCCGAAGCCGGCGTCGGTGGTCTGCTTCACGGCTTCATAGGTCAGGGTGCCGGAACGCGACACGATGCCTACCTTGCCCGGCAGGTGGATGTGACCCGGCATGATGCCGATCTTGCACTCGCCGGGAGTGATCACGCCCGGGCAGTTCGGGCCGATCAGGCGTACGCCCAGCTCGTCGCACTTGACCTTGGCTTCCAGCATGTCGATGGTCGGGATGCCTTCGGTGATGCAGACGATCAGCTTGATGCCGCCGAAAGCCGCTTCGAGGATGGAATCCTTGCAGAACGGAGCCGGAACGTAGATCACCGATGCGTCGGCGCCGGTGGCTTCCACGGCTTCCTTGACGGTGTTGAACACCGGCAGGCCGAGGTGGGTGGTGCCGCCCTTGCCGGGGGTCACGCCGCCAACCATCTTGGTGCCGTAGGCGATGGCTTGCTCGGAGTGGAAGGTGCCCTGCGAGCCGGTGAAGCCCTGGCAGATTACTTTGGTGTCTTTATTGATCAGGACGCTCATTACTTACCCTCCGCGGCCTTGACGACCTGCTGGGCAGCGTCGGTCAGGCTGGTCGCAGCGATGATGTTCAGACCGCTTTCGGCCAGTACCTTGGCGCCGAGTTCGGCGTTGTTGCCTTCCAGGCGGACGACCACCGGGATCTTCACGCCGACTTCCTTCACTGCACCGATGATGCCTTCGGCAATCATGTCGCAACGAACGATACCGCCGAAGATGTTCACCAGTACGGCAGCGACGTTGCTGTCGGACAGGATGATCTTGAAGGCTTCGGTCACGCGCTCTTTGGTCGCGCCACCGCCGACGTCGAGGAAGTTGGCAGGCTTGCCACCGTGCAGGTTGACGATGTCCATGGTGCCCATGGCCAGGCCAGCGCCGTTGACCATGCAGCCGATGTTGCCTTCCAGCGCGACGTAGTTCAGTTCCCACTTCTGCGCATGGGCTTCACGAGCGTCGTCCTGGGACGGGTCGTGCATGGCGCGCAGCTTGGGCTGGCGGTACATGGCGTTGCTGTCGATGTTGATCTTGGCGTCCAGGCAGTGCAGGTTGCCGTCGGCCTTGATCACCAGCGGGTTCACTTCCAGCAGGGCCAGGTCGTAGTCCTGGAACAGCTTGGCCAGGTTCACGAAGATGTGGGTGAACTGCTTGATCTGGTCGCCTTGCAGGCCCAGTTGGAAGGCCAGTTCACGACCCTGGTAGGGCTGAGCGCCGACCAGCGGGTCGACGGTGGCCTTGAGGATCTTCTCGGGAGTCTCGTGGGCTACTTTCTCGATGTCCACGCCACCTTCGGTGGAGGCCATGAACACGATGCGGCGGCTGGAACGGTCTACCACGGCGCCCAGGTACAGTTCCTTGGCGATATCGGTGCAGGACTCGACCAGGATCTTGCTGACCGGCTGGCCGTTGGCGTCGGTCTGGTAGGTCACCAGGCGCTTGCCGAGCCAGTTGGCGGCGAACGCCTTGGCGTCGTCCTTGCTCTTGACCAGCTTCACGCCGCCCGCTTTACCGCGGCCGCCGGCGTGGACCTGGGCCTTGACGACCCACTCGCTGCCACCGATTTTTTCGCAGGCTTCTGCGGCTTCTTCCGGGGTATCCACGGCGAAGCCCTTGGATACGGGCAGGCCGTACTCAGCGAACAGCTGCTTACCCTGATATTCGTGGAGATTCATGCTTGTCTACCGTCTTCGTTTGGGTATTGCCCATTCGGCGCTGCATTCGTGGTGCCGCGCCACCTGTGACTGCTTCTGAAGGCAGTCCGGCGGGCTTTCCGCGGTGAGCCCCTGGGGGCTCACGACGGGTGGCCCGCCGTGGTTCTTCTGTCAGGAATCCGCTGGGGAGGCGCCGACCCGGCGCGGCATCCCCGGCTGATTTCTCAACGCTTCTTGCGGTTGGCGATGTGGATCGCGTGGCCATTCACGGCCAGGGCCGCTTCGTGCAGCGCCTCGGACAGGGTCGGGTGCGAGAAGACCATCATGCCCAGGTCTTCGGCGCTGGTACCGAACTCCATGCCGATCGCGCCTTGCTGTACCAGCTCCGCAGCGCTCGGGCCGATCACGTGGACGCCCAGGACGCGGTCGGTCTTGGCATCGGCGATGACCTTGACCAGGCCGGTGGTGTCGTTGGCAGCCATGGCGCGACCGCTGGCCGCGAAGGGGAAGGTGCCGACGTTGACTTCGACGCCTTCGGCCTTCAGGGACTGCTCGGTCTTGCCGACCCAGGCGATTTCCGGATGGGTGTAGATCACCGACGGGATCAGGTCGTAGTTCATCTGGGCTTTGTGGCCGGCGATGCGCTCGGCGACCATGATGCCCTCTTCCGAAGCCTTGTGGGCCAGCATCGCGCCACGCACCACGTCGCCAATGGCGAAGACGCCGGGAACGGAGGTCTTGCAGTGGTCGTCGACGTAGATGTAGCCGCGCTCGTCAAGGGTCACGCCGCTGTCGGCAGCCAGCAGGTCGGTGGTGACCGGACGACGACCAACGGCAACGATCAGCTTGTCGAACACCTGCTTCTGCTCGCCTTCGGCGTCGGTGAAGCTGACGGTGACCTGCTTCTTCTTCACTTCGGTACCGGTGACACGGGCGCCCAGGCGGATCTTCAGGCCCTGCTTGGTGAGGACCTTGAGGGCTTCCTTGGCGATCTGCTCGTCAGCGGCCGGGAGGAACTTGTCCAGGGCTTCCAGCACGGTGACTTCGGCACCCAGGCGGGCCCATACGGAGCCCAGCTCCAGGCCGATCACGCCAGCGCCGATCACGCCGAGCTTCTTCGGCACGGCCTGGAAGTCCAGGGCGCCGGTGGAGTCGACGATGACGTCCTGGTCGATGGGAGCCGGGGGGATTTCCACCGGGCGGGAGCCGGATGCCAGGATCACGTTCTCGGCCTGGACGATCTGGGTCTTGCCGTCGGAACCGGTGACTTCGACCTGCTTGTTGGCCAGCAGCTTGCCGTGGCCTTCCAGCAGGGTGACGCCGTTGGCCTTGAACAGGGTGCTCACGCCGCCGGTCAGGTTCTTAACGATGCCGTTCTTGCGCGCGACCATGGCCGGTACGTCGATGCTGACGCCCTTGGCTTCGATGCCATGGATTTTGAAGCCATCGATGGCCTCGTGGTACTTGTAGGAGCTGTCCAGCAGCGCCTTCGACGGAATGCAGCCGACGTTCAGGCAGGTACCGCCCAGAGCGGTCTTGCCGTCCTTGTCCTGGTATTTCTCGATGCAGGCGGTCTTCAGGCCCAGTTGGGCTGCCTTGATGGCCGCGACGTAACCGCCGGGGCCCGCACCAATCACTACCACGTCGAATTTCTGGGTCATAACGTTCTCCTAAGCCTCGAGCTTCGAGCGGCAAGCCACAGGCCGGGCTGCGATGTTCTGCAGCTTGCGGCGTGTGGCTTGCAACTGATTTAGATGTCCAGCAGCAGACGAGCCGGGTCTTCCAGCAGGTTCTTGATGGTCACCAGGAAGCTGACGGCTTCCTTGCCATCGATCAGACGGTGATCGTAGGACAGAGCCAGGTACATCATCGGGCGGATGACCACCTGGCCGTTTACCGCCATGGGACGCTGGATGATGTTGTGCATGCCGAGGATGGCGGCCTGCGGCGGGTTGACGATCGGGGTCGACATCATCGAGCCGAAGGTACCGCCGTTGGTGATGGTGAAGGTGCCACCGGTCATCTCGTCGATGGACAGCTTGCCCTCACGGGCCTTCTTGCCGAAGGTGGCGATGCCGTTCTCGACTTCGGCCAGGCTCATCAGCTCGGCGTTGCGCAGGACCGGAACCACCAGGCCACGGTCACTGGAAACGGCTACGCCGATGTCCTGGTAACCGTGGTAGACGATGTCGTTGCCGTCGATCGAGGCGTTGACCGCCGGGAAACGCTTCAGCGCCTCGACGGAAGCCTTGACGAAGAAGGACATGAAGCCCAGGCGGACGCCATTGTGGGTCTTCTCGAACAGGTCCTTGTACTTCGAACGCAGGGCCATGACTTCGGTCATGTCGACTTCGTTGAAGGTGGTCAGCATGGCCATGGTGGACTGGGCCTCGACCAGACGCTCGGCGACCTTGGCACGCAGGCGGGTCATCGGGACGCGCTTCTCGACGCGATCACCCGCGGCAAAGACCGGGGCTTCGGCGGCCGGAGCGGCAGGCTTGGCAGCCGGGGCGGCGGCCGGAGCGGATTTCTTCGCTTCGACGGCAGCGACCACGTCTTCCTTGGTCACGCGACCGCCCTTGCCAGTGCCAGTGCCGGCGATGCTGTTCGGGTCGATGCCGTTCTCTTCGGCCAGCTTGCGAGCGGCCGGCGAGAGGATGGCGTCGTCGCCACCGGCAGCCGGAGCGGCGGCCTGGGCAGCGGGAGCGGCAGCAGGGGCTGCAGCGGCGGCAGGAGCAGCAGCGGCGCCACCTTCGGTCAGTTTGCCCAGCAGCTCGCCACTGAGGACGGTGTCGCCCTCGTTCTTGACGATCTCGCCCAGGACGCCGTCGGCCTCGGCCAGCACTTCCATCACCACCTTGTCGGTTTCGATGTCGACGATCAGCTCGTCACGCTTCACGGCCTCGCCCGGCTTCTTGTGCCAGGTGGCTACGGTGCCATCGGCAACCGACTCGGGGAATGTAGGGGCTTTGATCTCGATAGCCATTTGTATGGGTTCCTATCTAATTCGGTTTTATCTGCGCGAAGGCGTTAAACAGTAAAGGCATCTTGCAGCAGTTTTTCCTGCTGCTCAGCGTGCATCGAGGCGTAGCCGCAGGCCGGCGAGGCCGACGCGTCACGACCGGCGTACTCGAGGAACAGCCCTTTCTTGTGGGCCGCCGCGACACGACGCATGTGATGCTGGCTGCAGTACCAGGCGCCCTGGTTCATCGGCTCTTCCTGGCACCAGACGATGTGCTTGAGGTTCTTGTACTGGGCAAGAACTTCGGCCAGGTCGTCTTCCGGGAACGGGTAGAGCTGCTCGATGCGCACGACGGCGATGTCTTCGCGGCCTTCGGCACGACGCTTTTCCAGCAGGTCGTAGTAGACCTTGCCGCTGCACAGCACCAGGCGCTCGACCTTCTTCGGATCGATCGGGTCGATCTCGCCGATGACGGTCTGGAACGAACCCTCGGCCAGATCTTCCAGGGTGGAGATGGCGAGTTTGTGGCGCAGCAGAGACTTGGGCGTCAATACGACCAACGGCTTGCGCAGCGGGCGGATCACCTGGCGACGCAGCAGGTGGTAGATCTGCGCCGGGGTGGTCGGCATGCAGACCTGGATGTTGTGCTCGGCGCACAGCTGCAGGTAACGCTCCAGGCGTGCGGAGGAGTGCTCCGGGCCCTGCCCTTCGTAGCCGTGCGGCAGCAGCATGGTCAGGCCGCAGAGACGACCCCACTTGTGCTCGCCACTGGTGATGAACTGGTCGATCACCACCTGGGCGCCGTTGGCGAAGTCACCGAACTGGGCTTCCCAGATCACCAGCGCGTTGGGCGTGGTGGTGGAGTAGCCGTATTCGAAGGCCAGCACGGCCTCTTCGGACAGGTAGGAGTCGTACAGTTCGAAGCTCGGCTGGCCGTCGAACAGGTTCTGCAACGGCAGGTAGGTGCCGGCGTCCTTCTGGTTGTGCAGCGCCGCATGGCGGTGCGAGAAGGTACCGCGGCCCACGTCCTGGCCGGTGATGCGGACCGGGTGGCCTTCGAACAGCAGGGTGGCGTAGGCCATGGTCTCGGCATAGCCCCAGTTGATCGGCAGGCCGCCGGCGCCCATCTTCTGGCGGTCTTCGAGGATCTTCGAGACCTGGCGCTGGACGACGAAGCCTTCCGGGATCTCCAGCAGCTTGGCGGAGAGATCCTGCAGGGTCTTGAGCTCGAAACGGGTGTCGTGGCGAGCGGTCCAGGCATGGCCCAGGTAGGGACGCCAGTCGACGAAGAGCTCCTTGTTGGGCTCCTTCACCAGGCTCTTGACCACGTGCTGGCCGTTGTCCAGGGCGGTGCGGTACTCGTCGATCTTGGTCTGCACGCGCTCGTTGTCCAGCACGCCGGACTGGATCAGGGCGTCGGCGTAGAGCTCACGAGTGGTGCGCTGCTTGGCGATCTGCTGGTACATCAGCGGCTGGGTGCCGCTCGGCTCGTCGGCCTCGTTGTGGCCGCGACGGCGGTAGCAGACCAGGTCGATGACCACGTCACGCTTGAACTGCATGCGGTAGTCGACGGCCAGCTGGGTCACGAAGAGCACGGCTTCCGGATCGTCGCCGTTCACGTGGAAGATCGGCGCCTGGATCATCTTGGCGACGTCGGTGGCGTACTCGGTGGAGCGCGAGTCGTCCTGACGGCTGGTGGTGAAGCCGACCTGGTTGTTGATGACGATGTGCACGGTACCGCCGGTGCGGTAGCCGCGGGTCTGCGACATCTGGAAGGTTTCCATGACCACGCCCTGGCCCGCGAAGGCGGCGTCGCCGTGGATGGAGATCGGCAGTACCTTGTCGCCGGCCTTGTCCTTGCGGCGGTCCTGACGGGCGCGCACGGAACCCTCGACCACCGGGGAGACGATTTCCAGGTGGGACGGGTTGAACGCCAGCGCCAGGTGGACTTCACCGCCCGAGGTCATGACGTTGGAGGAGAAGCCCTGGTGGTACTTGACGTCACCGGAGGACAGGCCCTCGACCTTCTTGCCCTCGAACTCGTCGAACAGGTCGCGCGGGTTCTTGCCGAAGGTGTTGACCAGGACGTTCAGACGGCCGCGGTGGGCCATGCCGATGACGATTTCCTGGGTGCCGTAGGCGCCGGAGCGCTGGATGATCTCGTCCAGCATCGGAATCAGGCTTTCGCCACCTTCCAGGCCGAAACGCTTGGTGCCCGGGTATTTGGTGCCCAGGTACTTTTCCAGGCCTTCGGCCGCGGTCAGGCGCTCGAGCAGGTGGCTCTGCACTTCAGCGGAGAACGCCGGGCGGCCACGCACGCTTTCCAGGCGCTGCTGGAACCACTTGCGCTGGTCGGAATCGACGATGTGGGTGAACTCGGCACCGATGGTGCGGCAGTAGGTCTGCTGCAGCGACTGATGGATCTCGCGCAGGGTCGCTTCTTCCTTGCCGATGTAGAGCTCACCGGTACGGAAGGTGGTGTCGAGGTCGGCGTCGGTCAGGCCGTAATGGTTGATCGACAGGTCGGCCGGCACCTTGCGCTGCCAGAGGCCGAGGGGGTCGAGCGTCGCCGCCTGATGGCCGCGCATGCGGTAGGCCTGGATCAGGCGCAGGACTTCGACCTGCTTCTTCTCGTGCTCGCTGCTGACGCTGCCAGCCGAAACGGGCTGGGCACGGCGCTGGTTCTTGGCGAGCAGGACGAAATGGTCGCGGACAGTAGAATGCGATACGTCGGTGGCGGCGTTGCCGTCGGCCGGCAACTTCTGGAAGTAGGTGCGCCACTCTTCGGGCACAGCGTTGGGATCGTGCAGGTAAAGCTCATAGAGCTCTTCCACATATGCAGCGTTGCCACCGGATAGGTGGGCGCTGTTCCACATGCGCTGCATTACGCTTTCTTGCATGCTTGGTCACCCTCGGTAAGGGGACACCACCGGCGTGGAATCATCGTGGTTTCAACAGTCCTGGCACAGCGACTCGGTAAAGCCACCAAGGATCCCGCAGATAGTCCGGGCACCAGCCCGGTTGCCCCTGCTGGTCATCTATGTATTTTCGAGTAAGGACCGCCGCTTTGTGAGCTGCTGTCCTGGTTTTACTGCGGCGCCGGAAGCAAACCGGCGCCGCAGGTGTCACGGGTAAAGCATGAAGCGCATCAAGTACCGCTTTGCAGCAGCATGTGACGTACGTGGCCGATCGCCTTCGTCGGGTTCAGACCCTTGGGGCAGACGCTCACGCAGTTCATGATGCCGCGGCAGCGGAACACGCTGAACGGATCGTCCAGCGCTGCCAGACGCTCTTCGGTCTTGGTGTCACGGCTGTCGGCCAGGAAGCGATAGGCCTGCAGCAGCGCAGCGGGACCGAGGAACTTGTCCGGGTTCCACCAGAAGGACGGGCAGGAGGTCGAGCAGCAGGCGCACAGGATGCACTCGTACAGACCGTCCAGCTTCTCGCGCTCTTCCGGGGACTGCAGACGCTCGATCGCCGGGGCGGGCGCGTCGTTCTGCAGGAAGGGTTTCACCTTCTCGTACTGCTTGTAGAAGATGCTCATATCGACGACGAGGTCACGGATGACCGGCAGGCCGGGCAGCGGGCGGATCACCAGCTGGCCGCCCTTGAGGCCGGCAGCGGAGATCGGCGTGATGCAGGCCAGGCCGTTCTTGCCATTGATGTTCATGCCGTCGGAACCGCAGACCCCTTCACGGCAGGAGCGACGGTAGGAGAAACCCTCGTCCTGCTCCTTGATCAGGGCCAGCACGTCCAGGACCATGATGTCCTTGCCGCCGGTATCGACCTGGAAGTCCTGCATGAAGGGCGCAGCGTCCTGGTCCGGGTTGTAGCGATAAACGCTGACTTTCAGAATGTTGGCTTGCGACATATCAGCCACCCTTAATAGGTACGTACTTTGGGTTCAAACGCCGGAACTGTCTTGGGCGTGAAGTTGACGTCGCGCTTGGTAACGCGTTTCTCACCCGGGAAATACAGGGTGTGGCACAGCCAGTTCTCGTCGTCACGATCTTCGAAGTCTTCGCGGGCGTGCGCGCCACGGGATTCCTTGCGGACCTCCGCTGCGATCGCGGTAGCCTCGGCCACTTCGAGAAGGTTCTGCAGTTCCAGCGCCTCGATACGCGCAGTGTTGAAGGCCTGGCTCTTGTCGGCGATCTTCACGTTGGCGATGCGCTCGCGCAGGTCGGCCAACTGAGCGATGCCTTTCTGCATGTATTCGCCGGTACGGAATACGCCGAAGTAGTTCTGCATGCAGTTCTGCAGCTCTTTACGCAGCGGAGCCACGTCTTCGCCACTGCTGCGCTCGTTGACGCCGGACAGGCGCTTGAGCGACAGCTCCAGGTCGGTTTCCGAAGCACCGCGATGCTCGATACCTTCCTTGAGGGCTTTTTCCAGGTGCAGGCCCGCAGCACGACCGAACACGACCAGGTCGAGCAGCGAGTTGCCGCCGAGACGGTTGGCACCGTGTACGGATACGCAGGCGACTTCGCCGACCGCGAACAGGCCGTCGATGATGGTGTCGTTGCCGTTGGCATCCTGGGTGATGGCCTGGCCATGGATGTTGGTGGCAACGCCGCCCATCATGTAGTGGCAGGTCGGGATCACCGGCACCGGCGCGACGACGGGGTCGACGTGGGCGAAGGTCTTCGACAGTTCGCAGATACCCGGCAGGCGGCTGTGCAGCACTTCCTCGCCCAGGTGGTCGAGCTTCAGCAGGACGTGGTCCTTGTCCGGGCCACAGCCGTTGCCGGCCAGCACTTCCTTGACCATGGAGCGGGCGACCACGTCGCGGCCGGCCAGGTCCTTGGCGTTCGGAGCGTAACGCTCCATGAAGCGCTCGCCATGGGCGTTGATCAGGTAGCCACCCTCGCCACGGCAACCCTCGGTCACCAGCACGCCGGCACCGGCGATACCGGTCGGGTGGAACTGCCACATTTCGATGTCCTGGACCGGCACGCCTGCACGCAGGGCCATGCCGATGCCGTCACCGGTATTGATCAGGGCGTTGGTGGTGGACGCATAGATGCGGCCAGCGCCGCCAGTGGCCAGCACCACTGCCTTGGAGCGGATGTAGACGGTCTCGCCGGTCTCGATGCAGATGGCGATGATGCCGACCACGGCGCCATCCTGGTTCTTCACCAGGTCGACGGCGTACCACTCGTTGAGGAACGAGGTGCCGTTCTTCAGGTTGGCCTGGTACAGGGTGTGCAGCAGCGCGTGACCGGTACGGTCGGCAGCAGCGCAGGTACGAGCAGCCTGGCCACCCTTGCCGAAGTCCTTGGACTGGCCACCGAACGGACGCTGGTAGATGCGTCCCTGCTCGGTACGGGAGAACGGCAGGCCCATGTGCTCCAGCTCGAACACGGCTTCCGGGCCGACGGAGCACATGTATTCGATAGCGTCCTGGTCACCGATGTAGTCGGAGCCCTTGACGGTGTCGTACATGTGCCAACGCCAATCGTCGTTCGGGTCGGCCGAAGCGATGGCGCAGGTGATGCCGCCCTGGGCGGAAACGGTGTGAGAACGGGTCGGGAAGACCTTGGTGACCACAGCAGTCTTGTGGCCGCCTTGCGCCAACTGCAGCGCGGCGCGCATACCAGCGCCACCGCCGCCGACGATGATGGCGTCGTAGGAAAGAGTACGAATGCTAGACATGGATCAGATACCCCACAGAATCTGCACGCCCCAGACGAAGTACGCGAACATGGCGATGCCGCAGACTGCCTGGAACAGGAAACGCACAACGGTTGCCCACTTGCCCAGCGCCATTGGCGTCAGGTAGTCAGTGGAGATGGTCCACATGCCAACCCAGGCATGTACACCGAGAGCAACCAGCCCGAGCAGGCTGAAGATGCGCATCCAGTTCTGGGAGAACAGACCATGCCAATCAGCATAGGTCAGGCCGGGATTCGCAACGAGGTAGCCCAGCAGGAAGAGAAAATAAGCCGCGAGAACGACCGCAGAAACGCGCTGAGCCATCCAGTCATAGAGGCCCGAACGCGAGAAGTTCGTGACATTGGTTACCATACCCACACCCCCGCCAGCACGATCAGCACCGCGGAAATCGCGATGACGATTTTCGAGCCCAGCTTGCCGCCCTCGAGCGTCTCGCCGATACCCGCATCCATCACCAGGTGGCGCACACCGGCGACCAGGTGATAAAGCAATGCGGACAGCAGGCCCCAAATCACAAACTTGGCCAGCGGACTGGTCAGGCACGCCTTCACCTGCTCGAAGCCTTCCTCGGACGCCAGCGACTTGCCGAGCGCGTAAAGCAGCACAGCGATGCCGACGAAGAGGATGACGCCAGAGATACGGTGGAGAATGGACGTGTAAGCAGTGATTGGGAGTTTGATGGTCCTGAGATCTAGGTTTACAGGTCGTTGGCTATTCACGGCTTTTTTTTCACACTGAGGCCCCTAACAATCAGGGCAAGTTGTCGGGAAGTGCACTGGTCAGGTACCCCTCACCAAGGGAGTGCCGACCTCCAGAATACGGGCTTCAGGGCCCCTGGCAGTCGGGCGCTGAGTATAGACAGTTAGCTGACTAATGACAACGGAAAGGCCTCCCCCTAAGAGCGGATTGCGCTCCTTATATAAAAGGCGTAAATAGCGCCCTTTTTCAGCGAAAAACACCCCGCAAACCCCTCTCCTACATGGGTTTCTTCAAATTGACATTCGCATTTATCTCACTATAGTGGTGCGGGCCCTGCGTGGGGGGCTGTCTGATGATTTCAAGCATAAATAGGAGGCCGCTATGGCTGACAAAAAAGCGCAGTTGATCATCGAGGGCATTGCCCCCGTCGAGCTGCCCGTTCTGTCCGGTACCGTAGGTCCCGATGTAATCGATGTGCGGGGCCTGACCTCCACGGGTCGCTTCACTTTTGATCCTGGCTTTATGTCTACCGCCTCTTGCGAGTCGAAGATCACCTACATCGACGGCGACAAGGGCGTGCTGCTTCACCGCGGCTACCCCATCGAACAACTGGCCGAAGAATCCGACTACCTGGAAACCTGCTACCTGCTGCTCAATGGCGAACTGCCCAGCGCCGAGGAGAAGGCCAAGTTCGTCAGCACCGTCAAGAACCACACCATGGTTCACGAGCAACTGAAGAGCTTCTTCAACGGTTTCCGCCGCGATGCCCATCCGATGGCGATCATGTGCGGCGTAGTGGGCGCCCTCTCCGCCTTCTATCACGACTCCTTGGACATCAACGACCCGCACCATCGCGAAATCTCCGCGATCCGCCTGGTCGCCAAGATGCCTACCATCGCCGCCATGGTCTACAAGTACTCCATGGGCCAGCCGATGATGTATCCGCGCAACGACCTGAACTACGCGGAAAACTTCCTGCACATGATGTTCAACACCCCGTGCGAGATCAAACCGATCAGCCCGGTACTGGCCAAGGCCATGGATCGCATCTTCATCCTGCATGCGGACCACGAGCAGAACGCCTCCACCTCCACCGTACGCCTGGCCGGTTCGTCCGGTGCCAACCCGTTCGCCTGCATCGCAGCCGGCATCGCCGCCCTGTGGGGCCCGGCGCACGGTGGTGCCAACGAAGCGGTACTGACCATGCTGGATGAGATCGGCGATGTCTCGAACATCGACAAGTTCATCGCCAAGGCCAAGGACAAGAACGATCCGTTCAAGCTCATGGGCTTCGGCCATCGCGTTTACAAGAACCGCGACCCGCGTGCCACCGTGATGAAGCAGACCTGCGACGAAGTCCTGAAGGAACTGGGGATCACGAACGATCCGCAACTGGAACTGGCCATGCGTCTCGAAGAGATCGCCCTGACCGATCCGTACTTCAAGGAACGCAACCTGTACCCGAACGTCGACTTCTACTCGGGGATCATCCTCAAGGCGATCGGTATTCCGACCAGCATGTTCACTGTGATCTTCGCCCTGGCGCGCACCGTCGGCTGGATCTCCCACTGGAAGGAAATGCTCTCCAGCCCGTACAAGATCGGCCGTCCGCGCCAGCTGTACACCGGCTACGAGCAACGCGACTACGTCTCGCTCGACAAGCGCAAGTAAGACGTACCGTTCCAGGAAAAGCCCCGCACTCGCGGGGCTTTTTCATGGGCGCCAGCCAGGCATGCGAGGCTGGCGCCACTACCGCCCCACATCAGGTCACGCACCGGTGCGCGCCCCTCGCGCCGCCGTACGGCCCGCCCCTGCGGCCGCACGAATGAAAAGGCCCCGCATTGCGGGGCCCCTTTTCAATACGACCGTTCGTTCACTTCTTCTCGGCGCGTTCACGCAGGTGGCTGATCGTGTTGAACGGCGCATCGACCACGAAGCTGTTGGCCAGCCAGGATGGCACGCTGCCGCCCGGCTCGGTGTGCACCTGATAGGTCACTTCCACCTCGCCCGGGCCCTTGGGCACGAACTTCCATACCCCTTCCACGGCCGCGACGCGCACGAACCCCTTCTCTTCGGGCAGGTACTTGGGCTCGCCCTTGAGGGTGCGGGTCAGGCTGCCATCGGCACCTTCGGTGGTGGTGGCGTGGATCACCGAGTCACGCGGGGTGACCGGCCAGGGGGTATTGAAGCGGGTGTAGGTCCAGCTGTCGGCGCCTTCAGACTTGAGCAGTTTCTGCTGCTCGCACTCGTGGATCCAGGCGCACGAGCCGGAAACGTCTTCCTGCAGCTTGCGCAGGGTGGCGACGTCGGTCTTGAGGGTGGCGACCCCGCGATAGGCCTTGTACTTGGAACCGGCCACCTCGCTCAGGTACACCTTGATGCCGTCCTCGTCCTTGGCCAGCTTCCAGTCTTCGGCATGGGCAGTTGCAGCCATCAGCGCCGTTGCGCTCAATCCACAGATCACAGCGATTCGTTGCAGCGAAACCATCTTTGTTCTCCTTCTTATGATGACCAGCCGTCGTCCATCCGGACGGCTACTGGATAGATTGACTGACCGCCACGGCCGTCTCTTGTTCCAACCAGCCCAGCAAACGTATCGCCTCTTCCCGGCTGTCGCCACAGACAAAAGGATCGGCATCGAAGTCGCTGCACACCTTCGGGCGGCCTGGCTGGCCGAAGATCGCGCAGAGGTGCTGGGCAGAAAGATGGACGCACCGCTCCCCCGCCGCCTTGCCATTGGGCATGCCGGGGATGGGAGAACTGATGGAGGGGGCAATGCAACAGGCGCCACAGCCTGCACGACAGATCATGACGGGGGCCTCTCTGTAAGCCACGGCCGATGAAGGGCGCGAATTCTACCTGTGCCCCCAAAGAAATGGGATATCCCCCAATCAGCCCAACGGAAGTCTCACCCTGAACAGCGTTCCCCGCCCCGGCGTGCTGCTCACCTGCAACTCCGCACCGAGGATGTCCACCGCCAACTGGTGGGTCAGGTGCAGGCCCAGCCCGGTGCCACCCGAACCGCGCCGCGTGGTGAAGAAGGGGTCGAAGATGCGCGCCAGGACCTCTTCCGTCATTCCGCAGCCATCGTCCTCCACTTCGATCACGCAATGGCGGCCCCCGTCATCGATATCCGCACGCACCCGCACGGTGCCGCTCTCCCCTGGCGCGAAGGCGTGCACCAGCGCGTTCTCGATCAGGTTCTGCACGATCTGCCCCAGCGGCCCGGGGTAGCTGTCCAGCATCAGGCTCGGCGGCAGGTTGAGCAGTACCCGGTGGGAGGTGGCCTTGAGCCGCGGCGCGAACACCAGCATCACCTCGTCCACCAGCGCCACCAGGTCGAAACAGCGCCGCTCCACACTGGCCCGGTCGGTGGCCAGTTGCTTGAAGGCACGGGTCAGCAATGCCATGCGCCCCAGGTTGGCGAGGATGATCGCCAGCCCCTCGGCGTTGCGTTGCAGGAACCGCTCCAGCGCAGAACGCTGCAACCCCTCCCGGAACCCCTGCTCCAGTTGCTCCCGGCTCTTGTCCAGGGCCGACGCCGCCACGCTGGCCGCGCCAATGGGCGTGTTCAGCTCGTGGGCGACCCCCGCCACCAGCGTGCCCAGGGAGGACAGCTTCTCCGCCTGGATCAGCGCCCCCCGGGTGCGCTGCAGCGCCTCCACCGTATCGGTGAGCTGCCGGTTGCTCTGAGCCAGCTCGTCCCCCCGTGCCTCCAACCCGGCCAACGCCCGATCGCGGTCGGCCTCCGTCAAGGCCAGCCGCAGGACCACCGCCAGGCCCACGAAGAGCATGAAGGCGCCGAATGCCAGCATCTGCCAGAACACCTGGAGCCGCAGGGACTGCAGGATGTCCACCGGCAGCAGCGACACCAGCAACCAGTCACGCCCACTGTCACGCTCCGCGCCATCCGGGTCGTCGCCACTGTCGCCCGGATCGAAGCGAACGAAGGCCCAGAGCCCGGCAGCGTCGATGAACTGCCCCGACGGCTGGCTGCGCATCCGTGCCCAGCTCTGCGGGTAGCGGCTGGCGACCGTATCCTGCGGGCGGTCGAGCATGAACCCCCACGCCTGCCCGGGGTTGCGCGAATAGATCCAGTAGCCCTCGAAATCCACCAGTTCCAGGTAGCCGCCGTAGCGGGTGGAAATCTGCCCCACCCGGTCCAGCAACACCTGCCCCAGGTAATTGAGCACCAGCACCCCACGCGCTCGTCCAGCCTTGTCGAACAGGGGCGTCGCCGCCCGCAACGTCGGTTTCAGTGGTCGCTCCAGCTGCCCGCGCTCCTGGTTCAGGTCGAAGCGCGACAGATAGAAAGCCCCCGGCGGCAATTGCATGGCCTCGACAAAGAAGTAGCGATCCGCCTTGTTCTGCAGCTCCGGGTCCGGCACCCGCACCGCCAGTCCCTCCCGCAAATCCACGCGCACCCGCTCCTGGCCGCGCTCATCGAGCCAGCGGATCTGGTCGTAGCGCCCGGAGCTCTGGGAAAAATCCAGCATCAGCCGCCGCAGCAGCGCCAGGTTCTGCGGATCGCCGCGCTCCAGCACGGCGCCCATCGCCGGATGCTGGGAAAGGAACAGCAGGTTGCCACGCAAGGAGGCCACATAGCGGTTGAGCACGCCCAACCCCTCGCTGAGGCTGGCTTGCTGGTCATGCAGGCGCGGCGCCAGCTTGGCATCCAGCAGGCGGTCATAGAGCAGCACGGTCAGCACCAGGATCAGCAGCGCCCAGGGCAGGAACAGCGTCAGCAGGCTGCGCAGCAGCACCCGACGGGAGAAACGCTGCAACGAGTCCGGACTCATCCGCTGCGAGGCCCGGCCCTGTCGGCGAGCCAGCCGATCAGGCGGTCACAGGGCATGGGCCGGGCGAACAGGTAGCCCTGGGCTTCGCTGCAACCGTTGCGCAGCACCCACTGCGCCTGGCTCTCGGTTTCCACCCCTTCGGCGATCACGTGCATCCCCACCCGCGCGGCGATCTGGATCACCGCGTCGGCGATCAGCGCCTCGCCCTGCGCCTCGTCGATCTCGACGATGAAGCTGCGGTCGATCTTCAGCCGGTCCGCCGGCAGCCGGCGCAGGTAGCTGAGCGAGGAGAAGCCGGTGCCGAAATCGTCGATGGCGATGGTCACGCCCATTTCGCGCAGGGCCTTGAGCTGCTCGCAGACCAGCTCGAAGTTGCGCATCGCCACCGACTCGGTGATCTCCACCTCGATCTGCCGGGGCGATACCCCGGCGCGCTCAAGATGCAGCCTGAAACGCTCGATGAAGTCCCGCTGCAGCAATTGCGGCGCCGAGACGTTCACCGCCACGCGGATGTCCGCATACCCGGCCTCGGCCAGCCGCGCCGCCTCACGCAACGACAGGCGCAGCAGCAGGTCCCCCAGCGGCAGGATGTAGCCGGTGGCCTCGGCCAGCGGGATGAAGCGGCCCGGCGGCACCATGCTGCCATCCTCCTTGCGCCAGCGGGCCAGGGCCTCGACGCCCGTCACGCGGCCATCCGGCAGACGCAACTGCGGTTGCAGTTCGATGCCGATGCGCCCGGCATCCACGGCATCGCGCAGGGCCAGGAGCATGCGGTAGGACTCGGCGTGCACCGTCTGCAATTGCGGGTCATGCACCAGATGCTGGTCATGGCCCAGTTGCTTGGCCTGTTTCAGCGTCAACAGAGCCGATTGCAGGGCCACGCTGGCATTGCCGACGAAATCCGCCAGGCGCAGGGTCACGCTGCCCAGGCTGTGGACCTGGCCCAGTTCGTAGGGCCGGTTGCTGCGGCGGAACAAGGCGACGATATCCGCCGCACGCACCCGGGACTCCGGGCCCAGCACGGCGAACAGGTCGTCCTTGATCCGGGCCACCAGCACCTCGGGCTCGAAGGCCTCGCGCAAGCGCTTGGCCACCAGGCCGAGGATGAAGTCGCCATACCCTGTGCCGAACGCGATATTGGCGCCGGAAAAATCATCGATATCGATCAGTACCAGCACCTGCTTGTCCCGGTCCTCGCTCTGCAGGACCAGGTCGAGCATGCGGATCAGGGCGTTGCGGTTGGGAATCCTCAGCAGCTCGTCCTGGTAGGCCATCTGCTCCAGGCGGCTGAACAACGAAACGTTGTACAGGCCACGGCTGATGCTGGCGCTGAACACCTTGAGCAGCTCCAGTTCGGTGTCATCCAGCTCGCGCTCGGTGCGGACGTAGCAGGCGTAGTCGGCGCCGGCCTGGAAGCGCGAGAAGAACAGCACGATGCCCTGCTCCACGCGCAAGGTCTGCTGCGCCTGCAGGCACTGGCGCAGCAGCACCGCCACGTGCGGGCGGCCAAGGCCGTCGAGGTCGCCGTCGATGGCCTGCACGTAGTCATCGGTGGCGCCGACCACCCGCACCTCATCGCCCGTGGCATAGCCACCCGGCTCCGGCTCGACGCGCATGCAGACGAGGCCCTCGATGCGCACATCCAGCAACGTGGCGATCTCGGACAGGATCTTGGTCGCCAACTCGCGGGTATTGCGCGAGCAGAACAGCGAGTTGCTCGACTCGACGATCGACTGCAGGCCGCGCCGCGCACGGGCCACGGCCTGCAACTGGGCGAAGGCGCGGATGCCCGAGGTGAGTACCGTCAGCAGGCGCTCGGCGGTCATCTCGCTCTTGGTCCAGTAGTCGTTGATGTCGTAATCGCGCATCACCTCGTGCACCGGGGCCGTGCCCGGCTCGCCGGTCAGCATCACGATGCGTGCCTCGGTGTTGCCGATCACCTCGCGCAAGGTTCTCACCAGGCGCAGGCCGGCATCCTCGCTCTCCATCACCACGTCAAGGAGGATCACCGCGATATCGCGCCGCTCGGCGAGGATCGCCGCAGCCTCGCGCAGACTGAATGCCTGGATCAGCTCGATGCGGCCACCCTCGACCTCGAGTTCGCCCAGGGCGAAGGCGGTGGCACGCTGGAAATCGACATCGTCGTCCACCGCCAGCACGCGCCAGGCCGGGCCGGAATGCCGCGCAGGGGTATCGTCGTCATCGGAGAGGAACAGCACCTGATCATCCATGAAGGCCGGCTCGCAACGGGGAGGAGATCACCACGACCGAACGGTCGCCTCGGCAGTATAGACAGCCTCCGGCGCTCGCCTCAGGAGCCGCTTTCCCCCTGCTCCCGCAGCGCCTTGCGCAGCGCCTCGCCCACTGCCGAACCTTGCAGGTAGAACACCGCCGGCTGGCCGATGGGAGCCGCCACGCGCACCCGGGTGCCAAGCGATGCCCGGTAGTGCGCCTGCGACCAGAGGTGCACCCATTCCCCGGCCGGCAACGCCACTTCCAGGCTGTCGACGCCCGGCTCCAGCACCGGCGCCACCAGCAATTGGTCACCCAGCATGAAGCTGCGTGGCAGCACCTCCAGGCTTGCCGGGTCATCGGGGTAGTGCAGCCAGAGCGGGCGCACAAGCGGCAGCCCGGTGCGCGCGGCCTCGTCCATCAGCGTGCGGCGATAAGGCGCCAGCGCGGCGAACAACCGGGCACAACGGGCGAAGTGCGCCAGGCTGGCCGGCGAGTCGTAGACCTGATGGCTGTCCGCCGGGCGGTTGCCCTCGTGGGTGCGCAGCAGGCTGGTGAAGGCGGAGAACTCCGCCCAGCGCTGCAGCAGCTCCTCACTGCGGTGATAGTCCTTCAGTGGATTGCTGATGGTGGTGTACCCACCGGTGTCGGCGTGGTTGAGGGTGAAGCCCGACAGCCCGCCGGAGAGCAGCCCCAGCAGCGCGCTGTGCAGGCCGTCGTGGGCATCCCAGGTCACCATCTGGTCCCCCAGCCACATGCTGGTGGTCAGGCCCGGGCTGCGGCTGTAGGCGGCGCGGGTGAAGAACAGCAGCTCCCCTTCCCCACCGGCCTCCTCCAACAGCTCACGATTGAGCCGAGCCCACTCCTCCGGGAAGCGGTTGTGCAGCAATGCCGCATCCTCGCCCGAGGCCGGGCGCGCCTCGAAGGGCAAGGCCTCGCCGAAGTCGGCCATCCAGCCGGAGAAACCCTGGCCGAGCATCTCCGTGCGCAGCACGTCCTTGAGCCAGCGACGCGCCTCGGGGTTGCTCAGGTCGACGAGCCCCGCACCGAAGCTGGTGTTGAGCAGCTCCAGTGGCGCGCCGTCCGCTCCCTTCATCAGCAGACCACGCTCACGGGCCTCGCGGAACAGATTGCGCTGCTCACCCCCCTTCTCGGTGATATCCGCCAGGAAGGGATTGGCGTAGGCCAGGGTGCGGATGCCGCGCGCCTTGAGTTCGGCGCTCAGGGCCTGCCACTGCGGGTAGTGGCGCGGGTCGAGGGTCCAGTTCCACCAGAGCTGCTTGCCGAAGCGGGTGCTGCGCTGGCCCACCCAGTCCTGCAGCCAGACGCCGGCCAGCGGCACATCGGCCGCATCGAGGCGCGCCAGCAACTCGCGCACCCGCTCGGTGCCGCCTTGCAGGCCGAGGATGGCGCCGTGCTGGGTCCAGTCCGGCAGCGGCGCCATGCGCCCGACCACGGACGTGTGAGCCCGCACCAGGGCGGCCGGGCTGTCGCCGCTGTAGATGCGCGCGGCCAGGCTGCCCTGGTGCACCTCCAGGCCCACCCGCGCCGGGTCACGCAGGTCGAACACCTGGTAGGCACTGGATTCGCTGAAGAAGGCGCGCAACTTCGAGGTCAGGAAAAAGGGCACCGGCGCGTAGCTGCTCGACCAGTCGCCACCGGCCCGTGCAGTGAGGTCCGCAGCCAGGGTGATGGGCTGCAGGCCGCGGCCGATGCCCTGTTCCTGCACCAGGATGGGCAGGCGGCGGCCAGCCAGGTCGAAGGCGCTGAACTGCTCGCCGAAGCCGAAGAAGCGTTCGTCGGCGTCCCGCTGCCAATTCAGGTAGAGGCGGTTGAGCCGCGGGTCATCCAGCGCCACAGCCAGGCGTACGCCGCGCACTCCGTCGGCCTCCAGCACCAAGGCATAGCCGCTCACGGCACCGTCGGCGCAGCGCAGGTGACCCCGCAGCACCAGCCGCTGGCCCGCCCCCTGGAAACTGTCCAGGCTCTGCTCGCGGCAGAGGAGCTCCCGGCGCTCGTCGACGAACAATGCCCCGCGGTGCTCCTCGACCTTGGCCTCGCCGATACCAGCGGCGAGGAAGCCTCCTTCGGTGGTCCAAAGCCGCTTGCCTGGGCTGCCCTTCGGGCTCAGCACAAGGCCGTGGCCATTCCACGCCAGGCGGTAGTCGCCGAAGTCGAAGTCACGGGGGATGGCGAAGGCCGGCGGCACCACCAGTTCGGCCAGCACGGCGCGCTGCTTCCACATCCGCAGCCCCTGCCATCCGGCCCCCACCGCCGCCGCTGCCAGCAACATGGCCGCCGTCCCTTTTACCCACCAGCGCATCGCTCGCCCCTTTTCTAGTCCTGCACCGCCATTTAGTCTGGCGCGCATCCTCACATCGCGGAGTCACCGTCATGCCGGTTTGGCTGCAGACCGCCCTGTTGCTCACCCTGTCCAACGTCTTCATGACGTTCGCCTGGTACGGCCATCTCAAGACCCTGAACACCAAGCCCTGGATCATCGCCGCGCTGATCAGCTGGGGGATCGCGCTGTTCGAGTACCTGCTGCAGGTGCCGGCCAACCGCATCGGCTACACGGCGCTCTCGGTGGGCCAGTTGAAGATCATGCAGGAGGTGATCACCCTCGCGGTCTTCGTGCCCTTCAGCGTCTACTTCATGCAGCAGCCGCTGAAACTCGATTACCTCTGGGCCGGTCTGTGCCTGCTCGGCGCGGTGTACTTCATCTTCCGCGCCTGAGGCCATTCACGCGCGGCGCGGCGGCCGTGACGACCGACCGCGCCAGCTTCACTTCGGTGGTTCGAGGCGGGTGATCAGGCTGGAGGTATCCCAGCGCCCGCCGCCTTCGGCCTGGATCTCGCCGTAGAAGCGGTCCACCAGTTCGGTGACCGGCAGTTGCGCGCCGTTGCGCTGGGCCTCGGCGAAGACGATGGCGAAGTCCTTGCGCATCAGGTCCACGGCGAAGCCGAAGTCGAACTTGCCGTCGAGCATGCTCTGGTGGCGGTGCTCCAGCTGCCAGGACTGCGCCGCGCCCTTGCCGATCACCTCCATGGCCGCCGCCGCGTCGAGCCCGGAGCGACGCGCGAAATGCAGGGCCTCGGAAAGCCCCTGGAGCAGCCCGCCGACACAGATCTGGTTGACCATCTTGGTCAACTGGCCGCTGCCCACCGGGCCCATCAGCCGGGTCATCCGTGCGTAGCTGTCGATCACCGGCGCCGCCCGCTCGTAGAGTTCGCGCTCCCCCCCGACCATCACCGTCAGCATGCCGCTCTCGGCCCCCGCCTGGCCGCCGGAGACCGGTGCGTCGAGAAAGCCCAGCCCACGCTCGGCCGCCAGGGCGGCCAACTCCCGGGCCACATCGGCCGAGGCGGTGGTGTGATCCACCAGCACGCTGCCGGGCTGCATGCCGGCGAAGGCGCCGTCTTCCCCCAGCACCACCGCACGCAGGTCATCGTCGTTGCCCACGCAGGTCATCACCAGGTCCGAGCCCTGCGCCGCCTCGCGCGGGGTGGCGAAACTGTCGCCACCGAATTCGTCGCACCAGAGCGAGGCCTTCTCCGGCGAGCGGTTGTAGACGCGTACCTCGTGCCCTTCGCACGCCAGGTGGCCGGCCATGTGGAAGCCCATCACGCCGAGCCCGATAAAGGTCACCTTCGCCATCGCAAACCCTCCTCTGTGCAAGTCCCAGGAAGCCTAACACGCGGTTTGCCGAGCCGCGAAAGCCCCTCCATACTCGCCCGGAAGTTGCCAGGACACCCCGCAAGCGCCAAGGAGAGCCCCATGCCGCACTGGCTGGTGATAGACCTGGAGGCCACGACCGAGGAAGGCGGCTGGCCCCTGGAAGACATGGAAATCATCGAGATCGGCGCCTCGATCGTGGCTGCCGACGGTCGCGAGGTGGACCACTTCCAGCGCTTCGTACGCCCATTGCGTCGCCCCTGCCTGACCGCCTTCTGCCGCCAGCTGACCCACATCAGCCAGGCCAACATCGACGGCGCCGCGCCACTGGCGCAGGTCTGGCCGGCCTTCGAACGCTGGCTGCAGAACTACCAGCCACGCCTGGTCAACTGGGTCAGCTGGGGCGATTACGACCGCCACCAGCTGGAGCAGGAGTGGCGCCAGCAGCAGTTGGTCAGCCGCCTTGCCACCATTCCCCACCTCAACCTCAAGCAGCACTTCGCCCGCGTCCGCCAGCTCAGGCAGCCGGTGGGCCTGCACACCGCGCTGCAACTGGCCGGCCTCAGCTTCCAGGGCCAGCAGCACCGGGCGCTGGAGGATGCACGCAACACCGCGCGCCTGCTGCCCCTGGTGTTGCCCGCGACCTCCTGAAACGCCCCGCCGCATTGCCTAGTGACGCTGCAAAGCGGCTTGGGCATACTGGCGGGCCCTTTTTCCAACCCCTCTCAAGGATCCCTGCCATGTTCAAGGTCAACGAGTACTTCGACGGCACCGTCAAATCCATCGCCTTCGGCATGAGCGAAGGCCCCGCCACCATCGGCGTGATGGCCCCCGGCGAATACGAATTCGGCACCAGCCAACTGGAAGTGATGCACGTCGTCGCCGGCGCCCTGACCGTCAAGCTGCCGGGCAGCGACAGCTGGGAAACCTTCGCCGCCGGCAGCAAGTTCACCGTACCGGCCGACAGCAAGTTCCAGCTGAAAGTCGCCCAGGATACCGCGTACCTCTGCGAATACCGCTGAGTCGCGATGTGGTGAGGAACCGGCCCGAGTGGCCGGTTTTTTATGGGCGAAAGGATCGGTGCAGGGCATGGGCGGATGTGATCGCAGCGGCTCCGCAATGATGGGTTTCGCTGCGCTCTACGCCATCCTACGGGAGGCTATTCGCCTTCCCTGATATCCACCTCGATGCGCATCCCCTCCAGCTCCGCCAGGTATTCGGCTCGGCTGAACAGGCCGATGCAGGGCATCGCGCCGCGCGCCGCCAGGGTGCCTGCGGCGAGCTTGCGCACCAGCGCCACGGCGGCCATGCAGGGGATGTTGGGGCCGTCGTTGTCGTGGGCGACCAGTTCCCAGGTGAGCACCAGCGGCCGGCCTTCGCCATCCAGCCCGCGCAGCGTCACGAACATGCCGCTGAGGCCGTTGCCCAGGGGCTCCACCAGCACCGCCCCCCGGCGCAGCAGCGACGCCAGGCCGACGGCGTTGCGCACCAGCCCGCCGCGCACCAGCCAGGACAGCGCCCAGGTGCCGAACTGGGTGAGGCGCAGGCCGACGCCAGCGCGGAAGCTGACGTCGCGCACGCCCGGGTAGCGCACGGGGAAGAGCTCGAGGTCGGGAATATCGCAAACGCCTACCCAGCGTGGCCCCATCGGCGCGCGGAAGGCATGCCGGCGCAGGCCCTGCCAGCCGTGGAGCGAGCCCCAGGCGCCGTCCTGCCAGACCCGCACCGGCCGGCCGCAGTAGCCGAGCACCGCTTCGAGCGTCGACAGCCCCGGCGTCTTCTCCGAGGAACTGATGCCGTGTTCGATGCTGTCCAGCCGGCTGAAGCGCGGCAGCAACTCGTCCACCACGGCCGCGCTCAGGCCCGGAACCGAGCTGGCGCCAGCACAGACCAGCAGGCCACGCTCGCGGGCAGCGGCGTCCAGCCGGTCGATGCCGCAGACGAAGGCCCGCGCATCGGCCAGGTCGATGTAATGGCAGCCCGCTTCCAGCGCCGCCTCGGCGACCCGGTAGTCCTGCCCCTGGAAGGGCCCGACGGTGGACACCAGCACCTGGGCCCCCAGCTCGACGAAGGCCTGGGCCAACCCGGCCTGGTCGATATCCAGGCGTGCCGCCTCGCAACCGGTCTCCTCCGCCAGCGCCCGGGCCTTGGCCAGGTCACGCCCGGCGGCGATCACGCCGAGGCCTTCGATACTGCGCAGGCGCCGCACGATCAACCGGCCGAAATTGCCGTAGCCGCCCAGCACCAGCACCCTCAATCCATCCTTCACCACGGGCTCCCTGTGAGGCCGCTCAGGCCGTTTCTCTCGTCGTGGAAAACTGCAACTCTGCCAGGCGCGCGTAGAGCGGGCTGCTCAGCACCAGCTCCTGGTGGCGGCCGATGGCGACCAGTCGGCCCTGGTCGATGACCGCGATGCGATCGGCACTCTGCACCGTGGCCAGGCGGTGGGCGATCACCAGGGTGGTGCGCCCGCTCATCACCTCGGGCAGGGCCTGCTGGATCAGGTGCTCGCTCTCGGCGTCCAGCGCGCTGGTGGCTTCATCGAGGAGCAGGATCGGGGCATCCACCAGCAATGCGCGGGCAATGGCCAGGCGCTGTCGCTGGCCACCGGAAAGGCCGATGCCGCCGTCGCCCAGGTGCGTCTGGTAGCCCTGGGGCATGCGCTGGATGAATTCGTGGGCGTGGGCCGCCCGTGCCGCAGCCTCGACTTCGGCCTGGCTGGCAGTGGGCCGGCCATAGCGGATGTTGTCCTCGACGCTGCCGAAGAACAGCGCCGGGCTCTGCGACACCAGAGCGAAGCAACGGCGCAGGTCGGCCGGGTCCAGGCGCTGGATCGGCAGGCCGTCCACCCGCACTTCGCCCTCGGTGGGGTCGAAGAAACGCAGCAGCAGGTCGAAGAGCGTGGATTTGCCGGCTCCCGAGGGGCCGACGAGCGCCAGGGTCTCGCCAGGGCGCACGCGCAGGTCGATGCCGTCGATGGCCAGGCTCTGCGGCCGCGTCGGGTAGGCGAACCGCAGGCCACGCAACTCCAGCTCGCCCTCGACCCGTTCGGGCAGGCGCAGCAGGTCGCTCTCGGGTGCCTTGATGGTGCTGCGGGTCTGCAAGAGTTCGGCGATGCGCTCGGCGGCACCGGCAGCACTCTGCAGCTCGCCGATCACCTCGCTGATGGCACCGAAGGCGGAACCGACGATCAGGCTGTAGAACACGAAAGCCGCCAGGTCACCCCCGGATATGCGCCCGGCGATCACGTCCATGCCCCCGACCCAGAGCATCACCCCCACCGCGCCGAGCACCAGCACGATGACCACGGTGATCAGCCAGGCGCGCTGGGCGATGCGCTTGCGCGCGGTGTCGAAGGCGCCCTCCACGGTGTGGCCGAAGCGCTCGCGGTCCTGGGCCTGGTGGTTGTAGGCCTGTACGGTCTTGATCTGCCCCAGGGTCTCGCCGACGTAGCTGCCGACGTCGGCGATGCGGTCCTGGCTCTGCCGCGAGAGGTTGCGCACGCGGCGGCCGAAAATGAGGATCGGCGCCACCACCAGCGGCAGCGCGACGACCACGATGCCGGTCAGCTTGGGGTTGGTGACGAACAACAGGGCGATGCCGCCGATCAGCATGATGCCGTTGCGCAGCGCCAGGGACAGCGAGGAGCCGATCACCGATTGCAGCAGCGTGGTGTCGGCGGTCAGGCGCGACTGGATCTCCGAGGCGCGGTTGGTTTCGAAGAAGCCGGGGTGCAGCTCGATCAGGTGGTTGAACACCCGCTTGCGGATATCGGCGACGAAGCGCTCGCCCACCCAGGACACCAGGTAGAAGCGGCTGAAGGTACCCAGCGCCAGGGCCACCACCAGGACGAAGAACAGCAGGATCGAATGGTTCAGCGCTTCCGGCGACTGGGTCGCCAGCCCCTGGTCGACCAGCAGGCGGATGCCCTGCCCCATCGACAGCGTGATGGCGGCGGTGAACAGCAATGCCAGCAGCGCACCGACCACCCGCCAGCGATAGGGGACGACGAAGCGCGCGGCCATGCGCAGGGCGTTGCGCTGGCGAGAGGAAAGCAGACCCATTGCGAGGACTCGTTGGGAAGGAGGCGCCACTCTGCGGTTTTTCCCGGCGCGGCGCCAGCGGCACGGAACCGCTTAGTGGTCCGCGTGGAGAAAGCGTCGCTCGTGGTCGGGGTCCGGCAACAGGCAGACCTCGTGGCGACCGAACAGCCGGTAGCGGTTCAGCGCGATGCGGTCGTAGAGCCAGTCGCGCAGGAACGCCGGCACCACGCGCGACACCGTGGCCAGGCGCCAGGGCCAGGGCAACTGGCGGGCGATGCGCAGCACCGCGTCGGAACGCACGAACAGATCGCGACCCTCGATGTAGGCCATGGTGTCGAAGTGGTCGGTGGGCATGCCGTACCAGCGCAGGATCGCCTGGCCTTCGGGGGACTGCACCGAGGCCAGCCTGAACAGGTGTTCGCGGTCATGGCGGATCAGGAAGCGCGCCCAGCCGTTGCACAGCCTGCACACGCCATCGAAGAGCACCACCCGCTCGCCGGGCCGGATGTGGGGGGGAAAGGAATCAGCGCTCATCACGCGCTCCCGCTCAGGAAAGGAGGGTGCAGATACTAACAGGCGCCGAATCAACGTTCTGCGATGCGGTAGTGCCCGATGATCCGGTAGCGGAAGAGGATGTCCTCCTCCTGGGTACCCCGCCCGATGTTGTGCAGCGCCAGCGGCGCGCCCTCGGCACTGGTGCGATCGGACAGGATGCCGATGTGCTGCAGGCCGCGCCCCAGGTCCCAGGTGACGATGTCGCCGGGGCGGTAGCTGGCGGCCTGGTCGCTGGGCGTCAGCGCCATGCCCTGGCGCTTGAACCAGGTCATCAGGTTGGGCACGCGGCGATGGTCGATGTTCGGGTCGGGGCGCTTCAGGCCCCAGTTGCGCGGGTAGGCGGAGAAGTGGCTGCGCATGTCCTCGTGCACCAGTTTCTGCAGGTCCAGGCCCTGCTCGCGCAATGCGCGGATCACCACATCGGTGCACACCCCGGTGGCCAGCGGTACGTCGCCACCGGGGTAGGCGATGCGCCGGTAGACCGGGTCGTAGCTGAGGGTCACGCCGACCTGCGCACGCGCCGAATCCACCAGGCGCCCGGCATCCACCGCCGCCTCGGCCCCCAGGCTGGCCAGCAGCAGGTACAGGCAGAACAGTCGCTTGAACATGATCAACCCCGCCCTTGCGGGAATTGCGGCAGGGCATCGTCGATGTCCCACCAATTGGCCCTGGAAGCCACGTAGGCATGGTTCGCGGGGCGCGTGGCCAGCTCGCCTTCCAGCAGGCCGGCGCGGATGCGCAGTACGCCGGGTGCCTTCTCGCTCTGGCTGTAGAGGGGCGAGCCACACTGCTCGCAGAACACCCGCTGCTTGCCCGGTGAGGAGCTGAAGGCGCGCAGCAGCTGCGCTCCGGCGAGCAGGCGGAAGCGCGTCTCGTCCACCGGGATATTGGTGACGAAGGGCGTGCCCTGCGCCTTGCGGCACTGGCTGCAGTGACAGATCTGGATCGGCGCCAGCTCACCCTCGATCTCGAAGCGGACTCCGCCGCACAGGCAACCACCCTGGACCATGTTTCCCTCCTCGGACAGGTGTGCAGCGGCAAGAGTAGCGGAGCGGAAGGCAACGGAAAATGCCCGATGGTGTGAGCCATCGGGCCAAGGGTATGCAGCTGTGCAAAGGAGCCTGCCGATCCGGGACTCCACCCCAGACGCCCCAACCATAAGCCCTGAGGAGAATGCGCCGGGGGCGGAAGCATCGGATCGGCAGGCCCGGCCAACCTTAAGGATCGGTCCGGGGCAATACCAGGGGCGCCCGCCGCTTGCGCTCTAGGTCGGTTCCCAGCGCGCTGTAGTCATCTGCCGGTCAGGCCTCGGTATCGACTTCGCCGGCCCAGCCCAGCGGGTACAGCAGCTCTTCCTTGTAGCCCGCCCAGACGCGCACCGCATCGGGGAAGGCGTCGTCCAGCTGCGGATCGCCGCTGTCCACCAGCAGGGGCCGGCCTTCGAGGGTGCCGAGCTTGCGCTTGGTGGCCACCACCCGCAGGCGTTCGAGGCCGATGGCGCGCAGCACACGCGGGCTGATCTGCTGGTTGCCGCGACCGATGATGTGGCCCTGGCCGCCGATGGCGGTGACCAGGAGGAAGGCCGGATGGCCATCCACGAGTGCGAACAGCTGGGCTTCGGTAACGTCACGGGCGATCACCTGGCCGTTCTCGATCACGTCCACGCCCAGCAGGGTGGTCTCCAGGCCGAGGTTGCCCGCCAGGCCATGCAGGGTCGAGCCGGGACCGAAGACATAGCGCACGTCCGCCTCCCAGCTGTCCGCCAGCCAATCGGCGAGTTCGACCAGCACCAGTTCTTCGGACTCCATGCCCGCCTGCTTCACGTGCTGCATGAAGTGGCCCTCCACCGGCACCGTCAGCTCGCCGTACCAGCGTGCCGCCACCTTGCCATCGCGCAGGGCGGCCTCGTCGAGGTCGCGCACCTCGCCACTGGCCAGGCGTACCAGCCCGCCTTCGACCAGGCGTCGCGCCAGCTCCCCGGCGGCGCGCGGGCTGATGGCATAGACCCCGGAATGAATCTTCACCCCCGCCGGGATGCCCAGCACCGGCTGGCCTTCGCGGGCCACGGCGCTGACATCCCGGGCCGTGCCGTCGCCCCCGGCGAAGAGGATCAGCGACACCCCCGCCTCCTGCAGCGCCATCACCGCATGGCGGGTGTCGGCAGCGCTGCTGGTGGCCCCCTCCAGGGCTCCGACCAGGCGATGACGGAAACCCATGCGCGCCAGAAGGTCAGCGCCCATGGCACCGGGGAAGGTGAGGAATTCGAGACGCTCCGCCAGGGGCAGCAGGGACTCCAGCGCCAGGCGCGTGCGCTCCTCGGCGCGAGGCAGGGCGCCACGCGCCAGGGCCTCGGCGGCGACACCATCACTGCCCTTGAGTGCAGCCGTGCCGCCCAACCCGGCCAGGGGATTGATGATCAGGCCCATACGGAATATCGACATGCCAACCTCTTCGCTGAACTCTCGGCCCGCGCTGCGGGTCAACCTGTGGGACCGGACGGCCAGCGCGATTGGCACAATCGCTGCAGATACCCTCCGGTCCCATTGCTTTACGGCGTAATACTGGCGCCTGACTGTCACTGCGCGTTCATCTATGGGACCTAGACTGCGCGCACCACCTGATGAGGAGACAGGCCATGAGCTTGCAGAACAGCACTTCCACCCGCCGGGTCGTTCCACTTCAACCGCAGCAGCCCGTTGGCGGCGCGATCATCGACGCGCAAGGTCGCGAGATTCCGATCACCGAAGGCATGATCCAGCATGCCTGCAAGGAACTGGACAAGCAGTCGGTCAGCGCCCGCAAACAGGCCTGACCCGCTTCGCTCCACTCCGAAGGCCCGGGCACCTGCCCGGGCCTTTTCATTCCGGCGTCCTGGCCGGCGATCAGGCCAGCTCGGCGCCCAGCGCCCTCACCCACTGCGCCAGTTGCGGCGCCTCGCTCTGAAGCCGCACCCGCAGGCCGTCGATTTCCCGGCGCACCGGGTAGTGCTTGCGCAGGGCGTCGAAGGCCAGGCGGCGCTGTGCGGCATCGCCCACCAGGCTGCGGCGGAAGTCGGCGTCGTCACGGCGCGGGTCGTACACCGCGCGGCACAGCATGGCCAGGGCCCAGACCGGGTCGGCACTGGCGTCCAGGGTCAATTCAGGCAGCCAGGGCGCGGGCAGCAACGCATCCAGATGCACGCTTTCCTCGATTCCATGGGCACGGCAGAACGCCTGGTAGATCTGCGCGGTGCCGCGCAGCTTGCCGTCCAGGCTGTAGCCGGCGATGTGCGGCGTGGCGATGCGGCAGAGTGCGGCCAGCTCAGGGTCTACCTCGGGCTCGCCTTCCCAGACGTCCAGTACCGCGCGCAGGTCCGGCCGGCTACGCAGCACATCGCGCAATGCCAGGTTGTCCACCACCGCGCCCCGGCTGGCATTGATCAGCCAGCAGCCGGGCTTGAGCCGCGCCAGTTCAGCGGCACCCAGCAGATGGTGGGTGGGATGGGCACCGCCTTTGTCCAGCGGAGTGTGCAGGCTGATGGCATCGCACTGCTCCAGCAGGGTCGCCAGGTCGACGTAGTCTCCGCCTTCGGCCAACTGGCGCGGCGGGTCGCAGACCAGCACCCGCCAGCCCAGGCCGCGCAGCACCTCCACCAGGCGTCCGCCCACCTGGCCGGCACCGACCACGCCGTAGGTACGGGTCGTCGGCGAGACGCCTTCGTCCTCGGCCAAGGTCAGCAGGCTGCCCAGCACGAAATCCACCACGCCCCGGGCATTGCAGCCCGGCGCGCTGGACCAGGCGATGCCGGCTTCGGCGAACCAGTCCAGATCCAGGTGATCGGTGCCGATGGTGCAGGTGCCGACGAAGCGCACCGCGCTGCCTTCCAGCAGGGCGCGGTCGACACGGGTCACCGAGCGCACCAGCAGCACCTCGGCGTCGTCCAGGGCGGCACGGTCGATGGCCCGGCCCGGCAGGCGGCGGATGGAGCCGAAACCGCCGAAGAAGGCGTCGACCAGGGGGATGTTTTCGTCAGCAAGGATTCGCATGGCGCTCTCCGGGGGCAAGGCGGCCATTCTACGGAATCCACCCACCCGGCGTCGCCTCGCAGGCACGCATCGCCCCTCTTTCCTGACTGCATCGTCAAGGCGTAAACTACGCGGTCTTTCGCCTCCGCTGCCCTCTATCGCCGGCATTCCCCCTGCCACGGCCAGGCCAGCGCCCGTTGCGAGCCCATCGCAGCCAGGCATGCCCACCCCGTGGGCCACAAGCAATACGGACGCCACCGCCGTACCGGTGAACGCTTCACAGCCATGGAAAGACCCCCCGTGACAATCCAGACTCGCCTCGACCGTACCCGTCGCGAATTGCGTGCCCTATTCACCCTCGCCCTGCCGATCATGATCGCCCAGCTCTCCCACTCGGCCATGGGTTTCGTCGACGCCGTGATGGCAGGCCGCGTCAGCCCGCGTGACCTGGCCGCCGTGGCCCTGGGCAACTCCATATGGGTGCCGGTGTTCCTGTTGATGACCGGCACCCTCCTGGCCACCACCGCGAAAGTCGCCCAGCGCCATGGGGCCGGCCAGGACGCCGAGATCGGCCCGCTGGTGCGCCAGGCACTGTGGCTGGCCGTGGTGGTCGGCATCGCCGGCGCCGGCCTGCTGCTGTGCGCCGAGCCCGTGCTGCAGTTGATGGGCGTGGAAGAAGACCTGGTGATCCCGAGCATGGGCTACCTCCACGGCATCGCCTTCGGCCTGCCGGCAGTGGCCCTCTACCAGGTGCTGCGCTGCTGCAGCGACGGCCTCGGTCGAACCCGCCCGAGCATGGTGCTGGGCATCTGCGGACTGCTGCTGAACATTCCCCTGAACTACGTGCTGATCTACGGCCACCTGGGCTTCCCGGCCATGGGCGGCGTCGGCTGTGGCTGGGCCAGCGGCACCGTCATGTGGTTGATGTTCTTCGGCATGCTGGCCTGGGTGAACATCGCCAAGGTCTACAAGCCGAGCGGCCTGTTCAATCACTTCGAGAGGCCGAGCTGGGCGGTGATCCGCCGCCTGCTGAGCGTGGGCCTGCCCATCGGCATCGCGATCTTCGCCGAGTCGAGCATCTTCGCGGTGATCGCCCTGCTCATCGGCGGCCTCGGCGCCAATGTGGTGGCCGGGCACCAGATCGCGCTGAACTTCAGTTCGCTGGTGTTCATGATCCCCTACTCCCTGGCGATGGCCGTGACCGTACGTGTCGGCCACTCCCTGGGCCGCGGCACACCGCGTGACGCGCGCTTCTCCGCCGGCCTGGGCATGGCCGTGGCACTGACCTACGCCTGCCTCTCGGCCAGCCTGATGCTGCTGTTGCGCGAACAGATCGCCGCCATCTATACGCCGGATGCGCAGGTGATCGCAGTGGCCGCGTCGCTGATCGTGTTCGCCGCGCTGTTCCAGTTCTCCGATGCCATCCAGGTCACCGCCGCCGGCGCCCTGCGCGGCTACCAGGACACCCGGGTGACCATGGTGCTGACACTGTTCTCCTACTGGGGCATCGGCCTGCCCGTCGGCTATTTGCTGGGGCTCACCGACTGGCTGGGCGAACCCACCGGCCCGCGCGGCCTGTGGCAGGGGCTGATCGTCGGCCTCACGGTGGCGGCGGTGATGCTGTCGTTCCGCGTCGCCCGCAGCGCACGCTCGCGCATCCGCATGGGCGAGCGGCTGGGCGTGGCGGAGCCGGCCTGAGGTCCAGCGGCCCCCCGCGTTCGCGAGGGTGACGGGGACGGTCGCGCGCCCAGGGGCCTCGTCATACCCGCGCAGGCGGGGCTCCACCCGACCACCGCACCGACATGCCTCCAGACAGCAAGAAGCCCGCATCAGGCGGGCTTCTTCGCATCCGGGACGGGCCTCATTCGGCTTTCTTGCGGATCCAGTACAGGTAGGTACCGGCCTCTTCGCCCTGCTCCACCAGCTCGTGGCCGAGGAACATGCAGAACTTGGGGATATCCCGCCGGGTCGACGGGTCGGTGGCGATGACCTTGAGCAGACCGCCGGACGGCAGGTCGCGCACCTTGTTGTGCAACATCATCACCGGCTCAGGGCAATTGAGGCCGGTGGCATCGAGAATGGCATCAGGCTGATCGGACATGGGGTACTCCAGGAACAGGTCGCCATTGTGGCGTAAAGCGCCGGGCACGCCCAGCCCGGCCGATGCCCGGCGCGGCTGGGCGTGGGGCCTCAGCGGTCCAGGCGACGCAGGTGGCAGGTCACTTCCTCGCGGTCGTGATAGAGCTGCTTGCAGGCGATGGACACCTTGATCCTGCGCTCGCGGAAGGCGTCTTCCAGGCGCTGCAGCAGGCGCTGCACCTCGGCGTAGCGCTGCTTCATCGGCAGCTTGAGGTTGACCACCGCCTCGCGGCACAGCCCCTCGCCTATCCAGGTCTCCAGCAGCGCGGCGTTGCGCGCCGGCTTCTCGACGATGTCGCAGACCATCCAGTCCACCGGCTGCTTCGGCTTGAAGGTGAAGCCGTCGACCATCAGGTGCTGCACGAGCCCCGTCTCCATCAGGCTTTCGGCCATGGGGCCGTTGTCGATGGCGGTGACCAGCATGCCGCGACGCACCAGCTGGTAGGTCCAGCCACCGGGGGATGCGCCGAGGTCGACGCCGGTCATGTCCTCGGAGAGCCGTGTTTCCCACTGCTCGCGGGGGATGAAGGTGTGCCACGCCTCCTCAAGCTTCAGCGTGGAGCGGCTCGGCGCCTCGCGGGGGAACTTCAGGCGCGGGATGCCCATGGGCCAGAGCGCGGAGTTGTCCGCCTCGGCGAGGCCGGCGAACACCTCGCGGCCACTGCGGAAGGTCAGCAGCAAACGCGGCTTGCCCGGGTCATCCACCAGGCGCCCGGCCTTCTCCAGGGCCTTGCGCAGGGGCGCCTCGAACTTCTTGCAGAAATTCGACAGCTCCTTGCCTTCGTTGGTGTCCAGCACCTCCAGCCACAGGCTGCCGCACACCGGGTAGTCGGCCAGGTGCGCCAGCAGCACGCTGATGCGATCGGTCTCCGGCAGGGCCAGGAAGCCGCCACGGGCCCACTGGCGCGGGAAGATCAGGCGCGCGAAACGCTGGCCGCGCATCAGCCGCTCGGCGCCGTCGGCATCCTGGCAGATGAACTCGGCACAGGCACTGTTGGCCTTGCCCTTGGCGTAGCCGGGCACGTCCAGTCGGGCGGCCAGGTCGGATATCTCGGCGCACACTTCGCCCTCGAAACCGGGGCGGCAGTGCAGGAACAGGCTATTCATCGGGGTGTCTCCTTGGCCGCGCACTATAGAGCCGAAGCGCCCGATTTCACACACTAACCGATGGAAAATTCCTACGCCCGCAGTGATGCGACAAGAGGAACCATGCTGGCGGAACGTGAGTCCAGAACATGGCGGAACCTGCCAAGCAGAGCTAGCTTTCCAAGGTTCCGCCCCCTGTATCGGCCCATGCCGTGTGGGCCAAAAGGAGATGTCGCATGCCTTCCCTGGATAGCCTGAACAGCCGCCGCACCCTCGAGGTGGACGGCAAGACCTATCACTACTTCAGCCTGCCAGAGGCCGCCAAGCGCCTCGGCAGCATCGACAAACTGCCCCTGTCCCTGAAAGTGCTGCTGGAGAACCTGCTGCGCTGGGAGGACAACGAGACCGTCGGCCGCGAGGACCTCGAAGCCCTGGTGGCCTGGCAGAAGACCCGCAGCTCCGAGCGCGAGATCCAGTACCGCCCGGCGCGGGTATTGATGCAGGACTTCACCGGCGTGCCCGCCGTGGTCGACCTGGCCGCCATGCGTGATGCCGTGGCGAAGGCCGGCGGCGACCCACAGAAGATCAACCCGCTCTCGCCGGTGGACCTGGTGATCGACCACTCGGTGATGGTGGACCGCTTCGCCAGCCCCGAGGCCTTCGAGCAGAACGTCGAGATCGAGATGGAGCGTAACGGCGAGCGCTACGCCTTCCTGCGCTGGGGCCAGAACGCCTTCGACAACTTCAGCGTGGTGCCGCCGGGCACCGGCATCTGCCACCAGGTCAACCTCGAGTACCTGGGCCGCACCGTCTGGACCCGCGACGAGGACGGCAGGACCTACGCCTTCCCCGACACCCTGGTGGGCACCGACTCCCACACCACCATGATCAACGGCCTCGGCATACTCGGCTGGGGCGTGGGCGGCATCGAGGCGGAAGCGGCGATGCTCGGCCAGCCGGTGTCGATGCTGATCCCCGAGGTGATCGGCTTCAAGCTCAGCGGCAAGCTCAAGGAAGGCATCACCGCCACCGACCTGGTGCTCACCGTCACCCAGATGCTGCGCAAGAAGGGCGTGGTGGGGAAATTCGTCGAGTTCTACGGCGACGGCCTCGCCGACCTGCCCCTGGCCGACCGCGCCACCATCGCCAACATGGCCCCGGAATACGGCGCCACCTGCGGCTTCTTCCCGGTGGACGAGATCACCCTGGGCTACCTGCGCCTCTCCGGCCGCCCGGAATCCACGGTCAAGCTGGTGGAGGCCTACTGCAAGGCCCAGGGCCTGTGGCGCAACGCCGGCGACGAACCGGTGTTCACCGACAATCTGTCCCTGGACATGGGCACGGTGGAAGCCAGCCTGGCCGGGCCCAAGCGCCCGCAGGACCGGGTGCCGCTGACCCAGGTGGCCAGCACCTTCGACGACCTCATCGCCCTGCAACTCAAGCCCAGCGCCAAGGAGGACGGCCGCCTGCTCAGCGAGGGCGGCGGTGGCACCGCCGTGGGCGGCAGCGTGCAGAGCGGCGTGATGGACTACGAATACGAGGGCCGCACCCACCGCCTGAGCGACGGCGCCGTGGTGATCGCCGCCATCACCTCCTGCACCAACACCTCCAACCCCAGCGTGATGATGGCCGCCGGCCTGGTGGCGAAGAAGGCCGTGGAAAAGGGCCTGACGCGCAAGCCCTGGGTGAAGAGTTCCCTGGCGCCCGGCTCCAAGGTGGTGACCGAGTACTTCGCCGCCGCCGGGCTGACTAAGTACCTCGATGAGCTGGGCTTCGACCTGGTGGGTTACGGCTGCACCACCTGCATCGGCAACTCCGGCCCGCTGCTGGAGCCCATCGAGAAGGCCATCCAGCAGGGCGACCTGACCGTGGCCTCGGTGCTCTCCGGCAATCGCAACTTCGAAGGCCGCGTGCACCCGCTGGTTAAAACCAACTGGCTGGCCTCCCCGCCGCTGGTGGTGGCCTATGCCCTGGCTGGCAGCGTGCGCCTGGACATCAGCCGCGAACCGCTGGGCGAAGGCAAGGACGGCAAGCCTGTGTACCTGAAGGACATCTGGCCGAGCCAGAAGGAGATCGCCGACGCCATCGCCAAGGTGGACACCGCCATGTTCCGCAAGGAATACGCCGAGGTCTTCGCCGGCGACGAGAAATGGCGCGCCATCCAGGTGCCCGAATCGGACACCTATGCCTGGCAGGCCGACTCCACCTACATCCAGCACCCGCCCTTCTTCGCCGATATCGCCGGTGCGCCCCCCAAGGTGGAAGACGTGCAGCAGGCCCGGGTCCTCGCCTTGCTGGGGGATTCGGTGACCACCGACCACATCTCCCCTGCCGGCAACATCAAGGCCGACAGCCCCGCCGGGCGCTACCTGCGGGAAAACGGCGTGGAGCCGGCCGACTTCAACTCCTACGGCTCGCGGCGTGGCAACCACGAGGTGATGATGCGCGGCACCTTCGCCAACATCCGCATCCGCAACGAGATGCTCGGCGGCGAGGAAGGTGGCAACACCCTGCATGTGCCCAGCGGCGAGAAGCTGGCCATCTATGACGCCGCCATGCGCTACCAGGCCGAAGGCACGCCGCTGGTGATCTTCGCCGGCAAGGAATACGGCACCGGCTCCTCCCGCGACTGGGCGGCCAAGGGCACCAACCTGCTGGGGGTCAAGGCGGTGATCGCCGAGAGCTTCGAGCGCATCCACCGCTCCAACCTGGTGGGCATGGGCGTGCTGCCACTGCAGTTCAAGGAGGGTACCGACCGCAAGAGCCTGGGCCTGACCGGCAAGGAGACGATCGGCATCCACGGTCTCAGCGGCGTGGAACTGCGCCCGCGCATGCCACTGACCCTGGAGATCACCCGCGAGGACGCCTCGCTCGAGAAGGTCGAGGTGCTCTGTCGCATCGACACCCTCAACGAGGTCGAGTACTTCAAGGCCGGCGGCATCCTCCACTACGTGCTGCGCCAGTTGCTGGCCGGCTGAGCTGGGAGGCCTGTAGGGGCGCATTCAAGGGCGGGCGAATGAATTCGCCCCTACAGCCTCCTCAATCCTGCAGGGGCGACATCAGTCGCCCCAAGACCGCTCCCACCTGTGGGAGCGGTTTCAACCGCGATGGGCTCGGTGCCGAACAATCGCGAATGAATTCGCTCCCACCCATCCCACCCCGCAGATCAGTTGCCATTCGGATAGTGCCGCGCCAGGAAGCCCAGCAGATGGGCGTTCACCTCGCGCGGCTTTTCGTTCTGCAGCCAATGCCCGCACTCGGCGATCACGTGCTGTTCCAGGCCGGGCACGCTGCGCGGCATGACCTTGATGCTGTGGGCCTCCAGGGTGCCGACCGGGTCCTTGTCGCCGATGAGGAACAGGGCCGGCTGCAACACCTGCCTGCCCTGCAGCGGCTCGGTGCGCTGCCAGCTGCGCTCGAAGTTGCGGTACCAGTTGAGCGCACCGTGGAAGCCGCGCCCCTCGAAGGTCTTCAGGTACTCGGCGAAGGCCGCCTCGTCGCACCAGGCCGGCAGCTGGCCGGGGTCCTGCATGCCGTCGAACAGCGTCGCGCCGGCGGGCTTGTCCTGGAGGAAGAAGTCCCGGGGCACGGCGGCGGAGCTGTTGTGCATCATCATCCGCAGGGTGCGCGGGATGTCGGCATCCAGCTCGCGCTCGGCGACGCCCGGCGTCTGGAAATAGAGGATGTAGTTGAAGCGCCCGGCGAAGTGCTGACGCATCGCCTCGGTCGCCGGTTGCTTCGGGCGACCGCCGAAAGGCACCGCCATGCCGACCACCGCCTTGACCCGCAGCGGCTCCAGCAGTGCCAGGTGCCAGGCCACCGGAGCGCCCCAGTCGTGGCCGATGACGCAGGCCTCATGCTGGCCGAGGGCGTCCATGGCGGCCTGGATATCGCCGCAGAGGGTGATCAGGTCATAAGCGGCGGGATCGCTCGGGGCACTGCTGCCGCCGTAGCCGCGCATCTCCGGTACCAGCACGCGGTAGCCGGCGGCCAGCAGCGGCTCGATCTGGTTGCGCCAGGAATGCCAGCACTCGGGGAACCCATGCAGCAGCCAGAGTGGCCGCCCATCCTCGGGGCCCGCGCAATACAGCCCCAGGCGGATGCCGTTGACCTCCAGCAGGCGATGTTCGAGCGCGCTCATGGGCTTTCCTCAATCGTTGCGGTGCAGGCGCCCACTATGACAAAGGCACGCCCGGGGGCGTGCCTTTATCGATGTCGCGAATGCCCGGGACTCATCAACCCTGGGCGGTGGCCCAGTCGATCAGCCCGAACTGCCAGGTGGCGAGGATCAGCAGGCCGAAGCCGATGCGGTACCAGGCGAAGGCCGCGTAGCTGTGGTTGCCGATGAACTTGAGGAGCGCGCGCACGGCGATCATCGCGAAGATGAAGGAGACCACGAAGCCCAGGGCGAACACCGGCAGGTCGGAGGGCTGGAACAGGTGGCGGTACTTGTAGCCCGAGTACACCGCCGCGCCGACCATGGTGGGCATGGCGAGGAAGAAGGAGAACTCGGTGGCCGCCTTGCGCGACAAGCCGAACAGCAGCCCGCCGATGATGGTGGCGCCGGAGCGCGAGGTGCCGGGCACCAGCGCCAGGCACTGGGCGAAGCCCACCTTGAGGGCCTGCTTCCAGTTCATGTCGTCCACCGTCTCGGCCTGGATCAGGTGATCGCGACGCTCGGCCCAGAGCATGATCACCCCGCCGATGACCAGCGCCGTGGCCACGGTGATGGGGTTGAACAGGTAGTGGTGGATCAGGTCGGCGAAGGCCACGCCCAGGATCACCGCCGGGAAGAAGGCCACCAGCAGGTTGCCGGTGAAGCGCTGGGCGCTGCGCTCGCGAGGCAGGCCCACCACCACGTCGAAGATCTTGCGCCGGTATTCCCAGACCACGGCGAGGATGGCGCCGAGCTGGATGATGATGTTGAACGCCTGGAAGCGCTCACCACCGAAGCCGATCAGGTCCGCGACGATGATCTGGTGGCCGGTGCTGGAGATCGGCAGGAACTCCGTGATGCCTTCGACTACGCCCAGAATCAGGGCCTGGAAGGCCGTCCAAAAATCCATTGGTTCTCCCCAAGGCTCGCCCGATGGCGGCCTGCTCGAAAAGGTGTGTGGTGTGGCCCGGACGGGTGCCGTGCGCGGCTGAGACCAGCCACAGTGACGCGGGTTCCCGGCCGACGATCTGCATCAGGTTTGCCGGCCGAAGGCCGAAATGCTATCAGACATGATGTGGATTCGCGCGTGGCAACGACCGCGCTGGAGCGCGAAATCCGGCCGCAGAACAATAACGAGTCAGGAGCCCCCGACCATGAACCTTCGCAGTCTGCCCATCAGCCGCCGCCTCTGGCTGATCCTCGTCGTCGCGGTGTCGATGCTGGTGGTTCTCGGGATGGCCATGCTCCAGCAGATCCACAGCGACCTGCTGCATGGCAAGGAGCTCAAGACCCAGCACGTGGTGCAGACCGCCGCTGGCGTGCTGCAGCACTTCCAGGCCCAGGAGGCTGCCGGCACCCTGCCCCGCGAGGACGCGCAGAAGCAGGCCATGCAGGCCATCCGCGCGCTGCGCTATGACAAGAACGACTACTTCTGGATCAACGACCTGACCCCGCGCATGGTCATGCACCCGACCAACCCGAAGCTGGAGGGGCAGGACCTCTCCGGCTACAAGGACCCGGACGGCAAGCCGCTGTTCAACGACATGGTGGCCGTGGCCCGCAGCAAGGGCGCGGGCTTCGTCGACTACCGCTGGCCGAAGCCGGGCGCCAGCGACCCGGTGCCCAAGGTGTCCTACGTGCAGCTTTTCGAACCCTGGGGCTGGGTGATCGGCTCGGGCATCTACATCGACGACATGCAGGAGGAATTCTGGTCCCAGGCCCTGCGCGCCTCCTTCATCGGCCTGGTGATCGCCCTGATCATGGCGGTGCTGGTGGTGGTGATCGCCCGCAGCATCACCCGCCCGCTGCAGGACGTTGTGGCGGCCATGGCCAACATAGCCAGCGGCGAAGGTGACCTGACCAGTTCGCTGGATGGCCAGGGTCGCGACGAGATCACCGCGCTTTCCGGGCACTTCAACGCCTTCACCAGCAAGCTGCGCGGGGTCATCCGCCAATCACTGGACGCTGCCGGCGCACTGGACCAGGCCGCCGGCTCCCTGGGCGGCATCGCCAGCAACGGCCAGCGCCACAGCGAGCAGCAATCCCAGCAGATGGAGCTGGTGGCCACCGCCATCAACGAGGTCACCTACGGCGTACAGGACGTGGCGAAGAACGCCGAGCACGCCGCCAGCGAGGTGCGCACCGCCGAAGACCAGGCACGCCTCGGCCAGAGCAACATCGACGCCAGCCTGCGGCAGATCGGCCAGCTCTCCGACACCATCGGCCAGGCCGTGGAGGTGATCCGCTCGCTGGCCGAGGAAAGCTCGCAGATCGGCACCGTCCTGGAAGTGATCCGCTCCATCGCCGAGCAGACCAACCTGCTGGCGCTCAACGCCGCCATCGAGGCCGCCCGCGCCGGCGAGCAGGGCCGTGGCTTCGCCGTGGTCGCCGACGAAGTGCGCCTGCTGGCCCAGCGCACGCAGAAATCCACCGCCGAGATCCACGGCATGATCGAGCGCCTGCAAGGCAACTCCGAAGCGGCGGTGAAGGTGATCAACGAAAGCAGCCGCGCCTCGCAGCTGACCGTGGAGCAGGCCAGCCAGGCCGGCGAAAGCCTCGGGCAGATCGCCCAGTCGTTGCGCAACCTCACCGGGCTCAACGCCTCCATCGCCAGTGCCACCCTGCAGCAGTCCCACGTGGTGGAGGACATCAACCAGAATGTGACCCAGGCAGCCAGCTTGGCCCATGACAACGCGATGGCTTCAGAGCAGACTAGCGCCGCCAGTCAGCAGCTCAGCCAACTGGCCGAGCAGTTGAACCGCTTGTTGAGACAATTCCGCGTTTGAGGACCGGCATGGGCAACATGGAACACCAGGAGGTCGACCTCGGCCAGCAGCAGAACCAGGACCTGATCTGGGACCTGGACAGCATCGCCCGTCGCGAGCTGGCCGAGCGTTTCATCCGTCTGTTCGAGAACCGCCTGTGCGTGTACTCCGAGTCCACGCGCCAGCTTTACACCAACTACAGCCTGCATTTTCCCGCCGATCTCGGGCGCAAGATGGTGGTGCTGCCCAACCCCTACGCCTTTCACGACACCCTCCACGGGATCGAGGCCGCCGCGGTGCTCAAGACCGGCCTCTTCGTGTTGCCCGGCGTGGTGCTCGGCAAGCCGGGGTTGCTGCTCAGCACGCGCATCGAGGAAGGCGGCCCGAAGCCCAAGACCATGCCCTTCAAGCCGGCACTGGCGCAGATCATCAGCAACCAGCGCAAGCGCGGCGACGTCTTCCTGCCGATCCTGATGAAGGGCGACCTGCGCGAGTTCGACCAGCAGATGCCCTACATCCACCTGCACCGCCTGCAGGTGTACAAGCTGCCGCACCTCTCCACCTTCGAGCGCGACGACATCCAGCAGAGCATCACCCGCAAACTGCTGATGCTCTACCGCCAGGCCGACAGCCTGGTCTGCTGAGGCTTGCCCCGGGCGCCCGGCGAACCGGGCAGCGCGGGCAAGACCGGGTGCCCTCCTCCTGGCTAGAGTCGACCCGTGACCCGCCAAGGAAACCCACCACCATGCCCTGGTACCTCGAAGCCCCGCTGAGCATCATCGCCGGCCTGCTCTTGGCCAACTTCATCGAATGGTTCTTCCACAAGCATGTGCTCCACGGCCTGGGCCGGGTACGCGGGCGCTTCTGGAGCTTCCATTTCCACGAACACCACGGCAACGCCCGCCGCCATGCCTTCCGCGACCCCTGCTACGAGCGCTTCCCGCTGGGCTGGCACGCCCAGGGCAAGGAAGCCTGGGCACTGCTGCTGGCCAGCCTGGCCGCCAGCCCGCTGTGGCTGGTGGCGCCCTGGCTGACCGCGACCCTCTGGTACTGCGCGGCGAACTACTACCGCACCCACCGCCGCTCCCACGAGGACCCGGACTGGGCACGCCGCCACCTGCCCTGGCACTACGACCACCACATGGGGCCCAACCCCCACGCCAACTGGTGCGTGACGCGGCCCTGGTTCGACCACCTGCTGGGCACCCGCGAGCGGTACCTGGGCACCGAACGCGAGCGCCAGGACCGGCAACGCCTGGCGGCCAGGGCGCCCGCCGCCGGCTGAAGCCGCTACAATCGGCGGCTCTTTCCACGAGGGTCGCCCGTGTCGCCACTTGAACTCTTCGCCGCCGCGCTCGGCGTGCTCGCCGTCTGGCTCACCACCCGGCAGAACCGCTGGTGCTGGCCCATCGGCCTGGCCATGGTGCTGATCTACGCCTGGATCTTCTTCGAGGTGAAGCTCTATTCCGACATGCTGCTGCAGGGCATCTACGCCGTGCTGCAAGGCTACGGCTGGTGGCAATGGACCCGGGGCGGCGCACGCCATGACGGCCGCGAGGTCAGCCGCCTGGCGCCGGCGCAGCTGGCGACGGGCCTGGGCCTGGGGGCCGCCGGCAGCCTGGCGCTGGGCTACGTGATGGCGACCCACACCGACGCCGCCGCGCCCTGGCTGGACGCGGCGCTGACCGGGTTCAGCCTGGTGGCCCAGGTGTGGATGGCGCAGAAGCGCCTGGAATGCTGGGCGCTGTGGATTGTGGTGGACGTGATCTTCGTCGGCCTGTTCCTCAGCAAGGCGCTGTACCTGACCGCCGCGCTCTACGCGCTGTTCACCCTGCTGGCGGTGCACGGCTGGCGGCTATGGCGGCAACCGCAGGCGAGCCCGGCATGAAGGTGCTGGTACTGGCCGGCCCCGAGTCCAGCGGCAAGAGCTGGCTGGCCGGCGAGATCGCCGCGCGCTTCGGCGGCCGGGTGGTGGGCGAGTACGTGCGCGAGTTCATCGACGAGCAGCAGCGCGACACCTGCTACGCCGACATCCCCCTGATCGCCCGGGGGCAATTGCAGCGCGAGGACGCGGCGCGGGCCGAGCGGCCGGCGCTGCTGGTGCTGGATACCCACCTGCTGAGCAACATCCTCTGGAGCCGCACGCTGTTCGGCGACTGCCCGGCCTGGCTGGAGACGGCCCTGGCCGAACGCCGCTACGACCTGCACCTGCTGCTGAGCCCGGAAGGCGTGCCCTGGGTGGGCGATGGGCAGCGCTGCCAACCGGCACTGGCCGAGCGATTGGCATTCTTCCACGCCAGCGAGGCGTGGCTGCAGGCCCGGGGGCAGCGCTACGTGGTGGTGGCGGGGAATTGGGCCGAACGCCGCGAGGCGGCGCTGGCTGCGGTGTCAGCCTGGCTGGCCGAATAGCAGGCCGCCCCAGGCCACCAGCAGGCTGGTGACCACGCCGATGGTCAGCGGGCGGCGCAGGGCCGGGTACCAGCCCGGTGCCAGGCCCAGGCGCACGGCACGCAGGTCGGCCAGGTACAGGCCGATGAAGGCCGGGATGAACACGGCCACCGCCAGGCCGGCGGGCAGCCCGGCGGAGATGGCGACCCAGCCGAACAGTGCGGGAATCACCGAGAAGCCCAGTTGCAGGCGCGCACGGGTGTCCTCCTGGCCGGCACGCATGGCCAGCCCCCAGTGAATGGCGCCCATGAACGCGAGAATGACGGCGGCGTAGTCCAGCAACGCCGCCAGTACCAGGGGGCGCCAGCCGATCGGGGTCAGCCAGATACCGAGTGCGCCCGTGACGAAGGGCACCAGCCCGGCAAAACCGAGCAGCCGGGCCAGGTGCGGCGGATGGGGAGCATCGAATGCATGCATGGGGCGGGTCCTTGTTGGGTTGCCTTCAGACTAGACAGGCCTGATACCAACCGCACCGTGCGCCGTCAACGGCGAGGCACGGGCAGGTCGATGCGCACCCGCAGGCCGCCGAGGGGGCTGCTGTCCAGGCTGAGCCGGCCGCCCCAGGCGTCGACGATGTCCCGCACGATGCCGAGGCCCAGACCATGGCCGGCAACCTGCTCGTCCAGCCGCGAGCCGCGGGCGAGCACCGACTCGCGCTGCTCCTCGGCGATGCCGGGGCCGTCGTCGTCGACACTCAGGCGATAGCCGTCGGCCTGCAGGGAGATGGACAGCAGCACCTGGGTTTCCGCCCACTTGCAGGCGTTGTCGAGCAGGTTGCCCAACAGCTCCAGCAGGTCCTCGCGATCCCAGGGCAGGCGCAGGCCGGGGGCGACATCCCAGTCCAGGTCGAGCCGGCTGTCATGGATCATCGACAGGGTGTTGAACAGCCCCGGCAACTCCGCATCGCAATCGAAATGCGCCCCCGGCAACGCTTCTCCGGCCAGGCGCGCGCGACCCAGCTCGCGGGACAGGCGTTGCTGGATCTGCTCCAACTGCTCGGCCAGGGTGGCGCGCAGCTCCGGGTGCCCACGCAGCTCGTCGCGGGACTCCAGGCTGACCAGCACCGCCAGGGGCGTCTTCAGCGCGTGGCCGAGGTTGCCCAGTGCATTGCGCGAGCGACGCAGGGTGTCTTCGGTATGGGCCAGCAGGTGGTTGATCTGGCCCACCAGCGGCTCCAGTTCCAGGGGCACGCGGGCATCCAGCTCGCTGCGCTGGCCCTGCTGCAGCTGGGCGATCTGCCGGCGCACCCGTTCCAGCGGGCGCAGGGCGCGACGCACCGTGTAACGCTGCAGGGCGAGCATCAGCAGGAGTGCGGCGATACCCAGGGCGACACCGGTCCACTGCACGCGGCGGAAGCTGTCCAGGATCGGCGTGTAGTCCTGGGCCACGGCAATGCTGACCTGGCGCCCGAAGCGGCGGTAGTCGCCCCGGTAGGTGAGCAACTGCTGGTCATTGGGCCCGGGCAGCAGCTCGGCGGTCAGGCCAGGGCGCTCGGGCATGGCGAACTCGGCGTCCCACAGGGAGCGGGAGCGCCAGGGGGTGTCATCGATACGGATCAGGAAGTAGCGCCCCGAATAGGGCTGCTGATGCGCCGGGTTGAGCTTCTGCTCGTCCAGCTGGATGCCCTTGGGACCGCGCACCAGGGCGGCCAGCAGGCTTTCCGCCTCGCTGCGCAGGTTGCCCTCGAGGTGGCGGCGCAGGCCATCATCGAACAGCCACAGGCTCACCTGGGCGAGCAACAGCCCGACCACCAGCAACAGGGTCACCAGGCCGATGCTGAGCTGCCGCTGGATGGACCTCACTCGGTGACACCGGTGAAGCGGTAGCCCTGGCCTCGACGGGTCTCGATCACGCTGCGCCCGAGCTTGCGTCGCAGGTGGTTGACGTGAACCTCGATGACGTTGGAGTCGCGCTCGGTCTCGCCGTCATACAGGTGCTCGGCCAGGTGGCTCTTGGACAGCAGCTGGCCGGGGTGGAGCATGAAGTAGCGCAGGAGGCGGAACTCGGCGGCGGTCAGGTCCACTTCCTCGCCGCCGCGGGTGACGCATTGGCGGCCTTCGTCCAGCTGCAGGCCGGCCGCTTCAAGGTGCGGCTGGTTGGCCAGGCCCCGGGCACGGCGTAGCAGCGACTGGATGCGCAGGGCCAGCTCCTCCGGGTGGAAGGGTTTGGTCAGGTAGTCGTCGGCGCCGGCCTTGAGGCCCTCGATGCGCTCGGCCCAGGAATCCCTCGCGGTGAGGATCAGCACCGGCGTGGCCAGCCCGCCCGCCCGCCATTCGCGAAGCACGTCGAGGCCCGGGCGCCCGGGCAGGCCGAGGTCCAGCACGATCAGGTCATAGGGTTCGCTGGCGCCCTGATGGGCGGCATCGCGGCCGTCGGCCAACCAGTCCACGGCGTAGCCCTGGCGGCCGAGCCCGGCCAGCAGCTCGTCCGCCAGAGGCACATGATCCTCAACCAGCAGCAGGCGCATCAGTCATCCTCCTCGTCCTTCAGGATGCGCCCGTCACGGGCGTCCAGTTCCAGCTCGCGCACCACGCCTTCGGTGGTCAGCAGTTCGACTTCGTAGACATAGACATCGTCTTCCTCTTCCAGCTCCGCCTCCAGCAGGCGAGCCCCGGGGTACAACCCCAGGGCCCGGTGCAGCAGTTGCTCGAGGGGCATGATCACCCCTTCTTCGCGGAGCTTCAGGGCTTCGTCCTGGTCCAGGTCACGGGCCACCGCCTCGAGGGCGAAGACCGCCAGAACCAGGACGAGGATGCCGCTGTAGCGCATGATCAGTCCCATCAGTCGTCCTGGTGATCCTTGAGGATCTGGCCATTGGTGGCGTCCAGTTCGAGATCCCACTGCACGCCCTGGGGATCACGCAGTTCGACCTGGTAGATGTAGCGGCCGTATTCCTCTTCCAGCTCGGTCTCGTTGACGGTGGAGCCGGGGTGCTTGGCGATGGCGGCGGCGTTGAGCTTCTCGAACGACTGGATGGTGCCGGCGTCACGCAGCTTCAGGGCTTCGTCCGGGCCGAGGTCACGGGCCTGGGCAATCCCGGCGGTGGCAGCGAGGGTGGCGACGGCGAACAGGGCAGTGAGTTTTTTCATGGTGCATCTCCTTGTGGGGATATCTGTCTTCGATGGGTACACCTTAGCGAAGGCCAATTAACTCAAGCTGAATTTCCGGCCGCCCCGGTCGATGCCATCGGTACCCCGGGCCCGCCAATCACTCCCCGGCCTCGGCATGGACGCATCATTCACAGGATGAAGGCGCTTGGACTGGCGGCGCGGGCCACTATAATCGCTGCCTCGCTTTTTTCGGAGGCCCCCATGAGCGCCATTCACATCAAGTCGCCCGCCCTCACCCTGCGCGCCGGCAGCCGTGCCCTGGCACGCATCCGCGAGCGCGGCCTGCAGCCGGCCGACGTGAAGATTCTCCCCGGCGCCGCCGGCGGCCCCAAGGCGCTGGGCATCCAGGGCCTGGACCTGGCGCTGTTCGGCGACTGGCTGCCACGCGCGCCCCAGGAGCGCTCGCTGATCGGCGCCTCCATCGGCTCCTGGCGCTTCGCCAGCGCCTGCCTGCCGGACGCCGCCAAGGGCATCAGCCGCCTGGGCGAGCTGTACACCGCGCAACGCTTCCCCAAGGGCGTGACCATGGCCGAGGTCAGCCGCCTCTGCGCGCAGATGCTCGACCACCTGCTGGAAGGCCAGGACGCCCATGTGCTGAGCAACCCGCACTACCGCCTCAATGTGGTGGTGGTAAAGAGTCACGGCCTGCTCGCCCATGACCGCCGGGGTGCGCTGGGGCTCGGCCTGGGCTCGGTGATCGGCTCCAATCTGCTGGGGCGCCCGCGCCTGGCCCGACACTTCGAGCGGGTGATCCTGCATGACATCCGCCTGGCCCCTCCCCTGGCCGCGCTGGAAGACTTCCCCTCGCGCTGCCTGGCACTGGACGCCAGCAACCTCCGCCACGCCCTGCTCGCTTCCGGCTCCATCCCCATGGTGATGGAAGGCGTGCGCGACATCCCGGGCGCCGGCCCCGGTACCTACCGCGACGGCGGCCTACTCGACTACCACCTCGACCTGCCCTACAGCGGCGACGGCGTGGTGCTCTACCCGCACTTCACCGACAAGGTGATCCCTGGCTGGTTCGACAAGGGCCTGCCCTGGCGTCGTGGCGATGCAGTGCGCCTGCAGGACGTGCTGCTGCTCGCCCCCTCGCGGGAGTACCTGGCCACCCTGCCCCACGGCAAGCTACCGGACCGCAAGGACTTCACCCGCTACCTGGGTGACGATGCCGGACGCGAGCGCTACTGGCGCAAGGCGATGAGCGAAAGCCAGCGCCTCGGTGACGAATTCCTCGAGTTGGTGGATGGCGGCCGCCTGGCCGAACGCCTGCAGCCGCTCTGATCGGCCCGATTGCCGCGCGGCCTGCCTCGGGGTAGGCTGCCGCGCGACGATTCAGGGAGAGAACCGATGAAGCTCGCCGTCGCCATCATCCATGGCATTGGCAACCAGCAGGACCTGCGCGACGACGACGGCCAGCACAGCTTCGCCCAGGGCCTGATCCGCGGCCTGCGCAAGCGCCTGGGCAGCGACGCCGAACAGATCGCCTTCCAGAGCCTTTACTGGGCCAGCGTGCTGGACAAGCGCGAGCAGGCCTTCCTCGACCGCCTGGAGCGCGAACCGGTTACCTGGCGCTGGCTGCGCGAGGCGGTGACGCTGTTCCTCGGCGACGCCAGTGGCTATCGCAAGGTCAGCCAGGCCTACGACACCACCTACGAAGAAGTGCACCAATGCCTGCGCAACGGCCTCAACGCCCTGCGCGCACGGGTCGGCCCGAATACGCCGCTGGTGGTACTCGCGCACTCCCTCGGCGGGCACATCTTCTCCAACTTCGTCTGGGATCAGCAGAAACTCAACGACACCCCGAGCTGCCCGCGCGACCCCTTCATCGCGCTGGAGACCCTCGCCGGGCTGGTCACCTTCGGCTGCAACATCCCGCTGTTCACCTTTGCCTACGACCCCGTGCAGCCCATCCGCTTCCCCGGCCATTGCCTGGAGGAGCGGGTGCGCGAACAGGCGCGCTGGCTGAACGTCTACGCCCCGGCGGACCCACTCGGCTACCCGCTGCGGCCCCTGCAGAACTACACCGCCGTCGTGCAGGAGGACCGCGCCATGCCGGTCGGCCCCTGGTACAAGCGGCACACACCCCTGAGCCATATGGAGTATTGGGAAGATGCGCGTTTTCACCGTTACCTGGCAGGCCATCTGCGCCAGTTGCTTGTTGCTTGCGATGAACCCGAGCCAGGCGGCGCCGGACGCACGCAGCCAGCAGGAAATAGCGGGGCTGCTGACGTTCGTGGCGTCGAGTGGCTGCCTGTTCATCCGCAACGGCAGTGAGTACCCGGCCACCGAAGCCCGCGATCACCTGCAGAAGAAGCTCGACTACCTGAACAAGAAGGGCCTGGTGGACTCCAGCGAGGACTTCATCGCCCGCGCCGCGACCGAAAGCAGCATGAGCGGCAAGCCCTACAAGGTGCGCTGCAACGGCCAGGAACAGCTCTCCGCAGAATGGCTGAAGGCCGAACTGGCGCGCCTGCGCACCACCCGGCCCTGAGCCTCAACCCGGCTGGCCGTCGACCCGGGGGTGGCAGAACATCGGCGCGTAGTGCACGAGAAACAGCGCAAAGGCGGCCAGCCAGCATACCCCCGCCAAGGGTAGCGCCACGCTTGGCAGCAGCCCCGGCAGGAACACCCGTGCCACCGCCCCACAGTTGACCAGTGCGAAGGCGACGCCCATCGCCTTCGGCGGCGACAACGGCCGCCCGGTGTGACCCAGGCTGACACGAGCCAGCATCGCCAGGATCAACCCGCCCATTGCCCCGACCGCCAGCGCGTGCAACGGCAGGCTCGGGTTGCCCAGTAGCCCCAGGTGCCAGAGCGCCTGGCCGAGGGGCGCCACCACCAGCCAGGCGAAGGCCAGGTGCAAGGACCAGAGCAACGGCACGCGCCAGATGCCCGCGTCGTACCAGCGCGCCAGGCGAACGGTGTTGCCCAGGGCCAGGCAGGCGAACGGCAACGCGATCCAGGGGCTGGCTTTCAGGGCTATACCCGAGGCGCTCAGCACCGCCACCAGCAGCGCGCAACCGAGGGTGGCGCGGTCCAGCCAGGGCAGTGCCTTCACCTGCTGGGTGCGCCCCAGCCCGCGCTGGGTGAAGAAGGGAATCACCCGCCCGCCGATCAGGCCCATCAGCGCCGCGATCAGCCACATCGCCGCGAGCACGCCCTGGCGTTGCATACCCTCGTCGCCCAATGCCAGGCCAGCCAGCACCAGGGCATCGGTACCGCCGAGCAGGGCCAGCACGGCCACCACGGGATAGTTGTTGTGCTGGCGCACCTGCCAGAGGCTGCGGCCGATGACGAAGGCCAGCAGCGGCAGGAAGGCGACCTGCAAGGGAATCAGCACAAGGAGCGGCGCCTCCAGTAACCAAGCCAGGCGCGCGGCGAGCCAGAGGGCTGCGAGCAACATCAACGGGCGCCCGGAGAGCCCCGCCCTGCCCGTCCAGTTCTGCACGGCAGTGAGCAGGAAGCCGGCGATGATGGCGATGCCGAAGCCGAATGGCATTTCGTGACGATGCCAGGCCAGCCAGCCACCAACCGGTTGCCAGGTACTGAGGTGGCCGGTCAGCACGACGGTCCAGAACGCCATGGCGATGAGCGCGAAGAGCCCGCCAGCCAGGAAGAAGGGGCGGAAGCCAAGGCGCCAGAGCGGCGCGATGGCCAGTTCCCGTTTACGGTCACGCAACTGCATGGAGCGCCTCCTTGCGCAGCTGGTATTGGGCGGTGAGGCGCATGACGTAGCCGAGCTTCAGCAGGGTCGGCCCGAAGATGACCATGCCGTGGAAGGCGATCAGCGGCAGCAGGCCGAAGAACTGGTCGAGCAGATAGCCGCAGAAGATGCCGACAAGCAGCATGACCAGGCCGATCCAGAGAACCTGGTTGGCAAGGCGCAGAAGAGCATCGGGGGAGTTGAAGAAGGTCATGGTGGTTTCCTCGTTCAAGGCCCGGCACCTCGTGAGCGCCGGGCAAGGTCGATCAGCTGTCCAGGGCACTGGCAGGCCCGAAGAACTCGTAGTGGCATTGTCTTTCGGGTACGCCCAGCGCCTTGAGGTACTTCTTCACCTGAGCCATGAAGGGCTTTGGCCCAAGGAAGTAGGCATCCAGATCGCGCTCGGCGGGTAGCCAGCCCGACAGGCGTTCTTGGGTGAGAAAACCGGTGCCGTCGGCGCGATCGCTTTCGCCCGGTTCGCTGTAGCAGACGAAATGCTGGAGATTCGGACGCCGGGCAGCGATCGCCTCAACCCAGTCGCGGAAGGCGTGCACCGCGCCGTTGCGCGCACAGTGGATGAAGTGGATCGGCCGATCGCTGTGTTGCGCCACGTCGAGCATGGCCAGCGCAGGGGTGATGCCGACGCCGGCGGTGATCAGCACCAGCGGTTTGCGACTGGAGCGCAGGACGAAGTCACCGGCCGGTGCGAAGAGCTCGATGCGGTCGCCTTCGCCGACTCGGTCGTGGAGGAAGTTGGAAACCTTGCCGCCTGGCTCGCGTTTGACGCTGATGCGGTAGGAGCGACCGTTGGCGGCGGCGGACAGGGAATAGTTGCGGCGCGCCTCTTCGCCATCGATGTCCAGGCGCAAGCCGATGAACTGGCCGGGGGCGAAGTCCAGCACCGCGCCGCCGTCTTCCGGCACCAGGTGGAAGGAGGTGATCTCGTCGCTTTCCGCGACCTTGCGCTCGACGATGAAGCCACGCGCGCCGCGCCAGCCACCGGGGGCCTCGGCACTCGCGGCGTAGATTTCCTCCTCCGAGCCGATCAGCAGGCCGGCCAGCAGCTCATAGGCCTGGGCCCAGGCGTCGATCACCTCGTCCGTGGCGATCTCCTCGCCCAGGACCTCGCGGATGGAACGCAGCAGGCAGTCACCCACGATGGGGTAGTGCTCGGGGAGGATCTGCAAGGCGACGTGCTTGGCGACGATGCGGCTGACCAGCGGGCCCAGGACCTCGAGCTGGTCGATGTGGCGGGCGTACATCAGCACGCCGTTGGCGAGGGCGCGGGCCTGGTCGCCGCTGGCCTGGTGGGCCTGGTTGAACAGCGGGCGGACCTGCGGGTACTCGCTGAGCATCATCTTGTAGAAATGGGTGGTCAGGGCTTCGCCACCGGTCTCCAGCAGGGGGACGGTGGACTTGACGATGGCACGCACTTGGCTGGACAGCATGGTTGGACTCCGTTTTTCTAGTGGGTCTGAATCTCGTCCTGGGTATTTCATTTCCCGTGCCACATTTTTATTTCTTATAAATCAGTTAGTTATGTTTTGAAGGGTGGTTTTGACTACAATTGTCTCCGAGTCAATCCGACATCAAGAAGTCAATATGACAACTCCCTCTTTGCTGCAGACACTCATCCCCCTGGTCACCGACCTGTCCCGCGATCTACCGGAGCCGGAGCGCTATCGCCGCCTCCTCGGCGCGCTGCGGGGCCTGCTGCCATGCGACGCAACCGCGCTGCTGCGACTGGAAGGCGAGCAACTGGTGCCCCTCGCGGTGGACGGCTTGAGCGCCGACACCTTGGGGCGGCGCTTCAAGGTCAGCGAGCACCCACGCCTGCGGACACTCCTGGAGAATCGCGGGCCGACGCGCTTCCCGGCCGACTGCGATCTGCCCGACCCGTATGACGGCCTGGTGGATGGGCATCTGGAGCACCTGGAGGTGCACGACTGCCTGGGCTGCCCCCTGTTCCTCGATGATCGCCCCTGGGGCCTGCTGACGCTGGACGCGCTGAACCCGGCGCGCTTCTCCAGCGAGGACCTGCAGACCCTGGAGAACTTCGCCGTGCTGGCGGCGGCGACGGTGAAGGCCGCCGAGCGCATGCATGGCCTGGAGCGGCTGGCGGCGGATGAACAACAGCGTGCGGAGGTCTATCGCCAAGCCGCCGGGCAGGCGCGGCCGCAGGAAATGATCGGCCAGAGTGCCGCGCACAAGGCGCTGGTGGAGGAGATCGCCGTAGTCGGTGGCAGCGAGCTGACGGTGCTGATCAGCGGTGAGACGGGCGTCGGCAAGGAGCTGGTGGCTCAGGCGATCCATGCCAGGTCTCCTCGCAGCAACCAGCCGCTCATCAGCCTCAACTGCGCGGCCCTGCCGGACACCCTGGTGGAGAGCGAGCTGTTCGGCCATGTGCGCGGTGCCTTCTCCGGCGCTGTGGGTGACAGGCGTGGCAAATTCGAGCTGGCCGATGGCGGCAGCCTGTTCCTGGATGAAGTGGGCGAGCTGCCTCTGGCGATCCAGGCCAAGCTGTTGCGGGTATTGCAGAGCGGCCAGTTGCAACGGGTGGGATCGGATCGGGAGCATCGGGTCAATGTGCGGGTGATCGCCGCGACCAACCGCGATCTGGCCGAGGAGGTGCGTCATGGCCGCTTCCGCGCCGACCTCTATCACCGTCTCAGCGTCTATCCCATGCGCGTGCCGCCATTGCGCGACCGGGGCCGTGATGTGCTGCTGCTTGCGGGCTATTTCCTCGAAAACAACCGTGCCCAATTGGGGCTGCGCAGCTTGAGACTGAGCCAGGATGCGCAAGCCGCCCTCCTCGGCTATGACTGGCCCGGGAACGTGCGCGAGCTGGAGCACCTGATCGGACGGGCCGGGCTCAAGGCAAGGGTGGCGCAGCCGGATAGGCCAAGGATCCTGACCCTGACGGCGGCAGACTTGGCTTTGCCACGAGCCGGGGCTCGCGTTGAGGCGGATGAGGTGATCGAGGAAGAGCAGCCAGTCTCGATCGGCGATCTACGTACGGCAGTGGATCACTACCAACAGCGCCTGGTGACCGCGGCGCTGGAACGCAACGAGGGCAACTGGGCGGCAGCTGCCCGGGAGCTGGGGCTGGATCGCGCCAATCTGCTGCGCCTGGCCAAGCGCCTGGGCATCAAGTGACAGGGCGGCTCGTCCGGTCAGCGGTAAAGGGCGGGGGGAACTGATAAACTCCCGCCCCTTCCAGGCCGGTACCGGGCCGTCATCTTCAGAGCGTCATTCGTGGAACTGTTCAAGGAATTCATCTTCGAGGCGGCTCACCGCCTCCCCCATGTCCCCGCCGGCCACAAGTGCGGGCGACTGCACGGCCACTCCTTCCGCGTCGCCATCTACATCGAAGGCGAAGTCGATCCCTATACCGGCTGGATACGCGATTTCTCGGAGATCAAGGCGATCTTCAAGCCACTCTACGAGCAGCTCGATCACAACTACCTGAATGACATCCCCGGGCTGGAGAACCCCACCAGCGAGGTGCTCGCCAAGTGGATCTGGCAACAGCTCAAGCCGCTGCTTCCGGAGCTGAGCCGGGTGCGCATCCACGAGACTTGCACCAGTGGCTGCGAGTATCGCGGCGACTGATTCTTCTGCTGCA
>NZ_BAAJNO010000022.1:0-57048 GCF_054558415.1 Pseudomonas sp. No.21
GCCCGCAGGAACTGCCTCGATGCTTTCCAGTGGCTCCCCGCGTTCGCGGGGATGACGGTGTATGCACAACCTCCCCACCCCCTCGTCACCCTCGCGAACGCGGGGGCCCACTAGACGTGGCCCGCAGGAACTGCCTCGATGCTTTCGAGTGGTTCCCCGCGTCCGCGGGGATGACGGTGTATGCACAACCCTCCCCCCCTCGTCACCCTCGCGAACGCGGGGGCCCACTGAACGGGACCCGCAGCCCGTGCCTCAGTCCGCCACGGTCACGCGGTTGCGGCCCTCGCCCTTGGAGCGGTAGAGCGCCTCGTCCGCGCGCTTGTAGAGGCTGGCGCGGGTGTCGCCCGGCTCGCTCAGGGCCACGCCGATGCTCACCGTCAGCACGCCGGAAACCTGCGAGCCCTCATGGGGGATGCCCAGGGCCTCGACACGCTGGCGCACGCGTTCGGCGGTCCGGGTGGCGAAGTCCGGCACCAGGTCGCAGAACACCAGGGCGAACTCCTCGCCCCCCAGGCGGGCGGCGATGTCCAGGGAGCGCCGGGGCAGCGCGCCCAGGGTCTCCGCCACCGCCTGCAGGGCGGCATCGCCCATGGGGTGGCCATAGCGGTCGTTGTAGGACTTGAAGTAGTCCACATCCACCAGCATCAGCCCCAGGCAATGGCGCTCGCGCTGGCTTTCGAGCAGGGCGCGCTCGAGCAGGATCTCGAACATGCGCCGGTTGAACAGCCCGGTGAGGCTGTCGCTGTCGGCCAGCTCCTTGAGCGCCGCGCGGGTGAGGAACTGGCGGCGCGTGGCCGACTCCTGGAAGTAGCGCGACATGCCGGCGAAGAACATGGCGACCAGCGGGTAGATGGACAGCGCGACGAAGTCGTCGAGATACCCCGCCGGCAGAAAGGCCGGGATCGCCACCAGCATGGTGATGAAGGTGACCAGCGCGCAGACCACCGAGCCCCAGTAGCTGTAGCCGACGGGGAAGAAGATGGCGATCAGCACCAGGATCATGCCGTCGAGGTTGAAGGGCATCCCGACCTGCTCCAGCACCTGCATGTAGAGGATGTTGCTGACCAGCGTCGTGGTGCCGATGAAGAACACGGTGCAGGGCACCCAGAAGGCGCCGGCCGAGCGATCGTTGCCGTAGAGCACCATGGTCGCCGAGAGCATGATCCCGGCCAGGGCGATCAGGCGCATGCCGAAGATCGCCGGGGTCAGCGTCGCATCGTAGTGGCGCAGGGCGTAGAAGATGTCGAAGCCGAGGAAGAACAGCAGCGCCAGCAGCAGCGTGCAGAGGGCGCCGATTCGCGTGGTGCGAAAGGCCCGGTAGTTGGAGAGGCGGTATTCCGCCTCCAGTTCGGGCTCGAAACGCAGCCAGCCGAAGCCTTTGTTGAGCTGCCGCGTGTAGCGGCTCTCGGCGTAGTGGCTGAGCAACAGCTGGACCTTATCCATCCCTGACCTCACCTCCCGCACCCTCGGGTAAACAGCTTTCAGGGGATCGCCCATGAAAGCCGACATGCCAAAAGTATGGCATGGCGCCACCAGCGCCAACCGTCCCCACATCAATCCTTGTGCGGGTTTCAGGCCATACCGCTGGTCGTCAGGCGCCGCCTCGCGCCCCCTGGCGCCATGCCGTTGAAACGCTTGAAGACGCGACTGAATGCCGCATCCGTGGTTCCGGTGCGCTGCTAAGCTCGCCGCCTCACAGACGCATGGATGACGACGATGAAACTGCTACTGCCGCTGGCCCTGCTGGTGATGGGCTCGAATGCTCTGGCCCAGGGCTGCGACTACCACCCTGCCCCCCAACAGACACTGGCCGGCGGAAAGCGGGCGGGCATGCCGCTGGTGCTGGCGGGCAAGGAGAAGGTGCAGCTGGGCCTGGTGGAGCAGCCCGAGCTGCTGCTGCACAGCGGCGACCTGCTGATCGCCCGCTACCCCGGCGGCCACAGCCTCGCCCACCACCCGATGACGCAGCAGGAGCTGGGCAATGCCGGCCTGGGTACACCGGCGCAGCAGGTGCGCCTGCTGTTCGGCGACGACAGCGCCGCCACGCCCGAGGCCCGCGAGTGGGTGTTCGCCATGCGCCAGGCCATGGACCTGTGCAGCGAAAAGGCCAGCCTCACCCCCTACCGCATCGACGGCATCGAACTCTTCGCCTGGCGCACCAGCCAGGACGGCAAGCCCTACCAGGTGTTCTTCATCCCCGATGGCGAGCAGGTGCATTACCTCGAAGTGCGCGGCCCCGCCGCCTTCGCCGACAAGGTGCTGGCCGGCGTGCACAGGCGGCCACCGAAGCCATAGCGGAGCGTCGGGTTTCACCCGACCTACGAGAGCCAGCGTCGTGCACGCCCGTAGGTTGGGCCGAGGTACGAGGCCCAACGCGCGGAGTCGAGTCCGCACCGTTGGGCCTCGCTGCGCTCGGCGCCAACCTACGGAGAGCGGTCCATCATCGCCTGCATCAACTGCCGATCACGCCGCCGTCGTTCTTGGTGATGAGCACGGTGGTGGAGCGCGGGCGGCTCTTGCCGTCGCTGGCGGGGTAGCTGATGCCGGGGTGCTGGATGTTGACCCACATGCTGCGGCCGTCCGGGGTGAAGGTGATGCCGGTGAGTTCGCAGCCGCGCGGGCCGACGAGGAAGCGGCGCACCTCACGGGTCCTGGGGTCGGCGCAGAGCAGCTGGTTGCAGCCAATGCGCGCCATGGCCGGTTCGATGTCGTCGAAATCGGTCTCGATCCACAGGCGGCCGGCGGGGTCGAAGGCCAGGCCGTCCGGCGAGGAGAAGGCGTCGCCGTTGATGGTGCCGATGAGGTTGGCCGGCACCGGCTGGCCCTTGTCGTCCCTGGCGCCCTGGGGTTCGCCGGCGAGGAGGAAGATCTCCCATTCGAAGGTGGTGGCGGTGGGGTCGCCGCCCGCCTCGTTCCAGCGCAGGATCTGCCCGTGCAGGTTGTGCGGGCGCGGGTTGGCGGCGTTCACCGGCTTCTTGGTGCCGCGCTCGTCGTTGTTGGTGAGGGTGACGTAGACCTCGCGGGTCTCCGGGTGCGCGGCCACCCACTCGGGGCGGTCCATGGGCGTGGCGCCGAGAACGTCGCCGGCGGCACGGGCGTTGAGCAGCACCTCGGCCTGGCTGGGGAAGCCGTTCTCGGCGGTGAGGCCGTTCTGCCCGTGCACCAGGGCCAGCCACTGGCCCTTGCCGTCGTCGTCGAAGCGGGCGACGTAGAGGGTGCCCTCGTCCAGCAGGTCGCGGGCGGCCTTGGGGTTGGCGGCGTCGAAGCGGCCGCTGGGCACGAACTTGTAGATGTACTCGCCCTTGGTGTCGTCGCCGTAGTAGTAGGCCATGCGCCCGTCCTTGCCGAGGGACAGGGTGGAGCACTCGCGGCAGAAGCGGCCGACGGCGGTGCGCTTCTTCGGCTTGCTGGTGGGGTCGAAGGGGTCGATCTCCACCACCCAGCCGAAGCGGTTGGGTTCCTGCACGTGGCCGTCGTGGGGCTGGTCGCGGTAGGGCGTGGCGTCGAAGCGGGCGTCGGCGGTCTCCCAGCCGTAGTTCTTGCTCAGCCCTTCCTTGGCGATGCCGTAGCGCTTGTGCGACACGCGCTGGGCATGGTCGGCCGCGTCGCGGTTGATGAAGTAGTTGTGCCAGTTCTCCTCGCAGGCGAGGTAGGTGCCCCAGGGGGTGACGCCCATGGAGCAGTTGTTGAGGGTGCCGATCACCTCCCGCCCGCTGGGGTCGGAGGCGGTCTTCATCAGCGGGTGGCCGGCCAGCGGGCCGCTGAGCTGCAGGGGCGTGAGGGTGGAGATGCGGCGGTTGTAGCGCGAGCCGGCGACCCGCTGCCAGTGGCCGTCGCCGTCCTTCTTCACCTCGATGACGCTGACGCCGTGGGCGGCCTGCTCCTTCTTCACGTCCTCCACCTTGCGCTTGCCATCGACGTAGACGATGCCGGCGGCGTGCAGGGTGGGGTTGATGTACTCGTGGTTGATCACCAGCAGGCCGTGGTCGTCGGGCGCCTCCGGGAAGGGGAAGAAGTGCATGCCGTCGTGGTTGTCGCCGGCCTGCTTGAGCTGGTCCTCCCAGGTTTCGCTGGCGTCGCCCTTGAAGGCCGGGGCATCGGCGAGCACGGCATCGCCCCAGGAGAAGAACGGCCGGGCGCTGTAGCCCTCGGCGACGATGACCTGGTCGAATTTCGCATCGAACTGCTGGGGCACGCCCTTGAAGCCCAGCAGGGCGTCGCCGGCCACCGCGCGGCAGGCGCTGATGCCGCCGCCGAAGAAGCCCAGGGCGGCCATGGCCAGGCCGCCCTTGAGCACGTTGCGGCGGCCGGCATCGACCATCTGGTCCAGGGGGCGGTTGCCGCTGGGGTTGATGGCCACGTCGTCGTGGGCGGCGAGTGCGGCGTGGAAAGCGTCGTAGTCCCGGTTCATCACGTCTCTCTTCTGGTTATGCGCCGGCGCTGCGCGCTCAGCGTTCGATGCGGTAGTGGAAGGTGTTGCGCACGCCGGGCACGGCCACGGGCTGGCCGTTTTCGAGGCGCGGCTGGTAGCGGAAAGTCTGCGCCGCGGCCAGTGACGGGCGGATGAACAACGGGTGACAGTCGCCCACCACCTGCGGGTCCTCGACGCGGCCTTGCGGGTTGACCCGGTACTCCACCGTGCAGTCGCCCTGGATGCCCTTGTCGAGGGCGCGCTGGGGGTAGTCCGGCGCCTCCTTGGCGATGGGCAGGTACTGGCGGCTGTTGGCGGTGGCTTCGGCAGCGGCCTGGCGGGCACGCTCGGCAGCCAGGCGTTGCTGTTCCGCCTGGCGGGCCAGCTCTTGCTGGCGCTGCTGCTCGGCGGCGGCGCGCTCGGCCTCCAGGCGCTGCTGCTCGCGGCGCTGGGTTTCCCGCTGCACCTGCTCCTGGCGCTTCTGTTCTTCCACGCGCCTGCGGGCCAGGGCGGCCTGCTCCAGCTTGCGCTGCTCGATTCGCGGGTCCGCCTGCGGCGGCACCGGCTCGACGGGCGTCGGCAGCGGTTCCACCGGGGCGGCTTCCGCGACAGCCGGCTGCACCGGCGCGGGAACCGGTTCGGGGGCTGGCGCAGGCAGGCTGATCAGTTGGGTGGTAAGCACCCGCTGGGCCGGTTCGGCGGGGCGCTCGGGGGCCCAGCCGGCTATCAGCAGCGCCAGCACGCCCAGGTGCAGGGCCAGGGCGCAGCCGGCGGCGAAGGCGTTGCGCCAGGTACGGGCGCTGGGCAGCGACAGACGGGAGAGAGGCGCATCGCTCATGACCATCACGCTCATTGCGGCGCCTCGGTGATCAGCCCCAGGTTGGCCACCCCGCCCTGCTGCAGCGCGGCCATGGCTGCCACCACCTTGCCGTAGCCGGCGTCCTGGTCGGCGCGGATGTACACCTGGGTGTCGCCGCGCTCGGCGATCAGCGCGCCCACCTTGGCGGTCATCTCCTCCAGGGCCACGGCGCTGTCGGTCTGGCTTTCGGTGTCCAGCTCCGTGCCCAGGTTCCAGTAGTAGCCGCCGTCGGCCTTCACCGAGAGGGTGAGGATGCGCTGCTGGCTGTCACGGGGCAGCGCCTCGCTGGCCACCTTGGGCAGTTCGATCTTCACGCCCTGGGTGAGCATCGGCGCGGTGACCATGAAGATCACCAGCAGCACCAGCATCACGTCGATGTAGGGCACCACGTTCATTTCGGCCTTGGGGCCGTGCTTGCGCTGGGGACGGACGAGCATGCTGCACCTCAGGCTGCGGCGGCGACGGGGTTGGCGCCGGCCAGGCGGCGTTGCAGGCGGCCCTGCAGTTCGTTGCCGAAGGCGTAGTAGCGCGCCACCAGGCCCTGGGCGCGGGCCGAGAAGCGGTTATAGGCGATCACCGCGGGGATGGCGGCGAACAGGCCGATGGCGGTGGCGATCAGCGCTTCGGCGATGCCCGGGGCGACGGTGGAGAGGGTCGCCTGCTGCACCTGGGACAGGCCGATGAAGGAGTTCATGATCCCCCACACGGTGCCGAACAGGCCGATGTAGGGGCTGACCGAGCCGACGGTGGCGAGGAAGGTGAGGCCCTTCTCCAGGCGCTCTTCCTCCTCGGCGATGGCGACGTAAAGGCTGCGCTCGACGCCGTCCACCACCCTCTCCGGGGCGATGCCCGGCTCGCGGCGCAGCTGGGCGAATTCCTGGTAGCCGGCGTGGAAGATGCGCTCCAGGGCGGCGTCCTCGTCCGGCTCGCCGTCCTTGCGCTGCAGCTGGCCGAGTTCGGCGGTGCCACGGAAGCGCGCCTGGAAGGCCTTGGCCTGGCGCTCGACGCGCGCCAGCAGGGCGCCGCGCTGGACGATCAGGTACCAGCTGAACAGGGAGGCGAGCAGCAGGATCGCCATCACCCCTTTCACCAGCAGGCTGGCGTCGCTGATCAGGCCCCAGACGGTCATCTGTTCCAGTGTTGCGTGCATGGTTGGTTCCTCGTGTTGCCGGGCCCCGCGGGGCCCTATTCGATTACGCGGCGATGACGGGTTGATGACAGGTCAGTGCAGGCCCAGGGTCCGGGCCACCTCGGCCCAGGGCACGAACTTGAAGTTCTGGGTCTGCTCGGGCATGCGCTTGCGGCCGTCCTGCACCACCAGCATTCCCTGGGTCCAGGGGCCGCCGAGGTTGGCGGAGGTGACTTCCAGGCCGTCGGTCTCCGAGGCGCCGTCGATGCCGGCGGCGGCGTTGAGGCCGACGCGGAAGGCACCGCGCAGGGCGAAGGGCGGCTCGGCGTCGAGCACCACGTAGCTGTCGTTGCCCTGGCTGGAGATCACCAGGTAGTCGCGGGCCTCGCTCTGGTACAGGCCCAGGCCCTCGACATCGGCGTGCAGCGTCTCGCCCACCTTCATCACCGACTTGAGGTCGGCGGGGGCGTCGGCGCGGGCGTCCAGGGCCCAGACGCCGACGTCTTCCTCGCCGATGAACAGGCGCTGGCGCTGGTCGTCGGCGACGCAGCCCTCGGGCTGGCTCTCGACGCGGAACTCGCGCACCAGTTGCCCGCTCGCCTCGCCGCTGGCGCCGTCCAGGCGGTACTGCAGGAAACGCCCGTCCTTGCCGTTGGCGAAGGCGTAGAGCTCGCCGGAGGCCGGCTGGAACAGGCAGATGCCGTAGATCTCCTTGAGCGGGGTGCGCACCTCGCCGGCCGGCTTCACCTCGCCGGTGACGCGGTCGATGGCGAACAGGCTGAGGCTGTTGGTGTCGCGGTTGCTGGCCACCGCCAGGTCGACCCGCTGGCCGCCCAGGACGAAGCCGGGGCGCACGTCGACGTTGTTCAGGCGGCCCACCGGCAGCTCCTGCAGCAGCTGGCCGTCGAGGCCGTAGACCAGCAGGCCCTGCTTCTTGTTGGTGCCGAGCACGCGGCTGGCGGCCGCATCGTTGGGGTTGACCCAGATGGCCGGGTCGTCCGCCGCGTCGCCCTGGCGGCCCACCGGCTCGCTCTGGCGCAGGGCGGCGACGCTGGGCAGCACCGGCGGCAGGGCCACGGGCTGCGCCTGCCAGTCCAGCCGGCCCTGGTAGAGGCGCCCGCTGGCGTCGTCCTGCAGCAGCAGGTCGGTGCCCTGGGCGCTGGCGGCCACGGCGATGCGCTCGGGCTCGTCCAGGCCCGGCAGCGCCAGGCTGGCCACCGCGTTCCAGGCCTCGCCCTGCTGCTGGTAGAGGTGCAGGCGGGCGGCGGAGGGGTCCAGCGCCAGCAGGCCGCCGGGGACCACGGCCATGGCGCCGGCGCTTTTCGCCAGGCCGCCGAAGGGGGCCACCAGGTCCACCGGCACGCGGGCGCTGTCGGCTTCCGGGTGGGCCGGGTAGGCCCAGAGGCCGACGTTCTCTTCGTTGACGAACAGGCGGTTGGCGGCGTCGTCCACCTGGCAGTACTCGGCGGCCGGCGGCAGGGCCAGGCCGCGCACGTGGCGGGCTTCGGCATTCAGGCGCGGGCCTGCGCCCACCAGCCACTGCTCGCCATGGCCGTCCTCGCCCACCAGGAACAGGTAGAGGTTGCGGGCGTCGTCGCGGTACAGGCAGAGCCCGGCAACGGCGTAGTCACGGGCCGGCAGTTGCAGCGGGGCGCCCCAGCGATGGGTCTCGGTATCCAGGCCCACCAGGGTGGCCTGCTGGGTGGCGTTGTCGAGGCTGGCAACGATCACGCCCTTGGGGCCGGCGCTGCGCAGGTCGAGGCTGGAGAAGGAGCCAGGCAGGCGCGCCAGCTCGCGGCCTTCGCCGTCCAGCAGGAGCAGGCCGTTGCGCTCGCTGGCGGCCAGGCGCAGGGCGGAGCCGGGCAGCGGGCGCAGGTCGTCGGCCCTGACCTTGGCCGAGGCGCCCCAGGGGCTGAGAGCCAGTTGCGGGGCCTGGGCTTCGGCGGCCGGCTGCGGCTGGCAGGCGGCCAGGCCGAGCAGGGCGGCGAGCAGCAGGGGGTTGCGGGTGCGGGTGTGGGTCATCGGGCGGTTCCAGGCGATACGGGGGAACGGCCCTCCCCTAGCGGGGAGGGCGCGGCGATCAGAAGTGGGTGAAGGTCAGGCCGAGGCTGTAGGTGGGGCCGTATTCCTCGTACTGGGCGTTGTAGCTGCGGCTGCCGGTGTAGACGTAGTAGCTCTCGTCGGTGAGGTTCTGCGCCTCGAAGGACAGCTGCAGCTCCTTCGTCAGGAAGTAGCGGGCGCTGAAGTCGACGAAGGTCTGCGCATCCACGTGCAGGTCGTGCTGGCGGTCGCCCACCGGGGCCACTTCGTAGAGGTAGTCGGACTTGTAGTTGGCCGAGAGGCGCAGGCTGAGCGTGTCGTTCTCCCAGCCCAGCATCAGGTTGCCGACGGTGTCGGACTGGTTGGGCAGGTCGATGTCGCGCTCGAGGGTGCGGCCGCTGGCCTGGTCGAAGCCCTCGATGCTGGCGTCGGAACGGCTGAAGGTGGCGTTGGCGCCCAGCAGCAAGCCGTTCCAGGGGGCGGGCAGCCAGTCGAACTTCTGCGAGTAGGCCAGTTCCAGGCCGTAGAGCTTGGCGTTGTCGCCGTTGGCGAAGGTGTTGGCTTCGTCGAAGGTCGCCCAGGCGCCGCTGCCGGCCAGGTCGGTGTTGTAGATGAAGTTGTCGATGTCCTTGTAGAAGACGAAGGCCGAGACCACGCCGGCGCGGCCCAGGTAGTGCTCGATGCCCAGGTCGAAGTTGCTCGACTCCAGCGGCGACAGGTCGGGGTTGCCGAAGCTGGCTTCGTCGCCGTCGATGACGAAGCCCGGGGCCAGCTGGCCGAAGGTCGGGCGCACCACGGACTTGGTCCAGGCGGCGCGCAGCTGGGTGTCCTTGTCGATCTGGTAACGCGCGTGCAGGCCGGGCAGCCAGTGGTGGTAGTCGCGCTTGCGCTCGATGCTTTCGAAGTCGCCGTCGCGGATGCCGGTGCCCTTGGCCTCGAACTCGGTGCCCTCGTAGCGCATGCCGGCGATGAAGCGCCAGTCGTCCACGTCCAGGGTGTTCATGAGGTAGGCGGCGTTGATGTCTTCGCTCATGTCGAAGTCGTTCACCCGCGACTCTTCCTCGTTGTAGAAGTCGGCGGCGTTGAGCTGGCCCAGCAGGCCCTTGACGGCGCTGGCGCTGATGCCGGGGCCGAAGCGGTCGAGGGCGTAGTGCACGGTGCCCTTCTGGAACTGGCCGAGGTTGAGCTGCTCGTCGGTGAAGAAGGTGTCCAGGTCCTCGTAGGTCCAGGCTTCCAGGTCGTTGGTCTTGTCGCGGCGGCTGAGCTTGCCGCCGAACTTGGCCTGGGCGGCGTAGCCGGAGAGGTCGTAGTCGCGGGCGAGGTCGAGGCGGATGTTCTTCTCGGTGTCCTCGGTGTTCTGCTTTTCCCAGTCGACCTGGTCGAGGGCGAAGTTGGCCGGGTCGTAGAAGGCGTCCTCGACGTTGAGGCGGGGCTTCTTGCTGTCGTCGAAGCCGGTGCCGGTGAAGTCGCGGGTGCCTTCGAAGGTGGCGCCGGCGATGTGGCCGGGGCTGTCTTCGCTGGACTGGCTGTAGCCGGCCTGCCCGCTCAGGGTCCACAGGCCCATCATGCGTTCGCCGCCGAACACGTAGGACTGGATCTCCTGGGTTTCCTCGCGGTCCTTCAGCTCGCGGTAGCCCTCGCCGTCGCCGGTTTCGCCGGGCAGGCGCGCGTCGTCGAACTCGATGCCGGCGGCGTTGCGCGTCTCGCTGTCCTTGAAGCGGCTGTAGAGGGTGCGCAGGTAGTAGCTGGAGCTGTCGTCGGGCTTGTAGTCGAAGTTGAGGCCGCCGCCGGCACGCTCGCGGGTGATGGCGTAGTCACGCTGTTCCAGTTCCTCCAGGCGGGCGCCGTCCTCGAAGTCCCAGGCGCCGCCGGTCTCGACGTTGTCGGAGCCGAACTTGCGCTCCTGCCAGCTCAGGGCGGCGGCCACGCCGAAGTTGTCGATGCCCTCGCCCAGGCTGAAGCGGTCGCTGATGGCGCCGGAGAACTTGGGGCTGGTCTTGTCGGTGTTCTCGTCGTAACTCGCCTCGGTGCTGCCGGTGTAGAACAGGCCCTCGTGGTCGAAGGCGGAGAGGCTCTCCACGTCGACGGTGCCGCCGAGGGAGTTGGCGTCCATGTCCGGGGTGAGGGTCTTGATCACGGTGAGCGACTGCACCAGCTCGGCGGGCAACACATCCAGGGCCACGGCGCGGCGGTCGCTTTCCGGGGCCGGCACCAGGGTGCCGTTGATGGTGACGCTGTTCAGGTCCGGGCCCAGGCCGCGCACGCTGACGAAGCGGCCTTCGCCCTGGTCGCGCTCCACCGAGACGCCAGGCAGGCGCTGCACCGCTTCGGCGGCGTTCTGGTCCGGCAACTGGGCGACGCCGTCGGCATGCACCACGCTTTCAACGCTGTCGGAGGCGCGCTGCTCCTTCAGGGCCTTGTCGATGCTCACGGCCTGGCCGACCACTTCGACGTGCTCGGTGGCGCCGGCGGCGTCCTCGTCGGCGGCCAGCGCGACGCCGGCCATGGCCAGGCTCAGCGCGCTGAAGGTGAAGCCCGCGAGCCGGGCGGCGGTGCTGCGCTTGTACATGAATGCTCTCCCCAGGATGGAATCCAGGCCGGGCAAATGGCCCGGCAACTTGGGAGCGGACGCTAGGCAGCGCGGATGAAGCTTCTGTGACAGGACAACGGCACAGGGCCCCAATGGCGGGGTTTTGCGGGGGTAACCCTGGGGTTTTGAGCTGATAGGACCCGCCAGCGCCGCTGTAGGGGAATTCATTCGCCCACCGCCCCGCAGGGGCGACGCAGCGTCCAGGCCACACGGGGCAGCCCTGCGGGCTGCCTGGCGAATGAATTCGCCCCTACGAAATGCACCCCGGACACCTGAAAATCCACGCACCTGCCCTGAGCCGATCCGACCCTCCCACCCCGCTCCGGCGCTGCAACCTCGCCGTCACAATCATCTGCTCTGCTGGCCCGGTCGAACCTCCCGGACACCGCCATGACCTCCCTGCTCAAGCTGCATCGCCTCAAGCTCACCGCGCTGTTCCTGGCTGCCAATGCCGGGTTGCTGCTGCACCTGGCGGTGGGCGACCTGAAGGCGGCGTCGGAGTGGGTCTGGCTGGACATCCTCGGCGAGGGCGGCTCGGCGCTGCTGGCGCTGGTGTGGATCGGCCTGGTGCTGAAAAGCCGGCCCGCCGGGCGGGTCACCAACCTGCTGGTGCTGGGGCTGGCGGGGGTGTTCTTCTCCTGGTGGATCGACAGCCTCGATGAGTTCATCCGCATGCCCGACACGGTGCACTGGGACCACTGGCTGGAGTCGGTGCCCATGCCCATCGGCCTGGTGCTGCTGACCCTGGGCATCTACCACTGGCACCGCGAGCAGCTGGCCATCAGCGCGCAGATGGAGAAGCGCGAGCGGCTGTTCCGCGAGCACCGCCAGTTCGACACGCTCACCCCGCTGGGCGACGCCGACTACCTGCGCCGCCAGCTGGAGCTGGGCCTGGGCGAGGCCGCCGCGGACGGCCAGCCGCTGTCGCTGGTGATCCTCGACATCGATGACTTCAGCCAGGTCAACGACCGCTTCGGCCACGACGAAGGCGACCACCTGCTGCTGGCGCTGACCCAGTTGCTGCTGCTCAACCTGCGCCGCCAGGACCTGCTCTGCCGCCTGGCCGGCGACCGCTTCGTGGTGCTGCTGCCGAACACCGGCGAGCGCCAGGCGCACCAGCTGGCCACGGAGCTGGGCGAGGCTGTGGCGCACTTCGCCCACCGCACCCGCCAGCACGGCGAGCGCCTGCAACTGCGCGCCAGCACGGCAGTGGCGATGGCGCTGGAGGAAAGCCCCGAGGCGCTGCTGCAACGGCTCAACCTGGCCCTGGCGAAGGCCCGCTCGCCGCGCCTGGCCCATAGTGCCTGAGGTGCGCGATGACCATCAGGGGTGACTGGTACGAGTGCGACAGCCGCTTCATCCCGGCCCACGGCCAGCCGGCGGTGCTGATCGACCTGGCGCTCTCGCGGGGGATCGACAGCCATCGCCTGCTGCGGGGGACCGGGCTGTTCTACGAGGACATCCTCGCCGGCGGGCAGCTCGTCAGCCCGCAGCAGTTCCTCGGGCTGATCGGCAACGCCCGGCGCCTGCTGGCGGCCGACGACACGGCCTTTCTCTTCGGCCAGCGGCTTTTGCCCGGCCACTACGGCGCCGCCAGCCACACCCTGCTGCACGCCGAGCACCTGCAGGATGCGCTGGGCCAGTTGATCCGCCAGCGGTCGCTGCTGACGCCGTTGCTGGCGCCCCGGCTGTTGCTGGACGAGCAGGACGCCTGGCTCTACTGGGTGGACGCCTGCGGGGCGGGGGAACACCGGCGCTTCCTGCTGGAGGCGAGCATGACGGCGGTGGCGGCGCTGTGCCGGCGCCTGGGCGGGGAGCGGCTGCCGTGGCGCTACCACTTCGCCCATGCCCAGCCGCGCTGCATCGAGCAGTACTGGGTGCACCTGGGGGAGGAGGTGCGCTTCGACCAGCACGTGGACGCCATGCAGGTGCCGCGCGCCTGGCTGACCCGGGCGCTGCCGGAGGCGTCGCAGACCGCCGGCCAGGTTGCACGCCAGGAATGCGCGCGCCACCTGGCGGCGCTGGGCCATCGCGCCAGCCTGCTGGACCGGCTCTACGGCTGGCTGCTGGAGCGGGTGCGCGAGGCGCCGGTGCTGGAGGATGCGGCCCAGGCCTTCGCCATGAGCCCGGCCACTTTCAAGCGCAAGCTGGCCAAGCACGGCACGCACTACCAGGAGCAGCGCGACCTGGTGCGCAAGCACGTGGCGCTCTACCTCTACCGCATCAAGGGCTACGGCAACGACGAGGTGGCGGCGTACCTGCACTTTCACGACAGCACCAACTTCCGCCGCTCGCTCAGGCGCTGGACGGGGCTCTCCCCCAGCGCGCTGCGCCAGCTGTTCGGGGCCTGACCGCGCTACTCGTAGAACAGGGTGAGGATGGCGGTGGTCAGCACCTGCCCCGGGCTGACCGTGGGCTCGAGCTGGTAGTAGCGCGCGACCAGCGGAATCGCGCTGGGACCGCCAGCGGTGCCGGTGTTCAGGTGCTCGTTCCTGACGCCCAGCGCCAGGGGCGCCCCGCCATTGCCCTTGAGCAATTGCACGCCGATGCCCCTGGCCATGTCCCGGCCTATCACGTTCTTGAGCACCGAGCCGGCTTCATGCAGCCCGTCCACACGGTAGGAGATGCGGATATCCGGGTCGCAATCGAGATTCAGGCTGAAGGCCTTCTCCCGGGTCGTGCTGCCGACCCCAGTGAAGTGATGCAGGTTGGTGGTCGGCAACGTCACCGTGGTGTCAGGGGTGCGCAGGCTGCAGCCCTTCTTGGTGAAAACCAGCTGGGTGGGCGGGAAGGTCAGCTCGTTGGTCAGCAGGTTGTGGTAGTAGACCCGGATCGGGTTGAGCTTGAGCGTGCCCGTCTCGATGGGCCCGGTCTTGATCAGTTGGATCCACCAGCGCTGGGCGGGCACGTAGCTGGTAGCCGAGATCTCCGTCACGGTGCGCGGGAAGCCCATGAAGGCGCCGCCGCTCATGGTGGCGGGCGGGCGGTTGGCGTTGTTGCTCCAGGCCACCTTGATGCCGATGCCGGGCACCCCGGTTTCATAGACGTGTTCAAGGGCCGTCCGGGCGGGCCCATCGACGTAGCCGCGGTCCTGCCAGAGGGTGCCCGGCCCGGAGCAGGACGCGCTGGCCTCCCCCGTACCGACCCAGCCGTTGGTATCGAAAAGCACCGTACCGACCGGGGCGTCGCGCTGCTGTGAAAGGGTTGTGGGCAGCGGGTAGAGGGTCTTCTGGCCCGAGCCGCTGCAACTGGCCCCCCAGGCCAGTCCGGAAACGAGGAGCGCCAGAGCGCCTGCCAGCCTGCTGCAGATGAGAAGGTTCATGGGATCGCCCAAAGAGAATGCGAGCGAAAATCCTAACGACCGCAAAAGTGGCGACACGTAGGAAAAAGCCTCGGGCAATCCGCCCCTAGCTGTAGGCCATCACCGCTGATCGCCGGATGGCACGGCTCCGCCGGCCGCTTCACCGGCACACCGTGACTTCAGCGGGCATTCGGGTAGCCTTGTCACTCCCTGACCCGCCCGAAGCCTCGCCATGCCAGATGCACCCGCCTTTCTCGACGAAACCGACCGCCAACTGATCGCCGCCTTGCAGATCAATGCACGGGAAAGCGTCGCCACCCTTGCCCGCCGCCTGGGCATCGCGCGCACCACGGTGAACTCACGCCTGGCACGCCTTGAGCGCACCGGTGTCATCAGCGGCTACGGGGTGCGCCTGGGCCAGCGGGTTGCGGAGGGGGGCCTGCAAGCCTATGTAGGTATCACCGTGCGGCCCCGCAGTGGCAAGGACGTGCTGCGCCGGCTGACTGGCATGGCCGAGGTCCAGCTGCTGTGCACGGTGAGCGGGGAGTTCGACTACGTGGCCTGGCTGCGGGCCGAGTCGCCGGAGCGGCTGGACCTGTTGCTGGATGAGATCGGCAATGTGGAGGGGGTGGAGCGCACCACCACCTCCATCATCCTCAGTTGCAAGATCGACCGGGGCCAGCCATTGCCGGGCCCGGCCTGAGCGGTCAGCGGTAGAACAGGGTCAGCGTGGCCGTGGCGACCACATGGCCGGGAGTCACCAGCTCCTCGACCTGGCGGTAGCGGGCCATCAGCGGGATGCGCACGATTTTATCGCCCACCGCACTGCGCCCGAGGGGATGCTCGCTGCCGATCGTCAGCGGGATGCCCTGCGGGTCGGTCAGTTGCACCCCGACGCCACGTGCCAGGGTGATGCCAACGGTGTTCTTCAGGGTCGACGCATCATGGGTCAGCCCGTCGAGACGGTAGGCGATGTCGAGGTCGGGATCGCATTCCAGGTCGATGCTGACATCGAGCGGCCAGGCAGTGCTGCCGATGCCGGAAAAATCCTTGAGCCAGGTCTTGTGCAACGTGCGGGTGAGGACACTGCCTTCGACCAGGCGGCAACTGCGAGCCTGGAAGGCGATGGCGATGGCGGGGAAGACCAGGGCGTTGGTGCGCTCGTCGTGGTAGTGCACCTCCACGCTCGGGATGCTGTAGGTGCCGCTGGAGATCGGCCCGGTCTTGATCAACTGGATCCACCAGTTGCTCGCGGGGGTGTAGCGGCCCCAGGCCAGCGCGTCCGTCTTGCGCGGCGAGTTCATGAACTCGCCGCCACTCATCTGCGCCGGCAGCGTCGTCGCGTTCCGCGACCAGGCCACGCGGATGCCGATGCCCGGCACGCCGCTGGGGTAGACGTTCGCATGCCCCGCAACGCTCGCCCCGCTGGTAAAGCCCCGGCGCAGCCAGAGGTCGCCGTGCTGCAGGAACCCGCCGCAAGTGACGTCCGCCTTGCCGCCCTGGACCCAGCGCTGGGTATCGAACAGCACGAGGCCATTCGGCGCGTCGCGCGGCACCACCAGTTCCGGTGGCAGGGGGGCCATGGTCGGGGGCGCCCCGGCAGCCATCTTGCAGTAGGCCGTGATCCCCCACGCAGGCTGCTGGCTGATCACCAGTATCGAGAAGGAAAGGATGAATGAACGAACGAGCCCAGCGTGCATGAGGCATCTCCCGGTGTTTCGGATTCGAAGGCCCGGATGATCGCCGATCCATACCGGCACCCGGCCCGCGCGCGTCTTGCCCTGTTGGAAGACTTGTCTCTATGCATGGATGAATTTTCCGTCGCTGCCTGGCTGGGCAAAATGGAACTTCGCCATAACGATCAAAATGATCGTCATTTCGCTATAAAAACAGGCTTAGTGACGACACAAAACGTCTTATGGACGAAAAACAGCCTCCCTAGAATGACGCCAACGCTGCCCAGACAGCCCTCTCATTCTTCAGGTCGCCATGCACACCACCAATCGCCACCCCGCCGCCGGCAAGAAGCCGATCACCATCTTCGGCCCCGACTTCCCCTTCGCCTTCGATGACTGGATCGAACACCCCGCCGGCCTGGGCAGCATTCCCGCCGAGCGCCAGGGCGAGGAAGTGGCCATCGTCGGCGCCGGCATCGCCGGGCTGGTGGCCGCCTACGAGCTGATGAAGCTGGGCCTCAAGCCCGTGGTCTACGAGGCCTCGAAGATGGGCGGGCGCCTGCGCTCGCAAGCGTTCGAAGGCACCGAGGGGATCATCGCGGAGCTGGGCGGCATGCGCTTCCCGGTGTCGTCCACGGCCTTCTACCACTACGTCGACAAGCTCGGCCTCGAGACCCGCCCCTTCCCCAACCCGCTGACGCCGGCCTCCGGCAGCACGGTGATCGACCTCGAGGGCAAGACCTACTACGCCGAGAAGATGGCCGACCTGCCGGCGCTGTTCCGCGAGGTGGCCGATGCCTGGGCCGACGCGCTGGAGGACGGCGCGCAGTTCAGCGAGATCCAGCAGGCCATCCGCGACCGCGACACCAAGCGCCTGAAAGCGCTGTGGAACAGCCTGGTGCCGCTCTGGGACGACCGCACCTTCTACGACTTCGTCGCCACCTCCAAGGCCTTCGCCAAGCTGTCGTTCCACCACCGCGAGGTGTTCGGCCAGGTGGGCTTCGGCACCGGCGGCTGGGACTCGGACTTCCCCAACTCCATGCTGGAGATCTTCCGCGTGGTGATGACCAACTGCGACGACCACCAGCACCTGGTGGTGGGCGGCGTGCAGCAGGTGCCGCTGGGCATCTGGCGCCACGTGCCGGAGCGCATGGCCCACTGGCCGGCGGGCACCAGCCTTTCGTCCCTGCACAACGGCGCGCCGCGCCCGGGGGTCAAGCGCATCGCCCGCGCCGCCGACGGCCAGTTGGCGGTGACCGACGCCTGGGGCGACACCCGCCACTACGCGGCGGTGCTGACCACCTGCCAGAGCTGGCTGCTGACCACCCAGATCGAGTGCGAGGAATCGCTGTTCTCGCAGAAGATGTGGATGGCCCTGGACCGCACCCGCTACATGCAGTCGTCGAAGACCTTCGTGATGGTCGACCGGCCCTTCTGGAAGGACAAGGACCCGGTCACCGGCCGCGACACCATGAGCATGACGCTCACCGACCGCCTCACCCGCGGCACCTACCTGTTCGACAACGGCGACGACAAGCCGGGGGTGATCTGCCTCTCCTACTCCTGGATGAGCGACGCGCTGAAGATGCTCCCGCAGCCCATCGAGAAGCGGGTGAAGCTGGCGCTGGACGCGCTGAAGAAGATCTACCCGGACGTGGACATCGCCAGCCACATCATCGGCGACCCGATCACCGTCTCCTGGGAGGCGGACCCGCATTTCCTCGGCGCCTTCAAGGGCGCGCTGCCGGGCCACTACCGCTACAACCAGCGCATGTACGCGCACTTCATGCAGGACGACATGCCCGCCGAGCACAAGGGCATGTTCATCGCCGGTGACGACGTGTCCTGGACCCCGGCCTGGGTGGAAGGCGCGGTGCAGACCTCGCTCAACGCGGTGTGGGGGATCGTGAGGCACTACGGCGGTGCCACCCATGCCGACAACCCCGGCCCGGGCGATGTGTTCGCCGAACTCGGCCCCATCGCCCTGCCGGAATGACCAGGAGAGACGCCATGCGCATCGCCCTCTACCAGTGCCCGCCCCTGCCGCTGGACCCGGAGGCCAACCTCGCGCGCCTGCACCGCCAGGCGGCCGAGGCAGCGCGGCGCGGCGCACGCCTGCTGGTGGGCCCGGAGATGTACCTGAGCGGCTACAACATCGGCCGCGCGGCGGCACAGACCCTGGCCCAGCCCAGCGATGGCCTCTGGGCGCAGCGCATCGCCGCCATCGCCCGCGAGCAAGGCATCGCCATTCTTTACGGCTACCCGGAACGGGGCGCTGACGGCGCCCTGTTCAACTCGGCGCAACTGATCGACGCGCGGGGCGAGCGCCGGGGCAACTACCGCAAGACCCACCTGTTCGGCGAGCTGGACCGGGGCCTGTTCAGCCCGGGCGAGGTGCCCTGCCCGATCATCGAGCTGGAAGGCTGGAAGCTCGGCGTGCTGATCTGCTACGACGTGGAATTCCCCGAGAACGTGCGGCGCCTGGCCATGGCCGGCGCCGAGCTGGTGCTGGTGCCCACCGCCAACATGGTGCCGTACGATTTCGTCTGCGACGTGCTGGTGCGCACCCGCGCCTACGAGAGCCAGTGCTACCTCGCCTACGCCAACTACTGCGGCGCCGAGGGGGCCATCCGCTATTGCGGCCTCTCCAGCCTCAACGGCCCGGACGGCGAACAGACCGCCCGCGCCGGCCGCGACGAGACCCTGCTGCTGGCCGACCTCGCCCACGAAGCCCTGCAGACCTCGCGCGCCGCGATCACCTACCTGCACGACCGCCGGCCGGAACTCTATCGGCCCTAGGTTGGCGCCGAGCCCTGCTGCTCGGAAATCGACCACCCAACGAAGCGTTGCGCAGTGCAAGGCGCGCAGCCAGGTACACACACCTTATCCACAGCCCCATCCACGGTTTCCGGGGACAGGTAGGACGGGTGAAACCCGCGTGGGCTTCGCGCCCGGACCCTCGGGTTGCACCCGACCTACGAACCCGCACCGCCCCTGGGTTGGCGCCGAATGCTGCGAGGCCCAGCAGGACCATGGCGAACCCAGCTGCTCGGAAATCGACCACCCGGCGAAGCGCGTTGCAGTGCAAGGCGCGCAGCCAGGTACACACACCTTATCCACAACCCCATCCACGGATTCCGGGGACAGCTCCCGGCAGGAGCGAGCCCTGCTCGCGAAGCCTTTCATCGCCCTGAATGAAAGACCGCCCGGGGCAAAGGGCAGGGCCACCGGGCGGTTGAGAAAACGGACTCGAGGGGACAGGGTCAGGTCAGCACGGCGTGGGGGCCGGTGAGGTAGTCGAGCAGGCGGAACAGCGTCGGCGCCAGGGCGCTGCAGTGGGGGAAGCCGTCGCGGATGGCGGCGGCGCTTTCCACCGAGCCATTCAGCGCCAGGTCATCGGGGCAGGCTTCGAGCAGTTCGTGGATGCTTTCGGGCGTGCTTTCCAGGTGGCATTGCAGGCCGATGGCGCGCTCCTTCCAGACGAAGCCCTGGTTGGCGCAGGCAGCCGAACCATAGAGCGGGATGGCGCCCGCCGGCAGGTCGAAGGTCTCGCCGTGCCAGTGCATGGCCATGAGGCGCTGCGGCAGCATGCGGCCCAGCGGCGAGTGCTCGGCGAGGGCGTGTTTCTCCATGGGCCACCAGCCGATCTCGACCTGCCCGCTGCGCACCTGCGCGCCGAGGGCTTCGGCCAGCAGCTGGGCGCCCAGGCAGATGCCCAGCACGCGCTTTTCAGCGGCCAGGGCCGCGCGGATCAGCGCCTTCTCGCCAGCGAGCCAGGGCAGCACGGCCTCGTCGTGGACGCTCATCGGCCCGCCCATGACGATCAGCAGCTCGAAGGCCTCCAGCTCCGGCAACGGGCAGCCGGCATAGAGGTCGTGCACCCGCACCTGGGCGGAACGCAGGTCGAGCCATTGGGCGATACGGCCGATGCCTTCGAAGGGGACGTGCTGGAGGATGGCGACGCGCATATCAGGCGGGCTCCTTGTGTTTGCCCTTGGCCAGGGCGAAGGCGCGGTTGAGGCGCTTGAGCATCTCGTCGACGTTGGCGTGGCTGACGGTGAGCGCCGGGGAGAAGCGCAGGCAGTCGCTGGCCAGGCCGTTGATCAGCAGGCCTTCGTCGAGTGCGGCACGGACCACGGCGTCGGCGCGCTGCTCGATCAGCGGCATGCCGATCAGCAGGCCATGCCCGCGCAAGGGACCGTGGCCATGGCGGCGGGCGACGCGGGCGAGGCCTTCGCGCAGGTGCTGGGCGACATCGCGCACCTGTTCGAGGAAGCCCGGCTCCAGCACGGTGTTGAGCACGGCGAGGCCGGCGGCGGTCATCAGCGCGTTGCCGTGGTAGGTGCCGCCCTGCTCGCCCGGCTCGAAGCAGCAGGCGTTGCCCCGGGCGAGCAGTGCAGCCAGGGGCACGCCGCCGCCCAGGCCCTTGCCGAGGGTGATGATGTCGGCGCGTACGCCGTAGAGGTCTTCGGCCAGCAGGGCGCCGCAGCGACCGATGCCGGTCTGCACCTCGTCGAGGATCAGCAGCACGCCGCGCTCGCGGCACAGGCGTTCGGCGCCCTGCAGGTATTCGAGGGTGGCGGGGATCACCCCGGCCTCGCCCTGCACCGGCTCCAGCATCACCGCTACGACACTGTCGTCGACGGCAGCGCGCAGGGCGTCGAGGTCGTTGAACGGCACCTTGGTGAAGCCGGGCACCTTGGGCTCGAACAGGGCCTGGAAGGCCGGCTTGCCGGAGGCGGACAGGGTGGCGAGGGTGCGGCCGTGGAAGCTGTTGCCGGCGGTGACGATGCCGTAGGCGCCGCCCCGGTGCAGCTGGCCCCATTTGCGCGCGAGCTTGATCGCGCCCTCGTTGGCTTCGGCGCCACTGTTGAGGAAGTAGACCTGGTCGCTGCCGCTGGCCTGGCACAGGCGCGAGGCGAGCTTGAGCATGCCGCGGTTGTAGAACGCGGGACCCGGGTTGATCAGGGCCTCAGCCTGGCGCTTGAGCGCCTCGACCACGACGCCGGGGCTGTGGCCGAGGCTGTTGACCGCCCAGCCCTGGGTGAAGTCCAGGTAGGCGCGGCCGTCGGCGTCCCACAGCCAGGAGCCCTGGCCCCGCACGAAGACCTGGGGCGGGCGTTCGACGGTGCGCATCAGGCGCAGGCCGGCGAGGGGGTCACGCATGGTCGGGGACCTCTTCATGGCGGTATTCGATACCCAGCAGGCGCAGGCCTTCCGGGCCCTGTTCGAGGATGCGGCGCAGCTCGCGGCGACGGCGGATGCGCAGGCCGAAGCCTTCGGCGAGGGGAAAACGCTCGCGCAACAGGGCGGTGGTTTCCACGTAGCGCGCCTGGCTCACCTCCAGGGTGGCGAGCAGCACGCCGTGACGTTCCAGGTTGATCTGGTAGTCGCTCATGCGCGCATGCCCTCCAGCGGCAGGCCGTGCAGGCGTGCATTCCAGTCTTCGACCTGGCCGCTGGCCAGGCGCCGCGCGGCACCATCGCGCCAGCGGCCGCTCAGGGCTTCGCAGGCCTGCAGCAGGTGCAGGCCCTCGCGCTCCAGGGGCTCGTGGAAGTAGGCACGCACGGCACGGGCGACGCTGAGTTCCGGATGCGGGCGGTCGAGCAGCGAGAGGCGATCCTCGGTGCTGACGAAGCCGGGTCGCAACACGCGGTAGAACCAGCCGCAGCGACCGGTGTCCTGCACCAGGCGCGGCAGTTCCTCGATGCCCCAGCGACGGCTCAGGCGGTAGCAGGGGGAACGCGGCTGGCTGACCTGGATGATGGCTTCGCCCCAGCGGAAGCTGTCGCCGATGCACACCTGCTCTTCGGTGAGGCCGTAGGTGGAGAGGTTCTCGCCGAAGGACGGTGCCTTCCAGGCGAGATGGCGGTAGTGCTTGCGCCAGTAGCGGTAGTGCTCGGCCGGGTAGTGGTGCAGGGCGCGCTCGGGGCCGCCGTGGAAGCGCGGGTCGCCCTGCTCGTCGCTGCCCAGGCCCTGGGGCCAGAGCCAGAGCCGGTGTTCCACCGGGCGCTTGTCGATGGCGCTGCTGAGTCCACCGCCGATATCTTCGGCTTTGCCTATGAATACACCCTTTACTTCCAGGCCCTGCATGTCGTGCTCCAGCGCTTGAACCAGGTTCTATGGCCGCTAGACTAGGGCCTTGCCGCTGCGCATGACATTTCGATTTTTCAGTTTCTTCGATAAGTAACTCTTATGGATTTCCGCCAGCTCCGCTATTTCGTCGCGCTCTACGAGGAAGGCCATGTCGGCCGCGCCGCCGAGCGCCTGAGCATTTCCCAGCCGGCGCTCTCCCAGCAGATCCGCCAGCTGGAGCAGGGGCTGGACGTGAGCCTGTTCCAGCGCACCGGCAAGCGCCTGCTGCCGACCCTCGCCGCGCACACGCTCTACAACCATGCGCTGCCGCTGCTCGACGGCATGGAGCGGGCACGCGAGGCGTTGCGCAACTTCCGTGGCCAATCGCCCCGCAGCCTGGCCATCGGGGTGCTGCAGACGGTCAACGCGAGCCTGGTGCCGCTGCTGCTGGAGCGCCTGCGCGAAGCCCAGCCGCACCTGGTGGTGCAGATCTACGAGCTGTCGGGCCTGGATATCGAGCGGCGCCTGCTGACCGGCAACCTGGATATCGGCATCGGTTTCCTGCCGCCGCGCCAGCCGGGGCTGCACAGCCAGTTGCTGTACGAGGACGAGCTGCAGCTGGTGATTCCCGAGGAGCACCCGCTGAAGGAGTTCCGCAAGGTCTCGCTGGCCCAGGCCGCGGAGTTGCCGATGCTGCTGCTGGGGGAGGAGTTCCGCGTGCGGCAGATCTGGCAGGAGCAGTTGGCGCTGATCGGCCGCCGCCCTCAGGTGCAGGCGGAGCTGAACCACATGGCCGGCATCCTCGACAGCCTGCCGCATACGCGCCTGGCCACGGTGCTGCCCGGCCGCGCGCGGCAGTTGCATGCCAACCAGGCGCTGCTGTGGAAGCCCCTGAGCGAGCCCCGCGTGCCGTTGAAGGTGGGGCTGGTATTCCGCGATGCCCAGCGCCAGCAGGCGACGCTGGAGCTGCTGCAGGCACTGCTGGAGAACCTGGTGCCCCCCGCCGCGTGATGCCGGGCCCGGAAAAAGAAAAACCCCGCCGAAGCGAGGTTTTTGCAGACTTGTATCCCTGACATCCCTGATCTACCCACCATCCTGGCGGAAATCCGGCGTAGTCCCTGTTTTTCAGTGCGCTTCCTGCGCTACGTCCCTATGGAGTGAAGATTAGTCCTGCAGACATGTAGGCGGAAGCAGAGAACGCCTTCAGAAAATGTAAGCAATATCTTACAAAATAGAGGTTTGACGACCTGATCACAAAAGGCCATCACCTCGGCGGAATGCCCCGTTCCAGAGGCCATGCAGCAACCAAGCAAGCGATCGGTAGGCTTTGTCTTCAGAATAGTCGCTTGATAGACTCGGTTGTCCTACAAGAATGATATGGCCGGCCTTTTCGGTGCGGTCGACTGGGGTCATGACCATGCGCGTAGTTGCGATTGCCCTTTGCTGCCTCACCCCTTTCATCGCCACCACCGCCCTTGCCGGCGGCCAGGACAGGCTCCCCGACCCCAAGGCGGCCGTGAGCCAGGTCTTCTGGCCACAGCTCTATGCGGGCGCCGGCACCACGCTGTATTGCGGCAAGGCCTTCACCGGGGAAAGCGGCCTGCTGGCAGCCAGCCCGGTCTATTCCATCAAGCAGATCAAGAGCGCGCTGCGCTGCGTCACCGACAGCCAGTGCAAGAGCGCCAACGCGCAATACCCCTTCATGCTCGCCGACCTGCACAACCTCTACCCGGAGCTGGCGCGGGTCGAGCTGGCGCGGCGCAATGCGCTGTTCGGCATGGTGGGCGATGTGCCGAGCAAGTTCGGCGCCGAGTGCGATCTCAAGACCAGCTTCCAGTTGGTGGAGCCCCGCGATGCCGCCAAGGGCAACGTGGCCCGGGCCATCTTCTACATGCATATCGAATACGGCCTGCCCATCGTCGGCCAGGTGCAGATGTTCAAGGAGTGGCACCGCCTGGACCCGGTGGACGCCGAGGAACGCGCACGCAACGAGCAGATCGCCGCATTGCAGGGCACCCGCAACCGCTTCATCGACGACCCGGCCCTGGTGGACACGCTGATTGCGGATTGAAGGGGCGCAACCAGGCTTCGGAGCCTGCAGCCGCCGCTCACTCCGAACGTAGGGTGTGCTGCGCGCATCTGGGACTCGCCGGAAGCACCGAGCGGCGGTGCGCACGGCACACCCTACGGCACGAGCTCATCCTGTCAGCCCTCGGCGCGAACCGTCACAGGCACAGAGCCGATGACTCATGACCACGTCCTGAAGACGCGGTTTCCCACGCTCAAATGAAAAAGCCCCGCATCGGCGGGGCTTTTTCGTTTGCGGGGGCCGCTTAGAACTGGGCGGCGTCCAGCAGGTACAGCGACTCGCTACCGGCTTTCACCGAGGCGGTCAGGGAGTGGATGCGCGGCAGCAGACGGGCGAAGTAGAAGCGCGCGGTGCCGAGCTTGCTGGCGTAGAACTCGTCCTGGCCTTCCTTGCCCAGTGCAGCCTTGGCCATCAGTGCCCACATGTAGGCGTAGGCGGTGTAGCCGAAGGCGTGCAGGTACTCGACCGAGGCGGCGCCGATCTCGTTGGGGTTGGACTTGGCGCGTTCCAGCAGCCAGGCGGTCAGGTCGTCGAGGTTGGCGATGGCGGCGTTCAGCGGCTGGACGAACTCGGCCAGGTCGGCGGAGGCGCTGCCGGTGAAGGCCTTGATCTCGTCGGAGAAGTGCTTGTAGAACGCGCCACCGCTGCCGACGACCTTGCGGCCGACGAGGTCCAGGGCCTGGATGCCGTTGGTGCCTTCGTAGATCTGGGTGATGCGCACGTCACGCACCAGTTGCTCCTGGCCCCATTCGCGGATGAAGCCGTGGCCGCCGAAGATCTGCTGCCCGTGGACGGTGGTTTCCAGGCCGAGGTCGGTGAGGAAGGCCTTGGCGACGGGGGTCAGCAGGGCGACCATTTCCTCGGCGCGTTTGCGCACGACGGGGTCTTCGCTGTACTTGGCGGTGTCCAGCTGCATGGCGACGTAGGTGGAGAAGGCACGGCCACCTTCGTTGGCGGCCTTCATGGTCAGCAGCATGCGACGCACGTCGGGGTGCACGATGATCGGGTCGGCGGCCTTGTCCTTGGCGACCGGGCCGGTCGGGGCGCGGCTCTGGATGCGGTCGCGGGCGTATTCGACGGCGCTCTGGTAGGAACGCTCGCCGGAGGCCAGGCCCTGGATGCCGACGCCCAGGCGCTCGTAGTTCATCATGGTGAACATGGCGGCCAGGCCCTTGTTGGGGGCGTCGACGATCCAGCCGGTGGCGCCATCGAAGTTCATGACGCAGGTGGCGGAGGCCTTGATGCCCATCTTGTGTTCGATGGAGCCGCAGGACAGGGCGTTCTTCTCACCCAGGGAGCCGTCGGTGTTGACCATGAACTTGGGCACCAGGAACAGCGAGATGCCTTTCGGGCCGGCAGGCGCGTCGGGCAGCTTGGCCAGGACCAGGTGGATGATGTTCTCGGTGAGGTCGTGCTCGCCACCGGTGATGAAGATCTTGGTGCCGGTGAGCTTGTAGCTGCCGTCGGCCTGGGGTTCGGCCTTGGTGCGGATGATGCCCAGGTCGGTGCCGGCGTGGGGTTCGGTCAGGCACATGGAACCGGCCCAGACGCCCGCGTACATGTTCGGCAGGTACTTTTCCTTGAGCTCTTCGCTGGCGTGCGCGTTGATCGACAGGCAGGCACCGGCGGTGAGCATGGGGTAGAGGCCGAAGGAGAGGTTGGCCGAGTTGACCATTTCCTCGACCTGGGCGGAGATCGCCTTGGGCATGCCCATGCCGCCGAAGACCGGATCGCCACCGACGCCGACCCAGCCGCCTTCGGCGTAGGTCTTGTAGGCCTCGGGGAAGCCGGCCGGGGTGCTGACCACGCCGTCGTTCCACTGGCAGCCTTCCTCGTCACCGGAACGGTTCAGCGGGGCGATGACGCCGCCGGTGACCTTGCCGGCCTCTTCGAGGATCGCGGAGGCGGTTTCCGCATCGACGGTCTCGGCCAGGGCGGGCAGTTCAGCCCAGAGCTTGGCGACCTCGAAAACTTCATTGAGGACGAAGCGCATATCGCGCAGGGGCGCTTTGTAGTCAGCCATGTGCAAAACCTCGCAGGAACTCTACAGGTGGCCGGGAAGGCCGGTTTCACGGAACAGGCCGGCAGTGTACCCGAACAACTTTTGAGACACATAGGGTCGTTGCGTGACCATATGTTATCGAACAGTCACAAACGGCAAGCCCGATGAAAAGGGCCCGCACGTGGCGGGCCCCTGGATACGCCGAGAGTAGACGCTCAGAGCGCGAACTGTTCGGCCGGCAGGGCCATCAGGCAGTCGCTGCCGGCCTCGACCCCCGCCTGATGGGCGGTGGTGCGCGGCAGCAGGCGCTTGAAGTAGAAGTCGAAGGTGGCCAGCTTGGTCTGGTAGTACGCGGCCTCGCTGGTGCCGGCATCGAGCTTGGCCTGGGCGACCACGGCCATCTGCAGCCAGAACCAGGCGAGCACGATGTAGCCGGAGTACATGAGGTAGTCGACGGAGGCGGCCCCCACTTCGTCCGGGTTCTTCATGGCGGCCATGCCGACCTTCTGGGTCAGCTCGCCCCACTGCTGGTTGAGGCGCGCCAGTTCGGCGACCTGCCCCTTGAACTGCGGGTGCTCGGCCTGGGCCTGGCAGAACCTGTGCACGCGCTTGGTGAAGCCGCGCAGCAGCTTGCCCTGGCTGCCGAGCACCTTGCGACCGAGCAGGTCGAGGGCCTGGATGCCGTTGGTGCCTTCGTAGATGGGGGCGATGCGGCAGTCGCGCACCAGTTGCTCCATGCCCCACTCGCGGATGTAGCCGTGGCCGCCGAACACCTGCATGCCGAGGTTGGTGGCCTCCAGCCCGGTCTCGGTCATGAAGGCCTTGCAGATGGGGGTGAGGAAGGCCAGCAGGTCGTCGGCTTCCTGGCGCTGCTCGGCATCCTGGCTGCCGTGGGCGATGTCGAGCAGTTGGGCGGTGAAGTAGGAGAGCGCGCGGTTGCCTTCGTTGAAGGCCTTCATGGTCAGCAGCATGCGGCGCACGTCGGGGTGCACGATGATCGGGTCGGCGGCCTTCTCCGGGGCTTTCGGCCCGGTGAGCGCGCGCATCTGCAGGCGGTCGTTGGCGTAGCGCACGGCGCCCTGGTAGCTGGCCTCGCCGAGGCAGAGGCCCTGCATGCCGGTGCCCAGGCGGGCGTGGTTCATCATGGTGAACATGCAGTTGAGGCCCTTGTTGGCCTCGCCGATCAGGTAGCCGGTGGCGGCGTCGAAGTTCATCACGCAGGTGGCGGAGGCCTTGATGCCCATCTTGTGCTCGATGGACCCGCAGGAGACGGCGTTGCGCGCACCGACGCCGCCATCGGCGGCGGGCATGAACTTGGGCACGATGAACAGGGAGATGCCCTTGGTGCCGGCGGGCGCGTCGGGCAGCTTGGCGAGGACGAGGTGGACGATGTTCTCGCTCATGTCGTGCTCGCCGGCGGAGATGAAGATCTTGGTGCCGCTGACCGCGTAGCTGCCGTCGGCCTGGGGCACGGCGCGGGTCTTGATGATGCCCAGGTCGGTGCCGCAGTGGGGCTCGGTGAGGCACATGGTTCCGGTCCAGCGGCCTTCGGTCATGCGGGTCAGGTAGGTCTGCTTCTGTTCCTCGGTGCCGTGGGCGTGGATGGCCGACATGGCGCCGTGGGTGAGGCCGGGGTACATGGCCCAGGACTGGTTACTGGAGGCGACCATCTCGCTGATGATCAGGCCGAGGGAATGGGGCAGACCCTGGCCGCCGTAGGCCGGGTCGGCGGCCAGGCCGTTCCAGCCCCCTTCCACGTACTGGGCGAAGGCTTCCTTGAAGCCCTTGGGCGTGGTCACCACGCCGTCGTTCCACTGGCATTCTTCCTCGTCGCCGGAGCGGTTGATGGGCGAGAGCACCTGCTCGCAGAACTTGGCACCCTCTTCGAGGATCGCCGAGACCATGTCCGGGGTGGCGTCGCTGGCACCAATGGCGGCGTAGGTCGCCGGGAAATCGAAGACTTCGTCGATCAAGAAGCGCATGTCGCGCAGGGGGGCCTTGTACTCGGGCATGGCAGGGTTCTCCTTGGGCGAGCGCCAGGGTCGGCGCCAATCAGCCGACCCTACTGCGCGCCCGGGCCCCGGACAACGAAGCTGCCGGCGCTGAATGCAGCGCCATAACCTGCTGCGCTAGGCGCCGGCCTTGCGCACCCGCACCGCGCCACGGCGGTTCTGCCCATGCAGGAACACGCGGTTGCGCCCCGCGCTCTTGGCGCTGTAGAGCGCCTGGTCGGCCACCTTGATGACCTCCTCGGGGGTGCGCTGCTCGGCATCGCGCTCGGCGACGCCGATGCTGATGGTGACCGAGACGCTCTGCCCGGCGGCGCCGCTGCGCTTGCTGCGGCCCTGCTCGTCGCTCTTGGGGCGGCTGTCCTTGTCGCGCAGTTGCATGGCGTAGTTTTCGATCGACTCGCGCACGGCCTCCAGGTGCGGCTGGCATTCCTCCATGGTCTTGCCGGCGAAGACGATGGTGAATTCCTCGCCACCATAGCGGTACGCCTTGCCGCCGCCGGTGACCTTCTTCAGGCGCGCGGCGACCATGCGCAGCACCTGGTCGCCGACATCGTGGCCGTAGGTGTCGTTGAATTTCTTGAAGTGGTCGACGTCGGTCATCGCCAGCACGTAGTTGCGCCCGAGGCGTTGCAGGCGTTCGTTCAGGGCTCGACGGCCGGGCAGCCCGGTGAGTTCGTCGCGGAAGGCCATCTGGTAGGCCTCGTGGGCCACCGAGGCGGTCAGCGCGAGCATCGCCAGGCTGCTCATGGCGTGCAGCGCGTGGGGCAGGACGAAGACCTTGGGCAGCATCCACCAGATGCCGAGCAGGGCCAGCAGCTGCGCGGCGTGCTGCGGGCGGGGCTGGCGGGCATAGGTGACGGCGAGGGCGATCAGCGCGCCGACGAAGGCGAAGTAGGAAAGCTGGATCAGGCTCATCCAGGTGCCATGCAGCAGCGGCCAATGCACGGCGGTGAGCACCGGCAGCAGGGACTCGGGGTAGCTGCGGCCGAGGGCGACGGCAACGCCCACCACGGCGAGTATCACCGCCCCCCGGGCGACGAAGTCCTGGAGCAGGTGGGTGCGCTCCTGCCAGCAACCGAACAGGCCGAAAAGCAGCGGCAGCAGCAGGCTGCTGAGGTGGAACACCAGCGCCGCGTCTTCGCGGACCACACGCTCGGCCTGGTAGTAGTCGACCTGGGTGTCGAGCAGGTAGTAGGCGAGGTAGAGGATCAGCAGCAGGAACAGCTGGCGCAGGCGGCCATAGGCGGCGCAGAAGGAACCACCGAGCAGCAGAAGGAGCGTGGGCAGTACGTTGAACAGCGAGACGAAGAACTCGGTCATGCCCGGCAGCGAGCCCATCACGCCGCCGGCCAGGATCAGGGCCAGGGGCGGGACGAAATGGCTGACGCGAAATGACGAGAGAGACCGCACTGATGCTGATCCAGACAGGTGTCGAAAGGGGATGGGGAGCTGGCCATATGATTGCATTTCTGCCAGGGCCACGCACCCGTCCAGGCGACGAAACGCCGCTATCGTCGCGCTTTCGCGAGCCTTTCCCGGTCTATTCGCGCCAAAGAAAAAGCCCGCCTTGCGGCGGGCTCCTTCGTACAGCGCTGAACCTTAGTAACCGAGGGCGAAGTCTTCTTCGGCCAGGTCCATCAGGTTGTTGGCGCCGGACAGCATGGTTTCGACGTGGGTACGGGTACGCGGCAGAATGCGCTTGAAGTAGAAGCGCGCGGTCTGCAGCTTGGCCTTGTAGAAGGCGGCATCGCCTTCGCCGGCAGCCAGTTTCTCGGCAGCCAGGCGGGCCATGTCGGCCCAGAAGTAGGCCAGGCAGGCGTAACCGGAGTACATCAGGTAGTCCACGGAGGCGGCACCGACTTCTTCGCGATCTTTCATCGCGGCCATGCCGACCTTCATGGTGACGTCGCCCCACTCCTTGTTCAGCTTGGCCAGGGGCTCGACGAATTCCTTGACGGCTTCGTTGCCTTCGTTCGCCTGGCAGAACTTGTGGACGATCTTGGTGAAGCCCTTCAGCGCTTCGCCCTGGGTCATGAGGATCTTGCGACCCAGCAGGTCCAGCGCCTGGATGCCGGTGGTGCCTTCGTACAGCATGGAGATGCGGCTGTCGCGAACGTTCTGCTCCATGCCCCACTCGGCGATGAAGCCGTGGCCGCCGTAGATCTGCACGCCATGGTTGGCCGACTCGAAGCCGACTTCGGTCATGAACGCCTTGGCGATCGGGGTCAGGAAGGCCAGCAGCGCGTCGGCGGCTTTCTTCTCTTCCTCGTTCTGGCTGTACTTGACGATGTCGACCTGCTTGGCGGTGAAGTACACCATCGCACGGTTGCCTTCGGCGAAGGCCTTCATGGTCAGCAGCATGCGACGCACGTCCGGGTGGACGATGATCGGGTCAGCGGGCTTCTCGGGCGCTTTCGGGCCGGTCAGGGCACGCATCTGCAGGCGCTCGCGAGCGTATTTCAGGCCACCCTGGAAGCCGATCTCGGCATGGGCCAGGCCTTGCAGCGCGGTACCCAGGCGAGCGGTGTTCATGAAGGTGAACATGCAGTTCAGGCCTTTGTTCGCCGGGCCGATCAGGAAGCCGGTGGCGCCGTCGAAGTTCATCACGCAGGTGGCGTTGCCGTGGATGCCCATCTTGTGTTCGATGGAGCCACAGGCCACGGCATTGCGCTCGCCCACGCCGCCTTCGGCGTTCGGCAGGAACTTCGGCACGATGAACAGGGAGATGCCTTTGGTGCCGGCCGGTGCATCGGGCAGGCGGGCCAAGACGATATGGACGATGTTGTCGGCCATGTCGTGCTCACCGGCGGAGATGAAGATCTTGGTGCCGGTGACTTTGTAGGAACCATCGGCCTGGGGCTCGGCCTTGGTGCGCAGCATGCCCAGGTCGGTACCGCAGTGCGGCTCGGTCAGGCACATGGTGCCGGTCCACTCGCCGGAGACCAGCTTGGTCAGGTAGGTGTGTTTCTGGTCGTCGGTGCCATGGGCGGACAGGGTGTTCATCGCGCCGTGGGACAGGCCGGGGTACATGCCCCAGGACCAGTTGGCCTCGCCGACCATTTCGCTGATGGCCAGGCCGAGCGACTCGGGCAGGCCCTGACCGCCGTGGTCGACGTCATGGGCCAGGCTCGGCCAGCCGCCTTCTACGAACTGCTTGTAGGCTTCCTTGAAGCCGGTCGGGGTTTTCACGCCGGACTCGCTCCAGGTGCAGCCCTCGGTGTCACCCACGCGGTTCAGCGGAGCGATCACCTGCTCACAGAACTTTGCACCTTCCTCGAGAATGGCGTCGACCATGTCCGGGGTGGCGTCCTGGCAGCCAGGCAGGCTCTGATAGTGCGCTTCGTAGCCGAGCAGTTCGTCACGAACGAAGCGGATATCACGCAAGGGGGCCTTGTAATCAGGCATAGCAGTAAACCTCTACGGTGGGTTCCTAGTTAAGGTGACCGGCACATCGGTCGCTTACAACATCACGGTAGTCGCTGTCGGTTGCACGCTGGCCGCCCGACAATCAAACAGGTGTTTGAAACATACGTTTACGCCATTCCCTTGTCAAGCATCCGCCTGTCGCGGCTCAGGCGCGGATATCCAGCAGGGGCCCGGGGGCGTCGGAGCGAGCGACCTGGAGGTAGAGCCCAAGCTCCTGAGTGGCGCCCGGTGGGGACGCTTCGGAGGCGTCGTCCGTCTCGGCGCGCGCCTCGGCCTTGCGAGCGGTTTCCTCGGCGGCTTCCTCGCGGCGCAGCTGGCCGAGCTCGACCAGCGCCTGAGCGGCCTTAGCGGCAGCCTCGGCGGCGACGCGGCGGTCCTGTGCGGAGGGATCGGCCGGCGCCAGCGCCGCGCGTTGCACCACCTCCATCTTGCGCAAGGTGGCCTCGGGATCACCGGCAACGGCACTGACGTCGATCCCCACTTCGCCGCCCACAGCATAGGATTGGCCGTCCGGCCCGCGCTTGAAGGTGTAGCTGGGTGAGCCCGCGTAGGCGGCACCTACCGAGGCATGGGCCTGCTCATGGGCGCGGACTTCTCGGTCCCGCGCGGCCAGCTCGGCGATTTCCTGCAGGTCCTGTTGTTCCTGCTGACGGGTCTGGCGCGTGGCGGATGCACCTGCGCCGCGCGCATCGGCAGCACGCGTTTCGGATGAGGAAGCCAGTTCGCCGGAAGAGGCGGGATCACGAAGGGGGGAAGAGGATTCGGATGCAACGCTGTCAACCGCGCCGCGCGTGGGCAGGAGCGTCCTCGCCGACGAAGGGAGATATGCAGCACTGCCGATCCGCATGGGGCCCTCCCTGCCCGCGCCAGGCCACCGCCGCTATCGCAGTCGGGAAGCCGTCAGTCAGGCACGGGTGTCGATCAGGGTTCCGAGTACATCGTCAGCGGTCTTGATCACCTGGGCTCCGGCTTCCGCCTGGAACTTGCCGACGTTGAGGTCCACCAGGTTGCTCGCCTGGTCGACATCGTTGAATTCCTGGACTCGGGCGCTGGGGGCCTGCTGGTTGCGCTGCACGGACGAGCCCGCGATATCCGCACCGGCCTGGTCGATACGACGCTGGCCCGATTGCAGAGCACTCAATCCTGCGCTGAAGGCACTACCGGAGATTTCCATCACCAACCTCGAAACAAGAGATCAACGCCGTAATTGAAGCAGAAAACGTCTAAAAAACGTACAAACAAAAGGCTATGGACGCCGTTCTGCTTATAGCGCCAGAGGGGCCAGGTCCAGGCAGGCCGCGACGGCTGCGGGCGTGGGGGCCGCCAGGCGGGGGATACGGCCCAGGCACGGGGCCGGAAGCCGCTCCGCCAGGGTGGCGAGGTTCTCTTCCAGGCGCGAGGTCGCCGGGTCCACCAGGTTGGCCACCCAGCCGGCCAGCGGCAGGCCATCACGCAGGATCGCCTCGGCACTGAGCAATGCGTGGTTGATGCAGCCGAGCCGCACACCCACCACCAGGATCACCGGCAGGCCCAGTGCGATCGGCAGGTCCGAAAGGCTCGCGCGACCGGCCAGCGGCACCCGCCAACCACCGGCGCCCTCGACCAGGGTGAAGTCCGCCCCCTTGCCGATGATCCGCCGCACCGGGCCTTCCAGCGCGGCCAGGTCCAGCTCGACGCCGACCTCGCGCGCCGCCAGGTGCGGCGCGATGGCGGGGGCGAAGGCCAGCGGGTTGACCTCGTCGTAGGCCAGCGGCAGCGTGCACTCGCCCAGCAGTGCCAGGGCGTCCTCGTTGCGCAGGCCGGCGGGGGTCGGAACACAGCCGGACGCCACCGGCTTGCTCGCCGCCGTGGACAGCCCGGCCAGGCGGGCGGCGTGCAGCAAGCCCGCGGCCACCGTGGTCTTGCCGATCTCGGTGTCGGTGCCGGCGATGAAGAAGGCCGCGCTCATTCAGGGCTCCTTGCGCAAGAGGCCGTGGACGACCTGGTAGGTGACGGGCAGGCCGCCGGCATCGCGCCGACGCTCGTAGGCATCGATCAGGGCGAGCATGCGCGCCCTGCCGGTCAGGCCACCGGGGCGCCCGGGATTCAGGTTGTGCGCACCCAGTGCCTTGAGCTCATGGGTCAGGCTGCGCAAGTCGGGGAAATGCAGTACGCGAGGACGGCGCTCCAGCAACAGCGGACGCAGGCCACTGCTCGCGCACAGCGCCTGATAGCGGCTGAACTCACGGAAGCGGTTGACGTGGACGAAGCCGTCCACCTCCTGCCAGCTGTCGCGCAACTCCTGCAGAGTGCCGACGCACAGGCTGCTGAAGACCAGCAGGCCGTTCGGCCGCAACACCCGCCGCGCCTCGCTCAGCACCGCCGCGAAGTCACCGCACCACTGCACCGCCAGGCTGCTGAACACCAGGTCCAGGCAACCGTCCACGAGCGGCAGGCGCTCGGCATCGCCGGCGGCGAAGTGGCGGGCCCCACCCAGTGGGCGGGCGTGTTGCAGCATGCCTTCGGCGATATCCAGCGCCAGGCCTTCGGCCGTGGGAAAGCGCTCCGCCAGCACCCGCGAAAAATGCCCGGTGCCGCAGCCCAGGTCGAGCCAGCGTCCGGGGACGAAGCCCTCGGGCAGGCTGTCGAGCAAGGCACCGCCGACGGCCCGTTGCAACTCGGCGACGCTGTCGTAGCTGGCCGCCGCGCGGGAAAAGGAGGCCGCGACCTGGCGCTTGTCCGGCAGGGGCGATGCCTCCACCGAAAGGCCGGGCGACGGGACGACGACGGATTCAGACATCTTCACCTTCGAACATGAACGCCAGCATGGCCTCGGCGACCGCATCCGGGCACTCCACCGGCAGCCCGTGGCTGGCCTCGCGGATCACCGCCGCCTCGACATCCGGCAGCCAGTCCAGCAACGCCTGGCAGGCGGCGGCCGGCACCAGCGCATCGCGCCCGGCGAACAGGTGCAACTGCGGGCCGCTGTAGGCACGCAGGGCGCTGCGGGTGTCCAGCCCAGACAGCAGTTGCAGGCCGGCCTCGAGCACCTCCACCGGGGTGGACGGCTGGGTGACCTGCAGTTGCCGCGCCAGGGTGCGCGGGTCCTTGGCGCCCTGGCTCACCAGCAGGCGAAAGCGCTTCAGGGTCAGTTCGGGGTCGAGGCCGAAGGCCTCGTGGAAGGCGGCGAAGACATCGCCGGGCATGGCGCTCGGCCAATCCTCGCGGGCACGGAAACACAGGTTGCTGGCAAGCCCGATCAGCCCACGGCAGGACTCATCGCGCCGGGCGGCCAGTTGCGCCGCCAGCATCCCGCCGAGGGACCATCCCGCCAGCCAGCAATCGATTGGCAGGCGCGCATCGAGCTCGTCGAGCCAGGCTTCCGGCTGCGCCAGGTCGGGCAGTGGCTCGATCTCGATGTTCAGGTGCGGCGCACGCTCGTACAGCGCATCGCGAAGGGGCTCCAGGGCAGCCGGGCCGAGCGCCCAGCCGGGCAGCAGGATGAGTCGGTCACGCATCGGTTCTTCCTTCCTTAGCCAGAATGTTCCAGCTTTCGGACAACGCCTGGAGCAACAGTTCCAGCTGGGCCTCGCTGTGGGACGCGCTGAAGGTCACCCGCAGGCGCGCGCTGCCGGCCGGCACCGTCGGCGGGCGGATGGCGCCGACGAGGATGCCGCGTTCGCGCAGCAGGGCGGCGAGGCGCAGGGCCCGGGCGCTGTCGCCGACCATGATCGGCTGGATAGGCGTCGGGCTGTCCATCAGGCTCAGGCCGATCCCGGCGGCCCCCTCGCGGAAGCGCTGGATCAGCCTGTTCAGGTGCTCGCGGCGCCAGCTTTCCTTCTGCAGGAGTTCCAGGCTCTTGAGCGTGGCGCAGGCCACCGCGGGCGGCTGGCTGGTGGTGTAGATGTAGGGGCGGGCGAACTGGATCAGCGTCTCGATCAGCTCTTCACTGCCCGCAACGAAGGCGCCGGCGGTGCCGAAGGCCTTGCCCAGGGTGCCGACCAGCACGGGCACATCCTCCAGGCCGAGGCCGAAGTGCTCGACGATGCCGCCACCGGTGGCCCCCAACGGGCCGAAGCCATGGGCGTCGTCGACCATCACCCAGGCGCCCTGCTCGCGCGCCTTGGCACAGAGCGCGGGCAGGTCGGCGAGGTCGCCATCCATGCTGAAAACGCCATCGGTGACCACCAGCGTGTCGCCTTCGGCCTTCTCCAGCCGCGCGGCGAGGCTGGCCACATCGTTGTGCAGGTAGCGCGAGAAGCGCGCGCCCGACAGCAGGCCGGCATCGAGCAGGGAGGCGTGGTTGAGGCGGTCCTCCAGCACGCTGCCGCCCTTGCCCACCAGTGCGGTGACGGCCCCCAGGTTGGCCATGTAGCCGGTGGAGAACAGCAGCGCACGCGGGCGCCCGGTGAACTCGGCCAGGGCCAGTTCCAGCTCGTGGTGCGGCCCGCTGTGACCGATGACCAGGTGCGAGGCCCCCCCACCAGCGCCCCAGCGCTCGGCACCGGCACGCAGCGCGCCGATCACCTCGGGGTGGTTGGCCAGGCCCAGGTAGTCGTTCGAACAGAAGGCCAGCATCGCCCGGCCGTCCACCACCACATCCGGCCCCTGGGGGCTTTCCAGCAGGGGACGCTGGCGGTAGAGGTCGGCGGCGCGGCGCTCGGCGAGGCGGGAAGCGAGATCGAAGGGCATAGAAAGCTCGAAGCGGGAAGCTAGAAGCTGGAAGCCCGAGCCACCCGCTTCAAGCTTCCGGCTTCAGGCTTCCAGCTCGCCGTCGTTAAACAGCAGCGTTATAGAAGAGCTTGGAGTCTCTCTGCTCCACCAGTGCCTGCTCGATGGCGGCCTGGTGCACTTCATCGGCGTGTTCCTCGCGTTCCTCGGGCTTGATGCCGAGGCGGGCGAAGAGCTGCATGTCCTTGTCGGCCTGGGGGTTGGCGGTGGTCAGCAGCTTCTCGCCGTAGAAGATCGAGTTGGCGCCGGCCATGAAGGCCAGGGCCTGCATCTGCTCGTTCATCTGCTCGCGACCGGCGGAGAGGCGCACATGGGACTTGGGCATCATGATCCGCGCCACGGCCAGAGTACGGATGAAGTCGAACGGGTCGACGTCCTTCTCCTCGGCCAGCGGCGTGCCCTTGACCTTCACCAGCATGTTGATCGGCACCGATTCCGGGTGCTCCGGCAGGTTGGCCAGCTGGATCAGCAGGCCGGCGCGGTCGTCCACCGACTCGCCCATGCCGAGGATGCCGCCGGAGCAGATCTTCATCCCCGCCTCACGCACGTAGGCCAGGGTCTGCAGGCGCTCGCCGTAGGTGCGGGTGGTGATGATGTTGCCGTAGAACTCCGGCGAGGTATCGAGGTTGTGGTTGTAGTAGTCCAGGCCGGCATCGGCGAGCGCCTGGGTCTGCTCCTGGTCCAGGCGGCCGAGGGTCATGCAGGTCTCGAGGCCGAGCTTCTTCACGCCCTTCACCATCTCCAGCACGTAGGGCATGTCCTTGGCGGAGGGATGCTTCCAGGCGGCGCCCATGCAGAAGCGCGTGGAGCCGATGGCCTTGGCCTCGGCGGCGGCCTGCAGGACCTTCTGCACCTCCATCAGCTTTTCCTTGTCCAGGCCGGTGTTGTAGTGGCCGGACTGGGGGCAGTACTTGCAGTCTTCGGGGCAGGCACCGGTCTTGATCGACAGCAGGGTGGAGACCTGTACGCGGTTCGGGTCGAAGTGCGCGCGGTGCACGGTCTGCGCCTGGAACAGCAGGTCGTTGAAGGGTTGCTCGAACAGCGCACGCACGTCGGCGAGGGACCAATCGTGGCGGGTGGAGACGGCTACGGTTGCACTCATGGGGAGCTTCCTTCGACGCGTGGATCGCGCCTCTTGTAAGGGGAAATCCCGACGGCGAGCGCGGGAATTCAGGCTGTTGGGCATCTTGATTTTGGGCTATGACGCTGTCAACCAAAAACTCGACACAGGTTTACATCTGGTTATTTTTTAACCATACAGAACCCTTGGGCGCCGCCTGGATCAAACACCAGACGGTCATGACGCATAAGGAACGAGCATGGGTAACGACGGCTTCTTCAGTTGGCTGGGCGAGGCGATCGGCAAGGTGATCCGCTTCATCGTCGATCTGCTTTCAACCGTCCTCGGCGGCATCTGGGCGGCGATGGACGACTTCCTCCGGGGCCTGGCGCGGGCCATCGGGATGGATGCGTCGATCTTCAGCTTCGTCGTACTCATTCTCGGCCTGCTCCTGCTGTTCGGCGGCATACGCGCATTGCTGCGAAAGGGCATCATCAGCGGCCTGATCCTCATCTTCCTCGGCCTGATCGTCATGAGCTGGCTGATCCACTGACCTCGCCCGTGGAGGGGCGCCATGGACCGGCTCGTCCACCTGCTGCGCCACCTCGTCCGAACCGCCCCGACCTGCGCGCTGTGCAGCGCACGGGCGCAAGGCGGCGAACTGCCCATCTGCACCGACTGCGAAGCCGACCTGCCCTGGCTGGCCGGGCGTTGCCGGGTCTGCTCCCTGCCACTGCCCGCCCACGGCCTGACCTGCGGCGAATGCCTGAAACGGCCACCCGCCTTCGATACCGCCTGCATCCCCTGGCGCTACGACTTCCCGGTCGACAGCCTGATCACCCGCTTCAAGCACCAGGCCCAGTGGCCCCTTGGCCGCCTGCTGGCGGAACTCCTGGCGCGCCACATCGAGCACGTGCAGGGCACCGGCGAGCCGCGCCCCGACGCCCTGCTGGCCGTGCCGCTGGCAACCCGCCGCCAGCGCCAGCGCGGCTTCAACCAGGCGCAGATGCTGGCGGGCTGGCTCGGCCGCCGCCTGCGGGTGCCAACGCACGACGATTGGCTGCTGCGCCCACGGGACACGCCCGCCCAACAGGGCCTGGATGCCGCCACCCGCAAGCGCAACCTGCGCGGCGCCTTCCAGCTGGCCCCGCACGCCAGCCCCCAGGGGCTGCACCTGGCGCTGGTGGACGACGTGTTGACCACCGGCACCACCGCGCAATACCTCGCCCAGCTGCTCAAGCGCGCTGGCGCCGAGCGGGTCGACATCTATTGCCTGGCGCGCACGCCCAAGCCCGGCACGCTGCCCTGAGGCATGGCTTGACTGGCGTCCCCGACTCACTCAGCCTGCTGCGCCATATTCAGCAACAGCCGTCGACCATGAGCCAGCTCACGCCCCTGACCCAACAACTGACCCGCCGCCCGCAGCGCATGGCCCTGCTGGAGCAGATCGCCGTCCAGGGCTCGATCACGCGTGCGGCGAAGGCGGCCGGCCTCAGCTACAAGGCCGCATGGGACGCCATCGACGAGCTCAACAACCTCTCGGAGAAACCCCTGGTCGAACGCAGCGTCGGTGGCAAGGGCGGTGGCGGCGCGCGCCTGTCCGCCGAAGGCGAACGCCTGCTGGCCCTGTTCAAGCGCATGGAGAGCCTGCAGGCACACCTGCTGGAAAGCGCCGAGAGCGAGCAGGACCTGGAACGCCTGGGCCGCCTGATGCTGCGTACCAGCGCCCGCAACCAGCTCAGCGGCAAGGTCGTCGCCGTGCAGGCCCAGGGTCGTAACGACCTGGTGGACGTCGAGCTGCCTGGCGGCGCCCGCATGCGCGCGCAGATCACCCACGACAGCAGCGAGAAGCTGGAGCTCACCCCTGGCCGCGGCGTGATCGCCCTGATGAAGGCCGGCTGGCTCAGCGTGCAGCCCCTCGGCGTGCAGCCCGATCCACAGCTCAACGCCCTGGAAGGGCGCATCGAAGCGATCCTGCCCGACGATGAAGGCCCCAGCGAAGTCCGCATCGCCCTGGCCAACGGCCAGACCCTCTGCGCCCTGGCCGAACCCGCGCAGCTCGAAGCCGACGGACTGCGAGCGGGCAGCATGGCCCGCGCCCTGTTCGCCCCCAGCCTGGTGCTGCTCGGCACCCCGCTCTGACACGCGACGAACGATAGACCGCCCCGCCGGTGCCATAGGCGCTAGACTTGCCGCCCAATCACCGGAGTCGCCCATGTCCCATCCCTTCGCCGAACTGACGCCCGACCTCGTGCTCGACGCCGTGGAGGGCCTGGGCTACCTCAGCGATGCCCGCGTACTGGCCCTCAACAGCTACGAGAACCGCGTCTACCAGGTCGGCATCGAAGACGAACAGCCGCTTATCGCCAAGTTCTATCGGCCGCAGCGCTGGACCGACGCCGCGATCCGCGAGGAGCACGCCTTCAGCGCCGAACTCGCCGAGCACGAAGTGCCGGTGGTCGCGCCCCTGTCGCGCGACGGCGAAACCCTGTTCGAGCACGCCGGCTTCCGCTTCGCCCTGTTCCCCCGCCGTGGCGGCCGCGCGCCCGAGCCCGGCAACATGGACCAGCTCTACCGCCTCGGCCAGTTGCTCGGCCGCCTGCATGCGGTGGGCGCCGTGCGCCCCTTCGAGCACCGCGAAACCCAGACCGTCCAGGCGTTCGGCCATGACTCGCTGACTACCCTGCTGGAGGGCGGCTTCGTCCCCAGGAGCCTGCTCCCGGCCTACGAGTCGGTGGCCCGCGACCTGCTCAAGCGCCTCGACCAGCGCTTCGGCGAAGTGCGCTACACCGCCATCCGCCTGCACGGCGACTGCCACCCCGGCAACATCCTGTGCCGCGACGAGACCTTCCACTTGGTCGACCTCGACGACTGCCGCATGGGCCCGGCGGTGCAGGACCTGTGGATGATGCTCGCCGGCGAGCGCCACGAGCGCCTGACGCAACTCTCCGAGCTGGTGGACGGCTACCAGGAGTTCCACGACTTCGACCCGCGCGAGCTGCCGCTGATCGAAGCCCTGCGCGCCCTGCGCCTGATGCACTACAGCGCCTGGCTCGCGCGGCGCTGGGACGACCCTGCCTTCCCCATGAGCTTCCCCTGGTTCGGCAGCGAGCGTTACTGGGGCGACCAGGTGCTGATCCTGCGCGAGCAACTGGCGGCGATGGACGAGGAACCGCTGCGGCTGTTCTGACGCGCGGACGATGCGGCAGGTGCCCAGGACGTCCGGCGTAACGTAATCCTTACGCGGGGATGGCCCCGGGGCCTCCGACACGATCCTGAGCAGACAGACAAGTCGGGCGAGTGGCCTCTAGAATGTCGGACCTTTCGTTAGTGACCTAAGCAAGGACCCTACATGGCCACCGCCAACCCGCGTCGCGGGTACATCCTCGGCCTGACCGCCTACATCATCTGGGGCCTCTTCCCCATTTACTTCAAGGCCATCCAGGCCGTGCCGGCGCTGGAGATCATCGTCCACCGCGCCATCTGGTCCGCCCTGTTCGGCGCCCTCCTGCTGCTGGTCTGGAAGCACCCCGGCTGGCTGCGCGAACTGCGCGAGAACCCCAGGCGCTTCGGCATCCTCGCCGCCAGCGGCGTACTGATCGCCTCCAACTGGCTGGTCTATGTCTGGGCGGTGAACAACGGGCGCATGCTCGAAGCCAGCCTCGGCTACTACATCAATCCCCTGGTGAACGTGTTGCTGGGCATGCTCCTGCTCGGCGAACGCCTGCGCCGCCTGCAATGGATCGCGGTGGCCCTGGCGGCAGTCGGCGTGGCACAACAGATCTGGCAGGTGGGCAGCCTGCCCTGGGTCTCCCTGACCCTGGCGCTGACCTTCGGCTTCTATGGGCTGATCCGCAAGCAGGCACCGGTCGCCGCCCTGCCCGGCCTGGTGGTGGAAACCTGGCTGCTGCTGCCCCTGGCGCTGGGCTGGCTCATCCTGCACCCGGCGGCCCAGACCAGCCAGGTGGCCTTCTGGGGCACCTCCGAGGCCTTCTGGCTGATCGCCGCCGGCCCCATCACCCTGGTGCCGCTGGTGTGCTTCAACGCCGCTGCTCGCCACTTGCCCTACACCACGCTGGGCTTCCTCCAGTACCTGGCGCCGACCCTGGTGATGCTGCAGGCGATCTTCCTCTTCGACGAGCACTTCGATCCGAGCAAGCTCCTGGCGTTCTGCTTCATCTGGGCCGGCCTCGCGGTCTACAGCGTCGACGCCTGGTTCACCCTGCGCCGCAACGTCGGCTGAGCAGAAAACGTACGATCGGCTGCAGGCAGCGCCCCGCCTGGCCTGCAGCCGTCGCTCCAGAGCTTATCCACAGCTCCGTCCCCGTGCTTTGTGCACAAGCCCCTGATTCCGCTCGTTTTTCAGCCAGAATGCCCCAGCCCGCGCAGGGCCTGATCCAGCACCGGCGCTCCCCAGGTTATCCACAGGCTTGCCCAGGGTTTCCGGGGATAGCCGTCACGACGCCGGCGATTGCAGGTCCAGCTCCACCATCAGGTCGTCGGCCAGGGCCTCCAGCCGCTTCTGCAGCACATCGAGGGACAGGGTCAGCGGCACCGCCAGCACCGCCTCGGCATGGAACAGCGGCTCGCTGCTCATGGGCGCCGGCTTCACCTCGGTGACCAGGCTCTCCACGTTCACTCCCTGCTCGGACAGCAGGCGGGTGATGTCGCGGACGATGCCGGGGCGGTCGTTGCCCACCAGGTCCAGGAGGATCGGCTTCCAGGTGCAGGAGGGCTCGATGCCGCTCTCCGCCAGCATCACGCGGATGCCATGGGCCGCCAGGCCTTGCAGCCCTTCCACCAGCTCGTCATACCCCTCCGCCGGCACCGCCACCCGCAGGATGCCGGCGAACTGCCCGGCCATGCGCGACATGCGGCTCTCCAGCCAGTTGCCGCCATGGGCGGCGATGCACTGGGCGACTCGCTCCACCAGCCCGGGCTGGTCGGGGGCGATCACCGTCAATACCAGATGGTCCACGCTCGACTCCTTATCTGTAGTGGGCCGCCTCAGGCGAGGCTCAGCCAGTAGGTCAGGTACACCTGGTCGCGCACATAGCCCAGGCGCTCGTAGAGCGCCTGGCCGGCCAGGTTGGTCTTCGCCGTCTCCAGCTGCAGACCGCAGGCACCGGTGGCCTCGCCGTGGGCGCGAGCGGCGTTCATCAGGTCTTCGCCCACGCCCTGGCGGCGGGCATGCGGGGCGACGTAGAGGTCGCTGAGCAGCCAGGCGGGCGCCATGGCCAGGGACGAAATGAAGGGATAGAGCTGCACGAAGCCCTGCGCCCTGCCTTCCAGGCTACGCGCGATGAACAGCACCGAGTCGCCACGCGCCAGGCGGTCGCCGAGGAAGTCACGCACCTCGCCCAGCGGCCGCGGTACTTCATAGAAATCCAGGTAGCCGGAGAAGAGCTCGGCGAGTTCATCGATATCCGCGGCGGTTACGGCGTGCACGGCCATGGGAAAACTCCATTTTTGTAGTGTGGGCAGTATAGAAAAGAGCTGAAGGTAGTCCCGGAATATGCGTTTCCAGGCTGCGGCACTGGGTCGCAGACACGATTTCTCATTAATCGTGTACGTTTTTAAGATTTTTCTGGAACAATCCACCTGTTTCTTGAGAACATTCTGCTCCCGCCGTGACTGCAAGGCGTTTTCTGGTCGCATAGCGACGCACGCCCATGATTTTTACGACGGCTTCATGTAGTATGCCGCGGCTCGGACTACAAGCACTGGAGCACGGTCCGCAGCGGATATTGAGCAGAGTGAGGCAAGCAATGACTGAGCGCGTTCAAGTCGGTGGCCTGCAGGTCGCCAGAGTCCTGTTCGACTTCGTGAACAACGAAGCCATCCCCGGAACCGGCATCAGCGCCGAGAAGTTCTGGGCCGGCGCCGAAGCGGTCATCAATGACCTGGCGCCCAAGAACAAAGCCCTGCTCGCCAAGCGCGACGAACTCCAGGCGCAGATCGACGCCTGGCACCAGGCCCGCGCCGGCCAGGCCCACGATGCCGTGGCCTACAAGGCCTTCCTGCAGGAAATCGGCTACCTGCTCCCCGAGCCGGCCGATTTCCAGGCCACCACCGCCAACGTCGACGAAGAGATCGCCCGCATGGCCGGCCCGCAGCTGGTGGTGCCGGTGATGAACGCCCGCTTCGCCCTGAACGCCGCCAACGCCCGCTGGGGCTCGCTGTACGACGCGCTCTACGGCACCGACGTGATCAGCGAAGAGAATGGCGCCGAAAAGGGCAAGGGCTACAACAAGGTCCGGGGTGACAAGGTCATCGCCTTCGCCCGCGCCTTCCTCGACGAAGCCGCCCCGCTGCACGACGGCTCCCATGTCGACGCCACCGCCTACGCCATCAAGGACGGCGCCTTCGCCGTGACCCTGAAGGACGGCACCGAGACCGGCCTCAAGGACGCAGCCCAGTTCATCGCCTTCCAGGGTGATGCCGCGGCCCCGCAAGCCCTGCTGCTCAAGCACAACGGCCTGCACTTCGAGATCCAGATCGACCCCAGCAGCCCCATCGGCAAGACCGATGCCGCTGGCGTCAAGGACGTGCTGATGGAAGCCGCCCTGACCACCATCATGGACTGCGAGGACTCCGTCGCCGCCGTCGATGCCGACGACAAGACCGTGGTCTACCGCAACTGGCTGGGCCTGATGAAAGGCGACCTGGCCGAGAGCGTGTCCAAGGGCGGCGAGACCTTCACCCGCACCATGAACCCGGACCGCGTCTACACCAAGGCCGACGGTTCCGAGCTGACCCTGCACGGGCGCAGCCTGCTGTTCGTGCGCAACGTCGGTCACCTGATGACCAACCCGGCCATCCTCGACGCCGCCGGCAACGAGATCCCGGAAGGCATCCAGGACGCGCTGTTCACCAGCCTGATCGCCCTGCACAACCTCAACGGCAACACCACCCGCAAGAACACCCGCACCGGCTCGGTCTACATCGTCAAGCCGAAGATGCATGGCCCGGAAGAAGTCGCCTTCACCACCGAGATCTTCGGTCGCGTAGAGGATGTGCTCGGCATGCCGCGCAACACCCTCAAGGTCGGCATCATGGACGAGGAGCGCCGCACCACCATCAACCTCAAGGCGTGCATCAAGGCCGCCAGCGAGCGCGTGGTGTTCATCAACACCGGCTTCCTCGATCGCACCGGTGACGAAATCCACACCTCCATGGAAGCCGGCGCCGTCGTGCGCAAGGCCGCGATGAAGAGCGAGAAGTGGATCGGTGCCTACGAGAACAACAACGTCGACATCGGCCTGGCCACCGGCCTGCAAGGCCGCGCCCAGATCGGCAAGGGCATGTGGGCCATGCCCGACCTGATGGCCGGCATGCTCGAGCAGAAGATCGGCCACCCGCTGGCCGGCGCCAACACCGCCTGGGTCCCGTCGCCGACCGCCGCCACCCTGCACGCGCTGCACTACCACAAGGTCGACGTGTTCGCCCGCCAGGCCGAACTGGCCAAGCGCGCGCCGGCTTCGGTGGACGACATCCTGACTATCCCGCTGGCGCCGAACACCAACTGGAGCGCCGAGGAGATCCAGAACGAACTGGACAACAACGCCCAGGGCATCCTCGGCTACGTGGTGCGCTGGATCGACCAGGGCGTCGGCTGCTCCAAGGTGCCGGACATCAACGATGTCGGCCTGATGGAAGACCGCGCCACCCTGCGCATCTCCAGCCAGCTGCTGGCCAACTGGCTGCGCCACAAGGTGGTGACCGAGGAGCAGATCCTCGCCAGCCTCAAGCGCATGGCCCCGGTGGTCGACCGCCAGAACGCCAATGACCCGCTGTACCGCCCGCTGGCCCCCAACTTCGACGACAACGTGGCCTTCCAGGCCGCCGTCGAACTGGTGGTCGAAGGCACCAAGCAGCCCAACGGCTACACCGAGCCGGTCCTGCACCGTCGTCGCCGCGAGTTCAAGGCGAAGAACGGCCTGTAAGCCGAGCTCCACAAAAAACCGCCCTTCGGGGCGGTTTTTTCATGCCAATAGAAAACCGGTCGATCAGGGCAGCAGCGGCAGCAGCTCCGCCTCGATCAGCTCCAGCGGCCGCAGCGAGCGCTGCACCCGGGCCACGCCGAGCGCCCCCTCCAGCGCCGCGATCAGCAGCCAGGCACGGCTCTCGGCGGCTGCCGCCGGCACACCGTCCGCACTCAGCGCCTGCTCGAACACGCCATGCCAGCCATCCAGTGCAACGCCGCAACGCCGGTGAACACCGTTCAACTCATCGTCGATGCTCAAGGTGGTGGCGAAGATCGGGCAGGATTCGGCGTAGTCCGAGGCCTGCAGCCAACCGCGCAGCGTCGCGGTGAAGCCCAGCAGCGCGTTGCGGGCATGGGGCGCCCGGCTCGCGGCCTGCTGGAGATGCGCACGCACCTCGCTGGCGACGAAGTCGATGGCCGCGCCGACGATCTCCGGCTTGCCATCGGGGAAGTAGTGGTAGAGCGAGCCCTTGGGCGTTTCCGAGCGCGCGATGATGTCGCCCAGGGCGGTGCCGAAATAGCCCTTGCTCGCCAGCAGTGAAGCGGTGGCACGCACGACGCGATCGGCAGCGTTGGATTTCTTCGGCACAGGGACGTCTCCAGGAGCAATGGCGCGCCGGCCGCCCGGCGCGCGCAAAGCATGCCCGAGCCTCAGGGAATATGAAACACGGCGCTGCCGCGGGCCACGGGGTGTTCCCCGCAGCGCAGGTCCGCACTGGCGAAGGCCAGGCGCTGGCCCACCTTGTGGATCGCCGTGCGCACCTCCACCAGGTCCCCGAGCCGCGCCGCCCCGCAGAAATCCAGGCTCAGGTTCACCGTCGCCATCGCCAGCGGCGGGTCCTGGGAGAATGCCGTGGAATAGCCCAGCGCCACATCCGCCAGGGTGCAGAGCAGCCCGCCATGGGCCGTGCCCCGCAGGTTGCAGTGCTTCTCCCCGATACGCACTGCGATCACCAGGCCGCCGCTCTCGTCGCGGCGGCAATACAGGGGCCCCAGGAGATCGAGGAATGGGCTGCTGCGAAACAGCGGCTCGAAGCCGGGAAGCACTTCGCTCTCCATCAGCGCGCGCCCTCGCCGCCGACTCTGGCCACGCTGGCCAGGGCCACCGCCACCAGCTTCTCCTCGCCGCCCTTGATCGCGAAGACCTCGGCGAAGGTCGCCAGTGTCCGGCTGGATGCCTTCAACACCCGCCCTCGGGCCACCAGGCGCTCGCCCACTGCCGGCGCCAGCAGGTTGAGTTTGTACTCCGAGGTCACCACATCCCCCGCCACCGAGGCCGCCGCCCAGGCACAGGCGCTGTCGGCCATGAAGCCGACCACCGCCCCATGTACGAAGCCATGATGCTGGTGCATCACCTCGGGCTTCACCTCGACCTCCAGCTCGACGGCACCCGCGCCGATGGCATTGACGCGTGCCCCCATCAGCGCGGCGAACGGGGTGGCGCTGATCACCGCTTCGAGTCGTTCCTGCAAACGCGGATCATGGTTCATGACGCTTCCTCCTGAAAAATGGCCGGCTTTCTATATAGACCGGTCTAACTATTCTGATCACAAATCGATCGACCACAAGCAGCGGGCGGCCCGTATCAGGCCGGCGAATGCCGGGCCAACCAGCGGATCGATGGGAAATGGAGAAAAGAAAAAACCGCCTTGCGGCGGCTTCAGGCGCTTTTCAGCGCGAGGACTTCGGCCTTCGCTTGCCTCGCCCTCACCGGAGGCTTGCTCGGCGGCGTGCCCAGCTCGTTGCGCACCAGCGTGACCAGGCGGGTGATGTCCACGGGCTTGAGAAGGAAATCCACCACCTTCATGTGCATGGCCTCGATGGCGTCCTGCACGTCGGCATCGCCCGAGGACGAGGTGATGATCACCGGCAGGCTCGCCCGCGCCGACTGGCGCACCTGGCGGACCAGTTCCAGGCCGCTGCCGCACTGCATGTGCAGCTCGGTCACCAGCAGGTCGATGGAGGGCCGCGCCAGCAGCAGGGCCAGGGCCTGCTCGCCGCTGTCGGCGGTGATGCAACTGATGCCGTGGGCGGTCAGGCGATCGGCCAGGGAGTCGCGGGCGGCTTCGTCATCGTCCACCAGCAGCACGCTGGGCTGGGCGTTCGGCACGCGCACCAGCTCATCCAGGGCTTTCATCTCCTCTTGGCTCAGCAGGTCACCGTAATTCATGGGTTTCACCTCGTAGCGGCCATCGCAGGCACGCTGCTCCGCACAAAGTCAGAGTGCGCGGGATTACGCGTGTGTGATAGCGGAACATCATAAGAGTTCCCGTTTCGCCGCCGAACGGTGCAAAAATTGACCAGCGCAGCGGTGGCGCTCGCAAACCCTCGCCCCAGACGGCTGCTGCCGCACCGGGAAGCGGTCGGGGCCGGCTCTATACTTACGTCCAATGTGCAGCGCCGCCCCGGCCACCGACCATGCACCCACAACAAGAGCGCCGTGGAAAACACAGCATGAGCACGACGGACGCCTTCGGCCAGGCGGGCAAGCAGGCGGTGATGCAGAACGTCCATGGCACCATGGAATTCCTGCAGAAGTTCCCCCCCTTCAACCAGATGGAAAGCGCCCACCTGGCCTACCTGGTGGAAAACTGCCTGCTGCGCTTCTATGGGCGCGGGGAATCCATCATCAAGCCCAGCGACGGGCCGGTCGAACACTTCTACATCGTCAAGCAGGGCCGCGTGGTCGGCGAACGCCCGCATTCGGCCAAGCGCGGCACCGAGACCACCTTCGAGATCGCCGGCGGCGAATGCTTCCCCCTCGCCGCCCTGCTCGGCGAGCGCGCCACCCGCACCGAGCACCTGGCCGGCGAAGACACCTTCTGCCTGCTCCTGGCCAAGCCCGCCTTCGTGCGCCTGTTCGCCCTCTCCGGCCCGTTCCGCGACTTCGCCCTGCGCGGCGTCAGCAGCCTGCTCGACCAGGTCAACCAGCAGGTGCAACTGCGCGCGGTGGAAACCCTCGGCGCCCAGTATTCGCTGGACACCCGCCTCATCGACCTGGCCGTGCGCCAGCCCATCGCCTGCCCGCCGCACATGCCCCTGCGCGATGCCGTGCGGCTGATGCACGAGAACCAGGTGGGCAGCATCGTCATCGTCGACGAGCAGCAGCGGCCCCAGGGCATCTTCACCCTGCGCGATTTGCGCCGGGTGATCGCCGACGCCTGCGCCGACCTCGGCCAGAGCATCGCCGAGCTGATGACCCAGCAGCCCTTCCACCTGCCGCCGGATGCCAGCGCGTTCGATGCCGCCATCGCCATGACCGAGCGCCACATCGCCCACGTCTGCGTGGTGGACGACGGCCGCCTGCGCGGCGTGGTCTCCGAGCGCGACCTGTTCTCCCTGCAGCGCGTCGACCTGGTGCACCTGGCCCGCACCATCCGCCACGCCGGCCGCGTCGAGGCCCTCGCCGCCCTGCGCAGCGACATCCAGCGCCTGGTGGACAGCATGCTCGCCCACGGCGCCAGCTCCACCCAGATCACCCACATCATCACCCTGCTCAACGACCACACCGTGTGCCGGGTGATCGAGCTCGCCATCGAAGAGCAGGGCGACCCGGGCGTGCCCTTCACCTGGCTGTGCTTCGGCAGCGAAGGGCGCCGCGAGCAGACGCTGCACACCGACCAGGACAACGGCATCCTCTTCGAGGCCCGCGACGCCGCCGAGGCCGCCGCCATCCGCGGGCGCCTGCTGCCCCTGGCCGAACGCATCAACCAGGACCTGGCCACCTGCGGCTTCGAGCTGTGCCGCGGGCGCATCATGGCCGGCAACCCCGAGCTGTGCCTGTCGCGCCAGGAATGGAGCCGCCGCTTCGCCGGCTTCATCCGCGAGGCCACCCCGGAAAGCCTGCTGGGCTCGAGCATCTACTTCGACCTGCGGGCCGTCTGGGGCGAACGCGAGGGCTGCGAGCAACTGCGCCGCGAGGTGCTCACGCAGGTCGCCGACAACCGCCTGTTCCAGCGCCTGATGGCCGAGAACGCCCTGCGCCAGCGCCCGCCCGTGGGCCGCTTCCGCGATTTCGTGGTGGCCCGCAAAGGCGCCGAGAAGGACACCCTCGACCTCAAGGTCCAGGGCCTCACCCCCTTCGTCGACGGTGCACGCCTGCTGGCCCTCGCCCATGGCATCGACAGCTGCAACACCCTCGAACGCCTGCGCCAGCTGGTCGCCCACGAAGTGATAGACGCCCAGGACGGCGCCGCCTTCGAGGAGGCCTACCACTTCATCCAGCAGACCCGCATGCAGCAGCACCAGCAACAGGCCCGGCAGGGGCTGCCCTTCACCAACCGCCTCGACCCGGACAGCCTCAACCACCTGGACCGACGCATCCTCCGCGAATCCTTCCGCCAGGCCCAACGCCTGCAAGGCAGCCTCGCGCTGCGCTACCAGCTATGAATGCCTTCTCCTGGTTCACCCGGCGCCAGCGCCCGGTCCTGACAGACGACCAGCAGCAGCGCCGCGACGCCCTGCCCGCGCCCCAGGCGCTGGATGACCGGCCTCTGGCCGAGCAGCGCTTCGTGGTGCTCGACCTGGAGACCAGCGGCCTGGACATGAGCCGCGACCTGGTGCTGTCCATTGGCGCGGTGAGCATCGAGGCCGGCGCCATCCCCCTCGGGCGCGGCTTCGAAGCGACCCTGTACCGGAACGCCGCCACCTCCCCCGCCGTGCTCATCCACGGCATCGCCCCCAGCGTCTCCGCCGCCGGCCTGGCGCCGGCCGAAGCCTTGCTGGACTTCATGGACTACCTGGACGACAGCCCGCTGCTGGCCTTCCACGCCCCCTTCGACCAGCGCATGCTCGCCCGCGCCCTGCGCCAGGACCTGGGCCTGCGCCTGCGCCACCCGTTCCTCGACATCGCCGAACTGGCCCCCCTGCTCTGCCCCGACGCCGGCATCCGCAACGGCGGGCTGGACCAGTGGGCCGAGTACTTCGGCCTGCAGGTGCAGCAACGCCACCACGCCAGCGCCGATGCCCTGGCCACCGCCGAGATGGCCCTGATCCTCTTCAGCCGCGCGCGCCAGCAAGGCCTTGGCAGCCCCGCCGCACTGGCCGCCGCCCTGGCCCGCTGGCAGCGTCGCCAGCAACAACCCGGCCTCTGAGCCGGCGCCATGCGAACGGTCGTCGCCAGCCGACGGCCTGCGATTGCGGCCGGGTGCCAGCATCGGCATAATTGCGAATCATTCTCGCTCCATTTCCTACCAGCCTGCTTCGCGCGGCGGAGGTTGCAGTGTCGCTTGGGGAAACCACGAACCATGCTCTGGCGGGCGCGCTCTATCGCGACCATCGCGACTGGCTGCTCGGCTGGCTGCGGCGCAGCCTGAACTGCCCCCATCGGGCGGAAGACCTCAGCCAGGACACCTTCGTACGCATCCTCGGCAAGGCCGACCTGCACCAGGTGCGCGAGCCCCGCGCCCTGCTCACCACCATCGCCCGTGGCCTGCTGGTGGACCATTTCCGTCGCAGCGCCCTGGAACGCGCCTACCTCGAGGAACTGGCCCTGGTCCCCGAAGCGGTGCAGCCAGGCCTGGAGGAACAGGCGCTGATCCTCGAATCCCTGCGCGAGATCGACCGCCTGCTGGGCACGCTCTCCAGCAAGGCCCGCGCCGCCTTCCTCTACAACCGCGTCGACGGCCTCGGCCACGCCGAGATCGCCGAGCGCCTGGGCGTTTCCGTGCCGCGCGTGCGCCAGTACCTCGCCCAGGGCCTGCGCCAGTGCTACATCGCCCTCTACGGTGAACCGACGTGAATCGCGCCCCGGTTTCCTCACGGGTTCTCGACGAAGCCATCCACTGGCAACTGTGCCTGGGCTCCGGTGACGCCAGCGCGGGCGAGCAGGCGGAATTCCTCCAGTGGCACGCCGCCAATGCCGAGCACGCCCGCGCCTGGGCGCAACTGGCCGGCCTCGACCAGCAGTTCGTCGCCGCCGGCAACGCCCCGGCCCGCCGCGCCCTGCTGCGCTCCCCGCGCCGCATGCGCCGCAGCGCCAGCCTGCTCGGCCTGGTCCTGGTCGGTGCCCTGGCCCTGGGCCTGGCCAACCAGCAACGCCCACTGAGCGACTGGCTGGCCGACGAGGTCACCGCCAGCGGCGAGCAGCGCGACCTGCTGCTGCCCGACAGCACCCACGTGCGCCTCAACAGCCGCAGCGCCCTGGACATCGAGTTCGACCCGGCCCAGCGCCGCATCCACCTGCGCCGCGGCGAGATCCTCGTCGAGACCGCCCACGGCGACCCGCGCCCCTTCGTGGTCGGCACCGAGAACGGCGACCTGCGCGCCCTCGGCACGCGCTTCCTGGTGCGCGCCGAGAAGAACGGCACGCGCCTGATCGTCCTGCAGTCGGCGGTCGCCGCCCACCCGGTCCAGGCCGACGACGAGCGCATCATCAAGGAAGGCCAGCAGGTGCTGATGCGCAGCACCCGCCTGGACACCAGCCAGAACGCGCCGGTCGGTGCCGACGCCTGGGTACGCGGCATGCTGGTGGTGGAGAACGCGCGCCTGGCCGACCTGCTGGAGCAGTTGGGCGAGTACCGCAGCGGCTACCTGGGCGTCGCCCCGGAAGTCGCCGACCTGCGCATCAGCGGCAGCTTCCCCCTGAATGACAGCGATCTCGCCCTCGACGCCCTGCCCCCCAGCCTGCCCGTGCGCATCGAACGCCATACCGGCTGGTGGACCCGCGTGGTGCCCGCCAACAATTAGCGCCTCATCCGGCGCTCCCTGGTAGCCCGGGCTTGAGCCCGGGAGAACCGGTATCCGGCAGACTTTCAAAAAAATTTCTCAGTGCCCCTATCACTTTTCCATCCTGATCCGGCAACAGGTCATTGAGACTTATTTCCTATCAGGAGTCGTTCGCAATGACGCTTGCCTTCCGCCCCAGCCTGCTTGCCGCCGCCATCGTTCTGGGCAGCCTGTCCGCCCATGCCGTCGCGCAAACCCAGCAGTACACCCTGCCCGCCGCGCCCCTGGCCAGCACCCTGAGCCGCATCGCCAGCGAAGCGGGCATCGTGCTGAGCATCGATCCGAGCCTGACCAGCGGCAAGACCGCCCAGCCGGTGCAGGGCGAGTATTCGCCGGTCGCCGCCTTGAACGCCGCGCTGAACGGCAGCGGCTTGCAACTGGTGCAGAACGGCAACAGCTACAGCCTGGCCGCGCTGCCGCAGGACGCCATGGTCCTGCCGAGCACCAACATCGACGGCGCCGCTGCCAGCGAAAGCGCCTGGGGCCCCACCACCGGCTACCTGGCCCAGCGCACCGCCGCCGGCACCAAGACCGACACCGCCCTGGCCGAAGCCCCGCGTTCGATCTCCGTCGCCACCCGCGAGCAGATGCAGGACCGCAGCGTGCACAGCCTCGACGACGCCGTGAAGTACATGCCCGGCATCGTCTCCGCCAGCTTCGGCAGCGACACCCGCTACGACTGGATGCGCGTGCGCGGCTTCGAGCCGACCCACTTCCTCGATGGCCTGCCGCTGCCGCGCGGCGTCTACGCCAACCCGAAGCCGGAAACCTGGAACCTGGACCGCCTGGCCCTGCTGCGCGGCCCGGCTTCCTCCGTATACGGCCAGACCCCGCCCGGAGGCCTGCTGGACATGGTCAGCCGTCGCCCGAGCGCCGAGACCCGCCACGAGATCGAGGTGCAGTACGGCAGCGACAACCATCGCCAGATCAACTTCGCCAGCACCGGCAAGATCGACGAGCAGGGCCAGTTCCTCTATGGCCTGAGCGGCGTGGTGCGCGACAGCGGTACGCAGATCGACCACGTCGACAACAAGCGCTACAACCTCGCCCCCAGCCTGACCTGGAACATCGACCCCGACACCACGCTGACCCTGCTGTCGCAGTTCACCCGCGACGATACCGGCACCACCAGCCAGTTCCGTCCGATCCAGGGCACCAAGATCGACATGCCGTTCGGCAAGATCTCCCACCACAAGAACCTGGGTGACCCGGACTACGACTTCTACGACCGCACCTACTATGCGCTGGGCTATGCCTTCGAACATCGCTTCAACGAGGTCTGGCAGTTCCGCCAGAACCTGCGCTACACCAAGTCCGAGCTGTCGTTCCAGACCGTCACCGTCAACAGCTACATCCCATCGCTCGCCGGTTCCGGCTATGTGGTCGACGCCAATGGCAATGTCGGTCGCAACAGCACCAACACCGATGAGGCGATCAGCCAGTTCGCGGTGGACAACAACTTCCAGGCGGACTTCACCACTGGCGAAATCGATCACACCCTGCTGCTCGGCCTCGACCACCAGCGCATCGAGACCGACTACATGTCGGTCTTCGGTACCGCCTTCAACGGCTACGCACCGCCGGACATCAACGTCAACAACCCCGTATACGGCCAGCCGATCGTGCGTCCGCCGCGCTCCCTGGCGTTCTACGACTACAACCAGAAGACCATCCAGACGGGCCTCTACGTCCAGGACCAGATGGCCCTCGACCAGTGGCGCCTGACCCTCGGCGGCCGCGAGGACTGGGTGCACACCGGCACCACCTTCCTCAACCAGGGCGATGCCACCAACACCGAGCGCGACAAGGCCTTCAGCGGCAACGCCGCCCTCAGCTATGTGTTCGACTCCGGCTTCACCCCCTACCTGTCGTACGCAGAATCCTTCCAGCCCACCAGCAACGCCACCGCCTCACCGACCGACTCGTTCAAGCCCACCGAAGGCAAGCAGTGGGAACTGGGCGTGAAGTACCAGCCGCCGGGCAGCGACATCCTGCTGAGCGCCGCCGTCTACGACCTGACGCAGCAGAACGTCTCGGTGACCAACCGCATCAACGGCACACCGGTCACCAGCCAGGACGGCGAAGTGAAGGTCAAGGGCCTGGAGCTGGAAGCCGTGGGCGACGTCACCGACAGCCTGAAGCTGATCGCCTCCTACACCCAGGCGAAATCCGAAGTGCAGGACGGCGAGTACAAGGGCAAGCGCCTGCAACTGATGCCCAACCGCCAGGCCTCGCTGTGGGCCGACTACACCTGGCACAACGGCATGCTCGACGGCTTCGGCATCGCCGCCGGCGCCCGCTACACCGGCAACACCTTCGGCGACCAGGCCAACAGCGAGCTCGGCTTCGCCAAGTCCTACACCGTGTTCGACGCCGCCGTGCACTACGACCTCGGGCGCCTGGACAGCAGCCTGAACGGCGCGTCGCTGGCGCTCAACGCCACCAACCTGCTGGACAAGGACTACCTCTCCACCTGCGACGGCTACTACTGCTACTACGGTGACGAGCGCAGCGTCGTCGCCAGCGCCACCTACGCGTGGTGACCCCCTCGCCGCCAACCACGTACCACCGAGGCCGCCCGCCGGGCGGCCTCGGGCTTCCGGACGGATCATGAAAACCACCACCCTCCGCCGCTGGTCCTTCGTCCACACCTGGACCAGCCTGATCTCGACGGCCTTCCTGCTGCTCCTGGCACTGACCGGCCTGCCGCTGATCTTCCACCACGAGATCGACCACCTGCTGGGCGACGCCCCGGTGCTGCGCGAGATGCCGGCGGACTCGCCGCGCCTCGACCTGCAGCAACTGGTGCAGGCCGCCGAGGCCCATCGCCAGGGCGAGGTGGTGCAGTACCTGGGCTGGGAAGACGACGAACCCAACGGCGTGGTGGCCATCACCGCCGCCACCGCCGGCACCGAACCCAACTCCTCGCACACCTTCATGCTCGACGCCCGCAGCGGCGAGCCGGTGGCCATGCCCTCGGCCAACGGCGGCTTCATGATGACCATGCTGCGCCTGCACGTGGACCTGTTCGCCGGGCTGCCGGGCAAGCTGCTGCTGGCCTTCATGGGCCTCTTGTTCGTGGTCGCGATCGTGTCCGGCGCGGTGCTCTACGCGCCCTTCATGCGCCGCCTGGAGTTCGGCACCGTGCGCCACGACCGCTCCCCCCGCACCCGCTGGCTGGACCTGCACAACCTGATCGGCATCGTCACCCTGACCTGGGCCCTGGTGGTCGGCGTCACCGGGGTGATCAGCGCCTGCGCCGACCTGGTGATCGCCGCCTGGCGCAACGAGAGCCTGGCCGCCATGGTCGAGCCCTACCGCGACGCCCCGCCGCTCACCGAGCGCGCCCCGGCCACACGCCTGCTGGAGATCGCCGGCCGGGCGACGCCAGGCATGGCGCCGGACTTCATCGCCTTCCCCGGCACGCGCTTCTCCAGCGAGCACCACTACGCGGTGTTCATGAAGGGCAGCAGCCACCTCACCTCGCACCTGTGGACGCCGGTGCTGATCGACGCGCGCACCCTGGAGGTCACCGCCGTCGGCGAGCGCCCCTGGTACATGGACGCCCTGGCCATGTCCCAGCCACTGCACTTCGGCGACTACGGCGGCCGGCCCATGCAACTGCTGTGGGCGACCCTGGACGTGCTGACCATCGTCGTCCTCGGCAGCGGGCTCTACCTCTGGTGGGTGCGCCGACGCGCGCCGGCGCGGCAGCGCGGGGAGGCGACGGCATGAACCTGAAGCGCATCTTCGCCATGCCCGCGCTGCTGGCCGCGCTCACCGCCATCGGCCTGGTGGGCGCGCTGCTCGGCGACGGCATCTGGGACGCCCTGGCCTGGGTCGGCCTGGGCATCCCCGCCTTTCTCGGCATCCGCCCCTTCCTGCAGCGGCGCTGATCGGGCCGCCGGCAAATTCCGGCGAACCCCTGGAGCGCGGCGGCGTCCATACGTCTGTGTCCCAGACCTGGAGGTCGCCATGCTCCGCATCGCCGTAGCGGCCCTGTTCGCCGCCCTGCTCAGCACGACAGCACTCGCCGCCGAGGTGAAGTACTTCCCCCTGCCACCGGGCAGCGGCCCGCGTGACGTGGCGCCGGCCACCGATGGCCGTGTCTGGTACACCGCGCAGAAGCTCGGCCTGCTCGGGCTGCTCGACCCCATGACCGGGCAGAGCCAGCAGGTCGCCCTCGGCGCCGGCTCCAGCCCGCGCGGCGTGGTGGTCGGCCAGGACGGCGCGGCCTGGGTCACCGACGCCGGCCTCAACGCCCTGGTGAAGGTCGACCCGGACCGTCTCGCCACCAAGCACTACCCGCTGCCGGGCAACGCCGCCGACGCCGGCCTCAACAGCGCCACCTTCGATCGGGCCGGGATGCTCTGGTTCACCGGGCAGCACGGTTTCTACGGTCGGCTCGACCCAAAGAGCGGCGACATCGAGGTCTGGCGCGCCCCGGGTGGCGCCGGGCCCTATGGCATCACCACCACGCCCGATGGCGAGATCTGGTACGCCAGCCTCGACGGCAAGCACATCGCCCGTATCGACACCGCCTCCGGCCAGGCCGAGGTGATCACCTCACCCGAGGCGCAGCATGGCCCGCAACGCATCTGGAGCGATTCGAAGGGCACCCTCTGGGTCAGCGAGAGCGGCAGCGGCACGCTCAGCCGCTACGACCCGCTGGCCAACGCCTGGAACAGCTGGGCCCTGCCCGGCGACAAGGCCGACGCCCACGCCATGTTCGTCGACGAGCAGGACCGCATCTGGATCAGCGACTTCGCCAGCAATTCCATCCTCCGCTTCAACCCCTTCAGCCAGCGCTTCACCGCCTTTCCCAGCGACCAGGCCAACGCCCGGGTGTTGCAGCTCTCCGGCCGCATCGGCGAAGTCTGGGGCGCGGAGTCCGGCCTCGACCGGCTGGTGATGATCAGGGATTGAGCGGGTACAAGGCTCAACCCAGGCACGGT
>NZ_BAAJNO010000023.1:0-47709 GCF_054558415.1 Pseudomonas sp. No.21
CGCCGCTCCCGACTCTGCCTGGTGGAGGTGAAAAGCGACCTCCACCCTACGCAGCGGTCATGTCCCGTTGCGGGCTGGACGCCTCAAGGCGCCGGCCGCGCCGGGAAGCCCTGCAGCAGTTCGGCGACGGCCTTGTCGAAGCCTTGCTGGGTCAGCTTGGGGTCTTGCAGCTGGCGGCTGATCTGGGCTTCGAACAGCACCCGTTCGTCGAAGCCGTCGAGGATGCGCAGGGCGAGGCGGGCGCGTTCGTCCTGGGTCAGTTCGGTCTGGTTGTAGACGGCGCCGCCGGGGGTGATCACCGGGCGCATGGTCACGCCGGGCTCGGGGGACAGGCCCAGGGCGTAGATGATGGTCAGGTCGCTGCCCTTTTCCTGGTAGCGATAGCCCTTGGCTTCCATGGCCTTGTGCAGGGCGTTGTCGAAGCGCTCCTCCAGGTCCTGGCGGTGGCCCGGGGCGCGCACCGGCTGGATGGTGAAGGTCATGTAGGGGGTGTCACGCACGGCGGGGGCGATGGTCACCTGGTCGTCGTGCGGGGCGGCGCAGGCGCCCAGCAGCATGGCGAGCAGCGGCAGGCTGAGGCGGGGCGGCAGCATGGGTGAACTCCTTGGGATGGGCCTTTCCAGAGCCTAGCCGCGGTGCTGCCAGGGTGCCCCGACCTTGCGATGGGTTGGGCGAACGAAACGATCCGCGACGGGTCTTTTGCAGATCGCTGCCGATCGGAGGAGAAAGGCGATGCTACTTGCCCGGCTGATTCTGGTGGTCCAGGTCCTGGTGTTCGCGGGTTTCGGCCTGGCCTACTGGTTCCGCCCCTACGAGATGGCCAACCTCAGCGGCATGCTGCTGATGGAGACCGCCTCGGTGAGCAACGTGCGCGTCTACTACGGCGGCCTGCAGATCGGCCTGGCGCTGTTCCTGCTGTGGGCCCTGCGTGGGCGCGAGCTGATGCGTGCGGCACTGATGATGCTGCTGCTGGTGCAGTCGGCCCTGGCCCTGGCGCGCATCGGTTCGCTGTGGCTGGACGACGGCACCCTGCAGAATTTCGATATCAGCTCCCTGGCCTACAAGGTGGCCACCGCGCTGCTGGCCGGCGTGGCCCTGGTGCAGCTGGCGCGCCAGCGGGAACCGGAGCCGGACACCGCGCTGATCGGCGACCTGGACGACGAGATCAACGAGCCGCTGCGCCGGGGCGGCGTGCGTGAAGGCCTGGTGGAACGCATCGACGAAGCGGCACCGCTGCCACCTGAAAGGCCTTGAAACAGAGCCTTCGCCTGCGCGGCGACGGCCTGCCGGGCAGGCTTGGGAAACTTGCCTATCCTTTGGTTTTCAAGCCGATGAAGGAGGTGGTCCCATGGATATAGACGCCCTATTTTCCAACCTGCACACCTTGCCCAGCATTCCCAAGGTGGCGCAGGACCTGATCCAGCAATTCGACAGCCCGACCTCCAGCCTGGATGGCGTGGCGCGCAATATCGCCCTCGACCCGGTGATCGCCGCCAAGGTGCTGCGCCTGGCCAACTCCGCGCGTTTTCGCGGGGCGCGGGAGTCCACCAGCATCGAGGACGCGGCCATGCGCCTGGGCTTCAACACCCTGCGCACCCTGGTGATGGCCTCGGCCGTGACCGGCGCCTTCAAGGCCTCGCCCAACTACGACCTGAAGGGCTTCTGGCTGCACAGCTTCCAGGTGGCGAGCATCAGCCGCCTGCTGGCCAAGCAGAAGGGCGTGGACGCGGACACGGCGTTCACCTGCGGGATGATGCATGACATCGGCGAGCTGCTGATCCAGACCGGTGCCCCGGAGTTCGCCGAGAAGCTCAACAGCGGCAAGGGCGGTGCCACCGGGCGTGCCGCCAGCGAGACGCTGCAACTGGGGTTCGGCTACCCGGAAGTGGGCGCGGAGCTGGCGCGGCGCTGGCAGCTGCCGGCGGTGATCCAGCAGGCCATCGCCTACCAGGCGCGACCGATGCAGGCGCCGGCCGATGCGTTGCTGCCGCGCATCCTGGCCCAGGCGGTGCTGGTCAGCGAGGCGCTGCAGGCCCATGGCGGTGCCACCGAGGAGGCGCGGCAGTCCCTGGAAGGCCCGCTGGTGGAAGGCGTGGACCTGGACGCGCTGTTCGCCGCGCTGCCGGCCGTGCTGGAGGCGGACAAGGCCTTCGCCGAGCTGCTCACCTGAAAACCGCCGCTTGACTTGGCGCAGCGGCAGGAATAATTTCCAGCACCATGAAACCGACCACCCAGATGCTGCGCCAACAGATTATTACCGCCATTCGATACTTGGCGGGTTGACCAGTACCTACACAGAAACCCGCCCTCGAGGCGGGTTTCTTCTTTCTGTCTCCTGGGCCCCAAGCGAACCTCAGGAGACGCCATGCAACCCTCCCCTCTCGTCCAGGCCGTGCAACGGGCGGACCAGCTGATCAATGCCGGGCGCTTCGATGCGCTGATGGATTTCTACACCGACGATGCCGTGCTCGTCGTGCGCCCGGGCCTCAGTGTCCAGGGCCGCGACGGCATCCGCCGCGCCTTCGATGCCATCGCCGCGCACTTCCAGCACAGCCTCTGGGTCAGCCAGCGCGACCTGCAGGTGATGGAGACCGGCGACACCGCCCTGGTCATGGGGCGTGCGCGCATCCAGTGGCGGTCCGCCGACGGCTTCCTGTCCTTCCTCGAACGCAAGGCCACCTACGTGTTCCGCCGCCAGGCCGACGACAGCTGGCGCTGCGCCGTGGACAACTCCTATGGCACCGACCTGCTCGACGCCGTCACCGGGGAGGCCGTGGCATGACCGACGCCCTGCTCAAAGGCTATGTGCAGAAGATCCTCCGCGCGCCGGTCTACGACGTCGCCATCGAGACGCCCCTGCAGCCGGCGCCACGCCTGGCCCAGCGCCTCGGCAACGCCGTGCTGCTCAAGCGAGAGGACCTGCAGCCGGTGTTCTCCTTCAAGATCCGTGGTGCCTACAACCGCGTGTCCCAGCTCAGCGCCGAGCAGCGTGCGCGCGGGGTGATCGCCGCCTCCGCCGGCAACCACGCCCAGGGCCTGGCCCTGGCGGCGCGGCACCTGGGGATCGAGGCGACCATCGTCATGCCGCGCACCACGCCGGAGCTCAAGGTCCAGGGCGTGCTCGCCCGGGGCGGCCGCGCGGTGCTCCACGGCGACGCCTTCCCCGAGGCCCTGGCCCATGCCCTGCAACTGGCCGAGGCGCGCGGGCTGACCTTCGTGCCGCCCTATGACGACCCCGACGTGATCGCCGGCCAGGGCACCGTGGCCATGGAGATCCTGCGCCAGCATCCCGGGCGGCTGGACGCCATCTTCGTGCCGGTGGGCGGCGGTTCGCTGATCGCCGGCATCGCCGCCTATGTGAAGTACCTGCGCCCCGAGGTGAGGGTGATCGGCGTCGAGCCGGACGACTCCAACTGCCTGCAGGCGGCCATGGCCGCCGGCGAGCGCGTGGTGCTGGAGCAGGTCGGGCTGTTCGCCGACGGCGTGGCCGTGGCGCAGATCGGCGCGCACAACTTCGAGGTCTGCCGCCAGTACGTGGACGAGGTGCTCACCGTCAGCGCCGACGAGATCTGCGCGGCGATCAAGGACATCTACGACGACACCCGCTCCATCACCGAGCCGGCCGGCGCGCTGGCCGTGGCCGGGATCAAGAAGTACGTGGCCCGCGAGCGCTGCGAGGGGCGCACCCTGGTGGCCATCGACTCGGGCGCCAACGTCAACTTCGACCGCCTGCGCCACGTCGCCGAGCGTGCCGAGCTGGGGGAGCAGCGCGAGGCGATCATCGCCGTGACCATCCCCGAGCGCCCGGGCAGCTTCCGCGCCTTCTGCGAGGCCCTGGGGCGGCGGCAGATCACCGAATTCAACTACCGCTACCACGGCGATGCCGAGGCGCACATCTTCGTCGGCGTGCAGACCCACCCGGAGAACGACCCGCGCGGGGCTCTGGTGCAAGGCCTGCGCGACCAGGGCTTCCCGGTGCTGGACCTGACCGACAACGAGCTGGCCAAGCTGCACATCCGCCACATGGTCGGCGGGCGCGCGGACGGCGCCCTGCACGAGCGCCTGCTGCGCTTCGAATTCCCCGAGCGCCCCGGTGCGTTGCTCAATTTCCTCGACAAGCTGGGCGGGCGCTGGAACATCAGCCTGTTCCACTACCGCAACCACGGCGCCGCCGATGGCCGCGTGGTGGCCGGCCTGCAGGTGCCCGACCACGAGCTGCACCTGTTGCCCGGGGCGCTGGACGCCATCGGCTACCCCTGGTGGGACGAGAGCGACAACCCGGCGTATCGCCTGTTCGTGGGGTGATGGGGGAGGGGCCGGCTGGGTAGGCGCGAATTCATTCGCATCGGGGTACCAGGCGGTCACGCACAGGGTGGGCGTAGGGTGGGCTTCAGCCCACCGTTTTCCTTCGGCCAGCTCGGTCTCCAGCCCGTTTCCGGGCGCGCCTCACCTCCGCCTTGGTGGAGGTAAAAAGCGACCTCCACCCTACGCAGCGGTCATGTCCGTGCGGTGGCTCGCGGCCGGAATCAGCGCCTGACCAGCAACACACCCGATTCCATGTGGTGGGTGTAGGGGAACTGGTCGAACAGGGCGCAGCGCTCGATGCGGTGGGTGTCGTGCAGCTGGGCGATGTTGGCGGCCAGGGTCTCCGGGTTGCAGGAGATGTAGAGGATGCGTTCGAAGCGGCGGGTCAGCTCGCAGGTGTCCGGGTCCATGCCGGCGCGGGGCGGGTCGACGAACACGGTGCCGAACTCGTAGGCCTTGAGGTCGATGCCGGCGAGGCGGCGGAAGGGGCGCACTTCGTTGAGGGCTTCGGTCAGCTCTTCGGCGGAGAGGCGCACCAGGGTGACGTTGTCCACGCCGTTGTCGGCGAGGTTGGCCAGGGCGGCGTTGACCGAGGTCTTGCTGATCTCGGTGGCCAGCGCCTTGCGCGCGCGGGTGGCCAGGGGCAGGGTGAAGTTGCCGTTGCCGCAGTACAGCTCCAGCAGGTCGTCGCTGCGCTCGCCCATGGCTTCGAAGGCCCAGGCCAGCATCTTTTGGCACACCTCGCCGTTGGGCTGGGTGAAGGCGCCTTCGGGCTGGCGGTAGCGGAAGGCACGGCCGGCGACGGTCAGCTCTTCTTCCACGTAGTCGCGGCCGATGACGATGCGCTTGCCCTTGGAGCGGCCCACCAGGCTCACGCCCAGGTCGGCGGCGAGCTTCTCGGCCTCGGCCTTCCAGGCATCGTCCAGGGGGCGGTGGTAGCAGAGGGTGATCAGCGCGTCGCCCGACAGGGTGGTGAGGAACTCCACCTGGAACAGCTTGAACGACAGCACCTGGCTGGCCTGCCAGCCGGCCTTCAGGCGCGGCATCAGCTCGTTGATGCGGCGGCTGGCGATGGGGAAGTCCTCGATCAGCACGGGAGTGAACTTGTCCCCGGCTTCGAACATGGCGTAGTGACGGGTTTCACTGCCGGTCTCGCGCCACAGGCGGAACTCGGCGCGCAGGCGGTAGTGCTCGCGGGGCGAGTCGAAGACGTCCGGTTGCGGTGCGTCGAAGGGCGCCAGCAGGGCCTTCAGGCGCTCGGCCTTGTCGGCGAGCTGCGCGGCGTAGCCTGTGGGATCGAACTGCGGGCGGCTCATCAGTGGAAGAACCCCATCTTGATCACGAACAGCACGGCGAGGATCACCAGCGCCGGGCTCAGTTCGTTGTAGCGCCCGGCCAGGGTCTTGATGGCGGCCCAGGCGATGAAGCCGAAGGCGATGCCGTCGGCGATGGAGTAGGTGAAGGGCATCGCCAGGGCGGTGATCAGCACCGGGGCGGCGGTGGTCAGGTCGTTCCAGTCGATCTCGGCCAGGCCCGAGGCCATCAGCACGGCGACGAAGAACAGCGCCGGGGCGGTGGCGAAGGCGGGCACGCTGCCGGCCAGCGGGGAGAGGAACAGCGCCAGCAGGAACAGGATGGCGACGACGATGGCGGTGAGGCCGGTGCGGCCACCGGCGCTGACGCCGGCGGCGGATTCGATGTAGCTGGTGGTGGTGGAGGTGCCCAGCAGCGAGCCGCCCATGGCGGCGGTGGAGTCGGCGATCAGCGCGCGGCCCATCTTCGGCATGTGGCCGTCGGCACGCATCAGGCCGGCCTTCTTGGCCACGGCGATGAGGGTGCCGGAGTTGTCGAACAGGTCGACGAAGAGGAAGGCGAAGATCACGCTGACCAGGCCGATTTCCAGCGCGCCCTTGATGTCCAGCTGCAGGAAGGTGGGTGCCAGGGACGGCGGCATGGAGACGATGCCGCCGAACTTCGACACGCCCAGGCCGATGCCGGCGAGGGTGACGGCGAGGATGCCGATCAGCACCGCGCCGGTCACCTTGCGCGCCTCCAGGGCGACGATCAGGAAGAAGCCGAGCACCGCCAGCACCGGCTCGGGCTTGGCCAGGTCGCCCAGGGTCAGCATGGTCACCGGGTGGGCGGCGACGATGCCGGCCTTCTGCAGGGCGATCAGCGCCAGGAACAGGCCGATGCCGGCGGCGATGGCCGAGCGCAGCTCCAGCGGGATGCTGTTGATGATCCATTCGCGGATCTTGAAGATCGACAGTACGAAGAACATGCACGCCGAGATGAACACCGCGCCCAGGGCCACCTGCCAGGTGTGGCCCATGTGCAGCACCACGGTGTAGGTGAAGAAGGCGTTCAGGCCCATGCCTGGGGCGAGGGCGATGGGGTAGTTGGCGATCAGGCCCATGATGGCCGAGCCGATGGCGGCCGCCAGGCAGGTGGCGACGAACACCGCGCCCTTGTCCATGCCGGTCTCGCCGAGGATGTCGGGGTTCACGAAGAGGATGTAGGCCATCGTCAGGAAGGTGGTGATCCCCGCCAGGACTTCGGTGCGTACGTTGGTGTCGTGCGCTCTGAGTTGGAACAGTTTTTCCAGCATGTGTGCTCCCCGTGACGTCTGCGCGTCGTGTTGGCCCGGACTGGATAGCAGTCAAGCACAGCGCCTGCGGTTGGGCGCCGTTTCTGCCAGCCCGGCAAAAAAGGCGCGCATCATACCAGCTCCCCCGGGGGCGGTGAATTTATGACCAGACGGGCAGCTTCGGTTTCGTCCATCCGCCCGTCGGGGCAGAAACCCTGAACCTCGGGGAAGAGCGGCCAGTCCACCTCAAAGATGCGGGTATCCACACCCGCGCACCGCCCTTCGGGGCCGGACCAGACAAGCCTGAGGTCGACATGAGTGCCCTATCCAGCCCACGCCGTGGCCCCGCTGCCATCGGCCACCCGATCCAACTGGTCATCAACGGCGAGCCCCATCGGCTGCAGGTGGAGCCCTGGACGACGCTGCTCGACCTGCTGCGCGAGCGCCTCGACCTGGTGGGCACCAAGAAGGGCTGCGACCACGGCCAGTGCGGCGCCTGCACGGTGTTGCGCAACGGTGTGCGGATCAACGCCTGCCTGGCCCTGGCGGTGATGCAGGACGGCGCCGAGATCACCACGGTGGAGGGCCTGGAACGCGGCGGCGAGCTGCACCCCATGCAGGCCGCCTTCATCCGCCACGATGCCTTCCAGTGCGGCTACTGCACGCCGGGGCAGCTCTGCTCGGCGGTGGCCCTGGCCAGCGAGAACCGCGCCCACGACCGCGATGCCATCCGCGAGCAGATGAGCGGCAACCTGTGCCGCTGCGGTGCCTACGCCAACATCCTCGACGCCATCGAAGAGGCGCTGCCGGCCTGCCGCGGCGCTGCCAGGGGGGACGCCGCATGACGCCCTTCAGCTTCGAGCGCCCCGAGGAACTGGACCAGGCCCTGGCGCTGGCCGGCCCCCACGCACGCTTCATCGCCGGTGGCACCAACCTGGTGGACCTGATGAAGGAGAACGTCGAGCGCCCCGAACGGCTGATCGACATCACCGCGCTGCCCCTGCACGGCGTGCTGGTCGGCGAGGGCGGCGGGCTGCGCGTCGGCGCCCTGGTGAGCAACGCCGACCTGGCCTGGCACCCGCGCGTACAGAGCCACTACCCGCTGCTGGCCGAGGCGCTGCTGGCGGGGGCCTCGCCGCAGCTGCGCAACATGGCCACCGTCGGCGGCAACCTGCTGCAACGCACCCGCTGCCAGTACTTCTACGACGTGGCCACGCCCTGCAACAAGCGCGCGCCTGGCAGCGGCTGCCCGGCGCGCACGGGGCTCAACCGCAACCACGCGATACTCGGCGCCAGCGAACACTGCGTGGCCACCCACCCTTCCGACATGTGCGTGGCCCTGGCGGCGCTGGAGGCCGTCGTGCACGTCGCCGGCCCCGGCGGCACGCGGGCGATCCCCTTCGCCGACTTCCACCGCCTGCCGGGCGACGAGCCGCAGCGCGACAATCACCTGGCGGCGGACGAGCTGATCACCGAGGTCGAGCTGCCGCCGTCGTCCTTCGCCCGCCACAGCGCCTACCTGAAGATCCGTGATCGTGCCTCCTACGCCTTCGCCCTGGTCTCGGTGGCGGCGGCGCTGCGCCTGGACCAGGGCGCCATCGCCGAGGCGCGCATCGCCCTGGGCGGCGTGGCGCACAAGCCCTGGCGCCAGCCCGAGGCCGAGGCGGCACTGGTGGGCAAGCCCTGCACGCCGGCGGCCTTCCGCGTCGCCGCCGATCTGCTGCTGCAGGGGGCCGAGGGGTTGGGGCGCAACAATTTCAAGGTGGAGCTGGCCCGCCGCGCGGTGATCCGCGCCCTGGCCGACGCCGCCAAGGGAGGGCCGCGCGTATGAGTGCATCGCCACTGGGCAAGGCCCATGACCGGGTGGATGGTCGCGACAAGGTCACCGGTCGCGCCCGCTACGCCGCCGACTTCGCAGTGCCCGGCCTGTTGCATGGCTGGGTGGTCAATGCCGGCATCCCGCGCGGGCGCATCCTCGCCATCGACAGCCGCGCGGCGGAAGCGGCGCCCGGCGTGCAGCTGGTGCTGACCCACGCCAACCGGCCGCCGGTCGCCCGCTACGACGAGCCCTACGAGGACGCCGACGCCGCCGACGGCTCGCCGTTCCGCCCGCTGTACAACGACCGCATCCTCTATAGCGGCCAGCCGGTAGCCCTGGTGGTGGCCGAGACCCTGGAGCAGGCGCGCCACGCCGCCGCCCTGGTGGCGGTGGAGTATGAAACGGAGCCGCACCAGACCGACCTGCTGGCCGCCCTCGACGACGCCCACCTGGCCCCGGCGTCCCTGCCCGAGCCGCGCGGCGATTGCGCAGGCGCCCTGGCGGGGGCGGCGCTGCGCATCGAGGTGCAGTACAGCTCGCCCATCGAGCACCACAACCCCATGGAGCCCCATGCCGCCACCGTGGTCATGCAGCCCGACGGCGCGCTGCTGGTCTACGACAAGACCCAGGGCACGCAGAACAGCCAGCAGTACATCGAAGGGGTGTTCGGCCTGGAGCCGGGCCGGGTACGGGTGATGGCGCCCTTCGTCGGCGGCGCCTTCGGCTCCGGCCTGCGCCCGCAGTACCAGCTGGTGCTGGCGGTGATGGCGGCGCTCAAGCTGCACCGCTCGGTGCGCGTGACCCTGACCCGGCAGCAGATGTTCAGCTTCGGCTACCGCCCGCGCACCGTGCAGCGCCTGGCCCTGGGCGCCGCCGCCAACGGCGAGCTGCGCGCCCTGCGCCATGAGGCGGTGGCGCAGACCTCGCGCTTCGAGGACTTCACCGAGCACGTGGTGGAGTGGTCCGGGATGCTCTACCAGTGCGACAACGTCGAGCTGGGCTACCGCCTGGCGCCGCTGGACGTCTACACGCCGCTGGACATGCGCGCCCCGGGCGCGACCCTGGGGGTCTTCGCCCTGGAGTGCGCCATGGACGAGATGGCCGCCGCCGTGGCCATCGACCCGTTGCAACTGCGCCTCATCAACTACGCCGAGCGCAACCAGAACGAGGGCAAGCCCTTCTCCAGCAAGGCCCTGCGCGAGTGCTACGCCCAGGGCGCCGAGCGTTTCGGCTGGGCGGCGCGAGACCCGCAGCCGCGCAGCATGCGCGAGGGCCGCGAGCTGATCGGCTGGGGCCTGGCCACCGGCGTCTGGGAGGCGATGCAGAGCCCGGCCAGCGCCCGCGCGCTGATCGACGGCGAGGGCCACCTGCACGTGAGCAGCGCGACCACCGACATCGGCACCGGCACCTACACGGTGATGACCCAGATCGCCGCCGCGAGCCTGGGGCTGGACATGGCGCGGGTGACCTTCAGCCTAGGCGACTCGCACCTGCCCAAGGCCCCGCTGCAGGGTGGCTCCTTCACCGTCTCCTCGGTGGGCAGCGCGGTGCAGCAGGCCTGCGTGGCGCTGCAGGAGAAGCTGCTGAAGGCCGCCGCCGAGCGGGAGGGCTCGCCCTTCGCTGGGCTTGCGCGCGATCAGGTGGAGTTCGTCGACGGCCAGTTGCGGGTCATCGGCGCGCCGCAGCAGGCGCTGGGCTTTGGCGAGATCGTCCGCGCCAGCGGCGGCGCGGCCCTGGAGGCGCAGGTGGAGGCCAGGCCCGACGAGAGACGCGAGGCCTATTCCACCGCCACCCACTCGGCGGTGTTCGTCGAGGTGCGGGTGGACGAGGCGCTGGGCGTGGTGCGCGTCGCCCGGGTGGTCAGCGCCATCGCCGCCGGGCGCCTGGTCAACCCGAAGACCGCGCGCAGCCAGATCCTCGGCGGCGTGGTGTGGGGCATCGGCATGGCCCTGCAGGAGGAGACCCAGACCGACCACGCGCTGGGCCGGCACATGAACCACAACCTGGCCGAGTACCACATCCCGGTGCACGCGGACATCGGCGAGGTCGAGGTGATCTTCGTCGAGGAGGAGGACCGCGTGGTCAATGCCCTGGGTTCCAAGGGGGTCGGCGAGATCGGCATCGTCGGGGTCGCGGCGGCGGTTGCCAACGCCATCTGGCATGCCACCGGCAAGCGCATCCGCGACCTGCCGATCACCCCCGACAAGCTGCTCTGATCAGTCGCCGCCGTGCAGGCGGTCGCGGTTGGCCAGGGTGGGGAAGAGCCTTATCCACAGGCCGGTGATGAGCAGCGTGCCGACGCCGCCCATCACCACCGCCGGCACGGTGCCGAACCAGGCGGCGGTGACCCCGGACTCGAACTCGCCGAGCTGGTTGGAGGCGCCGATGAACAGGCCGTTGACCGCGCTGACGCGGCCGCGCATCTCGTCCGGGGTGTGCAGCTGCACGAAGGCGCCCCGGATCACCATGCTGATCATGTCCGCCGCGCCGAGCACCGCCAGCACCGCGAGGGAGAACCAGAACGAGGTGGACAGGCCGAAGGCGATGGTCGCCACGCCGAACACGCCGACGGCGGTGAACATGATCCGCCCCACGTTGCGCTCGATGGGGAAGCGCGCCAGCCAGAACGACATGGCCAGCGCGCCCACCGCCGGCGCCGAGCGCAGCAGGCCGAGGCCCCAGGGGCCGGTGAGCAGGATGTCCTTGGCGAACACCGGCAGCAGCGCAGTGGCGCCACCCAGCAGCACGGCGAACAGATCCAGGGAGATGGCGCCGAGGATGTCCGGGCGGCTGCGGATGAAGCGGATGCCGGCCAGCAGCGAGTCCAGGGAGGCGGGCTCCTTGCGCAGCACCTGCTGGCGGCTGGAAAGGCTCAGCATCAGGCAGCAGGCGAGGCCGTAGAGCACCGTCACCGGGCCGTAGACCCAGAGGCTGCCGACGGCGTAGAGCAGGCCGCCGAGGGCGGGCGCGACGATGGTCGCCGCCTGCATCGCCGAGGCGGCCGCGGCCACCGCGCGGGGGAACAGTTGGGCCGGGACGATGTTCGGCAGCAGCGCCTGGGTGGCCGGCATCTCGAAGGCCCGCGCGGCGCCAAGGGCGAAGGCGAGGAGGAAGATCATCTCGCGGCTGACGTTGTCGGTGGCGCTGCCGAACGCCAGTGCGGCGGCGATCAGGCCCTGGGCCGTCTGGCACAGCGCCGCGACCCGGCGCCGATCGTAGCGGTCGGCAACGTGCCCGGTATGCAGCATGAACAGCACGCGCGGGAGGAATTCCGCCAGGCCCACCAGGCCCAGGTCGAGCACGCTGCCGGTGAGGGCGTAGAGGTGCCAGCCGATGGCCACGGTGAGCATCTGGAAGCCGCTGGCCGTGCAGACGCGGGCGAGCCAGAACGCGAGGAACGGGCGGTGGTGACGCAGGAGCTGGGCCTGGGGCATGGAAAAATGCTTAGGGAGCTATCGGAAGCGCAGCCTATCACCTCGCTCGGGCGCGGGTGAATGGGGCTCCCGGGGTTTCGTCAGCGACCCGACGAGCTCGTTTCCTGACTGACTGGGCAAATTTTTCTTTTTCTGCCAGACCGCCTTGGTTAGAATTTGACTTCGAGGTCAAAAAATCCTTTCGACTACGCTTGAATCGACCACTCCCGAGAGTGGCCGACAACCGTTTTTACGCTCAGAAAACAGGAGTCGGCGTCCGCCAAGGCTCCGAGGAACGGGTATGTCCAACCGTGAGTTATCCCGACGCGCCTTCTTGCAGGGCAGTGTCATCGCAGGTATCGGCATCACGCTGGCACCGCTGGGCAGCAAGGCCTTTGCTGCATTGTTCGAAGACCGGGTCACCGCCTCGCCACAGCCCTGGTACACGCCGGGCGGCCAGGCGCGAGCGCGCATCGACGGCGTCTCCAAGGCCTGCGGGGCCAAGGTCTTCGCCCGTGACATCCGCGCCAAGGACATGCCCGGCTGGCCCCAGCGCCAGGGCCATGCGCTGCTGATCAAGGCGACCCGCGCCGATCACCTCTACGCCGGCCTGGACCTGTCCATGCTCGGCGACGAGCTCAAGCCCGATCGCCTGGTCACCGCGGCGGACCTCGCCCGTGACGGCATCGGCTTCCCCGAAGGCCACAACCTCGACCCCTTCCTGCCGGAAGGCCAGGTGCCGATGTTCATCGGCCACCCGGTGGCGATGGCCATCTGGACCGACTTCGACCGCTACCGCCGGGCCAAGAACATCCTCAAGTTCAACGAGAAGGTGGTGCGCTACGGCGCCAAGGCCGAGCTGTACCAGGCCGACCCCTACGGCAGCTTCCGCTTCGTGCGGGTGGGCGGCGAGACGCCCTTCGAGCCGGACGTGTTCTCCAGCCTCAAGGACAGCATGCTGTTCCCCATCATCCGCCAGCGCAAACCGGTGTGGAGCCAGCAGGCCAGGATCAACGGCGACCTGACCCAGCAGGGCCTCTACTACGCCGAACGCATGGAGCAGCAACTCAAGGCGCCGCCGGAAGACTGGCTGGTGTTCGACGAGCGCTTCACCACCCAGTCCATCGAGCCGGCGGCCCTGGAAGCCGACAACGGCAACGGCTGGTACGACGCCGAAAGCGGCACCCTGCACTTCGTGGTCGCCACCCAGTGCCCCTTCGAGGTGGCCGAGCAGACCGCGCACATGCTGGCGCCGTCGCGCTTCAAGGTGGCCAAGCTCAACCTGCACCCGGGCTACACCGTGGGCTACGGCTCCAAGGACAACAACATCTTCGTCTTCTACGCCGCGCTCGCCGCGATGTACGGCGAGGGCGTGCCGGTGCGCCTGGCCAACGACCGCTACGAGCAGTTCCAGAGCGGCATCAAGCGCCACCCCTTCGACATGCACTACCAGCTGGCGGTGAACAAGCGGGACCACAGCTTCCAGATCTTCCGCGCGCACATGGACGTCGACGGCGGCGGCCGCGCCAACTACAGCTCCTCGGTGGCGGCGGTCGGCGCCACGGCGGCGCAGTCCATCTACTACCTGCCGCAGAGCGACCTGGCCGCCACTGCGTACCATTCGCGCGGCGTCGAGGCCGGTTCCATGCGCGGCTACGGCACCCTGCAGACCATGGCCGCCACCGAGATGATGGTGGACGAGGTGGCCGGCCGCCTGGGCCTGGACGCCATCGAGCTGCGCAGGAAGAACGTCTTCAAGACCGGCATGAAGAACACCCAGGGTGCGATTCCCGCCGGTGCCCTGCGCCTCGACGAGATCCTCGACAAGGCCGCCCAGCATGAAATCTGGCGCACCCGCGCGGAGCGCAAGCAGCGCTTCGACGCCGAGGACCCGGACAACCTCTACGGCGTCGGTTTCGCCATGTGCCAGAAGGACTTCGGCACCGGCTCCGAGGCGCCCCTGGCGAGCCTGGAGATCACCGCCGACGGGCGCGTGCTGCTGCGCCACGTGGCCATCGACATGGGCACCGGCATGGCCACCTCCCAGGCACTGCTGGCCGCCGACCACCTGGGACAGCCGGCCCACGAGATCAAGACCGGGGAGACCGACTGGCACGAGCTGGGCCTGGTCACCAGCGGCAACCCCTACATCATCAGCCAGGCCGACCAGGACGCCGCGCTGAAGAACCCGCGCTGGGTGGGCAAGCTGGCCTCGCCGTCCTCGGCCACCAACTCCGCGTACTACTCCGGCCACGCCACCCGCGAGGCCGCACGCATCCTCTTCAACCACGGCCTGTGGCCGGCGGCGCTGAGCATCTGGGGCCGTGGCGAGTACAACGGCTCGCTCAACCCCTACGTGGTGCGCCGCGAGGACGCCCACTGGAAGGACGGCGCCCTGAGCGCCGGCGGCATGCCGCCGATCCCCTTCGAGCTGCTGGCCAGGAAGGCCCACGACCTGGGCCTGGTCACTGCGGCCAGCGTGCACGGCTTCAACCGCTGGAAGTGGGCCTCGGCCGAGTTCGAGATCAACGGCGTGCGCGAGAGCCTGCCGCTGGACGCGGTGGCGGTGAAGTACGGCGCCGGTGCCGACGCCGGCAAGCGCGCCCTGATGACCCGCAACGGCTACCACCTGCTGGACCGCGTCTCGGTCAGCTACCCGGAAACCCAGCTCAACAACGCCATGGTCACCTACTACAGCCCGGTGGCCACCCTGGTGGAGATCAAGGTCAACAAGGGCAGCGGCGAGGCCCGGGTGATCAACCACCATTCCTGGATGGAGTGCGGCCGGGTGATCGTCCCCGAGCTGGTGCTCGGCCAGCTGGAAGGCGGCATCGCCATGGGCATCGGCCACGCGCTGATGGAGGAGATGCCGCTCTACGAAGGGGGCCCGGGCGAGGGCACCTGGAACTTCAACCGCTACCAGCTGCCCCGGGCGAAGGACGTCGCCGTGTGGTCGCAGACGGCGGAGATCCTGCCGCCGCTGTCGCCCAGCGACCCGGCCAAGGGCATCGCCGAAGTGGTGATGATCCCCGTGGTCGGCGCCATCGTGAACGCCGTGGCCCACGCCACCGGCAAGCGCCTGCGCGACCTTCCCCTGACTCCGGCCCGCATCAAGGAGGCCCTCCATGGCTAACCGCGCGCTCAGCATGAACATCAACGGCCAGGCCGTCGGCCCCATCGAGGTGGCGGATGACCTGATGATGATCGACTTCCTCCACGAGTACCTGAACCTCACCGGTTCGCGCCTGGGCTGCGGCCAGGGCGTGTGCCACGCCTGCGTGGCCATCCTCGACAAGCCCGACGGCACCAGCGAGGAGATCCGCACCTGCATCACCGGCGCGCATTTCTTCGCCGGCAAGAAGGTGCGCACGGTGGAGGGCCACGCCCAGCTCGACGACAAGGGCGAGGTGAAGAGCCTCAACCCCATCCAGCAGAAGTTCGTCGACCAGTTCGCCTTCCAGTGCAGCTACTGCACCCCGGGCTACGTCAACGCCGCCACCGTGCTGGTGGAGAAGCTGCAGCGCCAGCCGGTCAAGCGCAGCGAGCTGGAGGGCGAGATCGACAACGCCCTGGGCAAGCACATCTGCCGCTGCACCGGTTACGTCCGCTACTACAGCGCCGCGCGCGATGTGGTCGAGGAACTGGGTCTGGTGAAGGAAGGCTGATGATGAAAGCACTGCTGATCGCCGCCGGGCTGTTCCTGCCCCTGGCCGCCACCGCCGCGCCCGAAGCGCCCGCCGACAAGGCCCTGATCGAGCGCGGCCGCTACATTTCCCGCGCCGCCGACTGCGTGGCCTGCCACAGCATCGAGGGCAGCGCCCCCTATGCCGGCGGCCTGCCCCTGGAGTCGCCGTTCGGCACCATCTATGGCACCAACATCAGCCCGGACAAGGAGCACGGCATCGGCCACTACACCGCCGATGACCTCTACCGCGCGCTGACCCAGGGCGAGAAGCCCGACGGCAGCAAGCTCTACCCGGCGATGCCCTACACCTCCTACCACCTCATCACCCGCGAGGACTCCGACGCCCTCTACGCCTACCTGATGAGCCGCGAGCCGATCCCCAAGGCGAGCCCGCAGACCAGCCTGACCTTCCCGTTCAACCTGCGCTTCGGCCTGGCGTTCTGGAACATGCTCTACAAGAACCGCGTGCAGATGCAGCCGGCGGAGGGCAAGAGCGAGCAGTGGCAGCGCGGCCAGTACCTGGTGGAAGCCCTCGGCCACTGCGGTGAATGCCACACCCCGCGCAACGCGCTCGGTGCCCTGCAGCAGGACCAGCGCATGGAAGGCGGTGTGCTTCTGGGCTACCTGGCGCCGAGCCTGAAGGCCGAGGCGCTGGCCGCCCGTGGCTGGACCACCAACGACCTGGCGACCTTCCTCAAGCACGGCATCAGCGCCCAGGGCTCGGTGTTCAACGAGATGTACCCGGTGCTGCACCACAGCCTGCAATACCTGCCGGAGGTGGATCACCAGGCCATGGCGGTGTTCCTCATGGGTGACCAGCCGCCGGCTCCGGCGACCATCGCCACCCGCCCGCTGGCCGAGCTCACCGCCAGCGCCCAGGCCGGTCGCCAGGAGTACCTGAACCTCTGCGCCGGCTGCCATGGCGCGCAGGGGCAGGGCATCCCCCACGTGGCGGTGGCCATGGCCGGCAACACCACCCTGCGCCAGGAGGATTCGCGCAACCTCTTGCGGGTGATCGACGACGGCATCCGCGAGCAGCAGTTCACCGGCTTCGAGCGGATGCAGCCGATGCCGGGCTTCCAGCACGATCTTGATGACGCGCGGATGCGCGATCTGCTCAACTACCTGCGCCAGACCTGGGGAGGATCGCCCGGGGACATCGGCATGGAGAGCGTCTCCCAACTGCGAAGCGAAAAGGTTCACTGACCATGCAACACCTCGACCTCATCGTCGTGCGCAAGGCCCTCGAATGGTCCCGGGCCGGCCAGCGTGTCTGGCTCTGTACCGTGCTTTCCACCTACGGCTCGGCGCCCCGCGCGCCGGGTTCGCTGCTGGCCGCCAACGAGGCGGGGCAGTGGGTGGGGTCGTTGTCCGGTGGTTGCGTCGAGGATGACTTCCTCGAACGTGTCGCCGAAGGCGCCTTCCCCGAGCCGCTGGCGCTGGTGCGCTACGGCGACGGCAGCGACGAGCGTTCGAAGATCAGCCTGCCCTGCGGCGGGGTGCTGGACGTGCTGGTGGAGAACCTGCCGGCCGATTGCGAGGTGCAGGCGCACCTGCGCGAGCTGGAAAGCGCCCTGGCCGGCCAGCGCCGGCTGCTGCGGGAGATCCGCATCGACGGCGGCAGCCGCACCCTGCGGGAGGACCGCGAGCAGGGCGCCCGGGTCGAGCGCGACGAGCAGGTCATCCGCCTGCGCGTAGGGGCCGCCCAGCGCCTGCTGCTGGCCGGGTATTCCTCGGTGGCGCAGGTGTGCGCCGAGTTCGCCCAGCCGCTGGGCTTCGAGGTGGTGCTCTGTGACCCCCGCGAGGAGGTGCTCGAGGGCGTCGAGCTGCCGGGCGTCGAGGTGCGTCGCGAGCTGCCGTCCGAAGTGATCCGCAACGGTGGTTGCCACGCTGACACCGCCGTGGTGGCGCTGACCCACGACCCGCGCATCGACGACCTGGCGATGATCGAGGCGGTGCGCACCGAGGCCTTCTACATCGGCGTGATGGGCTCGATGGCCACCAGCACCAAGCGCCGGGAGCGCCTGCGCCGCGTGGGCGGCCTGAGCGAAGCGGACATGGCCCGCATCATCGCCCCCATCGGCCTGAACCTGGGCAGCAAGACCCCGGCGGAGATCGCCCTGGCGGTGCTTGCCGACATCCTGCGGGTGCGCAATGCGATACCGCGCGAGCGGGTTTGATTCCCTGGACGGAATACATGGGCGGCTCTCTGTGGGAGCGAATTCATTCGCGATGGCGGCCGACAGGCTGCTGCTCTGTATCGGTTTGCTGCTGGGACCGCTGCGCGGCCCTTTCGCGAATGAATTCGCTCCCACCCATTCTTTGATGCCCCAGGAGTTGTCATGCCCCCCGTCATCGCCCTGATCCTCGCCGCTGGCCGTGGTACCCGCTTCGGCAGCGACAAGCGCCAGGCGCGCCTGGCCGATGGGCGCACCCTGCTGGCGGCCAGCGTGGCGCGGGTGCGGGCGGTGTTCGATGAGGTGCATGTGGTGCTACGCCCGGAGGACGACCCGGCGGCGCTGGGCCTGCCGGCCGATTGCCCGGTGATCCGCTGCGCGGACGCCGACCTGGGCATGGGCCACAGCCTGGCGGCCGGCGTGCGCGGGTTATCCACAGCCCGGGGCGATGCCCTGGCGGTGCTGCTGGGCGACATGCCCTGGCTGGCCGAGGCGACCCTGGGCGGGCTGCTGGCGCGGGCCGACGCCCGGCGCATCCTGTTTCCGCTGCACCAGGGCCGGCGCGGCCACCCGGTGATCTTCGGCCGCGCCTTCTGGCCTGAACTCGAACGCCTCCAGGGCGACGAAGGTGCCCGTGCGGTGCTCGCCGCCCATCGCGAGGCCTGGTTGGCGCTGGAGGTGGACGACCCTGGCGTGGTGCTGGACGTGGACACGCCCAAGGCCCTTGATTCGGGGCACGCGCCACGGCCGTAGGCGTGCACCGGCTTCCAGGGGTGTAGGGTGGATGACGCTTCATCCATCCACCAGGCGGGTTAGCGGGCTGCTCAGGACTGTCCAGTGACCTTGTAGCGGAGCTCCGGTCCGGCTCCGTGTTTGTCCAGGGCTATCCACTCGCTGCGGCAACCTGCCGCGTGGCAATCGACCACAGCTTTTTTCCTCAAGCGAAGCGCTACTCTTTAGCTGCTGATTGATCTGCGTCAATGCCCGCACCTTGGGCTTGCGCTTGCGGCTGAGTGAGCCGCCATCTCCCTGAAACTCCAGATAAAAAGAACGAATTCCCAGGGCCCGCGCTCCAATTGCCGGAGTGACCCGCCCAGGGCCGTGCCCGTGAACCAGCTAGAGGACGTCGTAATGTTCGGATTGGAGGCTCTTGATCTCGCCCGAATCCAGTTCGCCTTCACCATTTCCTTCCACATCATCTTTCCGGCCATCACCATCGGCCTGGCGAGTTACCTGGCGGTACTGGAAGGCTTGTGGCTGAAGACCAACCGGGAGGTCTACCGCGACCTCTATCACTTCTGGTCGAAGATTTTCGCCGTCAACTTCGGCATGGGCGTGGTGTCCGGCCTGGTGATGGCCTATCAGTTCGGCACCAACTGGAGCGCGTTCTCCGACTTCGCCGGCTCGGTCACCGGGCCGCTGCTGACCTACGAGGTGCTCACCGCGTTCTTCCTCGAGGCCGGCTTCCTCGGCGTGATGCTGTTCGGCTGGAACCGCGTCGGCCCGGGCCTGCACTTCTTCTCCACGGTGATGGTGGCCATCGGCACGCTGATCTCCACCTTCTGGATCCTCGCCTCCAACAGCTGGATGCAGACGCCCCAGGGCTTCGAGATCGTCGATGGCCGGGTGATCCCCACCGACTGGTTCGCGGTGATCTTCAACCCGTCCTTCCCCTATCGCCTGGCGCACATGGCCACCGCGGCCTTCCTCGCCACGGCGTTCTTCGTCGGCTCCTCGGCGGCCTGGCACCTGCTGCGCGGGCGGGACAACCCGGCGATCCGCCAGATGCTCTCCATGGCCATGTGGATGGCCCTTCTGGTGGCGCCGGTGCAGGCCTTCATCGGCGACATGCACGGCCTCAACACCCTCAAGCACCAGCCGGCGAAGATCGCCGCCATCGAGGGCCATTGGGAGAACCCGCCCGGCGAGGCGACGCCGCTGATCCTCTTCGGCTGGCCGGACATGGAGCGCGAGGAAACCCGCTTCAAGGTGGAGATCCCCTACCTCGGCAGCCTGATCCTCACCCACAGCCTGGACAAGCAGGTGCCGGCGCTGAAGGAGTTCCCCAAGGAAGACCGGCCCAACTCCACCATCGTCTTCTGGTCGTTCCGCATCATGGTCGCCCTGGGCCTGCTGATGATCCTGGTCGGCGTCTGGAGCCTGTGGCTGCGCTGGCGCGGCGGGCTCTTCACCTCGCGGCCCTTCCTCCACCTATGCCTGTGGATGGGGCCGTCCGGGCTGATCGCGATCCTCGCCGGCTGGTTCACCACCGAGATCGGCCGCCAGCCCTGGGTCGTGTACGGCCTGATGCGCACCGCCGACGCCTCGTCCAACCACAGCTTCGCGCAGATGAGCCTCACCCTGATCATGTTCGTGGTGGTCTATTTCGCCGTGTTCGGCGCCGGCTTCAGCTACCTGCTGCGCCTGGTGCGCAAGGGACCGAAGACCGACGAGGGCAAGGAGCAGGGTATCGGCGGTCCCGGCCAGAAACGTACGCCGGCGCGGCCCATCTCGGCGGCCGACGAGAATATGGAAGACGACGACAACTCGGGTGACGACCTGGGCGCGAGGAACTGAACATGGGCATCGACCTTTCTCTGATCTGGGCGATCATCATCGTCTTCGGCGTGATGATGTACGTGGTGATGGACGGCTTCGACCTGGGCATCGGCATCCTCTTCCCCTTCGTCAAGGACGACTCCGAGCGCGACGTGATGATGAACACCGTCGCGCCGGTGTGGGACGGTAACGAGACCTGGCTGGTGCTGGGCGGGGCGGGCCTGTTCGCGGCCTTCCCGCTGGCCTACTCGGTGGTGCTGAGCGCGCTCTACCTGCCGCTGATGTTCATGCTCATCGGCCTGGTGTTCCGTGGCGTGGCCTTCGAGTTCCGCTTCAAGGCCAAGGAGCACAAGCGCCACATCTGGGACAAGGCCTTCATCGGCGGCTCCCTGGCGGCGACCTTCTTCCAGGGCGTGGCCCTGGGGGCCTTCATCGAGGGCATCCCGGTGGAGAACCGCCAGTTCGCCGGCGGCGGGCTGGACTGGCTGGCGCCCTTCCCGATCTTCAGCGGCCTGGGGCTGGTGGCGGCCTATGCGCTGCTCGGCTGCACCTGGCTGATCATGAAGACCGAAGGCCGCCTGCAGGAGCAGATGCACGACATGGCGCGCCCGCTGGCCCTGGTGCTGCTGGCGGTGATCGGCATCGTCAGCATCTGGACGCCCTTGTCCCATGGCGAGATCGCCCAGCGCTGGTTCAGCCTGCCCAACCTGTTCTGGTTCATGCCGGTGCCGCTGCTGGTGCTGGTGACCTTCTTCTACCTGCTGCGATCGGTGGCGAACTACGACAACATCAAGCCCTTCGTGCTCACCCTGATCCTCATCTTCCTCGGCTACAGCGGCCTGGGCATCAGCCTCTGGCCGAACATCGTGCCGGGCTCGCTGAGCATCTGGCAGGCCGCCGCGCCGCCGCAGAGCCAGGGCTTCGCGCTGGTGGGGGCGCTGTTCATCATCCCCTTCATCCTCGTGTACACCGCCTGGAGCTACTACGTGTTCCGCGGCAAGGTGACCCCGGACCAGGGCTACCACTAGTGGCCAGGAGAGCGACCATGGCTGTGGACAACCCCGAGAAGAAACCCCTGTGGCAGCGCCTGGGCTGGCTGCTGGCGATCTGGACCGCCAGCGTACTGGCCCTGGGTGTGGTGTCCTACCTGCTGCGTCTGTTCATGAATGCGGCGGGGCTGAGCACGCCCTGAGCCGGGCCCGGGCTCGCTCCCGTAGGAGCGAGCTCTGCTCGCGATGCCTGTTGTGAAGGGCAAGGTGCCCGGCCCGGCTCCGAGGGTGGACCGGTGAAGCGGGTCCCCCGACCTACGGTTGAGCGACTCCCCGCAGCACCAGGGAGCGCAGGACGGTAGGGTGGATGTCGCTTTTTACATCCACCAGCGGTGCCCGGCCCGGCTCCGATGGTGGACCGATGAAGCGGGGTCCACCCTACGCAACGGTCGCCTCGTGCAGGGCGGGTGGAACCCGCGAATCCCTGAGACGGGGCTGTCGGGTTGCACCCGACCCCCGGCGGCGCCCGCTTGAATCGCGGCCCTATTTGGTGGCCTTGAGGATCACGAACTTGGGCGTGGCGGCGATCTGCTCGACGCCGCGGTACAGGCGCTTGAGCTTGGCGTGGTAGCCCAGGTGGCGGTTGCCGACTATCCACAGCTCGCCGCCGGTGACCAGCGCATCGCGCGCCTGCACGAACATGCGCCAGGCGAGGAAGTCGCCCACCACCTGCTGCTGGTGGAAGGGCGGGTTGCACAGCACCAGGTCCAGCGAGCCGGCCGGCTGCTCGGCGAGGCCGTCGCCGGGGCGGATCTCCACCGGTCGCTCGCCCAGGGCCGCGCGCCAGTTATCCACAGCCGATTGCACGGCCATGTACGACTCGTCCACCAGCGTCAGCTGCGCGTGCGGGTTGGCCAGGGCGTAGGCGATGCCGAGCACGCCATTGCCGCAACCCAGGTCGGCCACGCGGGTGGCGTCCAGGCGCCTGGGCAGGTGCGGGAGGAAGGCGCGGGTGCCGATGTCCAGGCCTTCGCGGCAGAACACGTTGGCGTGGTTGAGCAGTTCGAGGCGCGGTTCGTCGAGCTGGTAGCGGGTCGGGTAGGGCGAGCGGGCGGCCGCTCGGTCCGCTGCCGTGGCCACCAGCAGGCGGGCCTTCTTCACCGCCAGCGAGGCCTGCATCGGGCCGATGTACTTCTCCAGCAGGTCGCCAGCGGCGTGGGGCAGGTGCTTGACCATGCCGGCGGCCACCACCGTGGCGCCGGGCGCCAGGTGGCCCTGCAGGCGGATCAGTTGCTCTTCCATCAGCGCCAGGGTCTTGGGTACGCGGACCAGCACGCGGTCGAAGGTGCCGCCCATCGGTTCGCTGGCCGGCACGAAGCGCACCGCGTCGGCGGCCAGGCCGTTGCGCGCGAGGTTGCGGTGCAGGCCGAGCAAACCCAGGTGCGAATCACCGCTGCTGGTGACCTGGACATGCGGGGCCAGGCTGGCGGCCAGGGCGCCGAAGCTGTCGTTGAGCACCAGCACCCGGGTGGCGGCGTCGGGCGCCTGCTCGTGCAGGTGGCCGAGCAGGTACTCGTCGGCGGCGTCGAAGGCCTGCAGCGGGTCGTTCGGCTGGTCGGGAACGCGGACCAGGTCGAGCTGGCCGAAAGGTGTGAGCAGTGGGGGCATCGGGAACTCTGGACTCGGGTGAAGGCGAAGATTGTGCTGGAAGTGAGAGCTGGTTGGGATTAGCGGTGCTTGTTTATTGATCAGTTTTGCCTAAGAATCCGCGCCTCTGATTTCGGCCCGCCATCCCATGGCGATTCTCTGCGCCGGGACAGCTCCAATAATAACCAGGCATCTGGCATTTCTCTGCCCTGAACGACCTGGTACGCCGTAAAAAACGGTGCGTACCCGCTGGTTGGGAGCGGGCGTTCCACCGAAAAAAACCTTATTCCAGACGGAGCCGACGCGCATGGCGCGGGCTTCGCCGTTGCCATTTGCACAGGTGCATACATGTACAAGTCTCTGTTCGGGGCGCTGTTCGCTTCGCTCATGGTCCTTTCCAGCTCCGCGCTGGCCGAGGAGCCGATCCTCATCAAGTTCTCCCACGTCGTGGCCGAGGACACGCCCAAGGGCAAGGGCGCGCTGCTGTTCAAGAAGCTGGTGGAAGAACGCCTGCCGGGCAAGGTGAAGGTCGAGGTCTACCCGAACTCCAGCCTCTATGGCGATGCCGACGAGATCCAGGCGCTGCAGAGCGGCCAGGTGCAGATGCTGGCGCCCTCGCTGTCCAAGTTCGAGGCGTACACCAAGCAGTTGCAGGTGTTCGACCTGCCGTTCCTGTTCGATGACCTCGAAGCCGTCAAGCGCTTCCAGAAGCGCGACAAGAGCCGCGAGCTGCTGCGCTCGATGTCCAAGCAGGGCATCTATGGCCTGGGCTACTGGAACAACGGCATGAAGGAGCTGACCTCCAGCCGCGAACTGCGCAAGCCCGAGGACGCCAAGGGCCTGGCCTTCCGTATCCAGCCCTCCTCCGTGCTCGACGCGCAGTTCGGCCTGCTCGGCGCCAAGACCGTGAAGATGCCCTTCGCCGACGCCTTCAAGGCGCTCCAGGCGGGCACCATCCAGGGCACCGAAGGCCCCTGGTCGAACATCGCCAGCCAGAAGATCGACACCGTCCAGCCCTACGTCATCGAGACCAACCACGGTTCGCTGAACTACATGCTGATCACCAACCAGAAATTCTGGATCAGCATCCCGTACCAGACCCGCACCGAGCTGGAAGCGATCATCGAAGAGGTGACCTTCGCGGTGAACAAGGACGCCGAGGCGATGAACCAGAAGGACCGCGAGCGCGTCATCGCCGCCGGCAAGGCCAAGGTGATCACCCTCACCCCCGAGGAGCGTGACGCCTGGCGCCAGGCCCTGATGCCGCTGTGGAAGACCTACGAGGCGGAGATCGGTGCCGACGTGCTGCGCGCGGCCCAGACCGTCAACCGCAAGCACTGATCGGTCTATAGCCACAATGCGCGCGGGTGTTTCCCGCGCGCGCTTTGCGGGACACTGGCGGGGTTCCAGCGACAGGAGCCCGCAATGAGCGCCAGCGAAGAGAAGTTCACCCGCCAGACCCTGCTCGACGTCCAGACCCTGACGCCGAGCCTGTTCACCCTGCGCACCACCCGTGACCCCGGTTTCCGTTTCCGCGCCGGCCAGTTCGCCCGCCTGGGCGTGACCAGGGCCGATGGCAGCACCGTGTGGCGCGCCTACTCCATGGTGTCCGCGCCCCATGACGAGCACCTGGAGTTCTTCTCCATCGTGGTGCCCGGCGGCGAATTCACCAGCGAGCTGAGCCGCCTCGCCGTGGGCGACACCCTGCTGGTCGACAAGCAGGCCTTCGGCTTCCTCACCCTCGATCGCTTCAATGACGGCCGCGATCTCTGGCTGCTGGCCACCGGCACCGGTATCGCCCCTTTCCTGTCCATCCTCCAGGACCTGGAGGTGTGGCAGCGCTTCGAGCGCATCGTGCTGGTGTACAGCGCACGGCATGAGCGCGAACTGGCCTACCAGCCGTTGATCGGGGGCTTGAAGGGCCTGGAGCATCTGGAAGGCGTCGCCGACAAGCTCACCTACATCCCGGTGGTGACCCGCGAGCAGGTGCCCGGTGCGCTGAACGGGCGCATCACCACGCTGATCGAGAACGGCGAGCTGGAGCGCGCAGCCGGCCTGGCGCTGGCCCCCGAGCATTCGCGGGTGATGCTCTGCGGCAACCCGCAGATGATCGAAGACATCCGAGCGGTGCTGAAGGCCCGCGACATGAACCTGGCCCTCACCCGCCGACCCGGGCAGGTGGCGGTGGAGAATTACTGGTAGAAGACGTTGGCCCTGCGAGCGTCCGTAGGATGGGTAGAGCGAAGCGAAACCCATCGATGCGGGGTAGGACAGGGCTTCGTGCCGGGCTGTCAGCGTGGGGTTCGCACGGCTCTACCCATCCTGCGGCACAGGGCTTCGCACGGCTCGCGGAGCGCCGCCCGACCCATCCTACGACGCCGCATCAGCGAGCCCCGTAGGATGGCGTAGAGCGAAGCGAAACCCATCGATGCGAGGTAGGGCAGGGCTCCGTGCCGGGCTGTCAGCATGGGTTTCGCACGGCTCTACCCATCCTACGGCACGGGGTTTCGCACGGCTCGCGGAGCGCCGCCCGACCCATCCTACGACACCGCATCAGCGAGCCCCGTAGGATGGCGTAGAGCGAAGCGAAACCCATCGATGGGAGGTAGGGCAGGGCTCCGTGCCGGGCTGTCAGCATGGGTTTCGCACGGCTCTACCCATCCTGCGGCACGGGGCTTCGCACGGCTCGCGGAGCGTCGCCCGACCCATCCTACGACACCGCATCAGCGAGCCCCGTGGGATGGCGTAGAGCGAAGCGAAACCCATCGATGCGAGGTAGGGCATGGGATCGGTGCCGGGCTGTCAGCATGGGTTTCGCACGGCTCTACCCATCCTGCGGCACGGGGCTTCGCATGGTTCGCGGAGCGCCGCCTTACCCCTCACATCTCCACATCCCCACGATTCGCACAAGCGCCGTCGCAGCGCCCGGGGCAGCTGCAACCGGTGCTGCTGCGCCCGGTGGCGCGTTCCATGCGCCGGGCCACGGGTTCGTCGTCGGCGAAGGGCAGCATGGTGGCTTCGTCGATCTGCCGCTGGTCCTTGCCGCCCAGGCTGAGCTGGGTGGCGACGTAGAAGAACACCAGGGCGCCGAGGGACAGCAGCCCGTAGAAGCCATCCAGGTCCATGGCCGCCTCCTCAGGTGCGGGCCGCGATGGCGGCGGCTTCGCTGCGTGGCGCGCGGATGGTGACCCAGCTGTTCCAGGCCATCAGCAGCATGCCGGTGAGGAAGAAGGCGCCGCCGATGAAGCGCACCAGAAATCCCGGGTGGCTGGCTTCGAGGGCCTCGACGAAGGAGTAGGTGAGGGTGCCGTCGTCGTTGACCGCACGCCACATCAGGCCCTGGGTGATGCCGTTGACCCACATCGAGGCGATGTAGAGCACGGTGCCGATGGTGGCCAGCCAGAAGTGCGCGTTGATCAGCCGGGTGCTGTACATCCGCTCGCGGCCGAAGATCTTCGGGATCAGGTGGTAGAGCGAGCCGAAGGTGATCATCGCCACCCAGCCGAGGGCGCCGGCGTGCACGTGGCCGATGGTCCAGTCGGTGTAGTGGGAGAGGGCGTTGACCGTCTTGATCGCCATCATCGGGCCTTCGAAGGTGGACATGCCGTAGAAGGCCAGCGAGACGATGAGGAAGCGCAGGATCGGGTCGTCGCGCAGCTTATGCCAGGCGCCGGAGAGGGTCATCATGCCGTTGATCATGCCGCCCCAGCTCGGCGCCAGGAGGATGATCGACATCGCCATGCCCAGGCTCTGCGCCCAGTCCGGCAGCGCGGTGTAGTGCAGGTGGTGCGGGCCGGCCCAGATGTACAGGGTGATCAGCGCCCAGAAGTGGACGATGGACAGGCGGTAGGAGTAGACCGGGCGCCCGGCCTGCTTGGGAATGAAGTAGTACATCATCCCGAGGAAGCCGGTGGTGAGGAAGAAGCCCACGGCGTTGTGCCCGTACCACCACTGCACCATGGCATCGGTGGCGCCGCTGTAGAGCGGATAGGACTTGAACCAGCTGACCGGGATGGCCATGTGGTTGACCACGTGGAGCATGGCCGTGACCACGATGAAGGCGCCGAAGAACCAGTTGCCGACGTAGATGTGCCGGGTGCGGCGCTTCATCACGGTGCCGAAGAACACCACCGCGTAGGCGACCCAGACGATGCCCATCCACACGGCGCCGGTGAATTCCACCTCGGCGTATTCCTTGGTGGTGGTCAGCCCCTGGGGCAGGGTGACCAGCAGCATCACCACGAGGACCTGCCAGCCCCAGAAGGTGAAGGCGGCCAGGCCGTCGCCGAACAGTCGCGCCTGGCAGGTGCGCTGCACCGTGTAGTAGCTGGTGGCGAACAGCGCGCTGCCGCCGAAGGCGAAGATCACCAGGTTGGTGTGCAGGGGGCGCAGGCGGCCGAAGCTGGTCCAGGGCAGGTCGAGGTTGAGCTGCGGCCAGACCAGCTGGGCGGCGATGAACACGCCCAGCCCCATGCCGACCACGCCCCAGACCAGGGTCATGATCGTGAACTGACGAACCACCCGGTAGTTGTAGGTGGGCTCCTGTAGTGCGGTGTTCATGGCGGAACCTTTTCGATTGCGGAAGAAGGCGCCAGCACCGGGGCTGGCAGGCTCGCCACTCTAGAAAGCCGGGTCTGAACAAAACAGGCTCAGATCATTGAGGTTTTTAGAGATCAGATCCCAGGCGCGGGCATGCCAGGGAAACAGCGGCGACGTTGAGCGGGCGCGAAATCTGATCTGCTTTTCGCGTTCACATCTGCGGCTGTTTATGAGGGGCGTGGCCGCCCATAGTGGCACCTCGTTGTTCCGCTCCCGGTGCAGGGGCGGCGCCAGACCGAGGAGCCTTGCATGTATCGATACGACGACTATGACCACGCGCTGGTACGCGAGCGCGTGGCGCAGTTCCGCGACCAGGTGGCGCGGCGCATCAGCGACGAGCTGAGCGAGGAGGAGTTCCTGCCGCTGCGCCTGCAGAACGGGCTGTACATGCAGAAGCACGCCTACATGCTGCGCGTGGCCATCCCCTACGGCACCCTGTCGTCGCGGCAGCTGCGCACCCTGGCCGGCATCGCCCGCGACCATGACCGCTGCTACGGCCACTTCACCACGCGGCAGAACATCCAGTTCAACTGGATCGAGCTGGCCGAGGTGCCGGACATCCTCGAACGCCTGGCCGAGGTGGAGATGCACGCCATCCAGACCTCCGGCAACTGCGTGCGCAACATCACCACCGAGGCCTTCGCCGGGGTGGCCGCCGACGAGCTGCTGGACCCGCGCCCGCTGGCCGAGATCCTGCGCCAGTGGTCCACCATCAACCCCGAATTCCTGTTCCTGCCGCGCAAGTTCAAGATCGCCATCTCCGCGTCCGGCGAGGACCGCGCGGCCATCCAGATGCACGACATCGGCCTCTACCTGTACCGCGACGCGGCGGGCGAGATGTGCCTGCGGGTGCTGGTGGGCGGTGGCCTCGGGCGCACGCCGATCCTCGGCCTGCAGATCCGCGAGGGCCTGCCGTGGCAGCACCTGCTGTCCTACGTCGAGGCCATCCTGCGGGTGTACAACCGCCACGGCCGGCGCGACAACAAGTACAAGGCGCGGATCAAGATCCTGGTCAAGGCGCTGGGCATCGAGGCCTTCGCCCGCGAGGTGGAGGCCGAGTGGCAGCACCTGCGCGACGGCCCGGCCCAGCTGACCCTCGCGGAGTACCAGCGCGTGGCCGCCGCCTTCGACGCGCCGAGCTACGAGACGCTCGATGACATCGACCTGGCCTTCGGCAGCCAGCTGGCCGCCGATGCCGAGTTCGCCCGCTGGTGCTCGCGCAACCTGCAGCCGCACAAGGTGCCGGGGTACGTCGCCGTGGTGCTGTCCACCAAGCCCGGGATCGACGCGCCGCCGGGGGACGTCACCGCCGCGCAGATGGAGGCGGTGGCCGACTGGGCCGAGCGCTTCGGCTTCGGCGAGATCCGCATCGCCCACGAACAGAACCTGGTGCTGCCCGACGTGCGCAAGCGCGACCTGTACGCGCTCTGGAACGCCGCCCGCGATACCGGCCTGGCGACGCCGAACATCGGCCTGCTGACCGACATCATCGCCTGCCCCGGTGGCGACTACTGTGCATTGGCCAACGCCAAGTCGATCCCCGTCGCCCAGGCCATCCAGCAGCGTTTCGAGGACCTGGACTACCTCCACGACCTGGGCGAGCTGAGCCTGAACATCTCCGGCTGCATGAACGCCTGCGGCCATCACCACATCGGCAACATCGGCATCCTCGGCGTCGACAAGGGGGGGCAGCGAGTGGTACCAGATCACCCTCGGCGGCGCCCAGGGCATGGCGGCGGCGCTGGGCAAGGTGATCGGCCCGTCCTTCAGCGCCGCCGAGGTGCCGGAGGTGATCGAGCGCATCGTCGCCACCTACCTCGACTACCGCGAGCTGGAGGAGCGCTTCGTCGACACCGTCGGGCGCATTGGCATCGAGCCCTTCAAGGAGCGGGTCTATGCCCGCGCACAGGTGCCGGCATGAACAACCTCATCCGCCTGCTGGAGGGAGAACCGCAGCTGGTGCCGGACGACCCCTGGACCCTGGTGCGCGAGGTGGGCGAAGGCCTGCCGGACGGTCCGTTGATCCTGCCGCTGGCCCTGTGGCGCGAGCGTGATGGCCGCGACGGCCTGCTGCTGCAACCGGATGACGAGGTGGAGACGCTGGGGCCGCTGCTGGATACCGATGTGCCGCTCCTCGCCGTGGATTTCCCCAGCTTCCGCGACGGCCGTGGCTATAGCCAGGCCTATCTGCTGCGCAGCCGGCTCGGCTGGCACGGCGAGCTGCGCGCGGTGGGCGATGTGCTGCGCGACCAGCTCGCGCACATGCGCCAGTGCGGCTTCGATGCCTTCGCCGTGCGCGCGGACAAGTCCGTGGTCGACGCGCTCAAGGGGCTGGCCGGGGTCAGCGTGCTCTACGGGCGTTCGGTGATCGAGCCGAGGCCCTTGTTCCGCCGGCGCTAAGCGACTTCGTACACGATTGGTAAAAATTCCCGGATTAAACGGCGTGCATTCATGTCCTAGGATGCACGTCCGTTTTTTCGATCCGGGACCCAATGGACAGCGACAGTAGCAAACCACCCCCCAGCAGCGTGGGCGTGGCCCCTTCCTCACCCGGCGCCGCCGAGCGCCCGATCCGAGCGTGGCACTCCGCCGCGCGATCTTCCCGCATGCCGATCCGCCTGCAGCGCTTCCATGGCGCCGATGCAGCCTTCGCGCCTGCCCGTCTTTCGCCCAGGAGTGCCTGAACATGGAATGGATAGCCGACCCCACCGCCTGGCTGGGACTGCTGACACTGATCGTGCTGGAGATCGTCCTCGGCATCGACAACCTGGTGTTCATCGCCATCCTCGCCGACAAGCTGCCCCCCGAGCAGCGTGACCGCGCCCGCCTGATCGGCCTGTCGCTGGCGCTGATCATGCGCCTGGGCCTGCTGGCCAGCATCTCCTGGCTGGTGACCCTGACCGAGCCGCTGTTCGAGGTGTTCGGCCAGGCCTTCTCCGGGCGTGACCTGATCATGCTGTTCGGCGGTGTGTTCCTGTTGTTCAAGGCCACCATGGAGCTGCACGAGCGCATCGAGGGGCGGGTCCACCACCAGGGCGGCAGCCGCACCTATGCGATGTTCTGGCCGGTGGTCGCGCAGATCGTGGTGCTCGACGCGGTGTTCTCCCTCGACGCGGTGATCACCGCCGTCGGCATGGTCGAGCACCTGGAAGTGATGATGATCGCCGTGGTGATCTCCATCGGCCTGATGATCGTCGCCAGCAAGCCGCTGACCGCCTTCGTCAACGCCCACCCCACGGTGATCATGCTGTGCCTGGGCTTTTTGATGATGATCGGCTTCAGCCTCACCGCCGAAGGCCTGGGCTTCCACATTCCCAAGGGCTACCTGTACGCGGCCATCGGCTTCTCGATCCTCATCGAGCTGGCCAACCAGACGGTGCGCTGGCGCCGCAAGCGCCAGCTGCAGGGCAGCCGTGGCCTGCGTGAGCGTACCGCCCACGCGGTGCTGCGCCTGCTCGGCGGGCGCGGCGTGGATGCCGGCGAGGTGGGCGACGACATCGCCGACATGCTCAGGGACGGCGAAGGCGATACCGCGGTGTTCGACCGCCGCGAGCGGGTGATGATCAGTGGCGTGCTGCACCTGGCCGAGCGTTCGATCCGCACCGTGATGACCGACCGCGCGCGGGTCAACCGCATCGACCTGGACGATTCCCGTGAGCAGGTCCACCAGGCCCTGCTGCAGGCGCCGCACTCGCGCCTGGTGGTGATCCGTGGCGGTGCGGTGGACGAGCCCCTGGGCTACCTGCACAAGAAGGAGTTGTTCAAGGAACTGCTGCGCGGCGAGGAGCCGGACCTGGAGTCGTTGCTGCGCTCACCGGTCAACCTGCCGGAAAGCGTCTCGGTGCTGGGCGCCCTGGAGCAGATGCGCGAGGCCTCGACCCACATCGCCTTCGTGGTCAACGAGTTCGGCGGCTTCGAAGGCCTGGTGACCATGACCGATATCCTGGAGTCCATCGCCGGCCAGTTGCCCGACGCCAGCGAGAGCGAGGGTCTGGACATCGAGCCCAGTGGCGAGGGCTACAAGGTCAGCGGTGCGGTGAACCTGGCGGTGCTGCGCGAGCGCGTGGGCTTCCGCGCCCGCCCCACGGACGATTACCAGACCCTGGCGGGCCTGGCCATGAGCCTGCTGGACCGCCTGCCGATGGTCGGCGACCGCCTCGAGGTCGAAGGTTGGGAGCTGCGGGTGACCGAGGTGCGCGAGCGCCGGGTCAACCGCCTGCTGCTGAGGCCGGTCGAGGAGACGGGCTGAGCCTGAAAACGAAAACGGCGCCGCGAGGCGCCGTTTTCATATGAGCTTCGCGGGTTTCACCCGCCCTACGAGGTGCGTTCCCCCGGTGGTAGCCCGTGCTTCAGCGCGGGGAACGGAGTGGCCGGAGGTCCCGGGCTGAAGCCCGGGCTACGGGGGCATGAAACGGAAACGGCGCCATCGGGCGCCGTTTTCATGTTTGCGAAGACAATCCGGTCAGGGCTGCCTGTCCTGCTGCTGCGACTTGAGCAGGTCGCGGATCTCGGTCAGCAGCACTTCCTCCGGCGTCGGTGCCGGCGGGACGGAAGGGGCCACGGCCTCTTCGCGCTTGAGTTTGTTGATGGCCTTCACGCCCATGAAGATGGCGAAGGCGACGATGATGAAATCCAGCACCGTCTGGATGAACTTGCCGTAGCTCAGCACCACTGCCGGCACGTCGCCCTGGGCGGCCTTGAGGGTGATGGCCAGGTCGGTGAAGTCGACCCCGCCGATCAGCAGGCCGATCGGCGGCATGATCACGTCACCGACGAAGGACGAGACGATCTTGCCGAAGGCCGCACCGACGATGATGCCCACCGCCATGTCGACCACATTGCCCTTCACTGCGAAGGCTTTGAATTCGTTCAGTAGGCTCATGTACCGCTCCCCGGGTTCTGGTTATGGGCTGAAAGTGTAACCGAGTGTTCTGACCGCGCCATCTCAGCGATGTTGCGGTTCCACATGGCGGTAGAGGCGGCAGAAGTCAGCGTGGACGCTCGTGTCGACTGGCTTTTCCACCTTCACGCCGGTGGCCGGGTAGCGGGCCAGCAGGACCTTCGGGCGCACCGGGCGCGGGTAGAAGCCGCCGCCGCAGTTGGGGCAGACGTTTTCCAGGCGCTGTGCGCAGGTGGCGCAGAAGGTGCACTCGAACGAGCAGATGCGCGCATCGGTGCTCGACGGGGGCAGGGGACGGGAACAGGCTTCGCAGCTAGGGCGCAGCTCCAGCATCGGGGTTCTCCTCGGTCAGGCGCACAATCCTAGAACTTCCCGCGTGCGGCGCACAGCCACGAGTGTTCACTGAACACGCCATCGGGCCGCCCGGCACCAACAAAGGCCCCGCTTGGTCTAGCCTCAAGGAAGTTTCCGGAGAGAGGAGCCCGACCATGCCGCTCGAACATCACCCCCTCAATCGCGAGTTCCCCGAATATCGCGACACGATGCAGGAGATGCTGCAACACAACGTGCATTTTTCCCGCCTGGCGCAGGAGTACCAGCGTCTCGATGCACGCATCTATGAAGTGGAGGACGGCAAGCACGCCCTCGACGACCTCGCCCTGCACAGCCTGAAGATGCAGCGGGTGGCGCTGAAGGACGAGATCGCCCAGCTGCTCAAGAACCACTAGGAAACCGTTCCCGGTAGCCGGCGAGGCGGCTTGATCGGCGTCAACGCGGGGGAGGCCGGCGCTGGGTAGTCTGGCGCCCATTTCCCCTTCCGGAGCCGTCGCCATGACCGTCTACGACACCCTTCCCAGCACCGCCCCCGAGCGTGACCGCAAGGCCCTGTACGAGGCGCGCCGCGCCGAGGAGCGCATCGCCCGCCTGCGCGAGCAGTACGAGCTTTTGGAGAAGCGCATCGGCCGCATCGAGCAGGGCAGCGAGCCGCTGGACGGCTCCAGCCTCCAGGCCCTGCGCATGCGCCGCGACGGCCTGCTGCAGAACCTGCAGGCACTCAAGGCGCCGGAGCGCAAGGAAGGCTGCTGCGGCTGCGGGCGCGCCTGCGGGGGTTGATCCGCTATCATGCGGGCTTCGTTTTTCTGACGGAGTCCGCTGATGGCCAAGGCCAAGCGCATGTACGGCTGCACCGAGTGCGGCTCGACCTTCCCCAAATGGGCCGGCCAATGCGGTGACTGCGGGGCCTGGAACACCCTGGTTGAAACCGTCATCGACGGCGCCGCGCCCCCCAGCGGGCGCGCCGGCTGGGCCGGCGGCCAGGCGCAGATCAAGACCCTGGCCGAGGTCAGCGTCGAGGAGATGCCACGCTTTTCCACCGCTTCCGCCGAGCTGGATCGCGTGCTCGGCGGCGGCCTGGTCGACGGCTCGGTGGTGCTGATCGGCGGCGACCCGGGCATCGGCAAGTCCACCATCCTCCTGCAGACCCTGTGCAACATCGCCGCGCGCTTCCCCGCGCTCTACGTCACCGGTGAGGAATCCCAGCAGCAGGTCGCCATGCGCGCCCGCCGCCTCGGGCTGCCCGAGGACAAGCTCAAGGTGATGACCGAGACCTGCATCGAAAGCATCATCGCCACCGCTCGGGTCGAGAAGCCCAAGGTGATGGTGATCGACTCCATCCAGACCATCTTCACCGAGCAGCTGCAGTCCGCCCCCGGCGGCGTGGCCCAGGTGCGCGAGAGCGCGGCGTTGCTGGTGCGCTACGCCAAGCAGAGCGGCACGGCGATCTTCCTGGTCGGCCACGTGACCAAGGAAGGCGCCCTGGCGGGGCCGCGCGTGCTGGAGCACATGGTCGACACGGTGCTGTATTTCGAGGGCGAGTCCGATGGCCGCCTGCGCCTGCTGCGGGCGGTGAAGAACCGTTTCGGCGCGGTCAACGAGCTGGGCGTGTTCGGCATGACCGACAAGGGCCTCAAGGAGGTTTCCAACCCCTCGGCGATCTTCCTCACCCGCGCCCAGGAAGCGGTGCCCGGCAGCGTGGTCATGGCCACCTGGGAAGGCTCGCGGCCGATGCTGGTGGAGGTGCAGGCCCTGGTGGACACCAGCCACCTGGCCAACCCGCGTCGCGTGACCCTGGGCCTGGACCAGAACCGCCTGGCGATGCTGCTGGCGGTATTGCACCGCCACGGCGGCATCCCCACCCATGACCAGGACGTGTTCCTCAACGTGGTGGGCGGGGTCAAGGTGCTGGAGACGGCCTCCGACCTGGCGTTGATCGCGGCGATCATGTCGAGCCTGCGCAACCGCCCGCTGGAGCATGACCTGCTGGTGTTCGGCGAAGTGGGGCTGTCGGGCGAGGTGCGTCCCGTGCCCAGCGGCCAGGAGCGCCTGAAGGAGGCGGGCAAGCACGGCTTCAAGCGGGCCATCGTGCCCAAGGGCAACGCCCCCAAGGAGGCGCCGCCCGGGTTGCGGGTGATCGCGGTGACACGCCTGGAGCAGGCGCTGGACGCGTTGTTCGAGTAGCGGCTACTTCTCCACCAGGGCGGCGAGGTCGCGCTCCAGCAGGCGGCGCAGGTGGGCGATGGAGTCCAGGTCGATGTGCTGGCAGACGAAGCCCAGTTGGTCCTTCTGGACGCGGGTCAGCACGACTTCCATGCGCACCTGGGTGTCGCCGCTGAGGCGGACGGTGGCGAGGAACGGCTGGTCCGGATCGCCGTTCCAGTTGCTCGGGCGTTCCACCAGCAGGCCCTTCAGGGAGATGTCCTGCAGCTCGACGTTCCAGCGACGCTCGTCCTGGGCGATCTCGGTGGCGGCATCGAACGCGATGCGGTGGAAGCGTCGGCGCTCGTTGTCTGTGTCACTCATGGCATGGCTCCTGCTCAATTCACACAACTATAGACAAGGCTCGGGGCTGCCGCTCATCGGGAACGGCGGCGCCACAGCCAGGCTCCGGCAGCACCCAGCAACAGCGCGGCGCCGGCGACGAGGCCGTACCTGATGGAGTAGAACCCGTCGCGCACGGCCTGTTCACGTTCTTCCCACAGGCGGCCGTGGGCGCTCTCGAAGTCCGGCTCCTCGCAGTTCATGCCGAAGTTGCCCGCCCACTCCACGAAGGGGCCGTGCTCGACGTAGCGCCGGTAGATGGCCTGGGCGCGGGGAAGGTCGGTGTATTGGATCCAGCCGCTGCCCTTGCACAGCACGGCGGCGAAGGCCTGGCTGGTATGGGGCAGGTCGTCGGCGGCGCGCTCGGTGAGGTCGGCGGCGACCCAGCGGTAGTGATAGCGCGAGTTGGGCTGCGCCATATGGGCGTTCTGTCGCTGCACCTCGCCCTCGGACAACAGACCCTCCGCCTTCAGCGTGCCGACCTGGGTGAGGGCGAAGTAGCCGCCCAGCGCATGGAAGTCCGGTGACATCTCGTAGCCCAGCAGCTCCATGCCCTTCCAGCGGGCCAGGCGCGCGGCGGCGTAGTAGGCCTCGGCGCGGCCGATGCCGGTCCAGCGGCCCTGCGCCTGCTCGCGGGCCTGGCCGTATTCACGGGCAGCGGCGCGCAGTTCGTCGCTCTCGAAGTAGGCCGGGGCTTCGTCGTAGCGGCCTTCGCGCAGCAGGCGACGGCCCAGCAGCTCGCGCAGGGAGGCGGCTACCGGGCGCGGGCGGTAGGCGTCGCGGTCTTCCTGGGTCTGTGCCGGCGGCGCGTCCACCTTGGCGTCCACATAGCCCTTGAGTTCGTCGAGGGTGAGCACCCGCTCGGCCACGGCGGCGGCATCCATCCAGTAGATCTCGCCGCTGCGGTAGAGGTTGTCGAAAGCCTCCAGGTAGTCGCCGCGCTGCAGCGCGAGGATGGCGCTCTCGCCCTCCACCCGGCAGCGCGGCCTGACGGTTTCCCACTCCCAGTTCTCGGTGCGCCGGGCACCCCATTGCTCGTCCTCGGGGAAGGCCCTGGCGGCGCGGGCATAGGCTTCGGTGGCGCGCGGGGTGTCGCCGGCGCGCAGGGCCAGCTTGGCCCTCAGCCACCAGGCGAGGCCGCTGTCGCCGGCCTTCGCCAGGAAGCGCTCGGCGTTGTCGTAGCGGCCGAAGCGGTAGGCGAGTGCGGCGAGGCGATCGGCGTTGGGCAGCTCGGCGGCGTCGAGGTCCATCAGCAGTTCGGCCAGGTGCTGCTCGCCGCTGGGCTGGTCGTCGTAGAACCAGCCGATGCGGGTGAGCAAGCGCACCGTCAGCAGTTGTTGCACCTCGGGCACCGCCAGCAGCGGCACCAGTTGCTCGTCGGGCATGCGCGCCAGCTCCCCGCTCAGTTGGCGCAGGGAGCTGTAGCCGGTGTTGGCGTGCAGCGCGGCCTGGTTGGAATAGAGGCGGATGGCCTCGCCCCAGTCGCCGGCTTCCCTGGCCAGCAGGGCTTCTTCGCCCAGGCTGGCGGCGGCCAGCTCCAGCGGGTCGTCGAAGCCCTCGATGGCCAGTTTGCGGGTGAGGCGGAAGGCCTCCCTGGCGGCTTCGGCATTGGCGTGCAGGCGCTGGGTGATTTCCTCGTCGCTGAGCACTTCGTCGCTGGCAGGCAGGGCGCGGCTGCTGGCGGCCAGGGTGCGGCCCATGGAGTAGGCGGCCCAGGTGCTGCGGGTGCGACGCTCGGCTTCCGGCAGCGCGAGGACGCGGCGGAAGTAGTCGACGGCCAGCGCAGGGTCGCCCTGGAAGGCTACGGCGCCGGCGGTGTAGAGGCGGATTTCGGCGGGCAGGTCCTGGCCCTCCGCTTCGGCCCGCTGGGCGTCATCGAGGCCGCGCAGGGTTTGCACGCGCTGCCACATCGCTTCGCCCAGTTCGCTTTTCTCGCGCTCGTCACGCTGCTGCAGGTAGGCGCCGTTGTCCTCTTCCCAGCGTGGCACCAGGCTGACCTCGGTGACCGGCTTGAGCCCGGGGATGGGCGGGGCCAGGCGGGTGATCTCGAAGGCGAAGTTGCCCTCGGGCAGCTCGGCCAGGCTGTTGGCGCGGTCGTCCAGCAGGCGCATGGAGAAGTCCGGGCCGCAGGCCAGGGCGCTGCCCAGCGGCAGGGCGAGGGCGATGGCCAGGGCAAGACGGGCGGGACGACGCTCAGGGGCGTACATGGATTCCTCCTTGATCGAGTTCGGAGCAGCGGGCCCAGCCCAGCGCACGGCGCTGGCCGGCGGCGAGGTCGGCGGCGGCCTGGCGCTCCAGCACCAGGCCCGTGTCGCTGCGTTGCATGCGGTAGCCGGGCAGGGCGTCGAAGGCCTGGCAGTCGCGGGCGGCGATCTCCAGGCGTTGCGGCAGCGTCGCGGGGGCATTGCCGCTATTGGTGAGGCTGAGTTCGCGCAAGTCATCGCCCCGTGGGCGTTCCACCTGGACGGCCAGTGCCGCCGCCAGCGGCTCGCCCCGGGCCACGGCGCGCAAGGTCGCCAGGGGCCAGGCGCGGCGGTCGCCCGGCAGGGGCAGGCGGAACCAGATGAGCCCGGCGAGGTGGGCGGGGCGCTCATCCCGCAGGCGATGGACCAGGGCGGCGACCTGCTGCGGATCGGCGCTGAGTTCGCGGCGCTCGCCGGCCAGGCTCAGCGGCGCTTCGCTTTCCACCCGGGTGCCGCTGGCACTGCTGATGAGGCCGGCACCGTAGGCGGGCAAGGCGAGCAGGAAGGGGCGCTCGCTGCGTTCGGCCCAGCGCTGTGCCCAGGCGAACGCCTTGTCGGCATCGAACAGCCCCTGCTCGGGAGCGCTGACGCCGTGGACCTGCAGCACGCTGCCGTCCACCTGGGCCAGCAGTGCGTCAAGCTCCGGGCTGGACAGCCAGGCGGGCAGGGCGGTGATGCCCAGGCGCAGGCCCGGTGGCAGGGCCTGGCGCAGCTCGGCGAGGAAGCGGGTGTAGCCGGGCAGGCGCGCGCTGGCGCAGTCGTGGTCGATCTCCAGCGCCTGGGGGGTGAGGCCGGCGGCCTGCCAGTGGGCCAGCAGCGCGGTGATTTCCTCCCGTGCCCGTTGCGCGTCCAATTGTGGCAGTTGGCCGTCGAGGCGGACCACGGCCACCAGTGGCCGGCCATCGGCGCGCAGCAGCGGGGCGTCGACGCGGATGCGCGACCAGCCGGCACCGGGGTGGGCCTGCAGGGCGAGCACGCGCAGGGTGGAGAAGTCGTTGCGGCTGCGGGCCAGGGCGTCGGAATGGGCGGGCAGCCATTGGCGCTGCCAGATGTAGAGCTGCTGATCGAGAGGCGGGGACACCGCTTCGCGGCAACCGGTGGCCAGGGCGAGGAGACAGAAAAGGGCCGCGATCCTGCGGCGGGGGAGGCCGTACATGGTCGTCATCAGGGAGGGACTGGGCGCCGGGGCTCGTTCGCGGCGGATTAGACTCCCAATCCCGATGCCCGGCAAGGGGCGCGCGTCAACCCGTTCACATCCGTGCAAGCGGCGTCGCCATTGGGCGGTGCGTCGGTCCGTTGCGGTTTGACAGTTCGCCAAGTGTCGCCAAAGCTGCTTAGGCGATTTAACCCCTTTGTTGATTTCTGGAGTGCAGCTAATGGACAACCGACTGCTGGTCAAAGGCTTGATTGTGGGACTTCTGAGCGTGGGTAGCGTGGCGGCGCATGCCGATGCTGCCGGTGGCAACGGATGTGGCTGGGGCAACATGCTCTTCGACGGCCAGCGAGGCTTCGCCCCGCACTTCCTGGCAACCACCACCAACGGCACCTCGGGTAACGCCACCTTCGGCATGACCTCCGGCACCAACGGCTGCGACGTGAACGCCAAGATCGGCTATGGCGGCCGCTCGATGCTGGCCATGAACGGCATGCTCGACAACATCGCCGAGGACATGGCCCAGGGCCAGGGCGAGGCGCTGGACGCCTACGCGACCCTGCTGGGGGTCGAACAATCCGACCGCGCGCACTTCGCCAAGGTCGCCCAGGAGAACTTCTCCACCATCTTCTCCGCCCCGGACGTGACCGGTGAGCAGGTACTGGCCAACACCCTGGAAGTGATGAGCCGTGACCAGCAGCTGGCGCGCTACGCCAAGCAGCCGGCCTGATCGGCAGCGGTAACGAGGAAGCCGGGCGATGCCCGGCTTTTTCATGCCCGGTGATCAGGCGGCCTGGCCGCAATGTCGGCGTGCACCCGACCTACCCATGCAGCGGACCCAGGCTCGCAGGTGGACCTGTCTGGGCACCGGGTGGGCCGGGCGGCGCTCCGTTTCAGCCCACCGCTCTCCCCGTCCTCCACACCGCCTGGTGGAGGCAGAAAAGCGACCTCCACCCTACACAGCGGTCATGCCCGTGCACGGGGGCTGGCAGGGCACACTCCATGCCCCGGATAGACAGCGTCCGACCACCCCGACGACAGCGGCCGAAGGCTCTAGACCAAGGTCTGACTTCAGTTTCGCCGGGGAGCGGCTAAGCTTGTGCGGCAGCTTGTCTGTCTATCCATTCGGAGTTCCCTATGAACAATAACAATAGCGTCACGCGCCACCTGCCCTGGGCAGTGCTGGCGGTGGTCGGCGCATGTGCCTTGGGTGTGGTTGCGCTACGCCGCGGCGAGGCGATCAACGCCTTGTGGATCGTGGTCGCGGCCGTTGCCCTCTACCTGGTCGCCTACCGCTACTACAGCCTGTTCATCGCCACCAGGGTGATGCAGCTGGACCCGACCCGCGCGACCCCCGCGCTGCTCAACAACGACGGCCTGGACTACGTCCCGACCAACAAGCACATCCTCTTCGGCCACCACTTCGCCGCCATCGCCGGCGCCGGCCCGCTGGTGGGGCCAGTGCTCGCGGCGCAGATGGGCTACCTGCCCGGCACGCTGTGGCTGATCGCCGGCGTGGTGCTGGCCGGGGCGGTGCAGGACTTCATGGTCCTGTTCATCTCCACCCGCCGCAACGGCCGCTCCCTGGGCGAACTGGTGCGCGAGGAGATGGGCCAGATCCCCGGCACCATCGCGCTGTTCGGCGCCTTCCTGATCATGATCATCATCCTCGCGGTGCTCTCGCTGATCGTGGTCAAGGCCCTGGCCGAGAGCCCCTGGGGCATGTTCACCGTGATGGCGACCATTCCCATCGCGATGTTCATGGGCATCTACATGCGCTACATCCGCCCGGGCCGCATCGGCGAAATCTCGCTGGTGGGCGTGGTGCTGCTGCTGTTGTCGATCTGGCTGGGTGGCCAGGTCGCCGCCGATCCGGTCTGGGGGCCGGCCTTCACCTTCACCGGCGTGCAGATCACCTGGATGCTGATCGGCTACGGGTTCGTCGCCGCCGTGCTGCCCGTGTGGCTGGTGCTGGCGCCGCGCGACTACCTGTCGACCTTCCTCAAGATCGGCACCATCATCGCCCTGGCCATCGGCATCCTGGTGACCATGCCCGAGCTGAAGATGCCGGCGCTGACCCAGTTCGTCGACGGCACCGGCCCCGTGTGGAAAGGCGGCCTGTTCCCCTTCCTGTTCATCACCATCGCCTGTGGCGCCGTCTCCGGCTTCCACGCGCTGATCAGCTCCGGCACCACGCCCAAGCTGCTGGCCAACGAGTCCCACGCCCGCTACATCGGCTACGGCGGCATGCTGATGGAATCCTTCGTCGCCATCATGGCCATGGTCGCCGCCTCGGTGATCGAGCCGGGCGTGTACTTCGCCATGAACAGCCCGCCGGCCGTGGTCGGCACCGACGTCGCCGCCGTGGCGGCCACCGTCAGCAGCTGGGGCTTCACCATCACCCCGGAAGTGCTGGAGGCCACCGCCCGTGACATCGGCGAGCACACCATCCTGGCCCGTGCCGGTGGTGCGCCGACCCTGGCCGTGGGCATCGCGCAGATCCTCCACCAGGTGCTGCCGGGCGAGAACACCATGGCGTTCTGGTACCACTTCGCGATCCTCTTCGAGGCGCTGTTCATCCTCACGGCGGTGGACGCCGGCACCCGTGCCGGGCGCTTCATGCTGCAGGACCTGCTGGGCAACTTCGTGCCGGCGCTGAAACGCACCGAGTCCTGGACCGCCAACGTCATCGCCACCGCCGGTTGCGTGGCCATGTGGGGCTGGCTGCTGTACCAGGGCGTGATCGACCCGCTGGGCGGCATCAACACCCTGTGGCCGCTGTTCGGCATCTCCAACCAGATGCTCGCCGGCATCGCCCTGATGCTCGGCTGCGTGGTGCTGATCAAGATGAAGCGCCAGCGCTACGTCTGGGTCACCCTGGTGCCGGCCACCTGGCTGCTGATCTGCACCACCACCGCGGGCCTGATCAAGCTGCTCGACCCGAATCCGGCGGTGGGCTTCCTGGCCCTGGCCAAGAAGTACAGCGACGCCGCCGACGCCGGCCAGATCCTGGCCCCGGCCAAGGACATGGCGCAGATGCAGCACGTGATCTTCAACGCCTATACCAACTCGACCCTGACCGTGCTCTTCCTCTTCGTGGTGCTCAGCATCCTGTTCTACGCCATCAAGGTGGGACGCGCGGCCTGGGCCAAGCCCGAGCGCACCGACAAGGAATCGCCCTTCCAGCCGATCCCGGATGCCTGAGGAGTGAACGCGCATGTTCAATGACCTGAGCCGCATGGGTAAGTACCTGGGGCAGGCCGCGCGCATGCTGGTCGGCATGCCCGACTACGACAACTACGTCGAGCACATGCGTGGCAAGCACCCGGACAAGCCGGTGATGAGCTACGAGGAGTTCTTCCGCGAGCGCCAGGAGGCGCGTTACGGAGGCGGGAAGGGGCGACCCATCCGCTGCTGTTGAAACCTGACCCGCCAGGCTGCTGCGCTTGGCATCTTGGAAGCGGGCAGTGCTCGGACAGCGGGCTTGCCCGCTGAACGAACTTCAGTTCGGCCTGAAGGGCGAGCGCACGCGAGTAATCCTCATGTACTGGAGTACATTGCGGTTCCTGCGTGCTGGTCGCCACCAGGCTGCTGCGCTCGCGACGCCTGGCGAGACAGGTTGACAGTTACCCACGCGCCACGACTCGTCGTGGCGCGTGTCTTTTGGAGATCACGATGTACCCGACCCCCATCCCCGTCACCGTGCTCAGCGGCTTTCTCGGCGCCGGCAAGACCACGCTGCTCAAGCACATCCTCAAGGCCGAGCACGGCCTGAAGATCGCGGTGATCGAAAACGAATTCAGCGAGACGCCCATCGACGGCCAACTGCTCGGCAGCGAGCCGGTGCAGGTGATGACCCTGGCCAACGGCTGCGTCTGCTGCTCCATCCACGTCGAGCTGGAAAAGGCCCTGTTCCTGTTGCTGGAACGCCTGGACGCCGGCGAGCTGGCCTTCGACCGCCTGGTGATCGAGTGCACCGGCCTGGCCGACCCGGCGCCCGTGGCGCAGACCTTCTTCGCCGACGAGGAGCTCTGCGAGCGCTACGTGCTGGACGGCATCATCACCCTGGTGGACGCCGCCAACGCCGAGCGCCACCTGGCCGAGACCATCGCCCAGGCCCAGGTCGGGTTCGCCGATCGCATCCTGGTGAGCAAGCGCGACCTGGTGGACGACGCCCACTTCGAGGCCCTCAGCCAGCGGCTGTCGCGGATCAACCGCCGCGCGCCGATCCGTGTGGTCGACCACGGCCGCATCGACCTGGCCGAGCTGCTCGACGTGCGCGGCTTCAACCTCAATGCCGACATCGGCCCGGCCCTGAGCCTGCGTCCGCTGACCCCGGCCGGCTCCACCGACCGCATCGCCACCCTGGTGCTCAAGAGCGACAGGGCGCTGGACCTCGACAAGCTCAGCACCTTCATGGAAGGCCTGCTGGAAGAGCACGGCAACGCCCTGCTGCGCTACAAGGGCGTGCTGGATATCGCCGGCGAGGACCGGCGCATGGTGTTCCAGGGCGTGCTGCGCCTTTACGGCTTCGACTGGGACAAGGAGTGGGCGGAGGGCGAGGCACGCGAGAGCGTGATCGTGTTCATCGGCGACAACCTGCCGGAAGCGCGCATCCGCGCCGGCTTCGCCGAGGTTGAGGCCTGAGGGAGCGCCGCGCTCGGCAGTTGGAATGTCAATGAAAAGTAAATAGAATCACTCGCATTTGATTCCATTTACCTTCCGGCGTGCCACCCATGAACGATGCAGCCGCGGCACCCGAACCCACCCTCAACACCCTCTATCGCGAACACCGCAGCTGGCTGGAAGGCTGGTTGCGGCGCCGCCTGGGCAACGCCTGGGATGCCGCCGACCTGACCCAGGACACCTTCGTCCGCGTCCTCGCCGCCCACCAGGACAAGCCGCTGCCGCGCCTGCAGGAGCCCCGCGCCTACCTGCTCACCGTTGGCAAGCGCCTGCTGATCAACCACCACCAGCGCCGCAGCCTGGAGCGCGCCTACCTGGACGCCCTGGCCAGCCTGCCGGAGGCGCAAGCGCCCTCGCCCGAGCAGCGCTGGCTGCTGCTGGAGACCCTGCAAGCGCTGGACGAGTTGCTCGACGGCCTGCCGCTGGCAGTGCGCCGCGCCTTCCTCTGGGCGCAGCTCGAAGGCCTCGACTACGCCAGCATCGCCCGGCGCCTGGAGGTGTCCGAACGCACGGTGAAGCGCTACATGGCCAAGGCCTACGAACACTGCCTGCTGGTGGACCTGTGAGCGGCCAGCCATCGCCCCTGGCGCGCCAGGTCGCGCGGGAAGCAGCGCACTGGCTGACGCTGCTGGAATCCGGCGGTGCCCGCGAGGCCGACCATGCCGAGCTGCAACGCTGGCGGGCCCGCAGCAGTGACCACGAGCAGGCCTGGCAGAAGGCCCAGGCGTTGCGCCAGCGCTTCGCCCAGCTTCCCGGCGCCCTGGCCCTGGCCAGCCTCGACCGGCCGGACCTCGCGCGACGCAAGAGTCTCAAGCGCCTGCTCGCCTTCGGCGCCCTGGCTCCTGCCGGCTGGCTCGCCTGGCGGCAGATGCCCATCGCCCACTGGAGCGCCGACCTGCGCACCGCCACCGGCGAGCGTCGTTCGCTGGACCTGCCCGACGGCACGCGGCTGCAGCTCAATACCGCCAGTGCGGTGAACCTCGACTTCGATGGAGGCCGCCGCCGGCTCGCCCTGGTCGAAGGCGAGATCGCCGTGGACGGCGCGGGCGGCCTGCGGGTGCAGACCCGTGACGGTCGCCTGCTGGCCTCCGGGGCGCGCTTCTGCGTGCGCCAGTTCGACCAGGGTTGCCTGGTCTCGGTGGCGCGCGGCGTGGTGCGCCTGGAGCCCGCCCAGGGCGGCCCGGTCACCCTGCAGGCGGGCCAGCGCGCCGGCATGAGCGCATCGGGCGTGGGCCGGGTAGAGGCGTTCGATACGCGCCAGCCCGACTGGCAGCAGGGGGTGCTGATCGTCGAGAACCGCGCCCTGGGCGCCGTGCTGCGCGAGCTGGATCGCTACCGACCCGGCGTGCTGCGCTGGGACCCGGTGCTGGAGAGGCTCGCCGTGACCGGCACCTTCCGCCTGGAAGACACCGACAAGGCCCTGGCGTTGCTGGCCGCCAGCCTGCCCATCGAGGTGCACTACCGTACCCGCTACTGGGTGTCGCTGGTGCCGCGGCCCTCCGTTGGCTGAAGGCTGTCCCTTTTTTCCGGCTCGCCTGTCATCACAGGCAACAGAACGAAAAAAGAGAGCCTCCGATGTCCTCGTCCCCCTCCTTCCGTCCTTTCGCGATGCCCCTGCTCCTGGCCCTGGGCTGCGCCGGCCTTGCCGCGCCCAGCTGGGCCGATGACGGCACGCGTCGCAGCTACGAGATCCCCGCCGGCAGCCTCGGCGCGGCGCTGACCCGTTTCGCCGGCGAGGCCGGCGTCAGCCTGTCCGTCGACCCGGCGCTGGTCTCAGGGCGCAGCAGCGCCGGGCTGAACGGCGACTTCGGCGTGGAAGAGGGCTTCGCCCGCCTGCTCCAGGGCTCCGGGCTGATGCTGCAGCCGGCCGGAGAAGGCAGCTACACCCTGCTGCCGATGCCCGAGGAGGGGAGCCGCGTGCAGCAGCTGCAACCGATCGCCATCACCGGGCAGGGCAGTGGCGCCGCCGCCGATCACTACGCCGGCGGCCAGGTTTCCCGGCGTGGCGGGCTGGGCATGCTGGGCGAGCGCGACTTCATGGAGACGCCCTTCAACCTCACCTCCTACACCAGCGAAGCGGTGAAGAACCAGCAGGCCCGTACCCTCGCCGACGTGGTCGCCAGCGACCCCTCGGTGCGTACTACCAACCCGTCGGCAGGGCGCTTCGAGCAGTTTTCCATCCGTGGCTACAGCCTCTACAACAGCGATGTCGCCTACGGTGGCCTCTACGGCGTACTGCCGACCTACTCCAACGACATGGAGATGGCCGAGCGCGTCGACATCCTCAAGGGCCCGGGTGCCCTGCTCGGCGGCCTCGCACCCAACGGCAGCGTCGGTGGCAGCGTCAACATCGAGCCCAAGCGCGCGGGCGACGAGCCGACCACCGAGTTCACCGCCATGCACGCCTCTTCCGGCCAGTTGGGTGGGCACGTGGACATCGGCCGGCGCTTCGGCGACGACCAGCGCTTCGGCCTGCGCTTCAACGGCGTCAAGCAATCCGGCGACACCGAGTGGGACCACCAGAGCCTGGAGCGTGATTCCGCCGTGCTCGGGCTGGACCTGCGCGCCGAGCGCGTGCGCCTGTCCCTCGATCTCGGACGACAGGAGCGCGACGTCGACGGGCCCATGGAGCGGGTCGGCCTCAACGCCGGGGTCAAGGTGCCGGACGCCGAGGACATCCACCACAACTTCGCCCAGCCCTGGACCTACTCCCGGGCCAAGGACACCTTCGGCGCCCTGCGCGGCGAGTACGACCTGAGCGAGTCGCTGATGGTCTATGCCGCCGCCGGCGCGCGCCGGGGCGACTACGACTTCCTCCGCCACGCGGTGCAACTGACCAACGACGCCGGGCGCTTCGTGGTCAGCCCGCGCGCCTTCCAGCGCGAGGAGGAGGTACGCACCGCCACGGTCGGCCTGCGCAACTGGTTCTCCACGGGTTCGGTGGGGCACACCCTCAACCTCAGCCTCAACCGCTTCGACATGACCTTCGACAACAGCGGTGCGCGCTACGCCAACGGTGTGAGCAACCTGTTCGACCCGGCGACCCTGCCGGAGCCGGTCACGCCCACGGCCGCCGACAACCCGACCCACACCCGGAGCGTGCTCTCCAGCCTGGCGCTGGCCGACACTCTGAGCTTCGCCGGTGACAGCGTGCTGCTGACCCTTGGGGCGCGCCTGCAGCGGGTGGAGGTGGACAGCTCCGAGCCGGGCGAGCCCGACCAGCGCTATGACGAGCGCGCCACCTCGCCGGCCCTGGGCGTGGTCTGGCGCACCACCGAGGCGCTGTCGCTGTACGCCAACTACATGGAAGGCCTGACCCAGGGCCAGACCGCCCCGGAGACGGCCAGCAACGCCGGCCAGGTGTTCGCGCCCTACCGCAGCAAGCAGGTGGAAGCCGGCATCAAGTACGACATGGGCAACCTGACCAGCACCCTCAGCGTCTTCCGCATCGAGAAGCCCGCCTACTACACCGAGAACGGCTACCTGCGCCCCGACGGCGAGCAGCGCAACCAGGGCCTGGAGCTGAACCTGTTCGGCGAGCCGCTGGGAGGCGTGCGCATCCTCGGCGGCGCCATGCTGCTGGACGCCGAGCTGACCCGCACCGCCAATGGCAGCAACGATGGCAACCGCGCCATCGGCGCGCCGGTCCTCAACGCCAACCTCGGCGTCGAATGGGACCTGCCCCAGGTGCAGGGGCTGACCCTGACCGCGCGGGCCATCCACACCGGCGCCCAGTACCTGGACCCGGCCAACACCCAGAAGGCCGACGCCTGGCAGCGCTACGACCTGGGCGCGCGCTACGCCTTCAGCGTCGGCGAGACGGACGTGACCCTGCGCGCCAGCGTGGAGAACGTCATGGACAAGGCCTACTGGGCCTCCGCCAACGTCCCCGACGGCACCGCCACCGGCCTCACCCTCTCCACCCCACGCACCTGGCTGGTGTCGGCGACCCTGGGGTTCTGATGGCCGCCTTCCCGGGCTGAAGCCCGGGCTACGGCCGGTATTCTTAGAGCGTAGGGTGGGCTTCAGCCCACCATCGGAGCTGCCGGCAACCCCCTGGTGGATGGAAA
>NZ_BAAJNO010000024.1:0-46134 GCF_054558415.1 Pseudomonas sp. No.21
ACGACAGCCTCACTGGCGGCTACGGTAATGACACCTACTTGTTTGCCAAAGGAGATGGCCAGGACCTGGTAGCCGATGCAGGCGGCAACGACACCCTTCTCTTCAGCGAAGGCATTTCCGCCAACGACATCTGGCTCCAACGCAACGGCAGCAACCTGGAACTGACCCTGCGTGACTCCCCCGACAAGGTCACCATCAGCAACTGGTACTCCAGCACCTCGAACCACATCGAGACCATCAAGTCCGGCGACGGCAAGACCCTGCTCGACAGCCAGGTGCAGAACCTGGTCAACTCCATGGCGGCCTTCGCGCCGCCTGCGGGTGGCAATTCCAACCTGACGCCCGAGCAGAGGGCGCAGCTGGAGGTGGTGATCGCCGCGAACTGGCAGTAACCGCTGAGTAAATGAACAAGGCCCCTCACGGGGCCTTGTTCATTTCCGGGGTTTGGAATTGTTCAGCGCACCATCCACCCATCCCCTCACCTGCTCGGCACTGGGGGCCTGTGGAGCGAAGAGGATGCGGTAGATCATCGGGGCGACCACGGCGTCGACCAGCTGATCAGCACTGGGGGCCGCTTCGCCGCGTTGGGCGGCGCGGTCGAGGATGAGTTGCAGCTGGCAGCGGACGAGGTCGGCGCATTGGCCGGGGTAGTCGCCGGCCAGATCTGAGACGACATCTCGAATCAGGGTGCGGCCGAGCTCGGAGCTCATCTCGTCGAGGTATTGCTCGGCCCAGGCGTGCAGGTCGCCGGCGAGGGTGCCGGTGTCCTGGGGCTCGCCAGGGAGCATGCGCTCCAGGGCGACGTCGGCGAGCAAAGCGGAGAGGTCGCCCCAGCGGCGGTAGATGGTGGAGGGCGTGACGCCCGCGCGGGCGGCGATCTGCGGGACGGTGAGGTCGGCGCGGTCACGCTCGTCGAGCAGTGCGCGCACGGCGGCGTGGATGGATTCCTGCACTCGGGCGCTGCGCCCACCGGTGCGACGGTTTTCTTTGATGGCCATGGCGGCGGACCTTAACACAAAGAATTTGCGTTAAGGAATTTCTGCGCGCAGACTGCGCAAACGCAATGTCTTAGCTTTAGTGAGCCCATCATGGTCCAGACCGCCGATACCTGCCTCGACCAACGCCACGCCCGCAGCGGCATCGCCTTGTTGGCGAGCACGCTGCTGAGTTTCCTGGCCGCGTCCAGCGCGCCCACCCCGCTCTACCCGGTGTACCAGGCACATTGGGCCTTCAGCCCGGCGATGCTGACGCTGGTCTTCGCCATCTATGCCTTCAGCCTGCTGGCGGCGCTGCTCACCCTGGGCAAGCTGTCCGATTACCTGGGCCGGCGGCCGGTGATCCTCTCTGCCTTGTTACTGGAGATGCTGGCGATGGCGCTGTTCATCGAGGCCGATGGCGTCGCCTGGCTGCTGGCGGCGCGGGTGATGCAGGGGTTCGCCACGGGGATGGCGACCAGCGTGCTGGGGGCGGCGCTGCTGGATCGCAACCCCGAGCGCGGGCCGCTGTTCAACAGCGTGGCGCCGCAGCTGGGCATGGCGTGCGGCGCGCTGGGTTGCGGAATGCTGGTGGAGTGGGCGCCCTGGCCGTTGCACCTGGTCTACCTGGTCCTGCTGCTGGTGTTCGCCGCCCAGGCATTGCTGGTGTGGTGGCTGCCGGAATCCATCTCGCGCCGCCCGGGTGCCATCGCCTCGCTGCGTCCGACCCTGAAGGTACCGCCCCAGGCCCGAGGCGCGCTGTGGCGCACGCTGCCGGTGAACGTCGCGGTCTGGTCCCTGGGCGGCTTCTACCTGTCGCTCGCGCCGTCGCTGATCCGCGCGGCCACCGATTCCAACTCGGCGCTGGTGGGCGGGCTGGCGGTAACGGCGCTGACCCTGAGCGGCGCCCTGTCGATCCTGTGGCTGCGCCAGCACACGGCGCAGCAGGTGCTGCGCATCGCCACCGCCCTGCTGCTGTTAGGAGTGAGCGCCATGCTGGTGGCCGTGCAGGCCGGCTGGCTGTGGCTGTTCCTGGTGGCCTCGCTGGTGGCCGGCGGTGGCTTCGGCTCGGGCTTCCTCGGCGCGCTGCGCAGCGTGATGCCATTGGCTCATGCCCATGAGCGCGCCGGGCTGATGGCCACCTACTACGTGATCAGCTACCTGGCGTTCTGCGTACCGGCGCTGCTGGCGGGGGTGTCGGCGCGCCACTTCGGATTGGTGGCGACCGCCACGGGGTTCGCGCTGGTCCTGATCGGCCTGATCCTCGTCGCATTGCAGGGCGTGTTGCGGCCCGAGCGCGCCTGAGGCAAGGCCCCCCGTCCAGCCGACGATTGGATTACACCCGTAATATACAAGCGTTTGAATTACGCATATCATCCTAAGCACGCGCCCCATCGGATCGCTCGAACCCCGGCGCTCCCGCCGGCTCCGCCCGGCCCAACCAGCAAGGACCCGAGATATGCAATCCATCGTCATCGCCGGTTTCGCCCGCTCGCCCTTCCACTTCGCCAAGAAGGGCGGGCTGATCAACATCCGCCCGGACGACCTCGCCGGCCAGGTCGTAAAAGGCTTGGTGGATCGCCTGGACATCGACCCCAACGAGATCGAGGACCTGATCCTCGGCTGCGCCTACCCCGAGGCCGAACAGGGCATGAACCTGGCACGCATCGTCGGCTTCCTCGCCGGCCTGCCGCAGAGCGTGGCCGGGGCGACGGTGAACCGCTTCTGCGGCTCGTCCATGACCGCTATCCACTTCGCCGCCGGGCAGATCCAGCTCGACGCCGGCGAGGCCTTCATCTGCTGCGGCGTGGAATCCATGACCCGCGTGCCCATGGGCGGCTTCAACATCTCGCCCAACCCGCGCCTGACCAGTGGCGAGATCCAGGCCTATATCCCCATGGGCCACACCGCCGAGATCGTCGCCGAGCGCTACGCCATCAGCCGCGTGGACCAAGAGGCGATGGCCATGCAGTCCCACGGGAAGGCTGCCGATGCGCGCCTGCGCGGCCTGCTGCAGGACGAAATCATCACCATCGAGACGCCCGACGGCCCGGTTACCGAAGACGGTTGCATCCGCCCCGGCACCAACGCCGAGGCCCTGGCCCAACTGAAGCCGGCGTTCGGTGGCAGCGTGACCGCCGGCACCGCCTCGCCGCTGACCGATGGCGCGGCGGCGGTGTTCGTCTGCACCGAGGCATTCGCCCGGCGCTGGAAGCTGGACATCCTCGCGCGCATCAAGGCGGTGGCTGTGGTCGGCTGCGCACCGGAGGTGATGGGCATGGGCCCGCTGCACGCCACCCGCAAGCTGCTGCAGCGCAGCGGCCTGTCGGTCAATGACATCGACCTGTTCGAGATCAACGAAGCCTTCGCCAGCCAGGCACTGGCCTGCATCCGCGAACTGGACATCGACATCGCCAAGGTCAACCTCGACGGCGGCGGCATGGCCATCGGGCACCCGCTGGGCGCCACCGGTGCACGCATCACCGGCAAGGCCGCCTCGCTGCTCAAGCGCACCGGCGGCCGCTACGCCATCGCCACCCAATGCATCGGTGGCGGCCAGGGCGTGGCCACGCTGCTGGAAAGCGTCGAGTGATGCGCCGGGGAGGTGCGAATGCGCCTCCCCTTTCGTCGGCCATCGGCATTGCTGCGACGGCAACTGCATACAGGCGGTGAATATGGAATTACAATCGCCATACTAACGCCCGGAATTTGAGGCCACTGCCATGCGCTACTCGGAAGACCACAAGGCCGAAACCCACAAACGCATCATCGCGGAAGCTTCCCGCCGCTTCCGCGCGGACGGCATCGACGCCACCGGCCTGCAGCCGCTGATGAAGGCATTGGGCCTGACCCACGGCGGCTTCTACGCCCACTTCAAGTCCAAGGATGCCCTGGTGCAGGAAGCCCTGCGCGCGGCGGCCAACGACGCCAGCGGCCAGTGGGCTAAGGTGCTCGCCAAGCCGGAGCCGCTCAAGACATTGTTCAAGCGCTACCTCTCGCCGGAACACCGCGACCACCCGGACGCCGGCTGCCCGCTGCCGACCATGTCGTCCGAACTGGGCCAGCGCGGCCAGGCCAGCCCCATCAGCGACGAGGTGGTGGGCAACCTGCTGAGGATGATCGAGAAGGAAACGGGTGACCCGCAGGAAGCGATGGCGATGGTCGCCACCATGGTCGGCGCACTGAGCCTGTCCCGCAGCGTCGCGGACGAGGCCCTGTCCAAGCGCATTCTCGACGACGCCTGCAGCAACCTGACCGCACGCCTGGAAGAGAAGAAAGGCGGCAAGGCCTGAGCCCGCCGCCAGGATGCCCATGAGCGGCCGCAAGGGCCGCTCCGTTCAACCCATCCAGCGCCGGAACAGCGCGCTGGCATTCACCCCGCCGAAACCGAAGCCGTTCGACAGCGCGTAGTTGATGGTCATCGGCCGCGCCGCGCCATGGACGATGTCCACGCCGGCGGCGTCTTCGTCCGGCTGTTCGAGGTTCAGGGTCGGTGGTGCCACCTGGTCGCGGATGGCCAGCACGGTGAAGATCGCCTCCAGCCCACCGGCAGCGCCAAGCAGGTGCCCGGTGGCGGATTTGGTGGCGGAAACCGCGATCCCACCCTCCGCGCCGAATACAGCCTTGATCGCCGCCAGCTCACCCTTGTCGCCCACCGGCGTGGAGGTGGCATGGGCGTTGAGGTGCTGGATCTGCCGCGGCTCGATGCCGGCCTGGGCGATGGCGGTGCGCATGGCACGCTGGGCGCCGCTGCCGTCCTCCGGCCCTGCGGTGAGGTGGTAGGCGTCGGCACTGGTGCCGTAGCCCACCAGTTCGGCAATGGGCGTGGCGCCACGTGCCAGGGCATGGTCGAGTGATTCGATCACCAGCATGCCGGCGCCCTCCCCCATGACGAAGCCATCGCGACGGCTGTCGAAGGGCCGGGATGCCTGCTCGGGATGGTCGTTGAAATCGGTGGACAGCGCACGGGCTGCCGCGAAGCCGGCCAGCGCCACGCGGTCGATCGACGCCTCGGCGCCGCCGCACAGGGCGATGTCCACCTCGCCGGAGCGGATCATCCGCGCCGCATCGCCGATGGCCTGCACGCTCGCGGCGCAGGCGGTCACCGGGGCGCCGATGGGGCCCTGGAAGCCATGACGGATGGACACGTGCCCGGCGGCCAGGTTGACCAGGAAGGAGGGAATGGTGAAAGGCGACAGGCGTCGCGGGCCACGGCCGTCGGTGGTGCGCACGGCGTCGGCGATGGCACCGAAGCCGCCGATGCCGGAGCCGATCACCGTGGCGGTACGGACCTTCTTCTCGTCGCTGTCGGCGACCCAGCCGGCCTGCTGCAAGGCTTCATCGGCGGCGGCCAGGGCGAAGAGGATGAAGCGGTCCATCTTCTTCTGCTCCTTGGGCGGGGCAGCACTGTCGGGGTCGAAGCCACCCTCGGGGTCTTCCTCCCGCGTCGGTACGCTGCCGCCGACCTTGGTCGCGAGATCCCGCACGGTGTCTTCGGGCAGGGCACGCAGGCCCGAACGCCCAGCCAGCAGGCGCTGCCAGGCGGTTTCCACGCCGCAGCCCAGGGGCGAAACCAGCCCCATGCCGGTGACGACGATTCGTTGCGAGTTCATCATTTCCCTCCAAGTATCAAGCAGGTCGTGGAGCCGGTGGCATAGAGCTTCCCGTCCACGTCATAGATGCGGCCCTCGGCCAGTGCGGTCGAGCGGCCCACGTGGATGATGCGCCCTTCCGCCCTCACCGGCCCGGTGTTCACGGTCATGGCCCGCACGTAGCTGATGCGCAGGTCGGTGGTGGTGTAGCCCTGCCCCGGCTTGACGTGCATATGGATGGCGCAGCCCATGCAGGAATCCAGCAGGGTCGCCGCATAGCCGCCATGCACGGTGCCCAGGGGATTGTAGTGACGGGCATCCGGAACGCCCTGGAACACGAAGCGCTCTTCTGACCATTCGATGGGCACGAAGCCCATCAGTTCACCTATCGGTGGCGAAGGCAGGTCGCCCCGGCCGATGCCGTCGAAGAACTCTCGCGGGCTCAGTTGCACCACCTCGGACATGCTCAGGGTGCCGGGCTTGAGCCGCGCGCACATGGCGCGCTCGGCTTCCAGCCAGGCCTGCAGCTTCTCTTCACGGCTCGATTCGCTCATGGCGCTTTTCCTTCTCGCTCGGCCCGCGGGCCCGATTTGAATTTCGATCATCATATAACGAGGCGCAGGGCCTCGCGCAAGGCCACCCGATGGGCGCCTCGCGCGGGCGGGATCAGAGCCCCATCTGCTTGCTGATGATCTCGTTCATGATCTCCCGCGAGCCACCGCCGATGGAGAGGATGCGGTTGTCGCGGTAGAGCCGTTCCACCAGGCTCTCGCGCATGTAGCCCATGCCACCGAGCAGCTGCACGGCGTCGTAGGTGACCCGGTCCGCCACGTCGGTGGCGAAGTTCTTGGCCATGGAGATTTCCTTGATCACGCTCTTGCCGGCGGCCATCTTCGCCGCCTGGCGGTAGGTGAACTCGCGGGAGACCTCGACCTGGGTGGCCATTTCCGCCAGGCGATGCTTGAGCACCTGGAACTTGCCGATGGGCTTGCCGAAGGCTTGCCGCTCGCGGGCCCAGCGCTCGGCTTCTTCCAGGGCCATCTGTGCGGTCATGTTGGCCATGATGGCCAGGGCCAGCCGCTCGGACTGGAAGTTGGCCATGATGCAGGCGAAGCCCATGTTCTCGACGCCGATGAGGTTGCCTGCCGGCACGAGGCAATCCTCGAAGAACAGTTCGGCGGTGTCGGAGGCCCACCAGCCCATCTTCTTCAGCTTGCGGCCCACGCTGAAGCCGGGGGTGCCCTTCTCGATCAGCAGCAGGCTGACGCCGCCGAAGCCGTCGCCGCCGGTGCGCACTGCCACGGTGTAGTAGTCGGCGCGCACGCCGCTGGTGATGAAGGTCTTGCTGCCATTGACGCGGTAGAAGTCCCCCTCGCGCACCGCGCGGGTCTTCAGGTTGGCCACATCCGAACCACCGGACGGCTCGGTGATGGCCAGGGCCATGATCTTCTCGCCGGCCAGCACCTGCGGGGCGATGCGCTCGCGCAGTTCGGGGCGGCCCCACTTGATCAGCGGGGGCAGGCCGATGTCCAGGGAGCCCAGCCCGGCCACCAGGCCGCCGGAGCCGCTGCGCATCAGCTCCTCGCTGGCCGCCACCTTGGCGAACAGGTCGCCCTCGTGGCTGCCGCCGTACTGCTCGGGGTAGCCGATGCCGAGGATGCCGGCGGCGCCGGCCTTGAGGTAGAGCTCACGGGGGAATTCCTCGGCCTCCTCCCAGTCGCCGATGTGCGGGAGGATCTCCCGCTCGACGAAGCGGCGCACCGAGTCGCGCACCAGTTGATGGGAGGGGTCGAAGTATTCCTGGCAAGCGGACATGGTGTGGCTCCCTGTTTGAGTCAGAGAAACTTACCGAGCGCTTGCTTGGTTTTCAAGGCGTGACATGCGCCATCGATCAGGACGTATGCGCCGCTCCGAAGCGCTCCCGATAGACCGAAGGCGGGAGCCCGACGGCGTTGCGGAAGGCCACGCGGAAGCTCTCCACCGAACGGAAGCCGCACAGCTCGGCGATACGCTCGCTGCCGTCGACACCGCTCTCCAGCAGCTCGCGGGCACGGGCCAGGCGTTCGTGCTGCAGCCAGGCCTTGGGCGTCATGCCGGTGGCCTCGCTGAAACGGCGCAGGAAGGTGCGCTCGCTCATGGCCACGCGGCGTGCCAGTTGGCTTACTTCCAGGGGCTCGTGCAGGTGCTGCCGGGCCCACTGCATCAACGCCGAAAGATCGTTTCGCGGAGCACGGGCCACGGGTGCGGGAATGAATTGCGCCTGCCCGCCGGCACGCTGGGGCGACATCACCAGGCGTCGCGCCACGGTATTGGCCACCTGGGTGCCGAAATCCCGCGCCACCAGGTGCAGGCAGGCGTCGATGCCGGCGGCGCTGCCCGCCGAGCTGATCAGTTGGCCGGCATCGACGTAGAGCACCTCGGGGTCCACCTCGATGGCGGGGAAGCGTCGCGCCAGCTCCTCGGCATAGCGCCAGTGGGTGGTGGCGCGCCGGCCATCCAGCAGGCCGCTGGCGGCGAGGACGAAAACGCCGGAGCAGATGGACACCAGCCGCGCGCCACGGGCATGGGCGTCGCGCAGTGCACTCAACAGCCGTTCGGGCGGTGCCTCGGCACGGTCGCGCCAGCCGGGAACGATGATGGTATGCGCCTCGGCCAGGCGCTCCAGGCCCGCATCGGCCAGCACCTGGATGCCGCCCATGGCGCGCATGGGGCCGTCGTCCAGGCCGACGATGCAGTGACGGTACCAGGGAAAATCGAACTCGGGCCGAGGCAGGCCGAAGATCTCCACGGCGATGCCGAATTCGAAGGTGCAGAGGCCGTCGTAGGCGAGGATGGCCACCAGGCCGGGGTCGTCGTTCAATTTGGCGGAAACCTACCAGTCACTGTCCTGCCCGCCACTGTAGAGCAGGAAGGCCGCTGGATACAGTGGCGCCATCAAACCAACCGATGGAGAACCACCATGCCCAGCCTCATCAGCCAGTTCCCCGCCGCCGCTCCCGATGCGGCCCTGGCCCACTTCACCCAGCGCCTGGCCTTCGAGACCGATTGCTCGGACGTACATGCCAGCCAGCAGGCCGGCGAGGTCGACTACGTGCTGGTCGATGTGCGTGGCGAAGCAGCCTACGCCGCCGGCCATGTGCCGGGCGCGATCAACATCCCCCATCGGCTGATGACCGCCGAATTCATGGCCCGCTACCCGCGTGACACGCTGTTCGTCGTCTACTGCGCAGGCCCCCACTGCAACGGCGTGCACCGCGCCGCCGTGCGCCTGGCCGGGCTGGACTTCGCGGTGAAGGAGATGCTCGGCGGCGTCACCGGCTGGCTGGACGAGGGGCTGAGCCTGATCACGGCGACTGACGCCGCTGCCATCGGTCAAGGCATCCCTTGTGCGTGTTGAGGTGGGAGCGCCGTAGCCGCGCGTCCCTCACTGGCTTGCGTGGGGCGGACCTGGAGGGGGCGCTCCGCCATGCACCCCCGCGCTCGGCCGCGCCCCTGGCGAGCGGATTCATGCGTACCAGAGACAGCCGATAGACAGTTTCCCCCCAGCCAATCACGTTCCTCTGACTCCACAAGCCGAGCTGCAGACGTTGCGATGGCTGGCAAGGCACCTGCAGTATCGGCTGGGTTACCGCGCTCGATACTGCCGATACCGCAGTCATGACAACGACAAGAGGTCAGCACGCGTATAGACGCCCATCCCCCGGCAGCACGCCGGAGGCCTGCCTTCGCCGCCTTCTTGCCGTCCCTGTCCCTCGTTGTGAGCTGCACCGGCGTTCCTGCGCGGCGGGTGATGTTCGCGCCTGCTCGTGGCCGGCCGACGTCGTCTAAGGTGTAGCTCTGCATAAATCCAACAACGACGGAGAGACCTCCATGCGACTGACCAAGAAACTCAGCCTGTTCGCTGCTGCCGCGGCCTTCACGGCCAGCACTGCGGCCTTGGCTGCGCCCACCTTCATCAACGTACTGACCGGCGGCACCAGCGGTGTGTACTACCCGATCGGCGTGGCGCTGTCCCAGCTGTACAGCAACGGCATCGCCGGGTCGAAGACGTCGGTGCAGGCGACCAAGGCGTCGGTGGAGAACCTCAACCTGCTGCAAGCCGGGCGTGACGAACTGGCCCTGGCGCTGGGGGACTCGGTCGCTGATGCCTGGAACGGCGTGGAGGATGCCGGCTTCAAGGCTCCGCTGAAGAAGATCCGCGCCATCGCCGGGACCTACCCCAACTACATCCAGATCGTTGCCAACGCCGAGTCGGGCATCCATTCGCTGGCGGACCTGAAGGGCAAGCGCATTTCCGTCGGCGCGCCGAAGTCCGGCACCGAGCTCAACGCCCGCGCCATCTTCAAGGCCGCCGGGCTGACCTACGAGGACATGGGCAAGGTGGAGTTCCTGCCCTACGCCGAGTCGGTGGAGCTGATCAAGAACCGCCAGCTCGATGCCACCCTGCAATCCTCCGGGCTGGGCATGGCGGCCATCCGCGACCTGGCCTCGACCATGAAGATCCGCTTCGTGGCCATCCCGCCGGAGGTCACGGCGAAGATCGACAACGCCGCCTACCAGGCGGCCACCATCCCGGCGGGCACCTACGACGGCCAGGACACGGACGTCCCCACCGTGGCCATCACCAACATCCTGGTCACCCACAACGGCGTGCCGGACGAGGTGGCCTACCAGATGACCAAGCTGATGTTCGAGAACCTGGATCGCCTGGGCAACGCCCACTCTGCGGCCAAGGACATCAAGCTGGAAAACGCCACCCAGAAGCTGCCCATCCCCCTGCACCCCGGTGCCGAGCGCTACTACAAGGAAGTGGGCGCCCTGTAGCCCGGACCGGACCCGGGCTGTCGCCCCTCCGCCTTCCCCGGCGCGCAGCGCTCCGGCATTGCCCTGAGCCGGAACGCGACGCGGACCGGGGCACGGCGTTGCGGCGCCGGCCCCTGCTTCTCGCATCGATGTCGTGATGAGGCTTCACCCCATGAGTGAACAAGACAACGGCCTGGCTGCCAGTCCTTCCGACTGGCCAAAGGCGCTTTTTGCCGTGGCGCTGCTGTTTTCCATCTTCCAGATCGTCACTGCCGCCTTTCACCCGGTCTCGACCCAGGTGCTGCGTGCCGTGCACGTCGGCTTCCTGTTGCTGCTGGTGTTCATCAGCTACCCGGGGCTCGGCAAGGGCCGCCCCTGGCAACCGCTGGCCTGGCTGCTGGGCCTGGCCGGCATGGCCACGGCGATCTACCAATGGGTGTTCGAGGCGGACCTGATCCAGCGCTCCGGGGACCTGACCACGGGCGACATGGTCGTCGGCCTGAGCCTGATCCTGCTGGTGTTCGAGGCCGCACGGCGGGTCATGGGCATCGCCTTGCCGATCATCTGTGCCCTGTTCCTGGCCTACGGCATGCTCGGCCAGTACCTGCCGGGGGACCTGATGCACCGGGGCTACGGCCTCGACCAGATCGTCAACCAGCTGTCGTTCGGCACCGAGGGCCTGTACGGCACACCGACCTATGTCTCGGCCACCTACATCTTCCTGTTCATCCTCTTCGGGGCCTTCCTCGAGCAGGCCGGGATGATCCGGCTGTTCACCGACTTCGCCATGGGCCTGTTCGGCCACAAGGTCGGCGGGCCGGCCAAGGTGTCGGTGGTGTCGTCCGCCCTGATGGGAACCATCACCGGCTCCGGCGTGGCCAACGTGGTTACCACGGGCCAGTTCACCATTCCGCTGATGAAGCGCTTCGGTTATCGCCCGGCCTTCGCCGGCGGGGTCGAGGCGACCGCGTCGATGGGCAGCCAGATCATGCCGCCGATCATGGGCGCCGTGGCCTTCATCATGGCCGAGACCATCAACGTGCCGTTCTTCGAGGTGGCCAAGGCGGCGCTGATCCCGGCGCTGCTGTATTTCGCCTCGGTGTTCTGGATGGTGCACCTCGAAGCCCGCCGTGCGGACCTTAGGGGCTTGCCGAAGGATGAATGCCCCAACCCCTGGAAGGCGGTGCGGGAGCGCTGGTTCCTGCTGATCCCGTTGCTGATCCTCATCTACCTGCTGTTCTCCGGCCGCACGCCGCTGTTCTCCGGCACCGTCGGCCTGGCGCTGACGGCCATGGTCATCCTCGGCTCGGCGATCATCCTGCGGGTATCGTCCAAGGCGCTGCGCTTCGCCTTCTGGATCGCCCTGGGCGTGCTCTGCGCCGGCTTCTTCCAGCTCGGCATCGGCGTGGTGTTCGGCGTCATCGGCCTGCTGGTGGCGGCGTGCTGGTTCGTCAAAGGCGGCCGCGAAACGCTGACCCTGTGCCTGCACGCCCTGGTGGAGGGTGCGCGCCACGCAGTCCCGGTCGGGATCGCCTGTGCCCTGGTCGGCGTGATCATCGGGGTGGTGTCGCTGACCGGAGTCGCGTCCACCTTTGCCGGCTACATCCTCGCCATCGGCCAGGACAACCTCTTCCTGTCGCTGGTGCTCACCATGCTGACCTGCCTGGTGCTGGGCATGGGCATCCCGACCATTCCCAACTACATCATCACCAGTTCGATCGCCGCCCCCGCCCTGCTGGACCTGGGCGTCCCGCTGGTGGTCTCGCACATGTTCGTCTTCTACTTCGGCATCATGGCCGACCTCACCCCGCCGGTGGCCCTGGCCTGCTTCGCCGCTGCGCCCATCGCCAAGGAGCGCGGCCTGAAGATCAGCCTGTGGGCCGTGCGCATCGCCGTGGCCGGCTTCGTCGTCCCCTACATGGCGGTGTACTCGCCCGCGCTGATGCTGCAGGGCGACAGCCTGCTGGCGACGCTGTATGTGGTGGCGAAGGCGGTGCTGGCCATCGGCATCTGGGGGGCGGCGTTCACCGGCTTCCTGCACGCCCGCCTGGCCTGGTGGGAACGCGGGCTGGGTTTCGCTGCCGGTGCCAGCCTGATCCTCGCCACGCCCATCAGCGATGAGGTGGGCTTCGCCCTCAGCGCCCTGTTCGTCGCCCAGCACCTCTGGCGTGCCCGGCGTGCCGGGGCGAGAACGACATGATCGGCTTGTGCCTGGGCATGGCCGGGGCGGTGTGGGCGGAGATGCCCGTGCCGTCCTTCACCCTGGCCTGGACCCACACCATCGAGAAGATCCGCTGGGAGGAGGACTACCGCGTCACCGCCGAGGGGTTGTTGCTCGGCGAAGCGCGGGTCAAGGGCTCCGGTGCCGGCATGGAGATTCCCGAGGGCGCCGTCCTGCGTGAGGGCAGCTGGCATTACCAACGGCAGATGCCACCCTTGCAGCCACTGCGCGTCGGTCGCACCCCAGAAGCGGGGGACTATCTGCTGTGCATCAACCAGCGCTGTCGCCCACTGAGTGACTGGCTCGGCCCACCAACGGCGAGCCAACCGGCGCTTGAACTGTGGAGCTGCGAGCAGTCCGCGGGCGATCCGGGGACGGGCTAGACGCCTCCCGCGCGAGGCCGGATCAGAGGCCGATGGGCCGGCGGCCGGCCAGGGCGTGGGTCAGGGTGCCGCCGTCCACCAGCTCCAGCTCGCCGCCCAGCGGTACACCGTGGGCGATGCGCGAGGCGATCAGGCCCTTGGGCGCCAGCAACTGGGCGATGTAATGGGCAGTGGCCTCACCTTCGACCGTGGGGTTGGTGGCGAGGATCACTTCGCTGAAGGCGCCGGCGTCGACCCGCGCCATCAGTTCGGGAATGCCGATGGCTTCCGGGCCCAGGCCATCGAGGGGCGAGAGGTGCCCCTTGAGCACGAAGAAACGCCCTCGGTAGCCGGTCTGTTCGACGGCGAACACGTCCAGCGGCCCTTCCACCACGCACAGCAACGAATCGTCGCGGCGCGGGTCGGCGCATTGCGGACAGAGGTCGTCCTCGCTGAGGGTGCGGCACTGCTTGCAATGCCCCACGCCTTCCATCGCCGAAGTCAGCGCCTGGGCCAGGCGCAGGCCGCCGCTGCGGTCACGCTCGAGCATCTGCAACGCCATGCGCTGGGCAGTCTTCTGCCCTACACCGGGCAGGATGCGCAGGGCGTCGATCAGTTGGCGGATCAGCGGACTGAAGCTCATCGAGAAGTCTCAAAGATGAAGGCTGGAAGCTGGAAAGAGTCGGGAAAATCGTGCCAGGCCACGCGCTTCTGCTTGAAGCTTGCGGCTTGGCACTTGGAGCTATTTGATCAGAAGGGCATCTTGAAGCCGGGCGGCAGTTGCATGCCGGCCGTCATGCCGGACATCTTTTCCTGGCTGTTCTGCTCGATCTTGCGCACGGCGTCGTTGACGGCGGCGGCGATCAGGTCTTCGAGGATTTCCTTGTCTTCCTGCATCAGGCTGTCGTCGAGGGTGACGCGCTTGACGTCATGGCGACCGGTCATCACCACGCTCACCAGGCCGGCACCGGACTGGCCGGTGACCTCGGCATTGGCCAGCTCTTCCTGCATCTTCTGCATCTTTTCCTGCATCTGTTGGGCCTGCTTCATCAGGCCTGCCATGCCACCCTTCATCATGATGGTTGTCCTCAGCGGTCAAGGGGTTCAATGGTGTCCGGGCGAACGCTCGCGCCGAACTGTTCGATCATCTTCTGTACCAGCGGGTCGAGCGCGATGGATTCCTCGGCGTCGCGCTGGCGGGCAGCGCGCTTGCGGGCGGCGGCCTGGGCGGGGGTTTCCTGCTCGGGCTTGCGCACCTCCACTTCCAGAACCAGGGTACGCCCGTGGTACTGGTTCAGCGCATCGTTGATACGACGCTGCTGGTTGGCGTTGAACAGGGCGCTCTGCGCCGGGTCGAGGTGCAGGCGCCAGACATCGCCCTCCACGGAGACCAGGGTGCAGTTGGCCGCGATGTTGCCGGTGAGGCCGCTGATGCCCAGGCGCGGGAACAGGTCCAGCCACTCGGCGGCGAGGCCGGTGGCGGGCTGCGCGGCGGGTACGACCTCAGGCTCCAGGACAGGCTCGGGGTCGGCGACCGGCAGCTCGTCCATGTAGGCGATGGAGTCGACATCGGCCTCGTAGTAGTCGTCATAGTCGCCGGGCGGCGGCTCGTCGTCGTCCGCATCGTCGATGGCGACGGGCTCGGGAAGCGCCTGGGCGGCAACGGGTTGTGACACGGCAGGTGATTCGGCAACAGGCTCGGCGAGGGGAGCGGCAATCTCCACCGCCGGAGCAGGCAGCTCGATGGGCTCCTCCACCGGTACAGGCTCGACGGTGGCAGTCGCGGCCTGCGCAGGTTCGGCCGGACGCTCTTCCCACGGCAGGTCGATCACTTCGGCCGGGGTGACAGCGGGCTGAGCGGCCTGGACCGGCTCGGCCACTGGCTGCGACGCAGTCTCCGCGACGGGAGCCGCCTCGACCACGGCGGGTGCAACCGGTGTTTCGACGACGGGAGCCGCAGCCACCGGCTCCGGCGCGACCGGGGCCGGTACGACGGCAGCAGGCGCGACCACGGGCTCGGCAACCGGCTGGGGAGCCGCTACCGTCGCGACGGGGGATACGGGAGCAACCGGCGCCACGATGCTGGCGCCGGCCACTGGGGTGTTCGAGGAATCAGCCGTGGCCTTGCTGATTCCCGGGTCCTTTAGCGTGACCCTCGGAGCGCCGTCCACATCCGCTGGACGGAAAGCCAGCATGCGCAGCAGCACCATCTCGAAGCCGCCGCGCGGGTCCGGCGCCAAGGGCAGGTCACGACGGCCGATCAGGCCCATCTGGTAATAGAACTGCACGTCTTCGGCAGGCAATGCCTCGGCCAGGGCCAGTACGCGATCACGGTCGCCCTGGCCGTTGTCCACCGCGTCCGGCAAGGCCTGGGCGATGGCGACACGGTGCAGCACGTTGAGGATCTCGGCGAGTACACCGCTCCAGTCCGGCCCCTGCTCGGCCAGGTGACGGATGGCCTCCAGCACGCCACGGGCATCGCCCTGCAGCAGCGCATGGAGCACGCCATAGACCTGGCCATGGTCGAGCGTGCCGAGCATGGCGCGTACGTCGGCAGCCAGGACCTTGCCTTCGCCAAAGGCGATGGCCTGGTCGGTGAGGCTCATGGCATCGCGCATCGAGCCGTCGGCGGCACGCCCCAGGAGCCACAGGGCATCGGGCTCGAACGGCACGTTCTCGGCTCCCAGGACGTGGGTCAGGTGCTCGACCACACGCTCCGGCGGCATGTTCTTCAGGGAGAACTGCAGGCAGCGCGAAAGGATGGTGACGGGCAGCTTCTGCGGGTCGGTGGTGGCCAGCAGGAACTTCACATGGGGCGGCGGCTCTTCGAGGGTCTTGAGCAGCGCGTTGAACGAGTGCGTGGAGAGCATGTGCACTTCGTCGATGAGGTAGACCTTGTAGCGACCACGGCTCGGCGCGTACTGCACGTTGTCCAGCAGTTCGCGGGTGTCCTCGACCTTGGTACGGCTCGCGGCGTCCACCTCGATCAGGTCGACGAAACGGCCTTCGTCGATCTCGCGGCACACCGAGCACTGGCCACAGGGCGTGGAACTGATGCCGGTCTCGCAGTTCAGGCACTTGGCCAGGATGCGCGCGATGGTGGTCTTGCCCACGCCACGGGTGCCGGTGAACAGGTAGGCATGGTGCAGGCGCTGGTTGTCCAGGGCGTTGATCAGGGCCTTCAGCACATGGGTCTGGCCGACCATTTCGCGGAACGAGCGCGGACGCCATTTACGTGCAAGAACCTGATAACTCATTGAAAACCGTCGCAGCTGGGAAATCGGAAGGGGCTAATGCTAGCGGAGCAAACCGCAAATTGCATCCGATGCGAAGTGCTCTATTTTCATCGGATGAGACTAGGGGCATTGTGAACGCTCCTCCACGCCCCTGCGAGGGAGCCCGATGCGTCCATTGCTCCTCCTCCCGCTGCTGGTTTCCAGCGCACTGGCCTTCGCCGAGCCGGCACCCTTGCGCTTTTCCGCGGTGGACAGCTGGGCCATGCCCGTGGCTCAGATCGAGGGCAACGAGCTGACCGGCGGCATCCTCTTCGACATCATCCAGGGGCTGAGCCAGCGCCTCGGCCGCCCCCTGGAAGTCGACGTGCTGCCGCGCACCCGCGTCCAGCTGGCGCTGGAGCACGGCGACATCGACGTGCGCTGCTACGTGAGCCCCAACTGGATGGGGGACCTGGGCGTGAATTACCTGTGGAGCGAGCCGATCCTGGTGCAGCGCGACCTGCTGGTGAGCGCTCCCGACAACGCGCTTCCCGTCGACCCGCAGCGCTTGCCGGCACAGAGCATCGGCACCGTGCTGGGCTATGCCTACCCGAGCCTGCAGCAGCGCTTCGATAACGGCACCCTGCAACGGGACGACGCGCGCAACCAGGGCCTGGTGCTGCAGAAGCTCGGCGCGGGCCGCTACGACTATGCGGTGAGCAGCGAGCTGGCGCTGAAATGGTTCAACCGCGGCATGCCGGCAAGCGAGCGCCTGGCGGTGGTGGCGGTATTGGAGGAGGAACCCGTGGCCTGCCTGGTGCGCAATGCACCCGAGATACCGGCGAACGAGATCGTGCGTGCACTGGCGCGCATGCGGACATCGGGGGAGATAGAGAGAATCGTGTCGCGCTACCGGTGAATCGCAGCGCTGGGAGATGGGGGTGACCCTACCAGCCACACCCCGGCACACAATGTTCCCGCTGTGGCTGCTTCCTTCCGGATCTGACCAGGTTCACGGGTAATCGTTGCGGGGGGACCGGCAGGGCCACCATAACGCAGCTCGCCAGATCGGCGAGCCGCGCCATTGTACCGGCTCTTCGCCAACTTACAACTGCTAAAAACATTTCCGTTACAAGCACTTGCGGCTCATACCCGGAAGCGCCCGACCAGTCTCGCGAGGCCACTGGAAAGCTCGGACAGGTGCCGGCTCGCCTGGGTGCTCTGCTCGGAGGTCTGCGCGGCTTCGTTGGACAGGTCGCGGATGTCGCTGATGTTGCGGGCGATCTCTTCGGTCACGCTGCTCTGCTCCTCGCAGGCGGTGGCGATCTGCGCGGCCATGTCGTTGATCCGCTGCACCGAGTCGCCGGTGTCCGAGAGCGCCTGGTCGACACCTGCGGCACGCTCGACGCTGTCACGGGCCTGGACGCTGCCCGAGTGCATGGCCTTCACCGCGTTCTGTACGCCGACCTGCAGGCGCTCGATCATCTGCTGGATGTCCTTGGTGGAGTCCTGGGTCCTTGCGGCCAGGGCGCGGACCTCATCGGCCACGACGGCGAAGCCCCTGCCCTGCTCGCCCGCCCTTGCTGCCTCGATGGCCGCGTTGAGCGCCAACAGGTTGGTCTGGTCGGCGATGCCCTTGATCACGGCCAGCACGGCGCCGATGTTGGCGGTCTCCTGCTCCAGCGTGCCGATGGTGGTGGAGGCGCTTTCCACTTCCTGGGCGAGCTGGCGGATCGCCTTGATCGTCGCGCCCACGACCTGCGCCCCCTCGCGGGACTGGTTCTCGGCGAAGCGCGCGGCATCGGCGGCGTTCTGCGCATTGCGCGCGACCTCATGGACGGCTGCGCTCATCTCGGTAGCGGCGGTGCTGACCTGGTCGACCGCGGCGTGCTCGCTGCTGATCAGCCGATCGTTGGCGGCCGCGAGCCCGGCCAGGCTTTGCGCCGAGTCGGCCACCTCGCCGGTCACCCGGCCGACCTCCCTGATCAAGGGCTGCAGCTTGTCGAGGAAACGGTTGAAGGCATGGCTCAGCTTGCCCAGCTCGTCACGCGAGGTGACATCGAGCCGTACCCGCAGGTCGCCGTCGCCATCGGCGATCTGCTCGATGCGCTCGAGCAGGCGGAGCAGCGGCCGGGTCACCAGGGTGGGGAAGCCGATCACCAGCACCAGGCAGATGCCCAGGCCGATGACGATGATCACGCCCTGCTGCCAGCTGCGCGCCTCGCCGATGGCGATCGCCCGCAGCCCTTCGGCGTTGGCCGCGCTGTCTTCGAGCTCGCCCAGCTTGTCGATGGCATCGCGCATGGCCTGGAACTGGCTTTCACTGTCGCCGAAGCTCAGGGCGCTGGCGGCATCCGGGTCGGACGCGGCGAGCTGGACCACCTTGAGTGAGGTGACCTTCCACTTCTCGAAGCCGCTGTCGAACTGAGCGATCAGTTGGCGCGCGTCGGCACCGGTACTCATTTCGGCGTACTTGTGCACGCGGTCATAGGCTTGCTGCAGGTTTTCCGCATGGTCGGCCTTGAGTTGGTCGATGTGCGCCCCGGCACTTTCATCCAGCAGGCTGCGCTCGGCAGTGAAGGCCTGGTAGAGGTCACGGTCGGCATTGAGCAACAGGCTGATGGCCGGCAGGTAGCGATTGGTCAGCTGCTTGCTGGAGTCCGCGACCTGGGACACGCCCTGCATGCCCAGGCCGCCCATGAGCACCAGGAGGACCACCAGGAGCAGGATCGGCAGGGCGATCTTCCAGCGAAACCCCAGATCGGCAAAGGCACGTAGCATGGTGGATCTCCGCGATGTCATGGCGATGTAACAGCAAGCGTAGACGGCCCGGAACGGCCTGTCGGCCCCGTCACGCCGCATCCTGGCGATGAGCGGAAACACTTCGTCGCCGGCCTGACACGGCTTTTGTGCTAGCGTGCCGCCGGCTTCGCCACCGGGCCCGCTACCATTGCACTTTCAGCGCAGGCGCGGGTCTCAATCCGCGCCGGCGATCCCGGCGCGGCAGCGAGCCGAACCCACACCCACTGGAGCTACACCATGGCAATCACCAAAGACCAACTGATCGCAGACATCGCCGAAGCCACCGACACCACCAAGGCCGCCGTGCGCGCCGTGCTGGAACAGCTGAGCGAGATCGTCAGCGATACGCTGGAGAACAGTGATGAAATCACCCTGCCGGGCATCGGCAAGCTGAAGATCACCGAGCGCCCGGCACGTACCGGCCGCAACCCGCAGACCGGCAAGAGCATCGAGATCGCGGCCAAGAAGGTCGTCAAGTTCGTGCCGGCCAAGGGCCTCAGCGACGCCGTGAACAAGTAAGGGATCGGCAACGAAAAGGCCGGGCAGATGCCCGGCCTTTTCATTTGCGCCTTAGGTACGCCCCGCGCTTGCGGGGAGCCCCGGCGGATCAGAGCGAGACGCCCATCCCCTTCAGCTCGGCCAGGAACGCCTCCTCGTCCAGCACGCGCACGCCCAGCTCGGTGGCCTTGGCCAGCTTCGAACCGGCGCCGGGGCCGGCCACCACGCAATGGGTACGGGCCGAGACCGAGCCGGCCACCTTGGCACCCAGGGCCTCCAGCTTCTCCTTGGCCACATCGCGGCTCATCACCTCCAGGGTGCCGGTCAGCACCCAGGTCTGCCCGGCCAGCGGCAGGCCTTCCACGACTTTCTTCTCACTCTGCCAGTGCATGCCGAAATCACGCAGCTGCGCCTCGATCAGCGTGGCGCGCTCGGCATTGGCAGGCTGGTCGAAGAAGTCGCGCAGGGATTTGGCCGCCTTCTCGTTGAGGCGCTCCACCTGGCGCAGGTCCAGCCAGTCGGCCTTGATCACGCCCTCCAGGCTGCCGAACCTGGCCGCCAGTTTCTCCGCGCCGGTGGCGGCGATGAAGGGAATGTTGAGCTTGTCGAGGAAGCCCGGGAGGCTGGCGCAGGCGGCGAACTCGGGGCTGAGCTCGCCCTCCTCCTGCAGCACCACACCCCGGGCCAGCAGGTCGTCGATGACCTTGAGGTTGTGCGCGTCGCTGAAGAAGTTGTGGATCTCGAAGGCGACCTCCAGGCCCACGTCAGGCAGGTAGGTGAGCACCTCCGGCAGCGCCTGGCGGATGCGCGCCAGGGAGCCGAGGGCGCGGGCCAGGAGCTTGGCGGTCTCTTCGCCCACATCGGGAATGCCCAGGGCGTAGATGAAGCGCGCCAGGGTCGGCCTGGCGCTGTCCTGGATCGCCGCCAGCAGGTTGCGGGTCGACAGGTCGGCGAAGCCCTCCAGCGCCACCACCTGGTCGTAGGTCAGGGTGAACAGGTCCGCCGGCGATGCGACCAGCCCGGTATCCACCAGTTGCTCGACGATCTTGTCGCCCAGGCCTTCGATATCCAGCGCACGGCGGGAGGCGAAGTGGATGATCGCCTGCTTCAGCTGGGCACCACAGGCCAGGCGGCCGACGCAACGGTAGACCGAGCCTTCGCTGGTGGTTTCCTTGCCCTTGGCACGCTTGACCAGCTGCGTGCGCTCCACGGCAGAGCCACACACCGGGCACTGCTCGGGTACATGCACCTCGCGGGCGTTCTCGGGGCGGCGCTCGAGCACGACCTGCATCACCTGGGGGATCACGTCACCCGCGCGGCGAATGATCACGGTGTCGCCGATCTTCAAGCCCAGGCGCGCGACCTCGTCCATGTTGTGCAGGGTGGCATTGGCCACGGTGACGCCGGCCACCTTGACCGGTTTCAGCCGTGCCACCGGAGTGACGGCACCGGTACGGCCGACCTGGAACTCCACGTCCAGCAGTTCGGTGAGTTCCTCCTGGGCGGGGAACTTGTGGGCCAGCGCCCAGTGCGGGGTGCGGGCGCGGAAACCCAGTTGCTGCTGGTCCTCGATGTTGTTGACCTTGAACACCACGCCGTCGATGTCATAGGCCAGGCCCATGCGGCGTTCGCCGATGTCGTGGTAGTAGGCCAGGCACGCCTCGACCCCCTTGGCCAGCTTCAGCTCGCGGCTGATGGGTACGCCCCAGGCCTTGAGCTGCTCGAGCATGCCGACCTGGGTGGCCGGCAGCTCGCCACTGGCCTGCCCGATGCCGTAGCAGCAGAACTCCAGCGGGCGGCTGGCGGTGATGCGCGGGTCCAGCTGGCGCAGGCTGCCGGCTGCGGCGTTGCGCGGGTTGGCGAAGGTCTTGCCGCCGCTTTCCGCCTGGCGCGCGTTGAGCTCCTCGAATCCGGCCTTGGGCATGTACACCTCGCCGCGCACTTCGAGCACGGCAGGCCAGCCCTCGCCCTTGAGCCTGAGCGGTACGTTGCGGATGGTGCGCACGTTGGCGCTGATGTCCTCACCGGTGCTGCCATCGCCCCGGGTGGCGCCGCGCACCAGTTGCCCGTCGCGATACAGCAGGCTGACCGCCAGGCCGTCGAGCTTGGGCTCGCAGCTGTATTCCACCTCGGCGCCACCGCCGAACAGGTCGCCGGAGGAAAGCCCCAGGCCGCTGCGCACGCTGCGGTCGAAGGCGCGCAGGTCTTCTTCCTCGAAGGCGTTGCCCAGGCTGAGCATGGGCACTTCGTGGCGCACCTCGCCGAAGGCGCTGAGGGCTTCACCGCCCACGCGCTGGGTGGGCGACTCCGGCGTCACCAGTTCGGGATGCTCGGCCTCCAGGGCCTGCAACTCGCGGAACAGGCGATCGTATTCGGCATCGGGCACGCTGGGTTCGTCCAGCACGTAGTAGCGGTAGTTGTGCTCATCCAGTTCGGCACGCAATTGGTGGATGCGCTGGGCGGCGGTCTGGGCGTCGGTCATGGTTCGTGCTCTTTTCTATGCAAACGAAAAGAGCAGCCTGAGCTGCTCTTTCGATGGATCCTGTGGTTCAGCGCTTGTGAGTCAGGCTGCGGCGTTCGAATTCGACGATGCGCTGGCGGTAATGCTCGATCGTCTGCGCGGTCATCACGCTGCGCTGGTCGTCCTTCAACTCGCCGTTCAGTTCCTGGGACAGCTTGCGGGCCGCGGCGACCATCACGTCGAAGGCCTGCTTCGGGTGGCGCGGGCCGGGCAGGCCGAGAAAGAAGCTGACCGCACGGGTGCTGAAATGGTCGATGTCGTCCAGGTCGAAGGTGCCGGGCTTGACGCCGTTGGCCATGGAGAACAGCACCTCGCCGTTGCCGGCCATGCTCTCGTGGCGATGGAAGATGTCCATCTCGCCGAAGCGCAGGCCGCTTTCGAGAATGTTCTGCAACAGGGCCGGGCCCTTGAAGCCGTCACCGTCGCGGGCCACCACGTTGATCACCAGCACCTCCTCCACCGGGGGCAGGTCCTGGGCGGGGGCGTGGGCCTTGCCGTTCTTGGCACCCTTGGCCGGGGCTACATCGTCGACCGGGGTCAGCAGGGTCGGCACCGGCTCGTCGAGATTGAGGTCACCCTGGTGCGGCTCGCTGCCACGGCGCTTGTTCAGCTCCTTGGCACTCATGGGCGGCAGGTCCTCCTCGTCCAGAGAGGGCTCCTGGTGACGCTCCTTGACGCGTACCGGACCGACCAGGGCGGGGTCCTCCTCGTCGTCAGGGAGGTTGGAGAAACTACGATCGAGCTTGAACTTGAGTTTTCCCTTGCCGCCGCTCATGCGGCGCCAGCCATCGAACAAAATGCCGGCGATTACGATGATGCCGATGACGATCAGCCACTCGCGCAGACCGATATCCATTAATCCTGTGTCCCCTGGTCAAAAATATTCTGATGATGATGAAGAAAGGACATCCGGTCCTCTGAAAACGTGGCGCCCAACTCCATGTTCTGAATGGCGTTTTCCACGTGCGACAAAATTGGGCATTAAGCTAGCACGGCCAGCCCAGCAGAGAAACCTCTGATAGAGGCTTCACGGCCCTCCGGGCGAAAAGGTTGCACCCCCGCCCGATCAGGCCTCTACGAGGGAAAGAGCCTCCTCGACGTCCACCGCGACCAGGCGCGAGCATCCCGGCTCGTGCATGGTCACGCCCATCAGCTGATCGGCCATTTCCATGGCGATCTTGTTGTGGGTGATATAGATGAACTGGACCTTCTCCGACATCTCCTTCACCAGCCTTGCGTAACGTCCGACGTTGGCATCGTCGAGTGGCGCGTCCACTTCGTCGAGCATGCAGAACGGCGCGGGATTGAGCTGGAAGATGGCGAATACCAGGGCCAGCGCGGTGAGCGCCTTTTCGCCACCGGAAAGCAGGTGGATGGTGCTGTTCTTCTTGCCCGGCGGCCGCGCCATGATGGCGACACCGGTATCCAGCAGGTCCTCCCCGGTCAGTTCCAGGTAGGCGTGGCCACCCCCGAAGACCTTGGGGAACAGCGCCTGCAGGCCGGAGTTGATCTGGTCGAAGGTCTCCTTGAAGCGGTTGCGCGTCTCCTTGTCGATCTTGCGGATGACGTTCTCCAGGGTCTCCAGCGCCTCCACCAGGTCGTCGTTCTGGGCGTCCAGGTAGCGCTTGCGCTCGGACTGCTGCTGGTACTCGTCGATGGCCGCGAGGTTGATCGGCCCGAGGCGCTGGATGCGCGCCGCGAGGCGTTCGAGTTCCTCTTCCCAGGCCGCTTCGCTGGCCTCCCCGGGGAGCGTGGCAAGCACGCCGTGGAGGTCGTAGCCGTCCTCGTGGAGCTGATCCTGCAGCGTCTTGCGACGCACGCTCAGGGCCTGCCACTCCATGCGCTGCTGCTCCAGCTGGCCGCGCAGCAGCTGCGATTGCTGCTCGGCCTGGGTGCGACGCTTCTCGGCATCGCGCAATTCGCGGTCGGCGTCCTCCAGGGCCAGGCGCGCGAGCTTGAGCTCTTCCTCCACGCCCATGCGCCGGTCGAGCAGTTCCTCAAGCTTCATGCGCAGCTCTTCCAGCGGAGCGGCGCCCTCCTCCAGGTTCAGGCTGAGCTGTTCGCGACGCTCTTCGAGGCGCTCGAACTGCAGGCTCAAACGCTCCAGCGCCTGGCGCGTGGAGTCGTGCTGCGCACGCAGCGAGCCGACGCGCACGGCCAGTTGGTGGGCATGGTCCTTGTGCTGACGGGCCTCCTGGCGGATACGGTCGAGGCGCTCGCGCAGGTTGTCGCGCTCGGCGAGCAGCTTCTCGCGCTGCTCGGTGTCGGTCTCCATCGCATCCAGTGCGTCCTGCAAGGTCAGGCGCGATTCGCCGAGCTGCTCGTGCTCGATGGCGCGCTGCTCGTCCAGCTCGGCCAGCTCGGCCTCCAGGCGGCGGCGACGCAGGGTGAGCTGCTCGACCTTGGCCTGCTGGGCGGACAATTGCGCCTTGAGCTCACCGAGACGACGGGATTCGTCCTGCGCACGGCGACGCTGCTGCTCGCGGCTTTCCTCCTGCTGGCGCTGGTGGTCGCGCAGCTGTTGCAGGCGCTCCTCGAGGGTTTCCAGGGCGGCCTGCTGCTCGTCGCGCTCGGCGTGCAGGCGCTCCAGCTCCTGGCCCCGGGCCAATACGCCGCTCTCGGCTTCGCTGGCACGGCGCACCCGCAGGAAATTGCGCCCGACCCAGTAGCCGTCACGGCTGATCAGGCTCTCGTCGGCAGCCAGCGTCGTGCGGGCCGCCAGGGCCTGATCGAGGTTGTCCACGGGCCGAACCCGCGCCAGCCAGGGCGTCAGGTCGACGGCGGATTCGACCTTGTCCAGCAGGCTTCCGGGGACGCGGGCAGCTCCGGTGCCGGCGCTTGCCAGGCGCAGGTCGCCCTGGGTGAAGCCACTCAGGTCGAGGGTGTTGAAATCATCCAGCAGCACGGCTTGCAGGTCGGCGCCGAGCACGGTCTCCACCGCCAGCTCCCAACCCGCTTCCACGCGCAAGCCCTCGGCCAGGCGCGGGCGCTGGTCGAGCCGCTGGCCGCGCAACCATTCGGCGGTGCCGGTACCGGGGTCGAGCGCAGCCTGCTGCAAGGCCTCGAGTGAGGCGATACGGCCGTTCAAGCGCTGCAGCTCGCCCTGGGCGCGCTGCTGGGCCTGGGTCGCCTGCTGCAGCTCCTCACGCAGCTGCTCCAGGCGTTCGACCTGGGCCTCTTCGGCGGCCTGCAGCTCTTCCAGTTGCAGCTCACCGGCGGCGAGCTGTTCGCTCAACTCGAGAATGGCGGCGTCTTCCGGATCGGCCGCGAGCTGGGCGCGCTCGTCGTTGAGGCGGCGCTCGCGCTCCATCAGGCGCTCCAGGCTCTGCTCCAGCTGCTGGATGCGCGCCTGCTGCACTTCGGCCTGGCGGCGCGGCTCGGCGCTGCGCTGGTTGAAGCCGTCCCATTGCTCCTGCCAGGCGTGCATGCCGGTCTCGGCTTCCTCCAGCTGGGCGGCGGCTTCCTCGGCGGCGGCGGCGCTGACTTCCTGTTCGGGCGCGAGCATTTCCAGCTCCTCGCCCAGGGTCGCCAGCAAGGTGCGATCGTGGCCGAGGTGGGATTCGGTTTCCTGGCGCGCACGTTCGGCGTCACGCAGGTCGTCCTGCAACTGGCGCAGGCGCTGCTGGCCGTGCTGGATGCTCTGCTCGACCCGGGCGATATCGCCGCCCACGGAATAGAAACGACCCTGGACCAGGTTGAAGCGCTCGGACAACTCATGGTGGCCGTCGCGCAGGCGCTCGATGCTGGCGTCGGCGCTGCGCTGCTCGGCCACCAGCGCCTCGAAGCTGACTTCCTGGCTGCCGATCACCGCTTCGCGCTGGCCCACCTGCTCGTTCAGCGCCTGCCACTTGAGGGCGGCGAGCTGGGCGCGCAACTGGCGCTCCTCGGCCTTGTATTCCTGGTACTTCTCGGCGGCCTGGGCCTGGCGGTGCAGGCGTTCGAGCTGGCGCTCCAACTCTTCGCGCAGGTCGGTGAGGCGCGCGAGGTTCTCGTGGGTGCGGCGGATGCGGCTCTCGGTCTCGCGGCGGCGTTCCTTGTACTTGGAGATGCCGGCGGCTTCCTCGATGAAGTTGCGCAGATCCTCGGGCTTGGCCTCGATCAGCTTGGAGATCATCCCCTGCTCGATGATCGAGTAGCTGCGCGGGCCCAGGCCAGTGCCGAGGAAGATGTCGGTGATGTCGCGACGGCGGCACTTGGTGCCGTTGAGGAAATAGGTGTTCTGCCCGTCACGGCTGACCCGGCGGCGGATGGAAATCTCGGCGAAGGCCGCGTACTCGCCCACCAGGGTGTTGTCGGAGTTGTCGAAGATCAGCTCGATGCTGGCCTGGGCCACCGGCTTGCGGGTGTTGGAGCCGTTGAAGATGACGTCGGTCATCGACTCGCCGCGCAGGTTCTTCGCCGAGCTTTCGCCCATCACCCAGCGCACGGCGTCGATGATGTTGGACTTGCCGCAGCCGTTGGGGCCGACGACTGCGGCCATGTTGCTGGGGAAGCTGACCGTGGTCGGGTCGACGAAGGATTTGAACCCCGCCAGTTTGATGCACTTGAGCCGCATCCCTGCCTCCCTCGGTCAGTGAACGATCAGCGCCCGGCCAGCGCGGCGAGCACCAGCTGGCAGTTGTGCTGGCCGTAGGCGAGCAGTACCTCGCGGATACGCGCCGGCTCGCGTGCGATCACCGCCTGCAGCAGCTCGGCGAAGGCGAGCATGAACTGGGCCATCTCGCCTTTGCGCTGCTCCAGCGCCAGGTGGTAGGTGCGGCTGATGGCCGGCAGCAGATTCTCCACCGTCTCTTCCAGGTAGGGGTTGTCGGCGAAGGGATAGGCGGCGCGCATGATGTCGAAGCTGGCATCGACGAAGTTGCCGATATCGTGCTCCTTCAGGCACTCCTCCAGGCGCAGCTGGATGGCACGGAAGGGTACGAGGTCGTCATCGGTCCGCCAGCGCTGGGCCACGGCATTGGCCAGCAGGATGTACATCTCCATCATCAACGCATAAAGGCTCTGCACGTGATGAGGGGTGAGTTCGGAGACCTGCGCCCCGCGGCGCGGGAGGATGTTGATCAGGTGGCGACGCTCGAGGATCAGCAGTGCCTCGCGCACCGAGCCGCGGCTGACGTTGAGGGACTGGGTGACCTTCTGTTCCTGAATCCGTTCGCGGGCCTTCATCTCACCGCGGATGATGCGCTCGGCGAGGTGGTGGGCGATCTGTTCGGCGAGGCTGTCCGGTGCCTTGAACGTCATGGTTTTCCTTCGGTCATGGAGGCTGGGGATGTCCGTAAGGCGCCCTCGGCGATAGCTCCGGCGTTGGCGAAAGCCCGGGAACGCAGCAACTACAAGGGTTTGCGGCCCGCAGCGGAACGCTGCAGGGGGCGAAGTGTAACACAGGGTGTTACCCCGCAAAGGTGACAACAAGCGGGCATTCAGACCTAAAGGTCGGTCGCCGGGCGAGGCTGGGAGGCGCACGATTGTCTGACAATCTTACAAGAACCCACCCACCTCGACGCGGAGACCACCCATGTTCGAACGCCTGCCTTCCAACTGGATGCTCGCCCTGAAAAAGGTCGGCTACTGGATCTGGCTGATCCCGATTGCCGGGATCCCCATGAGCTTCTACTGGTCGCTGGACAGCAGCCATCCCAATGCGTGGCCCTGGCTGGTGATCACCGTGGTCTTCGGGGTGATCCCGATCCTCGACGCCATCGTCGGCCGCGACCCGGCCAACCCGGACGAAGCCGAGCAGGTGCCGGAGATGGAGCGCCAGGACTACTACCAGGTACTGAGCCTGGCCACCGTGCCGCTGCTGCTGGGCATGCTGGCCTGGAGCGGCTGGGTCTTCATCCACCACGAGGACTGGAACTGGGTCGGCCGCCTCGGCTGGCTGCTCTCGGTGGGCACAGTGATGGGCGCCATCGGCATCACCGTCTCCCATGAACTGATCCACAAGGACCCGAAGATCGAGCAGAACGCCGGCGGCCTGCTGCTGGCGGCGGTCTGCTACGGGGGCTTCAAGGTCGAGCATGTGCGTGGCCACCACGTCCATGTGTCGACGCCCGAGGACGCCTCCTCCTCCCGCTACGGCCAGAGCCTCTATGCCTTCCTGCCCCATGCCTATAAGCACAACTTCCTCAATGCCTGGCACCTGGAGGCCGAGCGCCTCAAGCGCAAGGGCCTGCCTGCACTGCATTGGCGCAACGAGCTGATCTGGTGGTACGCCATCAGTGCAGCCTTCACCGCAGGTTTCGGCCTGGCGTTCGGCTGGCTCGGCGTGCTGTTCTTCCTCGGCCAGTCGGCCATGGCCTTCACCCTGCTGGAGATCGTCAACTACGTGGAGCACTACGGCCTGCACCGGCGCAAGCTGGAGAACGGCCGCTACGAGCGGACCAGCCCGGCGCACTCCTGGAACAGCAACTTCCTGCTCACCAACCTGTTCCTCTTCCACCTGCAGCGCCATTCGGACCACCACGCCTACGCCAAGCGCCGCTACCAGGTGCTGCGCCACTTCGACGACAGCCCGCAACTGCCCAACGGCTACGCGGGGATGATCGTCCTGGCGCTGATCCCCCCGCTCTGGCGCGCGGTGATGGACCCCCGCGTACGCGCTTACTACGCCGGCGAGGAGCACCAGCTGACGGAGTCGCAGCAGGCCGCCTGACCTCTGTCCCGCCCGACCTTTCGACCGACGCCCCCGCATGGGGGCGTCGGCGTTTCTACACTTGCAGATGACTGGCACGGATTAAGCAACTTTGCCGTGCCAGAGCGGGCGCGCCGGCTTCATAGCCCATTGGCGTGAAGATTTTCTGACTTTTGGGTCAAATATTTATTGACCAGAAAGTCAGGGGATTCTAAATTCGCCGCCATACGAGCCCTCGTAAAAACAATAAAGTGCCTGGAGGTCGTCCTTGATCCAGTTTTTAGTCAATCGGGAGCTGCGCACCGAGCGCGATCTCGATCCCAACGTCACCGTGCTCAACTACTTGCGTGAACACCTGGCCAAACCCGGAACCAAAGAGGGCTGTGCCTCGGGCGACTGCGGCGCCTGCACGGTCGTCGTCGGCGAGCTGCAGGGGGATCGCATCCGCTATCGCACCCTCAACTCCTGCCTGACCTTCGTCTCGTCCCTGCACGGCAAGCAGCTGATCACCGTGGAAGACCTCAAGCACAAGGGCCAGTTGCACTCCGTGCAGCAGGCCATGGTCGACTGCCATGGCTCCCAGTGCGGCTTCTGCACCCCCGGCTTCGTCATGTCGCTGTTCGCCCTGCAGAAGAACAGCGATGGCTACGACAAGGCCCAGACCCTGGAAGCCCTGGCCGGCAACCTGTGCCGGTGCACCGGCTACCGCCCCATCATCGACGCCGCCGAGCAGGCCTGCTGCCAGAAGCAGCCGGACCAGTTCGACGCCTTCGAGGCCCAGACCGTCGCCCAGCTCCAGGCCATCGCCCCGCGCGAGACCGCCGAGCTCAACAGCGGTGACAAGCGCTGCCTGGTGCCGCTGACCGTCGCCGACCTGGCCGACTTCTACACCGCCAACCCGCAGGCCCGCCTGCTGGCCGGCGGCACCGACCTGGCCCTGGAGGTCACCCAGTTCCACCGCGAGCTGCCGGTGATGATCTACGTCGGCCACATCGACGCCATGAAGCGCGTCGAGATCGGCCCCGACTTCATCGAGATCGGCGCCGCCACCGCGCTTTCCGACTGCTACGACGCCCTGGCCCGCGAGTACCCGGACTTCGGCGAACTGCTGCACCGCTTCGCCTCGCTGCAGATCCGCAACCAGGGCACCCTCGGCGGCAACATCGGCAACGCCTCGCCCATCGGCGATGCCCCGCCGCTGCTGATCGCCCTCGGCGCCAGGATCGTCCTGCGCAAGGGCAACCAGACCCGCACCCTGCCCCTGGACGAGTACTTCCTCGACTACAAGGTCACCGTGCGCCAGGAAGCCGAGTTCATCGAGAAGATCCTCGTGCCGCGCGCCCGCACCAACCAGGCGTTCCGCGCGTACAAGGTGTCCAAGCGCCTGGACGACGACATCTCCGCCGTCTGCGCCGCCTTCAACCTGGTGATCGAGGACGGCGTGGTGCGTGAAGCCCGCATCGCCTTCGGCGGCATGGCCGGCATTCCCAAGCGCGCCGCCGCCTGCGAAGCCGCGCTGGTGGGCGCCGCCTGGTACCCCGGCGTGATCGAACGTGCCTGCGAGGCCCTGGCCCAGGACTTCACCCCGCTGACCGACTTCCGTGCCAGCAAGGAATACCGCCTGCTGGCCGCGCAGAACCTGCTGCGCAAATTCTTCCTCGAACTGCAGGCCCCCGAGGTCGAAACCCGGGTGACTGCCTATGTGTGATCTCAAGCATGTCGCGCACCAAGCGCCGATCCCGGCAATTGCTGGCCAGGAAGCGCAGCACCGCAGGCTTAATCTGCACATCGCGCCCATCACCGTTCACGCGGGCGCAGCAGACGTTGGAGGCACAGAGCATGTCTAACCACCACAAGATCAAATCCCAGGAAGAACTGGCCGCGCTGTTCCGCGCCGACATCACCACCGGCGTCGGCAAGAGCGTCAAGCACGAGAGCGCGCCCAAGCACGTCACCGGCGAAGCGGTGTACGTCGACGACCGCCTGGAATTCCCCAACCAGCTGCACGTCTATGCCCGCATGAGCGACCGCGCCCATGCCCGCATCCTGCGCATCGACACCACCCCCTGCTACGCCTTCCCCGGCGTGGCCATCGCCATCACCGCCGAGGACGTTCCCGGCCAGCTGGACATCGGCCCGGTCGTGGCCGGCGACCCGCTGCTGGCGGACGGCAAGGTCGAGTACGTCGGCCAGGTCGTTCTCGCGGTCGGCGCCGACAGCCTGGAAACCGCCCGCAAGGCCGCCATGGCCGCGATCATCGAGTACGAGGACCTGGAGCCGGTGCTCGATGTGGTCGACGCGCTGCGCAAGAAGCACTTCGTCCTCGACAGCCACCAGCACAAGCGCGGCGACTCGGCCAGCGCCCTGGCGCGCTCGAAGAACCGCCTGCAGGGCAACCTGCACATCGGCGGCCAGGAGCACTTCTACCTGGAAACCCAGATCTCCTCGGTGATGCCCACCGAGGACGGCGGCATGATCGTCTACACCTCCACGCAGAACGCCACCGAAGTGCAGAAACTGGTGGCCGAGGTGCTGGGCGTGCACATGCACAAGATCGTCATCGACATGCGCCGCATGGGTGGCGGCTTCGGCGGCAAGGAAACCCAGGCGGCCGGCCCGGCGTGCCTGTGCGCGGTGATCGCGCACCTCACGGGTCGCCCGACCAAGATGCGCCTGCCGCGCATGGAAGACATGACCATCACCGGCAAGCGCCACCCGTTCTATGCCGAGTACGACATCGGCTTCGACGACAACGGCCTGCTCACCGGCATCGAGCTGGAGCTGGCGGGCAACTGCGGCTATTCGCCGGACCTCTCCGGCTCCATCGTCGACCGCGCGATGTTCCACTCGGACAACGCCTACTTCCTCGAACACGCCACCATCAACGGCCACCGCTGCAAGACCAACACCGCCTCGAACACCGCCTACCGCGGCTTCGGCGGGCCGCAGGGCATGGTGGTGATCGAAGAGATCATGGACGTGATCGCGCGCCACCTGGGCAAGGACCCGCTGGAGGTGCGCAAGACCAACTACTACGGCAAGGACGAGCGCAACGTCACCCACTACTACCAGCCCGTCGAGCACAACATTCTCGAGGAGATGACCGCCGAGCTGGAGGCCAGCAGCGAATACGCCCGGCGCCGTGAAGAAATCCGCGCCTTCAACGCCAGGAGCCCGGTGCTGAAGAAGGGCCTGGCGCTGACCCCGGTCAAGTTCGGCATCAGCTTCACCGCCACCTTCCTCAACCAGGCGGGCGCGCTGGTGCACATCTACACCGACGGTTCGATCCACCTGAACCACGGCGGCACCGAGATGGGCCAGGGTCTGAACACCAAGGTCGCCCAGGTGGTGGCCGAGGTCTTCCAGGTGGACATCGGCCGCATCCAGATCACCGCGACCAACACCGACAAGGTGCCCAACACCTCGCCGACCGCTGCCTCCAGCGGCACCGACCTGAACGGCAAGGCCGCCCAGAACGCCGCCGAGACCATCAAGAAGCGCCTGGTGGACTTCCTCGCCAACCACTTCAAGGTGACCGACGAAGACATCGAGTTCCGCAACGAGCAGGTGCGCGTGCGCGATCACTTCCTCTCCTTCGAGGAGATGATCCAGCTCGCCTACTTCAACCAGATCTCGCTCTCCAGCACCGGTTTCTACCGCACGCCGAAGATCTTCTATGACCGCGAGAAGGCCGCCGGCCGCCCCTTCTACTACTTCGCCTACGGCGCTGCCTGTGCGGAAGTGCTGGTGGACACCCTGACCGGCGAATACAAGATGCTGCGCACCGATATCCTGCATGACGTCGGCGCCTCGCTGAACCCGGCCATCGACATCGGCCAGGTGGAGGGCGCGTTCGTCCAGGGCATGGGCTGGCTGACCATGGAAGAGCTGGTGTGGAACGCCAAGGGCAAGCTGATGACCAGCGGCCCGGCGAGCTACAAGATCCCCGCCATCGCCGACATGCCGCTGGACCTGCGGGTCAAGCTGGTGGAGAACCGCAAGAACCCCGAGCAGACCGTGTTCCACTCCAAGGCCGTGGGCGAGCCGCCGTTCATGCTCGGCATCGCCGTGTGGTGTGCGCTCAAGGACGCCGTGGCCAGCCTGGCGGACTACAAGGCGCAGCCGGCCATAGACGCACCGGCCACGCCGGAGCGCGTGCTCTGGGGCGTGGAGCAGATGAAGAAGCTGCAGCAGGCGGCCAACAAGCCCGCTGCCAGCCAGGTAGAGCCCGCCTGACGGCGGGCCGGGAGCCGAGATGAACAGCCAACCCGCCTTCAGCCGCGAAACCCCGGAACAGCAGGCCGCACCGGCCCAGCCGACCGACGCCTTGCGCCGCCCGGAGCAGGATGTCTGGCGCCTGTCGCGCTCCGCCAAGCCCCTGCGTACCTGGAGGTTGAGCAAATGAGCTGGATCAGCGCCCTGGCCGAACTCCAGCAACGCGGGGACGCCTGCGTGCTGGTGACCATCATCGAAGAGCGCGGGTCCACCCCGCGCAATTCCGGCTCGAAGATGGTGGTCAGCGATGACCGCATCTACGAGACCATCGGTGGCGGCCACCTGGAATTCAAGGCGATGGAGATCGCCCGCGAAATGCTGCGGAGCCGTTCCCAGGACACCCGCCTGGAGCGCTTCAGCCTGGGCGCCAGCCTCGGCCAGTGCTGCGGCGGTGCCACGGTGCTGCTGTTCGAGCCCATGGGCCAGCCCCAGGCACATATCGCCCTGTTCGGGGCCGGCCACGTCGGCCGTGCCCTGGCTCCGCTGCTCGCCAGCCTGCCCTGCAAGGTGCGCTGGATCGACTCGCGGGAGAACGAGTTCCCGGCGTCCATTCCCACCGGTGTCGAGAAGGTGATCAATGACGAGGTGGTCGATGAGGTCGAGCGCATGCCCGCCGGCAGCTACTTCATCGTCATGACCCACAACCACCAGCTCGACCTGGAGCTCACTGCGGCCATCCTCAAGCGCAATGACTTCGCCTACTACGGCCTGATCGGCTCGAAGACCAAGCGGGTGAAGTTCGAACACCGCCTGCGCGACCGCGGCTTCGCCCCGGAAACCGTGCAGCGCATGCGTTGCCCCATGGGCATCGCCGAGGTGAAGGGCAAGCTGCCTGCGGAGATCGCCATCTCCATCGCCGGCGAGATCATCGCCACCTACAACGCCACCTTCGGTCAGAAGGAAGAAGGCCAGGACGTGAAGAAAAGGGAAACAGTCGCCAAACTGGTGCCCTCTTCCCGCCGCGAACAGGCCTGACACCAGGATTCATGCAGGAGGACACCGGGCCACCTCGGCTCGGTGCTCGCCTGCGCGGAGCCCCGACACGGGGCATCAAGATCACGAAAGAACGAGATTCAACATGACCAGCCCTGCAAAAGCCTATCGCGCCGCCATCCTGCACAGCATCGCCGACCCCGCCGAGGTGGGTGTCGAGCAGTCCTACGAGTATTTCGAGGACGGCGTGCTGGTGATCGAGGACGGCAAGGTCGCCCGCGTCGGCCATGCCGCCGACCTGCTGCCCGGCCTCAAGGGCGTGGAAGTGCGCGAATACCGCGACGCCCTGATCACCCCCGGCTTCATCGACACCCACATCCACTACCCGCAGACCGGCATGATCGCCTCCTACGGCGAACAGCTGCTGGACTGGCTGAACACCTACACCTTCCCCACCGAGAAGGCCTTCGCCGACAAGGCCCACGCGGCCGACGTGGCGGCCATCTTCCTCAAGGAACTGCTGCGCAGCGGCACCACCACCGCCCTGGTGTTCGGCACCGTGCACAAGCAGTCGGTCGACGCCTTCTTCGAAGCCGCCGAGGCCTTGGACCTGCGCATGATCGCCGGCAAGGTGCTGATGGACCGCAACGCCCCCGACTACCTGGCCGACACCCCGGAAAGCGGCTACGCCGACAGCCGGGAGCTGATCGAGCGCTGGCACGGCAAGGGCCGCCTGCACTACGCGGTGACTCCGCGCTTCGCGCCGACCAGCACCCCGGAGCAGCTGACCCTGGCCGGCCAGCTGTTCGGCGAGTTCCCGGGCCTGTACATGCACACCCACCTCTCCGAGAACAAGGCGGAGATCGAATGGGTGAAGGCGCTGTTCCCGGAGCGCAAGGGCTACCTGGACGTGTACGACCACTACAAGCTGATCGGCCCGCGCGCGGTCTTCGCCCATGGCGTCCACGTCTGCGACGACGAGTGCAAGCGCCTGGCGGAAACCGGCTCGGCCGTGGCCTTCTGCCCCACTTCCAACCTGTTCCTGGGCAGCGGCCTGTTCGACCTGCAGAAGCTGGAAGAGCACGGCGTGCGCGTGGGCCTGGGCACCGACGTCGGCGCCGGCACCAGCTTCTCCCAGCTGCAGTCGCTGAACGAGGCCTACAAGGTCATGCAGCTGCAGGGCAAGAAGCTCGACCCGTTCAAGTCCCTGTACCTGGCCACCCTGGGCGGCGCCCGCGCGCTGTACCTGGACGACAAGATCGGTAACTTCGCCAGCGGCAAGGACGCGGACTTCGTGGTCCTCGACTACCAGGCCACCCCGCTGATCGCCTACCGCATGCAGCAGGCCAGGACCATCGAGGAGAAGCTCTTCGCCCTGACCATCCTCGGCGACGACCGCAGCGTGAAGGAAACCTTCGCCGCCGGCCGCTCCGTGCACCGCCGCGACTGATCCAACGCTGCCCCCGAAAGCCCCGCCCATGCGGGGCTTTTCTTTGTGCACCACCTCTACGCGGCCCCGTGGGGGCGAATTCACTCGATGGGACATCCGGCCACGCGCAACCCCGTGGCGGCGGATCTTTTGCGGCTGAAGCCGCTCCCACGTGAAGCACCTGCAACGCCGCCCAGCATCGCTGCGTTGGGCCTCGCTACGCTCGGCGCCAACCTGCGGCGCCGTGCCGTGGCAGGCCGGGTGCAATCCGGGCTCTTGCTTGGAGCCACGCGGGTTTCACCCACCCTACGGAGCTGACCGGTGTGCAGGGTGGATGGCGCTCTTTTCATCCACCAAGCGACCTTCCAGCCCACACGCATGCCCACCTCGTGGGAGCGAATTCATTCGCGATGAAGCCAGCAACCTGTCCCCTGTTTCGCGGCTGAAGCCGCTCTCACAGAAGCCGGGTGCCGCCGTGCCAAACCGTCGAGTTGCACCCGACCTACCCAACCACCCGCCCACAAAAAAGCCCCGCATTCGCGGGGCTTCTTCATCACACCCTGCTCAGGCGCTGCGTGAGGAAGCGCGGGTGCTTTTCTTCTTGCTCTGCAGCAGGTGCGAGAACACCGCGTGCAGGTCATCGGAGGCGGTTTCGCCTTCGAGGTTGAGCTTGGCGTCGACGCTGTCCATGTGGCGCATCATCAGGTCGACGGCGACCTCGACGTTATGCGACTCGATGGCGTCGATGACCTTGTCGTGCTCCTCGTCCGAGCAATGGGTGCGGCTGTTGCTCTCGTACAGGGCGATGATCAGCGAGGTCTGCGAAATCAGGCTGCGCAGGAAACCCAGCAGGGTGAAGTTGCCAGCGGCCTCGGCCAGCTTCAGGTGGAACTCGCCGGACAGGCGGATGCCCATGCCGCGGTCACCACGGGCGAAGCACTCGCGCTCCTCGATGACCATCTGGCGCAGGCCGGCGATCTGTTCGGGGGTGGCGTTGACGCAAGCCAGCTCGGTGATGGCGCGCTCGATCATGCGACGTGCGTAGAAGATCTGCCGCGCTTCCTCGGCCCCCGGGCTGGCCACGACGGCACCACGGTTGGGACGCAGCAGCACCACGCCCTCGTGGGCGAGGCGCGACAGGGCACGGCGGATGATGGTGCGGCTGACACCGAAGATCTCGCCCAGGGCCTCTTCGCTCAACTTGGTGGCCGGAGCCAGGCGCTGTTCGAGGATGGCTTCGAAGATATGTGCGTAGACGACTTCATCCTGGGTGCCATTGCGCGTGCCTTTGGCGGCACGCGGCGGCTTCTTCAAACTGTGTTCAACGTCGTTCATGGGGGCCCACGTAGAAGGATTCGAAAGCGGGAATAGGGCTGACACTACGCTGAGTCGGCATCGTATTGCCAGCGTCCAACGGGGAAAGCCTCGGAAAAATGTGCGCATTGTACACAATCCGCCCGAACAAAGGCACTGCCACCCCGCCCAGACTCCCGCCTACAGGGCCCTAGAACCCTCCGGCAGCTCCAGGCGCAACCCCATCCGGCGACCCTCGGCGACCAGGTGGTCACGCATCAGCGAGGAGGCCAGCAGGCTGTCGCGCCGGCGGATGGCCTGTACCAGGGCCTCGTGCTCGCGCACCCGTTCCTGCAATTCGTCACCGCGCTGGCGCAGCAGTGCATCGCTGCGGGCCAACGCAGCCCCCGCCTGCGTGACCAGGGACTGGAAGATGGGGTTGGTGGTCAGCGAACCGAGCAATTGATGGAAGCCTATATAGGCCTCGACGAAGGCATCCATGTCGTCGTCCTCCGCGGCATCGCGCAGGTCCATCAGACGCAGGCGCAGGCGGTCGAGATCGCTCGATGCGATCGATTGCGCCACCAGGCCGACGATGAAGGGCTCCAGGGCATAACGCAGCTGGATCACATCCTCGATGCTGTGGTCGCGGGGCGCCGTGATGGCGAGTTCCGCAGCCTCGCGCCCCATCACCTGGACGCCCTTGCCGGGCAGCGAGCGGACCATGCCGAGGGTTTCCAGCACCGTCACCGCCTCGCGCAGGCAGGGGCGGCTGATGCCCAGCTGCTCGGCCAGTTCGCGCTGGCCCGGGAGCATCTCGCCGACGGCCCAGCGCCCCTGCTCGATGGACTCGCGCAGCGACTGGACGATGGACCCCACCAGGGTCGATGAGCTGTTCACTGTTCCTTCCTCCTTGTGAAGCCGGACCAGGCAGGCCGGGCCGCAGCATGATGCAGCCCGGCGACACCCTTCTCAATCCGCCGTCGGCTTGGCGCCGAGGCGGTCCTTGAACGCAAAGCCCTGCTCGCCCGCCAGCACGCTGCGGGCGCGACCCAGGTCGATGTCCTTTTCCCAACGGGCGATGGCCACAGTGGCGATGCAGTTGCCGATCAGGTTGGTCAGTGCGCGGCCGATGCCCATGAACCAGTCCACGGAGAGCACCAGCACCAGGCCCACGACGGGGATCGCCGGCACGGCCGCGAGCGTGGCGGCGAGGATCACCAGGGCCGAGCCGGGAATGCCGTGGGCGCCCTTGGAGGTGACCAGCGACACCAGCAGGATGGTGACCAGATCATTCATCGCCAGCGGCGTGCCGGTGGCATGGGCGATGAAGACGATGGCCAGGGTCAGGTAGATGGAGAAGCCGTCCAGGTTGAACGAGTAGCCGGTGGGGATCACCAGGCCAACCGTGGAACTGCGGATGCCCAGGTGCTCCAGCTTGCGCATGATCTGCGGCAGCACGGCGTCCGAAGAAGCGGTGCCGAGCACGATCAGCAGCTCCTCGCGCAGGTAGCCGAGGAACGGCCACAGGCGCAGCCCGGCAACCCGCAGCACGGTCCCCAGCACCAGCAGCACGAACACCGCACAGGTGGCATAGAACACCACCACCAGGCCGCCCAGGTGGCGCAGCGAGTCGACCCCGTACTTGCTGGTGGTGAAGGCGATGGCACCGAACACGCCGATGGGCGCCAGGCGCACGATCATGCCCATGATGCGGAAGATCACATGGCTCATCTCGTTGATCAGCCGGGCCACGCCCGACGCCGCCTCGCCCACCTGGTTCAGCGCACAGCCGAACAGCACCGAGAACAGCAGCACCTGGAGAATGTCGTTGCTGGCGAAGGCGCCGATCACGGACGCCGGGATCAGCCCCATGACGAAGTCCACCGGCCCGTGCAGGTCGCCGGTGCGCGAGGTGTAGAGCGCAGCATCGCCGGCCGGCAACTGGCCGAGGTCGATGTTGGCGCCCACCCCCAGCCCGCCGCCATAGGCCACCAGCAGGCCGATCAGCAGCGCCACCGTGGTCAGTACCTCGAAATACACCACCGCCTTGAAGCCGATGCGACCGACCTTCTTCAGGTCCCCCGCGCCGGAAATGCCGCTCACCACCACGCAGAACACGATCAGCGCGATGAGCATCTTGATCAGCTTGATGAAACCGTCGCCCAGGGGCTTGAGCTGCGCCGAGAACTCGGGGAAGCCGATACCGCAGAGGATGCCGATGACCAGGCCGATGACGACCTGCAGGAATATCGAGCGCGAGCACCACTTGAGCATGGGGGGAATCTCCGTTGCGGTGCCCCCGGAGCGCTGGCGCGGCTACGCCCTTGTGCGAGATCCGGAGGCTTTGTTGTTGTGGTCTTACCGGTCAGTCCAGCTCGCGCAGTCTATGCCCCCAAAAAGCTGCACACAAGCCGACAAACATTAATTGACTTTTTTGTACACAAACACATAATCCGACTGCGTACTTTTTGACCCAAAAGTCAGAAAACTCGCACTGCCCCGTGAGGCACCAAACCTCAGGCTTTTCGCTGCGCAAGGGACCCAGGTAACCAGCCGGCCGAACAGCTAAAAACAACTAAATGAGAGGTACCTGCTGTGGAAAGCACCAAACAACAAGAACAAGGAACGTACGCTGCGAGCCCTCCCGCCAAAGGCCTGCTTGAACGCCTCTTCAAGCTGACCGAACACCGCACCACCGTGAGAACCGAACTGGCCGCCGGCCTCACCACCTTCATCACCATGGCCTACATCATCTTCGTAAACCCCAACATCATGGCGGATGCCGGCATCGATCACGGTGCGGCCTTCGTGGCCACCTGCCTGGCCGCCGCCTTCGGCTGCTTCCTGATGGGCCTGTACGCCAACTGGCCGGTCGGCCTGGCACCGGGCATGGGCCTCAACGCCTTCTTCACCTACACCGTGGTCAACACCATGGGCTACAGCTGGCAGATCGCCCTCGGCGCGGTGTTCCTGTCCGGCGTGCTGTTCATGATCCTGACCTTCTCGCGCATCCGCGAATGGCTGCTCAACAGCATCCCCAGCAGCCTGCGCTTCGCCATGGGCGCGGGGGTCGGATTGTTCCTCGGGCTCATCGGCCTGAAGACCGCCGGCATCGTGGTACCGAACTCCAGCACCCTGGTGCACATCGGTGACCTGACCTCCCCCGCCCCGCTGCTGGCCGCGATCTGCTTCCTGATGATCGCCGTGCTGGAATACCGCCGCGTGTTCGGCGGCATCCTGATCAGCATCCTCACCGTCACCCTGATCGGCGTCGGCCTGGGCATCGTCAAGTTCGGCGGCGTCTTCTCCATGCCGCCGAGCCTGGCGCCCACCTTCATGGCCATGGACATCACCGGTGCGTTCGACGTGACCATGATCAGCGTGATCCTGGCCTTCCTCTTCGTGCACATGTTCGACACCGCCGGCACCCTGATGGGCGTGGCCCAGCGCGCGAACCTGGTGAAGGAAGACGGCCGCATCGAGAACCTGTCGAAGGCCATGAAGGCCGATAGCGCCTCCAGCGTGTTCGGCGGCGTGCTCGGCGTACCGCCGGTCACCAGCTACGTGGAAAGCGCCGCGGGCGTCGCCGCCGGTGGCCGCACCGGTCTGACCGCCGTCACCGTCGGCATCCTCTTCGTCGCTGCGATGTTCTTCGCCCCGCTGGCCGGCATGATCCCCGCCTATGCCACCTCCGGCGCGCTGATCTACGTCGCCATGCTGATGATGGGCGGCATGGCCCACATCGACTGGGACGAGCACACCGAAACCATCCCCGCGATCGTCACCGTCATCATGATGCCGCTGACCTTCTCGGTCGCCGACGGCATCGCCCTGGGCTTCGTGACCTACGTGGTGATGAAGGCCTGCACCGGCAAATACCGCGAGGTATCGCCCAGCCTGTATGCACTTTGCGCCATCTTCGTCGCCAAGTTCATTTTCCTGTAAGCTCGCTCCGCAACACCCCAAGGCCCTGGCGCTGAAGCGCCAGGGCCTTTTCATTTCCCGGAGACGAGCGAATGAGCCTGGAAACCTGGCTGCTGTTCAGCAGCGCCGCGCTGGTGGTGATCCTGATCCCCGGCCCCCTGTCCCTGCTGATGGTCAGCAACAGCCTCAACTACGGCATCCGCCGCTCGCTGCCTGCGTTCCTCGGTGGCGTCAGCGCCGCCACCGGCCTGCTCGCCGCCTCCGCGCTCGGCCTCGGCGCCCTGCTGCTGGCCTCCGAGCAACTGTTCAGCGCACTCAAGCTGGTGGGCGCGCTCTACCTCTTCTACCTCGCCTGGCAGAGCTGGAAGCAATCGCGCAACGCCGCCAAACCGGTGGCGGCCGAGGAGCAACCGGTCAACCCGGGCTTCCGCGCCCTCTACTGGAAAGCCTTCGGCCTCGCCGCCAGCAACCCCAAGGACATCCTCTTCTTCGCCGCCTTCCTGCCCCAGTTCATCAGCGCCGACCGCCCGCTGCTGGGCCAGCTCTCGGTGATGATCGCCACCTGGGCCGTGCTGGACCTCGCCTGCAAACTCTTCTACGGCCTCAGCGCCCACGCCGCCGCCCGCTACCTGCGCTCCGGCCAGGGCCAGACCTGGTTCAACCGCGTCAGCGCCGGGCTGTTCGGTGCGGCGGGAACGGCGGCGTTGATATCTCGCTGAAACGGTTCCTCTGAAATGACGAAGCCCGGCGGATGCCGGGCTTTTTTATGATGAGGCAAGAGGGCTTAGCTGCAGGCGCTCAAACGAGCTCGTCGAACTACTCAGCGAAACAGACACAAGAACCCAGCAGCAGATTGACCGTACTGGCCAAGCCGCAGCCACTCACCCCGCTATCAGAGTGGAGGACAGGGAAAGCTGATCCACCTGCTCAACGCATACCACTGTAGGGATCCGCAATCGTTGAGGACATCTCAGTTTCTGCCTCCTCAATTGCCTCTCGACTGGCAATGGACATCACCTGCCTATCAAGCCCTAGAAGAAATTCCCAGGCTTCTACCAGTCCTAATTTAGATACGATCGACAAGGCATAATCGGTTACTTCTGGCTGGTCTCGCCAACATAAGATGATCAACTGTTCGACACGAGATTTCAGCGGCTCTGGCAATAAAGAATATGTATGCCATTGGCGATCAGCCAACTCGTCAAGCGCCTCCATGAACGGGAGCACTTCCATATCACCTTGTGTCTGTAGAAGCGTTTCGATTTCATGACGAACAGCTTCAGGTGCCATTCCCTCGGGTAACAACCGGTAATATTCAGAATTTTTCATGATCAAAAATCTACTGGTATGTGCGTTTCATTGGAGGCTTTTCTGTAAAGCCTCCCGTCTTGCCCCAAAAGCTTCCCACCAATTTTTATTTGTGCAGTCCAGCCAGATCCCGAGTTTGAACCTGGAAATTTGACGGCAGCATTCGCATCCGGAGAATGCCATTTTATCTCAACTTTCTGCCCTCCAATCATATAGTTAAATTTACTACCATCTGAGATGGTCGCCGATGGCTTAAAGCCATCAGGTGAGCCTGGCGGGACCAAACTCTTCAAATCATTTATATGAATCCGCCCATTACTCAGAGCCCCGATTGCCGACTGCTGCGGGTTGAAAAACGCAGGAACCTTTGTGCTTTTCGATGGCTGGTTTATTGGGCCGAAGTCCCCATCCGCCCGTGAAACTGCATTATCCCACTTCGGAGTCGTTGATCCTACTGAAGCCTTGGAGCCGGATGGCTCGACGATATCGGCCTTGGTTCCGGCGGTACTACCTTTACTCAGTCCCTTAAGCGCAAGGGGATTGATCCCAAATGGGTTGAAGCCAGTTTGTTCTGTAAATTTCGAAGCCTCTCCCATCCATCGAGGATCATTAGAGAAATAGAGTTGAGAAATATAGTCTAGGTGCAACTGACCAGCGAGAGTCCAATCATTAAGATTATCCCCCCCAATGAACGTATAAGACCGAAGAATTTTACTAGCAGCACCGTCTGGCAACTGGCTCTCCAAGCTATCTATAGCCTTAGAGCCGGCATCTATCTCTGCTCGAACTTCAGCACAATTTCCTACACTTGTGCATTCCAGCAAACGCTTATGATTAACCAGACTGCGCTCGCGAGCCTCACGATCCAACTCACCACACGAATTGTCACCATCACAAGCCCCAGCTTTCTCCTTAAGCTCCTCTACATCCTTATGATTGAGGAAATTATACTGCGTCGCGTTCTGTGCCACCCAGGCACCTTTCTCAAGATCTCCCCCAACAGCTGCCGCTGCAAACACACCGACGAGCTGGGATGACATTGCCAGCAGCTTGGGATCACTATTCACCAAAGCATCAAGCTGAACTACCAGAGCCTCATTGGCGCCAGCCGCAATTGCGCCAGTCTTGAAGTCGCCGCCAGTCGCCTTACTAAGCAAGCCACCTACAACAGCGTGAATAGCAATCTTCTGCGGTGAGCCGTCAGCTATTTTTCCCTTGGTGTAGTCCCCTAAAGCGTTGAACGAGGCTGCGGCCAATGTATTGTAGAGAGCGGTCTGTAAAGCGTCCTTGAACGAGGCATCACGCCCCATTAGTTTATTGAGCCCTGCTGCGGTAGTGCTCTGGGCTAGCTGATTACCTGCAAAGTTTCCAATCCCTTCTAGGGTTCCCAGATCAACATTATTGACCTTATTAGTGAAAGGGTTTGTCTCGGTACCAAACAGCTTATCGAAGAGGCCTGAAGTCAGACCTGCCGTCGCCCCGGCAACTGCATAATCCTTAAGGCTTTCCTTTGATGTGACATCTTTGAGTGTAGCCCCCAGATTGCCTCGATTGTTGATGATGCCTACGGTTCCCTTGGTAGCTGCTGAGGAGGCAACCGCACCCACGGCAGCCCCACCAACCCCCCCCCCAACAGCTGAGGCAGCAGCCGGCCCAACAACTACTGCCATAACGATCGCGATTACTAGCTGGGCTCCTGCCCCAAGCCCCGAGTTGCTGTATTTGAAGGAGTCATGGATTTCTTTGACCTGCCGCCAATCGATATCTCCACGCTGTTCAGCCGCTTTAATCCATGCCAATTGCGGGTCGGCAGCCACCATCGCATCGACGGTCTGGCTGACGCTCTGCTGGTTGATCTCCTTGATATCGATCTTCAGTCCATCGACAGCCTTGATGGCGATCTCGCCCTGAGCGATCAGTTGGCTCTGCAGGACCGTTTCATCCGTCTTGCCTTTGCCCTCCATGGAGTTCCACACGAAGCTGCTCTTGCTCTTCTCATGGCTCTCCTGGTGCATGTCCTTCACCGCTTCGAAGGTGATGGCACCGCCACTTTCAAGGGTCAGGTTGCCGCCGCTTTCCAGGTGAGCGCGCTGGTAAAGCTGGTCACCTTCGCTGGCGAGGGTGAGGTCGCCGCCGGTGATGATGCTGGTGCCGACATTGCGGACATCGGTGACTTCGTCGCGCTGGGTCTTCTTGGCGCCGAAGGCCCCCTTCTTCTTCATGTCGTAGAGGTGGTAGTCGCTGTCCTGCCCTGCGGTCAGGGCCAGCTGTTCGCCGGCGTACAGGTAGGCTTCATCGCCGGCCTTGAGCTTGCTGGCGCTGAGCAGCAGGTTGCCACCCGCCTCAATATCGAGATCGCCACCTGCTTCGATCACCGCCGCCTGCTGGCGGATGGTGCTGTCTTCCTTGTTGATCTTCTTGCCGCTGCGCTTGTAGCGGTATTCGCTGCTGCTCTCATCGGCTGCCGCAGCGATGGTGATGTCGCGCTCGGCCTCCAGGCTGACATTGCCCCCGGCCTTGACGGTGCTGGCAATCACGGCGAGATCCTGCCCGGCGCTGGCCTGCAGGTTGCCGCCGATCTGCACATCGCTGCCATGCTGGGTGGTGCTGGTATTGCTCCAGAAATGGCGCTTGTCCTGGCGCATGCTGCCGTTTTCCTCGGCAGCAGAGGCGATGACCAGGTCGTTGCCGGCCTTCAGGGTGGCGTTGCCGCCGGCCTTGAGGGTGCCGCCGATGTTCTGGAGGTCCTTCCCGGCGGTGAGGCTCAGGCTGTTGCTCGCCTCAATCCCGGCGGCCTTGTCCACCACGCTGGTGAGCTGGCTGAAGTTCTTGCCGCTGCGGGCGTCCTGGCTGATGGTGCGCTCGTTGATGATGTCACCGGTGAGGGCGATGGCGCTGACGTCCTTGCCGTTGATGATGCCGCCACGGGCGTTGCGGATGCTGTCGGTGGCCAGCAGGGACAGGCGATCGCCCGCCTGCATCAGGCCACGGTTGTCGATGTTCAGGGCGGACGCCTGCAGCTGGTTGCTGGCGCGCAGGGTGCCGCTGTTGCTGAGGCTGCTGCCGCTGATGAGGGCGACGTCCTGGCCCTGGATCAGTGCGCCGCTTGGCGCCAAGCGGTCCTTGGCCTGGGCCAGGTAGAGCACCGGCACCAGCACCTTCTCGCCATTCACGTCCTGCTCCTGCATCCACACGATGTCGTGGGTCAGGGCGGCCACCTGTTCGGCGCTCAGGGCCACGCCCGGGGCGAGGTTGAGGGCTTCCTTGCTGGCGATGGCGTTGTCCATCAGGTACTTGAACTGGGCCTCGTCCGAAGCCAGCCCATCGATGAAGCGTTTGCCGGTACGGGCGACCACCGCTTCGCGGATCAGGCGCTGTTCGTACAGGCCGTCCCCCAGGCGTTTCTGCGCCTGGTCGGCGTCGAAGCCGAGGCGGCTCAGCATGTAGTCGGAGCTGAGGAAGCTCTTGAGGTTGGCGAACTCGGCGCGGGTCTCGACCAGGTAGCGATGGCCGGGGCCGTCATTGACATGGAACAGGCCGTTCTGCCCCTGGGGCAGGCCGAAGCCCGGCAGTGTCAGCGGGTTGACCGCCTGCTGGTTGGCGTCCGGAGCCAGCTGTGCGTTGAGCTGCACCACCAGCGGTTGGCTGGTGAGGCCCACCTGGCTGTCCAGGCTCTGGGCGTTGCCGCCCTGGGGCGCCTGGTTGGCCAGGACCGAGTCGTTGGTGATGGGCTGGGTGGCCTGAATGCTGACGTTGCCACCGGCCTGGATGATGGCCGGCGAGCCGACACCGGTGGGCGTGCGCGTCTCGACGTCGCTGGTCAGCGCCCAGCTGTAGAGCGCGCTGGGCACTTCCTTGGGCATCGGCTGGGCGTTGTAGGGGTTGATGTAGTTGGCGCGGAAACGCTCGTCGGTACCGTCGGTGACGCGGCCGGTGTTGAAGCGGCGTACACGTTCGATGATGCCGCTGGCGGCACCCGTGTTCTCCAGGCTGGTGCCCTGGATGCCGATGTTGCCGGTGGCGCTCAGGCTGCTGTAGCGGTTGGCGATCACGCCGCCCTGGATATCGAGGTTGCCGCCGCTGTGGATGCGCGAGGCGGCGGAGTCTTCCAGCACCGAGCTTTCGAAGCGCTCGGTGGCGACGTAGTCGACGTTGTGGTGGTCGCCGCTGCAGTCGTAGCAAACCACGCTGATGGAGCCGGCAACCAGCGTCTTGCCGGGGGTGAACAGCTCCTTGCGGTTGGTCAGGGTGGCGGCGCGCAGGGTCATGTCGCCCGTGGACTCGATGCCGCCGGAACGGTTCTCCAGCAACGCCATCTGCCCATTCGCATCGTCCTTCGCCACGCTCAGT
>NZ_BAAJNO010000025.1:0-42421 GCF_054558415.1 Pseudomonas sp. No.21
GGCGATGTCGAGCCCCACGCCGTTACCCCCGCCTGGTGGAGCGAATTCATCCGCGATGGGCTGAAGCGGTTGCAGGTGCGATGTAGGTTGGGCCGAGGTACGAAGCCCAACGCAGCAGACCCCAATCCAGCTTCACATTGATGTGCGCATCACCACCGGGTGAACGCCGCGGCTGGCGGCTTTCGTAGGATGGAGTAGAGCGAAGCGAAACCCATGCGGTGGGTGTGCCAGGAATCCAGAGTCGTCCTGAAAGCGCTGTGCTTGAGCCTTTTCGTTGAGTCCACAACAGCTAACGCAGACAGAGCCAACGAATTCGCCCCTACAGGGATCGCGCAGCCTGTAGGTCGGGTGCAGCCCGACGTTTGCGGCGGGCGGAACATCTTCACACCTTGCGCAACGCCTCGACCTTCCCACCGTGCACCTGCAGTTCCGCCGGGATGCGCCGTTCGAAGGGGGTGGAGAGGATCAGCGAGGTCTTGCTGGCGCCGTACTGGCTGAGGCGGTCGATCAGGTCCTGCAGCTCCGGCATGGTGGCCACGGCGGCTTTCATCAGCACGCAGGCGTCGCCGGTGATGCGGTGGCAGAGGGAGATCTGCGGGATCTTCTCCAGGGCCTCCAGGGCGCGCTTGGAATCGTGGTCGGCGAGGCGCAGTTCGATCACGCACTCGATCGGCAGGCCGATCTTCGCCGGGTCGACGGCAGCGTGGTAACCGGTGATCACCCCGCTGGCCTCCAGCTTGGCCACGCGGTCGGCCACGGCCGGGGGCGAGAGGTTGACCCGGCGCGCCAGTTCGGCGAACGAGGCGCGGCCGTTCTCCATCAGTGCCGAGAGCAGCAGGCGGTCGTACTTGTCCATCGGTGGTCTCCAGGCGAGGTGTTTGGGAAAAAAGGCAAACAACGATAATTGGCGTTGTTTCGAAAGTTGGTAGGCCGTTTAAGCAGGGTTAATCGCTTATTTTCCCTGTCATGCCTTGCATAGAATAAACACCCTGCCAACCGGATCGTCGAGCCCCCCATGCCTGCGCAACGTTTTCCCCTCCTGCTGATCGGCGCCTTCTTCGCCCTCTACGTCATCTGGGGGTCCACTTACCTGGCGATCCGCATCGGCGTCGAATCCTGGCCGCCGCTGCTCATGGCCGGCGTGCGCTTCGTCATCGCCGGCAGCCTGATGTTCGCCTGGCTGCGCTGGCGTGGCGCGCCCATGCCCACACTGCGCGAGTGGAAGGCCGGCGCGATGGTCGGCGTGCTGCTGCTCAGCTGCGGCAATGGCGGCGTGACCCTGGCCGAGCACCTGGGCGTGGCCTCCGGCGTCGCCGCCCTGGCGGTGGCCACGGTGCCGCTGTTCGCCCTGCTGTTCGGCCTCATCTGGGGCCAGCGCACCACGCGCCTGGAATGGGCCGGCATCGTCCTCGGGCTGATCGGCATCGGCCTGCTCAACCTCGGCTCCAACCTCCAGGCCAGCCCGCTGGGGGCCGCCCTGATCATCTTCGCTGCCGCCAGCTGGTCCTTCGGCTCCATGTGGAGCAAGCACCTGCCGCTGCCCGCCGGTCCCATGGCCAGCGCAGTGGAAATGCTCGCCGGTGGCGTCGCGCTGCTGCTGGGCAGCGCCCTGAGCGGCGAGCGCATGGAGAGCCTGCCCACCCCCGCCGGCTGGGCGGCCCTGGCCTACCTGGTGGTGTTCGGCTCGATCATCGCCTTCAGCTCCTACCTCTACCTGTTGAAGAACGTGCGCCCGGCGGCAGCCACCAGCTACGCCTACGTCAACCCGGTGGTGGCGGTGCTGCTCGGCGTGCTCTTCGCCGGCGAGCACATCGGTGGCGAGGAAGGCCTGGCGATGCTGGTGATCATCAGCGCCGTGGTGCTGATCGGCCTGCCGCAGTGGCGCAAACCCAAGGCGCCGGTGCTGCAGCAGACGAGCTGACGGGAGGCCGGAACCCGGGCGACGGCGACGCAGGTAGTTTTGCGGCGGCCTGATAGAATTGCGCCTTTTCCACCTCCGGTTCCGCCCCCATGACCTTCGCTTCCCTTGGCCTGATCGACCCCCTGCTGCGCGCGCTCGACACGCTCGGCTACAAGACCCCATCGCCGGTGCAGGCCGAGGCGATTCCCGCCGTGCTCAAGGGCCGCGACCTGATGGCCGCGGCGCAGACCGGCACCGGCAAGACCGCCGGCTTCGCCCTGCCGCTCTTGCAGCGCCTGACCCTGGAAGGCCCGCAGGTGGCCGCCAACTCGGTGCGCGCCCTGGTGCTGGTGCCCACCCGCGAGCTGGCCGAGCAGGTCCACGAGAGCTTCCGCGTCTACGGGCAGAACCTGCCGCTGCGCACCTACGCGGTGTACGGCGGGGTCAGCATCAACCCGCAGATGATGAAGCTGCGCAAGGGCATCGACGTGCTTGTAGCCACCCCCGGGCGCCTGCTCGACCTGTACCGGCAGAACGCGGTCAAGTTCAACCAGCTGCAGGCGCTGGTGCTGGACGAGGCCGACCGCATGCTCGACCTCGGCTTCTCCCGCGAGCTGGACGATGTCTTCTCCGCGCTGCCGCGCCGCCGCCAGACCCTGCTGTTCTCCGCCACCTTCTCCGACGCCATCCGCCAGATGGCCCGCGAGCTGCTGCGCGACCCGCTGTCCATCGAGGTCAGCCCGCGCAACGCCGCCGCCCGCAGCGTCAGGCAGTGGCTGATCACCGTGGACAAGAAGCGCAAGTCCGAGCTGTTCCTGCACCTGCTGCAGGAGCGCCGCTGGGGCCAGGTGCTGGTGTTCGTCAAGACGCGCAAGGGCGTCGACGAACTGGTGGGCGAGCTGCAACGCGTGGGCGTCTCCGCCGACGCCATCCACGGCGACAAGCCGCAGCCCTCGCGCCTGCGCGCCCTGGAGCGCTTCAAGGCCGGCGAGGTGCAGATCCTCGTCGCCACCGATGTCGCCGCCCGTGGCCTGGACATCGACGACCTGCCCCTGGTGGTCAACTTCGACCTGCCGATCGTCGCCGAGGACTACGTGCACCGCATCGGCCGCACCGGGCGTGCCGGCGCCACCGGCGAGGCCATCTCCCTGGTCTGCGCCGACGAGGTGCAGCTGCTCTCGGCCATCGAGGTGCTGATCAAGCAGACCCTGCAGCGCCGCGACGAGCCCGGCTTCGTCCCCGATCACCGGGTGCCGCAGACCGACGCCACCGGCGCCATCCTGAAAAAACCCAAGAAGCCGAAGAAACCCAAGGAGCCCCAGGCCGGTGCCAAGGGCGGCAAGCCGTCGCGCCTGGGCAACTGGATCGACAGCGAGGCGCCGAAGGCCAAGGCCGTGCGCAAGGGCCCGGGGTTCGGCAAGGCGAAGAAGGGCTGACTGCTACCGCCCGGTGTGGCATCGGGTGACGCAACGCGGGGCGCGGCGAACCATCGAGGTGCGGCGCGCGTGTCGCCAGAGCCGGCGGCACGCAGCCTGGCGCGGGATTGGCGAGAGTTCGGAATAATGGCGCAGATCGTGCATTTCTGTGCGAAATGATGAACGCCTAGTGCGTTCGAAGCGCAGTCCAACCTCAGGCGATTCCATGATGCGCCCCAAGGAACTCAAGCACTGGACCACCGGTGTCGCCCACCTGCTGTCGCTGCCCGCCGGCCGCGCGCGCCTGCTCGGCCTCGCCCAGTGGCTGCAGCAGGTCTGTCACGTCGATCACTTCGTGCTCTTCGTCTACGAGGGCAACCACCGGCCGCTGGCGCTGTTCGACACCTTCCCGGCGGACAAGCGCCACGTCTATGTCGAGGACTACCAGGTCGGCCCCTACCTGCTCGACCCCTTCTACCTCGCCTGCACCCGCAACCAGGCGCCCGGGCTGTGGCGCCTGCGCCAGTTCGCGCCGGACCACTTCTACCTGGGCGAGTACTACGTCACCTACTACCAGCAGACCGGCCTCACCGAGGAAATCGCCTTCTTCGTCGACCTGGCCGACGGCGCCAAGGCCGTGCTCTCGCTGATGCGCAGTGCCTGCAGCCCGGCCTACAGCCGCGACGAGATGCAACTGCTCGACTGCGCCCAGGCGGTGGTCGAGCAGGTGGTGGGGGAGGCCTGGGAACAGCGCCGCGCCCACCAGCCGCGCCCGGCCCAGGACCTGGACTACAAGATCCGCGAGGCCTTCGAGCAATTCGGCGCGCACCTGCTCACCGCCCGGGAGCAGGAGGTGGTGCAGATGCTCCTGCGCGGGCACTCCAGCGCCTCGGTGGCCGAGCACCTGGCCATCAGCCCGGGCACGGTGAAGATCCACCGCAAGAACATCTACGCCAAGCTCGGTATCGGCAGCCAGTCGGAGTTGCTCGGCCTGCTGGTGCGCGACCTCGCCGGGCAGCGCGAGGCGTCCATCGATCCGGTATTGCGGACTGCGATCTGAGTGGCGGCTCTTATCGCCAACGGGAATTTAGCGGCGCTGATCAATAACCAACCTTTGGTCTGCAACCCCCGTGGCTCAAGGTCCAGAGCCGCCTGTCCACGAGTTATCCACAGTCCGTTCCACAGATAATGTGGGCAATGAATCCCGTCCCCTGCGACATTTCGGCTTCTGCGGCAAGCCTTTTTACGCAGAAATAATGCTTGCCTTGACGGGGCGGCAGTGGCAGGCGCATTTCGTCGCCGGTGCGACGTGAAATCGCACTTTTGCACTGCTGTTTATTTTTTGTACATCTTCGCCAGGCTCCCGTCGTTGTTGGCCTGCGGGCGGTTATAGACGAGTTATCCACAGCTTCATCCACCGATTCTGTGGGCACACGGGCGCTTGCCCCTGGGGGGCTGATCTGGTAGCCCCGGGCGATCTTCGCCACCTTGTGATTGATCAAAAAATGAACAGTTTCCGGCGACCCCTGTCAGGAGCGGTGCGCACGCGCCCATCCACTCGCTGTCCACAAAGTTATCCACAGCTTCTGTGAATAGCTGCGGCAACCGGCAGGGCGGTGGTTGCGGCCGGCCAGCCCTATCCCCGGAGGGATATATACAGTCCGAAACAGCGGTTGTTAGCGTGGCCCCACAAGCAGGAACACCTGGAAAAGGGGCTGGTCGTGAGCGATGCAGAGGCTGTCTTCGATATCGAATTCCGCAACGTGGAAAAGAGCTACGGCTCGGTGCGCGCGGTCAGCGGGCTGAACTTCAAGGTCCGGCGTGGCGCCTTCCACTCCTTCCTCGGCAGCTCCGGCTGCGGCAAGACCACCACCCTGCGCATGATCGCCGGCTTCGAGCAGCCCAGCGCCGGCGAAGTCTGGCTCGGCGGCCGGCCCGTAGCGGGCATTCCGGCGCACCAGCGGCCGGTGAACATGGTGTTCCAGAGCTACGCCCTGTTCCCCCACCTCACGGTGGCGGAAAACATCGCCTACGGCCTGCGCTACCTGACCCCCCGGCCCGACCGCCAGGAGCAGCGCCGCCGCGCCGACGAGGCCCTGGAGATGGTGCGCCTCACCGGCTTCGGCCAGCGCAAGCCCCACGAGCTTTCCGGGGGCCAGCAGCAGCGCGTGGCCCTGGCCCGCGCCCTGGTCAACAAGCCCACCGTGCTACTGCTAGACGAGCCCCTGGCGGCGCTGGACCGCAAGCTGCGCAAGGAGATGCAGTCCGAACTGCTGCGCCTGCAGCGCGAGGTCGGCATCACCTTCGTGCTGGTCACCCACGACCAGGAAGAGGCGCTGTCGATGAGCGACAGCATCAGCGTCATGCAGGACGGCGGCATCATCCAGACCGCCACCCCCGAGCAGCTCTACGAAACCCCCGCCAGCCGCTACGTGGCGGACTTCATCGGCGAATCCAACCTGTTCACCGGCACCGTGCGCCAGGTGGACGGCGACCGCGTGCTGCTGGACATGCCCCAGGGCCTGCAACTGGCCAGCCCGGCCACCCCTACCGGCCCGCGCCTGGCCGCCAGCGAGCCCGGCTGCATCGCCGTGCGCCCGGAGCAGATCGCCATCGGCAACGCCGCCGACGCCCTGGCCCGGGAGATCAGCCTGGCCGGGGAGGTGGTGGACCGCATCTACCTGGGCAACCTCACCGAATACCGCGTGCGCACCGAGCCCTTCGGCATCGTCTGCGTGCGCGTGCCGGGCCACGCCGGGCGCGACAGGGCGGCCTTCGAGCACGGCGCGCCGGTGCGCATCGGCTGGGACCAGGCCGCCGGCCCGGCCATGGCGCTCTAGTTCATCCCCCCGGCAAGGCATCGCAGGGGCTTTTGCAGTGCAGGGCAGACAAGAAAACCAACACTCAACAGGCGGGGTAGCAGGCAATGGACCGTAAAGACTTCATCAAACAGATGCGCAGCTGGCAGAACGGCTCCATCACCCGACGCGAATTCCTCGGCCGCACCGGCCTGGGCCTGGCCGCTGCGGTGGTCGCCACCCACATGCCCGGCCTGCTCACCAGCAAGGCCTATGGCGCCGACAAGGCCATCGGTGATCGCGTGGTGCTGGCCACCTGGCCGAACTACCACAACGCCGAGAACTTCGCCGCCTTCGCCGAGAAGACCGGCGCCCACGTGCAGATGAACGTCTTCGGCTCCAACGAGGAGATGCTCGCCAAGCTCCAGGCCGGCGGCAGCGGCTGGGACCTCTTCGTGCCCACCAACTACACCATCAGCACCTACGTCGAGCTGGGCCTGATCGAGCCGCTGGATCTCGCGCGCCTGCCCAACTTCGATGCCGCCAGCTACGAGAAGCGCTTCATGGAGCAGGGCATCGTCGACGGCAAGCTCTACGCCGTGCCGAAGAACTGGGGCACCACCGGCTTCGTCTACGACAGCGACAGGATCAAGTCCAAGCCCGGCAGCTGGAAGGAGTTCTGGGAGCTGGCCAAGGGCGAGGCCTCCGGCCGGGTGATGGTCCACGACTACCAGCTCACCGCCATCGGCAATGCGCTCAAATCCTTCGGCTACAGCTTCAACTCGCTGGACCCGAAGGAGCTGGCCGACGCCGAGAAGCTGCTGCTGGAGGTCAAGCCGCACCTGTTCGCCATCAACTCCGACTACCAGCCCTCGATGCGCAACGGCGACGCCTGGATGTCCATGTGCTGGACCGGCGACGGCTCGCAGCTGCACCGCGACCTGCCGAACATGCAGTTCACCCTGGGCAAGGAAGGCGGCGAGCTGTGGAGCGACTTCTTCGCCATCCCCAAGGGGGCCGAGCGCCCCGATGCCGCCTACGCGCTGATCAACTTCCTCCTCGACCCGCAGGTGAACAAGCTGGAAGTGGAGGCCCACGGCTACCCCAGCGGCGACAAGCGCGTGGACGCACTGCTGCCCAAGGCGATGCTCGACGACCCGATCATGTACCCGGCCGCCGAGCTGCTCAGCGCCCTGGAGTTCGGCGCCGCCGCCACCCTCACCAGCCCGGAGCGTGCCGAACTGATGGCGCGTTTCAAGGCTGCCTGACCGTCGCTGCCGTCGCAGGGGCGAGCTCCACCCGTGAATCGCGACGCCGCATTCGCGAGCCGGGCTCGCTCCCAGGTCGCCCCCATGAATCCTAGGGACTCTTCCATGAACGTCGCTCTCAGCGCTCCCGCAGCGGTCGATGCGGGCCAGGCCGCGCCGGTCGAAAGCCGCAGCCTCGGCCGCCGCGTCACGCTGCTCCTGCTGCTGCCGTCCACCCTGTGGTTCCTGCTGATGCTGCTGATGCCGCTGGTGATCATCCTGGTCTTCAGCCTCGGCGAGCGCAGCCCGGTGGGGGGCTACGCCGCCGCGCTGACCCTGGACAACTACCTCAACCTCGGCTCGCGGGCCAAGGCCTTCGCCAACACCCTGTTCCTCGCCCCGCTGGGCACCCTGGTGTGCCTGCTGGCGGCCTACCCGCTGGCCTACTTCCTGGCGGTGAAGGTGCAGCGCAACCGCTCGCTGCTGCTGACCCTGGTGATCGTGCCGTTCTGGACCAGCTTCCTGATCCGCACCTACGCCTGGATCTTCATCCTCGGCGGCAAGGGTATCCCCGCGCTGCTGGCCAGCGTCGGCCTGGAGGACGTGCGCCTGATCAACACCCCCACGGCGGTGCTGATCGGCATCGTCTACGGCTACCTGCCGCTGATGGTGTTCCCCATCTACGTCAGCCTGGAGAAGCTCGACAAGCGCCTGCTGGAAGCCTCGTCCGACCTCGGCGCCAGTGCCTTCGAGACCTTCCGCCGGGTGACCCTGCCGCTGTCCGCGCCGGGGGTGATCACCGGCGCCATGCTGGTGTTCATCCTGCTCATGGGCGAGTTCCTCATCCCCGCCATCCTCGGCGGCGGCAAGGTGTTCTTCGTCGGCAACGCCCTGGTCGACCTGTTCCTGCAATCGCGCAACTGGCCCTTCGGCAGCGCGGTGGCCATGACCCTGGTGGCGATGATGCTGGTGATCATCTTCCTCTACCTCAAGCTCGTGGCGCGCTACGGCAAGCGCTCCACCGACGGGATGCTCTGACATGTGGCTGCGCAGCTATTCCACCTCGCTGTACCTGTTCCTCTACGCGCCCATCGCGCTGATCATCCTCTTCAGCTTCAACGCCGGGCGCAGCGGGCTGTCCTTCGAATGCTGCTCGGTGCAGTGGTTCGGCCGCGCCTTCGGCAACCCCTTCATCATGGAGGCCCTGGGCAACAGCGCGCTGATCGCCCTGTGCTCGGCGCTGATCGCCACCCTGTTCGGCACCCTCGCGGTGTTCGGCCTGCAGCGGGTGGGGCGGCGCGTGCGGATGTTCTTCGATGCCCTGACCTACTGCGCGATCATCATCCCCGGCATCGTCATCGGCATCGCCACGCTGATCGCCTTCATCAGCCTGTTCGAGGTGCTCAACCCGCTGCTGGACATGCTCCTTGGCTCCGGTCTGCCGCGCCTGCGCATGGGCTTCGTCACCGTGGTGGCCGCCCATTCGCTGTTCACCATGGCGCTGGTGATGGTCATCGTCCGCACCCGCGTCGAGGCCCTGGACAAGGCCCTGCTGGAAGCCTCCGCCGACCTCTATGCACCGCCGCTGGAGACCTTCCGCCGCGTGGTGCTGCCGCAGATCGCGCCGGCGATCATGGCCGGCTTCCTCCTGGCGTTCACCTTCAGCTTCGACGACTTCATCATCGCCTTCTTCGTCGCCGGCTCGGAAACCACGCTGCCGATCTACATCTTCTCGTCCATCCGCCGGGGCATCACCCCGGAGATCAACGCCATCTCGACCGTGATCATCTGCGCCTCCCTGGCGCTGCTGTTCACCTCCCGCTACCTGCAGAACCGCCGCACCGGCGCCTGACGACCCTGGAGAGCCACCATGCGTGACCAGCTGTATATCAACGGCCAATGGGTGCGCCCGGACCTGGGCGGCCATTTCGACGTGCTCGACCCGAGCAGTGGCGACCTCATCCAGCGCGTGCCGGCGGCCACCGAGGAAGACATCGACCACGCCGTGCGCGCCGCGCGCCAGGCCTTCAACCGCGGCTGGGGGCAGACCACCGGCGCCGAGCGCGCCGGCTGGCTGGAGGCCCTGGCCAGCGAGCTGGAAGGCCGCCAGGACGCCCTCGCGGTGCTGGAGGTGCGCGACAACGGCAAGCCGCTGCCCGAAGCGCAATGGGACATCGCCGACGCCATCGGCTGCTTCCGCTACTACGCCGAACTGGCCCGCGAGCTGGACGGCCGCCAGGACGAGGCGCTGGAGCTGCCGGACGCGCGCTTTCGTTGCCGTATCCGCCACGAGCCGGTGGGCGTGGCGGGGCAGATCATCCCCTGGAACTACCCGCTCTTGATGGCCGCCTGGAAGGTCGCCCCGGCCCTGGCCGCCGGCGCCACCTGCGTGCTCAAGCCCTCGGAGCTGACCCCGCTCACCGCCCTGGAACTGGCCGGCGCGGCGGACCGCATCGGCCTGCCCTCCGGCGTGCTCAACGTGGTCACCGGCCTCGGTGGCGACGCCGGCGGGCCCCTCAGCCAGCACCCGGGCGTGGACAAGCTGGCCTTCACCGGCAGCGTGCCCACGGGGGCGAAAATCATGTCGGCGGCGGCGGCCGACATCAAGAACATCAGCCTGGAGCTGGGCGGCAAGTCGGCCTTCATCGTCTTCGACGACGCGGACATCGAAGCGGCGGTGGAGTGGATCCTGTTCGGCATCTTCTGGAACCAGGGCCAGGTGTGCAGCGCCACCTCGCGGCTGCTGGTGCAGGAAGGCATCGCCCCGCGCCTGCTCGAACGCCTGGTCGCCGAGGCGCGGCGCATCACCATCGGCCCGGGGCTGGAGCGCGGCGTGCTGCTGGGCCCGCTGGTCAGCGCCGGGCAGTACCAGAAGGTCATGGGGATGATCGAGCAGGGCACCCGCGAGGCGACCCTGATCAGCGGCGGCAAGCGCCCCGCGCACCTGTCCCACGGCTACTTCCTGGAGCCGACGATCTTCGACGAGCCGGGCGACAATGCCAGCATCTGGCGCGAGGAGATCTTCGGCCCGGTGCTCTGCGTCAAGCGCTTCAAGACCGAGGCCGACGCCCTGCGCATGGCCAACGACAGCCGCTTCGGCCTCGCCGCCGCGGTGATGAGCGCCGACCTCGACCGCGCCGCGCGGGTGGCCAACGGCCTGCGCGCCGGCATCGTCTGGGTCAACTGCTCGCAACCCACCTTCACCCAGGCGCCCTGGGGCGGGATGAAACAGAGCGGCATCGGCCGCGAGCTGGGCCGCTGGGGGCTGGACAACTACCTGGAGGTCAAGCAGGTCACCGAGTACCGCAGCCAGGAACCCTGGGGCTGGTACCTCAAGTGATGCGAGGACGCCCCGTAGGATGGGTTGAGCGAAGCGAAACCCATGCTGTGCGTGCATGGCCGGATCGCCCCATCGCGAATGAATTCGCTCCCACTGGGCGGCGGATGGACTCGACCCATGCGTAGGGTGGAGGTCGCTTTTTACCTCCACCGGGCGGAGTCGAGCCCTGGTACAGCGTCATGCCTGAGGCTCCACACCGATGGGGTTCGCGGAGCTCTACCCATCCTGCGAGGCCTCCACGCAGGGTTCGCCGTGTGCACCACGAACGGATCGGTGGGCGTTACGCCGGGCCGCCGTCGCCGGCGCGGAGGGCGGCGACCTGCTTCTTGTAGCGCGCCACCTCGGTGACGTCGTAGATCACCACGCACAGGTGCTCCACGCTGCCGCTGGCGCCCATCAGCGGCAGCAGGGTGACGTTCTGGTACATGAACTCCTCCTCCCCGGTGATCGGCTGGTAGTTCTTGAAGCGCACCAGGTAAGGCCGCTGCTCCCACAGGCTGAAGGCCCGGGTGCCGAGCTGCACCACGCTGTCCACCTTGCGCCGCAGCCAGGTCTCGTCGATCTCCTCGAACAGCTCGAACAGCACCTTGCCGTGGACTTCGTCCGGGCCCAGGCCGGAGTGGTTCTCCATGAAGCTGTTCCACACCTCCACGCGGTACTGGCGGTCGAGCACCACCACGCCGACGTCGATGCACTGCACGATGTCGAGCAGCCAGTGAACCTCTTTGATATCGATCTGTGCCGGCATGGGTCAGTCCATCAGGTAGCGGATCTTGTGGGTCAGGCGCGGGATCGAGTCCTCGGTGAACAGCAGCAGCAGGTCGAAGTGCACGTCGTGGGCCTCGACGCTGTAGCTGATCTCCACCGCCAGGGTCTTCTTCCAGCGGGTACGGTTGAGGTGGATCAGCCGCTCGATGGACGCATGCTGCCCGAGCAGCTGCGGGTGGCCCTGGGAGAAGCGCACGTCGATCTGCTCGGCGATGCCGGCCAGGCAGGCGCCGATGATGATGCTGGCCAGGTCCAGCAGCATCTCCGAGGTTTCCTTGTCGTCGGCCGGCTGCCAGCGCAGCAGGTTGGCCATGTCGGCGATCTCCGAGTCGTGGAACAGCAGCAACGCCTCGCCGGCGATGGCGTCGCCGATGAAGCCCTGGCACAGCGCGCTGAGCCGCTCGCCGCGCTGGGCGTCGGCCAGGGTCATGTGCAATTCGCTGACTTCGAAGATGTTCACCTGGGGCACCGGCAACTGCACGAAGACGTCCAGCACCTTGGCCAGCAGCGCGGCGGCGCGGCCCATGGCGACGTTGCTCACCTCGCGCAGGGCGTCGCGGAAGTTGACCTTGAGGACCAGGTCCTCGCGGGAGGGCACCGGCTCGGCGGGCACGCCCGGCGCCGGCACCTTGAGCAGGCCCAGGCGCACCAGCACGGCGCGCAGCTCGGCCGGGTCGGCGGGCTTCTTGATGAAGGCCAGGGCGCCCAGCTCCATCACCCGGCGCTGGGCTTCCTCCTGGATGTCGCCGGAGACCACCACCACCTGGGCCACCAGGCCTTCGGCGCGCAGCTGGGCCAGCACCTGGTAGCCATCCATCACCGGCATGGTCAGGTCCAGCAGCACCACCTGGCCCAGGCCCTGGCGGATGGCGACCATGGCTTCTTCGCCCTGGGTGGCCTGGGTGATGGACACCGGCCAGTCCTGGGGCAGGGCGCGGATCAATTGCTTGCGCGCCATCATCGAGTCATCGCAGACGAGGAGGGGGATCACTTAGCGGCACCGCCGTCACTTCAGGGTCAGAGCAAGCATAGACGCTGGCCCGGTGGCCGCCGACACCCGGTGCCGGCGGGGTTGCGCTCAGATGTTCTGGCCGATGCGCCAGAGCACGCCACTGGGGTCGAACAGCACGAAGTCGCGCATGCGCCAGGGCTGGTCCTGGGGGGCAATGGCACGCACGCCGTAGCGCTCGATCACACCGCTGGCCTGCACGTGCTGCCACCAGGCCTCAACGTCCTTCACCAGCAGGTGCATCATCAGGTTCCCGGCCAGGGCCGGCTCGTAGAAGTTCTGCAGCAGGAAGGCGCAGTCGCCATGGCTGAAATAGGCGATCTCATCCGAGACGCCGCCGGGCCTGAAGCCCAGGTCCAGGTAGAAGGATTTGCTCTGCTCGTAGTCCTTCGCGGGGACGAAGGCCTTCAGTTCAACGGTTTCCAGCGTGCTCATGGGCTATCCCTGTGGTCGGTGAACAGGCCGTCGCGGTCGGGGCGGCGCCTCTGCGGGCGCCTGCAGCCGCATCCTAAACCCAGGAATACCCGCTCCGGTAGCCCGTCAGGAGCACGACGGTCGCGTCTCCGCATGATCGATGCAGGGGCGACTTCAGTCGCCAAGCGGCGCGCAGCGCCGCCGCCCTGGTAGGAGCGAATTCATTCGCGATGGGATGATCAGGCCATGCACGGCACAGCATGGGTTTCGCTTCGCTCTACGCCATCCTACGGTCCGCGACCCCCCTCAAATCCCCCGGGTCATGAACCGATGGGCGGCGATGCCGGGGATAGTGGAGGGGCGCTCGTGCTCGACCACGAAGCCCAGGCGTTCGTAGAGCGCCTGGGCACGGGGATTGGCGGCGGAGACGTCGAGGGCGGCGCGCTGCAGGCCGGCGTGGCGGCCCTGTTGCAGGAGGTGGTCGATCAGTTGCCGGCCGATGCCCTGGCCGGTGAGGCCGTCCGCCACGCCCAGGTGGGCGAGGTAGCAGGTGGCGGCCGGTGGCGGCTGGATGATGCGCTCCAGTTGCAGGCCTCGGCGGATCACCGACGCGGCGCCGAGGCCGTAGAAGGCGATGATCTGCCCCAGCGCCGCGAGGCTGTGGCGCAGGTTGGCCTCGCCGCTGAAGGCGGTGCCGGTGGCGACGATGCGGCCGTCCTGCTCGCCCACCCAGTGCAGGCGATAGCCGAACTCGCCGGCTTCCCGGGCCAGGGTCCAGCGCAGGAAGTCCACCGCGCTGCGGCCGTTGCGGGCGAAGGCATGGTCGAAGGCGGCGGGGCCGGAGCGATACACCAGCGGGGCGATGGCCGGGGCGTCGGCCGGGGTCGCGGGGCGGAAGGTCAGGGCCATGGCGGAGGCTCGGAAGGGCAGGGGAAGGCGAAATTAGCACTTTCGTGCCACGTTTCGCGAGTGCCCCGCCGAGCCGCCCACCGCGCCGCCCTGAGCCCCGGGCAGCGCGGTTTTCCGGCTTCAGTCGCCCTGCAGCAGCTGCTGCACGCCGTCGAGGGCCTCGCGGCGCAGGCGCTCGACATCGAGCCCCGGGATCACCCCGTCATCCACCACCAGGCGCCCGCCCACCAGGCTGTAGCGCACCGCCATCGGCTCGCCGGCCAGCACCGGGGCGAGGGCCGGGTCGTGGAAGCCGAAGAAGCGCGGGTGGTCCAGGCCGTAGAGCACCAGGTCGGCGGCCTGGCCCACTTCCAGGGTGCCCACCGCGCCCAGGCCCAGCACCCTGGCGCCGCCGGCCGTGCCCCAGTGGATGACGTCCTCGGCCAGGGTGGCCGAGGCGCCCTGGTTGGCGCGGTGGATCAGCCAGGCGGTATTGGCCTCGCCGACCATGCTCCCGGACTCGTTGGAGGCGACGCCGTCCACCCCCAGGGAGATGGGCACGCCGGCCGCCGCCATCTGCGGCACCGGGGCGATGCCGCTGCCCAGGCGCGCGTTGCTCACCGGGCAGTGGGAGATGCCGCTGCCGGTCTGCGCCAGCAGGCGGATCTCCGAGGGCTGGGCGTGGACCATATGGGCGAACCACACGTCCGGCCCCAGCCACTCGTGCTCGGCGACGAACTCCACCGGCAGGCAGTTGTACTTCTCGCGGCAGAAGTTCACGTAGTTCTGCGTCTCCGACAGGTGCGTGTGCAGGCGCAGGCCCATGCGCCGGGCGCTCTGCGCCAGCTCGCGGAGCAGCGTCGGCGGCAGCGAGAAGGTCGGCGTGGTGGGCGCCACCACCACCCGGCGCAGGGCGTCCGGGGTGTCCTGGTGGTAGCGCGCCTTGAGCCGCTCGATGTCGCCGAGCATCTGTTCCAGGCTTTCCGGCTGCAGCGCGGTCTTCGAGAAGCCCGGGTGGGCGTTGGCCGACTCCAGCGCGCCGCCCCGGCAGAGCACGAAGCGCATGCCGAATTCTTCGGCGATGTCGAACAGCGCGTCGCCGCTCTCGGTGCTGCCATGGGCGTGGTAGAGGTAATGGTGGTCGGCGCAGGTGGTGACGCCCGACAGCAGCAGCTCGGCCATGCCCAGGCGCGCGGCGATGCGCACCAGCTCGGTGGTGAAGCGCGACAGGCGCGGGTAGGGCACGCTGGCCAGCCAGCCCTGCAGGTCCTGGTTGAGGCCGGCGGGCACGGCCTTGAGCAGGTTCTGCGCCAGGTGGTGGTGGGTGTTGATCCAGCCCGGGTAGACCAGGCAGTGGCGCGCGTCGATCACCCGCTCGCCGGCACCGGGCTGCAGGTCCTTGGCCATCTCGGCGATGCGCCCGTCGCGGATGCGGATGTCGACGTCACCGGCGCGGGCGCGGTCGCCGCGCAGGCCGGTCATCACCGCCTGGGGATTCTTGATCAGGATGTCGTTCATGAAGAGCTCCTGTGGTCGGGTTCAGAGCACGTCGTGGAGGGTCTTGCCGCTGGCGGCTTCCGGCACGCCGATGCCGTTGAGGGCGGCGTTGAGGCCCACCGACACCAGGCAGGCGATCACCACGCTGCTGTGCAGGAAGGGCTGGCTCCACTCGGGCAGTTGATGGAACAGGGCCGGGGAGAGCACCGGCACCAGGGCGGCGGCGATGGTGAAGCCGACGATCAGCACGTTGTAGCGGTTGCGCTCGTAGTCGACCTTGGCCAGGGTCTGGATGCCGGCGGCGGCGACCACGCCGAACATGGCCACGGCAGCGCCGCCCAGGGCCGCCGTGGGCATCGAGGCGATGATGGCGCCGGCCTTGGGGATCAGCGCCACGGTGCACATCATCAGCCCGCTGACGGCCACCACCCAGCGGCTGCGCACGCCGGTGAGGATCACCAGGCCGACGTTCTCCATGAAGGCGATGAAGGGGAAGGCGGCGAACATCCCGGCGATGGCGCTGGACAGGCCGTTGGCACGCAGCCCGGCGACCACCTGGCGGTCTTCCACCGGGCGCTCGACGATGTCGCCGATGGCCACGAACAGGCCCATGGATTCGACCATCTGCACGATCATCACCACCACCAGGGTGGCGATGGGGATCAGCGCGAAGGTGGGCACGCCGAAGTGGAAGGGCACCGGCACCGTCAGCCAGGGCGCCTCCTCCACGCCATGGAAGTTGCCCATGCCCAGCGCGTAGGCCAGGCCGCCGCCCACCAGCATGCCGATCAGCACCGACATGTTGCGCAGCAGCGGGCTGCCGTAGCGGGTCACCAGCAGGATCACCGCCAGCACCACCAGCGTCACCAGCAGGAAGCCGGGGGCGCCGAAGTCGCTGTGGTTGCGCCCGCCGCCGGCCCATTCGTAGGCGATGGGGAACAGCTGCAGGCCGATCACCGTGACGATGCAGCCGGTGACCACCGGCGGGAACAGCCGTCGCAGGCGCCCCACCCAGGGCGCCACCAGCATGGTGAAGACCCCGGCGCCGATCACCGCGCCGCAGATGCCGGCGACGCCGACATCGGGGTTGCTGCCGATGGCGATCACCGGCCCCACGCTGCTGAAGGCCGCGCCCTGGAGGATCGGCAGGCGCACGCCGAACTTCCAGAAGCCCAGGGTCTGCATCAGGGTGGCGATGCCGCAGCAGAACAGCGTGGTGCTGATCAGCAGCACCGTGTCCGGCTGGGACATCTTCAGGGCGCTGGCGACGATCAGGGGGACGGCGATGGCGCCGATGTACGAGACGGCCATGTGTTGCAGGCCGAGGGTGAGCATCTGACGGAGCGGCAGAACCTGGTCTACCGGGTGCACGGCTGAATTCATGGTGTAAGTCCTCTGGCGAATTGTTCTTGTTGCTGAGGGAACCCGTTCAGTGTGCCCAGGGCCGTCGCCCGGCTCACGGGCGTAGCGGCAGCCCGGAGCGTGGTCAGCCTGCGAGGCAGGCGGCGAACCCCTGGTTGAGGGCGGCGCGGTCGAGGTCGCGGCCGATGAACACGATCTTGCTGGTGCGCACCTCGTTGCCCCAGGGCGTGGAGGCGCGGAACTCCACCAGGCTGTGCACGCCCTGCAGCACGTAGCGCTGGTCCTCGCCCTCGACGGCGAGCACGCCCTTCATGCGGTAGAGGGTGTCGGCGTGGCGCTGGCGCAGGTCGCTGATCCAGCGGTGGAAGGCCATCAGGTCGATGGCCTGGGTCACGGCGATGCCCACCGAGCTGACGCTGGGGTCGTGCTCGTGGTCGGTGTCCGCAGCAGGCTCGTGGTGATCATGGTCATGGTCATGGTGCTCGGCGCCGATCTCCATCAGCTTGCGGGTGGCCTCGAAGGCGCCGACGCCGAGGATGCCGTCCAGGTCGATGCGCGCGTAGCTGGAGGTCACCATCTCGGCGGTGGCGTTGAGGCTGCGCACCTTGCCTTGCAGGTCGGCCAGTTCCTCGCCGTTCACCAGGTCCACCTTGTTGATGATGATGCGGTCGGCGCAGACGATCTGGTCCACCGCCTGGTTGTCCACGCCGTCCAGCTGCAGGTCCTCCAGGTGCTGGGCGACGTGCCTGGCGTCCACCAGGGTGACGATGGCGTCCAGCTCCACCTCCTCGGCGATCGGGTCGTCGATGAAGAAGCTCTGCGCCACCGGGTAGGGGTCGGCCAGGCCGCTGGTCTCGATGAGGATGCGGTCCAGGCGCACCGGGCGCTTCACCAGCTCGCGGATGATGCGCACCAGGTCCTCGCGGACCTCGGCGGTGCAGCACACGCAGCCGTTGACCATCTCGTAGATCTCCTCGCTCTCGGAACTGAGCACCAGGTCGCCGTCGATGCCGACTTCGCCGAACTCGTTCTCGATCACGGCGATCCTGTGACCGTGGTTCTCCTTGAGGATGTAGTTGAGCAGGGTGGTTTTGCCGGCCCCGAGGAAGCCGGTGAGGATGGTCACCGGGATCTTGCGGTTGGGCGTCGGGGCGTTGAATGCAGTGTTCATGCGAGCTCCTTCGGGGTTGCGGAATGGCCGCCGTCGGCGTTGGCGTCCGGGGCGGGTTCGCCCCAGCGCAGCGCGGTGCCGGCGTCGAGGCCGAACAGGTCGAGCACCCGGCCTAGGCTGTGGTCGACCATCTGTGAAAGCGATTGCGGGCGGGCGTAGAAGGCCGGCACCGGCGGGGCGATGATCCCGCCCATCTCGGTGACCGCCGTCATGTTGCGCAGGTGCGCCAGGGTCAGCGGCGTTTCCCGCGCCATCAGCACCAGCGGCCGGCGTTCCTTGAGGGTGACGTCGGCGGCGCGGGTCAGCAGGCTCGAGGACGCGCCGCTGGCGATCTCCGCCAGGGTGCGCATGGAGCAGGGCGCCACCACCATGCCCAGGCAACGGAACGAGCCGCTGGCGATGCCGGCGGCGACGTCGTCGGCGCGGTGGTGGTGGCTGGCGCGGGCGATGACGTCGGCCAGCTTGTAGTCGGTCTCGTGGGCCATGGTCAGCTGCGCCGCGCGGCTCAGCACCAGGTGGCTCTCGATCCCCAGCTGTTCCAGCAGCTCCAGCAGGCGCACGCCATAGACGAAGCCCGAGGCGCCGCTGATGCCCACCACCAGGCGACGGGGGGCCGTCATGACGCGCTCCCCGGCAGGTAGCCCTTCAGCAGTTGGCGCATGCGCCCCTGGATGCGCAGGTCGAGCTGCGCGCGGATGCCGTCGAAGCCGCTGCTGCGGGTGGCGTCCAGGCCCATGCGCGAGGTAGTGCCGTTGGCCGAGGAGGACGGGTCCAGCGGGCTGCCCGGCAGGCCGTCGATGGTGAACAGGTCCTGGTGTGGCTGGAAGTGCGTGGCCAGCGCCCAAAGCACCTGGCTGTCGTCGCTGATGTCGATGTCGCTGTCCACCGCGATCACCGTCTTCAGGTACGGGTCCCAGCCGAGCAGGGCGAGCATGATCTGCCGCGCCTCGCCGTCGCGGCTCTGGTCCAGCGCCACGTAGCAATGGAAGTGGGTGCCGGAGTTGGGGTAGTGCACGGCGGTCACCGCCGGGAAACGCGCCTTGAGCTTCTCGCTCATCTCCGCCTCGCGGGGCAGGCGCGCCAGGGTCAGGTGCTCGGCGTAGCGGCCGCCCACCACGTCCACCAGCCAGGCATCGCGGCGGCGCAGCAGGGTGTCGACGCGCAGCACGTTGTTGGTGGAGCGGTCGGAGGAGTAGCCGCTGAACTCGCCGAAGGGGCCTTCCTCGGCATAGGCGGTGGGGTCGATGGCGCCCTCCAGCACGAACTCCGAGTGGGCCGGCACGCCGATGCCGTAGCGCGGCGTCTTCACCAGCTCCAGGGGCGCGCCGAACAGGCCGCCGGCCACGGCGCGCTCGTCGGCGCCATAGGGCAGGCGCGCGGCGGCGGCCAGCATGAACAGCGGGTGGGCGCCGACCACCATGGCCACCGGCAGCTCCTCGCCGCGCTCGCGGGCGGCCTGCAGCATGCGCCACAGGTGGCCGCGCGAATGCAGGCTGGTGGCCAGGGCCTGGCGGGCATGGCGCATGGAGCGGTGGTAGCTCATGTTGGCCACGCCCGTGACCGGGTCCTGGGCGACGATGATGGCGTTGGTGATGTAGGGCCCGCGGTCGCTGTCGAAATGCTTGAGCATCGGCAGCAGCGCCAGGTCCAGCGCCTCGCCTTCGAGCACCTCGTCGAGCACCGGGCCGGTGGCCAGGTAGACCGGCGGAACGGGGGCGTTGGCGCGGGCCTGGAACGCCTCGTGGAGCTTCGCCGGGGTGGTGCCGAAGAGCCGGGCGATGCGGGTTCGCGAGGCGAACAGGTTGGTCACCACCGGCACGCCGAGGCTGCCCACCCGCTCGCAGATCAGCAGCGGGTGCTGGCCCCGGGCGGCCAGGGCGTCGACCAGGGCGGTGACGTCCTGGTCGGCGGAAAGGGGTTCCTTGATGGTCAGCACGTCGTCGGCGAAGCGCTCGCGGTAGGCCTCGATGAACGCGTGGAAATCCTGGGTCGTGGCAAAGCTCGGCAGGGTCATGGTGCACCTCTCGAAAAGCAGGCGGTCCCGGGGCGCGGGGTGTCCGAGTCCCTGCACGCGGCCGGCCGATGGCCGACCGCGCGCGGTCCCCGGGACGCCTGTAAGTACCGCAGTGGAAACCCTAGAGGTAGGTGGTGGTCAGGCGGATCTCCGCCTCCGCCAGGTCCTTGGGCGGCGGCGTCGGGTCGATGCCCACCAGGCGGGCGATGTTGTTGCCCAGGTAGTCCTCGAGGTGGTCCTCGTCGATGCCCAGCCCTTGCGGCGCGGGGGAGCAGAGCACCTCCAGCTCGCGCAGCCACATGCCCGGCTCGTTCGGCGGCGAATCGGTGCCGAAGACGATCTTGTGGCGCGGCAGCTCCTTGGCGAACTCGACGATGCGCGACTGGAAGCACCAGCCCGACTCGCAGTACACGTTGGGCGTGTCCATCGCCATCCAGAAGGCCTCGAAGGAGTAGTTGCCGCCGGTCTGGATGCCGAAGTGGCCGATGATGAAGTTCACCATCGGGAACTCGCGGATGATCGGGTAGAACATGGTCGGGATGGTGTAGGGCCCGTCACCGGTGTGGATCAGCACCACGATGTTGTACTTGGCGCAGACCTTCATCGCCGGGCGCAGCCAGTCCAGGGCGCGGTCGGGGCGGTAGCCGTGCATGTTGGCGTGCAGCTTGAGCATCTTGAAACCGTATTCCTTGACGTGGAATTCCAGCTCCGCCGCACCGTTCTCCGGGCCCCAGCGCGGGTTGAAGGTGAAGTTGCCGATGAAGCGGTCGGGGTACTTCACGCACAGCTCGGCGATGTAGGACATGTAGTCGCGCACGCCCTCGCGGCCGCGGCGGTTGCCGTCGCGGTAGCCGGTGTTGCCCGGCGGCGGCTGGATGAAGCCCATGTCGATGCGGCGCGGCTTGCCGTTGATCATGTAGGGGCCGTCCATCAGCTTGAGCATGCGCTCGCCGGTGAAGGGCGTGCCGGTGTGGCGCCAGGCCTCGTCGACCAGGTTGGTGGGGTGCAGGTGGGTGTCGATGATCATCGCATCAGCTCCTGGCCAGTTGCGTGGTGACGGGGCTCTTCAGCAGCGCCTCGGCCTCGGCGAGGCTGCGCGGCGGCGGGGTCGGCTCCAGGCCGATCATCCGGGCGGTGTTGTTGCCGAGGTAGTCCTCGAGGGTGTCCTCGTCCAGGTCCAGCCCCTGGGGCGGCTCCATGCACAGCACCTCCAGCAGGCGCAGCCACATGCCCGGCTCGTTGGGCGGGGTGTCGGTGCCGAAGAGGATCTTGTGGGTCGGCAGGACCTTGGCGAACTCGACGATGCGCGATTGCAGGCACCAGCCGGATTCGCAATAGACGTTGGGCAGCTCCATGGCCCACTGCATGGGCTCGAACACGTAGACGCCACCGGTCTGCACGCCGAAGTGCGCCATGATGAAGTCGACGTTGGGGAACTCCTTGATCATCGGCACCCACTCGGAGGGGATGCTGTAGGGGCCGTCACCGGTGTGCAGCTTCACCGGCACGCCCAGCTCGGCGCATTTCTCGAAGGCCGGGCGTACCCAGTCCAGGGCGCGGTCCGGGCGGTAGGCATGCATGTTGGCCTGCATCTGGACCATCTTGAAACCGTGCTCGGTGACGTAGCGTTCGATGGCCTCGACGCCGTTCTGCACGCCGCAGCGGGGGTTGTAGACGAAGCAGCCGATGAAGCGGTCCGGGTAGGTCTGGACCATCTTCAGGGTGTAGGCCATGTAGGCGTCGATGGATTCGCGGCCCGACAGCTCGCCGTCGGTCCAGGTGTAGATGGTGTTGCCCTGGGGCGGCTGGATGAAGGCCTTGTCGATGCGGCGCGGCTTGCCGTTGACCAGATAGGGGCCATCCATCATCTCCAGCAGGCGCTCGCCGGTGAAGGGGTCACCGTCGTGCCTCCAGGCGAGGTCCACCCGATCGGTGGGGTAGCAACTGATATCGATGATCACAGTTCGATCTCCTGATAGTGCGGGGAAGGAAGACCTTCCGGTTCGCAACAGATCGACCTGTGCAATGGCCATTGCTAGGTGCCTCGCAGCACCTTCCCGCGCCTCGTTGCAGGGCGCACAGGACCTGAGCTGTCGCTTGGTCCGCAGTATCGGGAGGGGCTTCGGAGCGCGACCAATACTATTTGGCCGCTGGGTTGATATGCGCTGGATATCGGCCCCGCAAGAGGATGATTTGCAAGGGGTTATCCACAGCGCCATGCCCGCGTTGGGCACGAATTCACCGCGCTAGTGGCTTCCGTAGGATGGGTAGAGCTACGCGAAACCCATCAATGCGGCGCCTCAGGCATAACGGCGTGCCCGGTCCGACTCCGCCTGGTGGATGAAAAAAGCGACCTCCACCCTACACAGCGGTCATGTCCGTGCAGCGCCGCCGCTTTTCCCGTGGCTCGGTGCTCGCTCCGCCAGCATGGGTTTCGCTTCGCTCTACCCATCCTGCGAGTGCATTGCCCGCCGTAGGATGGGTCGCGATCGGGCTTCCAGGTGCTCACCCGATCCCTTCGAACGTTTTCGCCGCCATCTCGCGGATCGCATCGACCATGGGCGCGACCTTCTCGGCGCCGCCGTGGGGCCAGAGGGCGTAGAGGTTGTAGTGCGCGGGAATGCTGGTGCGGGTCAGGCGCACCAGGCGGCCTTCGCGCAGGGCGTCGGCGGAGAGCAGGCCGCGCACCAGCCCCACGCCGGTGCCGGCCTCGGCGGCGGCCAGCAGGTTGGCGACGTTGTCGAAGACCATGGTCGCCTGGGGCTCCATCGGTTCCAGCCCGGCGGCATCCAGCCAGGGAATCCACGATCGGCGCGAGTAGCCCAGCAGCGGGAGTTTCAGCACCTCGGCCGGCTCGATGGGCGCGACCAGGCCGTGGCGTTGCAGCAGCGCGGGGGAGGCGACCGGGGTGACGCGGTCGTCGCAGAGGGGGGCGAACTCGCAGTCCTGCCACTCGCCGTAGCCGTAGCGCAGGCTGAGGTCGACGCGCTCGAACGCCTGGCGCTCCAGGCGCGGCATGGACAGGAAGAGGATCTCGCGGCCGGGGAACAGCGCCAGCAGCGTCGGCAACCGTGCGTTCAGCCAGCTCTGCGCCAGCTCGGCGTCGACATCCAGGGTCATGCGCCGGGGCAGCTCGCGGTTGCTCACCGAGGACAGCGCCTTGTCGATCTGCATCAGGCCGTCGGCGAGCATCCCGGCGAACAGCTGGCCGGCGTCGGTGAGGCTGCTGCGGCCCTTCTCGCGGAGAAACAGCGGCTGCCCGACGAATTCCTCCAGCGTGCGGATCTGCTGGCTCACGGCGCTGTGGCTGAGGTCCAGGTCGCGGGCGGCCTGGGAGAAGCTGCCGGTGCGGGCCGCCTGGAGGAACGCGCTCATCGACTGCAGCGACGGGTATCGCTTGTACATGGCTGTTAGTCCTGCTTACACGGGTTGGCGGAAATCGTCGCTGGCTGGCGCCACAGCTCCCACCCACTATGGGGCGGCACGACTACACGCGAATTCTCGCCTCAGTTCAAGGAGCGCCCGGCATGATCGAGATCGTGGTGAATGGCACGCGCCATCAGTTGGAAGGGACGCTGGCGTCCACGCCTTTGCTCTGGGTACTGCGCGACCGCCTGTACCTGACCGGCACCAAGTTCGGTTGCGGCGGTGGTTTCTGCGGCGCCTGCACGGTGCACCTGGACGGCACGCCGATCCGCTCCTGCCAGTTCCCCCTGGCGGCTGCGGCGGGGCATGCGATCACCACCATCGAAGGGCTGTCCGCCGAGGGCGACCACCCGCTGCAACGTGCCTGGGTCGAGGAGGACGTGCCGCAGTGCGGCTACTGCCAGTCCGGCCAGTTGATGTCGGCGGCGGCGCTTCTGGCCTCCGGCAGCTCCATCGACGACGACGCCATCCGCTCGGCCATGGCCGGCAACCTTTGCCGCTGCGGCACCTATCCGCGCATCGCCAAGGCCATCAAGCGTGCCGCCGCCGAGCGCGGGGAGGCGTCATGAGCCTGGCCCGGCCGCTGGCGCGGCGCACCTTCCTCAAGCATTCGGCGACCCTGGCCTCGGGCCTGGCCATCGGCTTCCACCTGGGCGGCGCCCAGGCCGGGCGCGAACTCGGCACGGCCGCCGGGGCCACGGCGCCCTTCGAGCCCAACGCCTGGGTGCGGGTGCTGGCCGACGGCACGGTGAGGATCGTGGTGCACAAGCACGACTCCGGCACCGGCACCCACACCGCGCTGGCCGCCTGCGTCGCCGAGGAACTGGACCTGGACCCGCTGGAGGTGCAGGTCATCACCCCCGAGAACCCCTTCTTCGAGGCCTACCGGCACCCGCTGTGGAAAGTGTTTTCCACCGGCGGCAGCACCAGCGTCTCCCTGGAGTACGGGCGCCTGCGCGAGGCCGGCGCCACCGCGCGCACCCTGCTGGTGGAGGCCGCGGCGCTGCGCTGGGGTGTGGCGCCGGGTGATTGCAGCACCGGCGGCGGGCAGGTGCTGCACGGCGCCAGCGGGCGCAGCGCGGGGTATGGCGAGCTGGCCGACGCCGCCGCGCAGCTGCCGGCGCCCAGGGCGGTGAAGCTCAAGGACCCGGAGCAGTTCAGGTACATCGGCAAGCTGCGCCACAAGCGGCATGCGGCGGATAAGGTCAGCGGGCGCTTCGAGTACGGCATCGATGCCCGCGTGCCGGGCATGTGGGTGGCGGTGGTGCAGCGCAGCCCGGTGGTCAACGGCCGGGTGGCGCGCATCGACGATGCGGCGGCGCTGAAGGTGCCCGGCGTGCACCGGGTGATGCGCATCCCCGCGCAGGACAAGGTGCTCGGCGGCAACCAGGAAGGCGTGGCGGTGCTCGCCGACGACTACTGGGCCGCCAAGCTGGGGCGCGCCGCGCTGGTGGTGGAGTGGCAGGGCGGCCTGGCGGATTTCGACAGCGCGCAGCTGGCCGGGGTCCAGGCCAAGGCGCTGGAAGCCGTCGACGCCGCGCCGGTGCCGACGCTGCAGGCCGGCGATGCCGCTGCGGCCCTGGGCGGCGCCGGGCGGGTGATCAAGGCCGATTACCGCATGCCCGCCAAGATGCAGAACCCCCTGGAGCCGGTGTGCGTCATCGCCTGGCTGGATGCGGGCGGGATCACCTTCAAGGGCGGCGTGCAGGTGCCGTCCTTCGCCATGGAGGCGGCCGAGGTGGTCTGCGGCCTGCCGCCGGAAAAGGTGCATATCGACGAAATGGTCTCCGGCGGCAGCTTCGGCGCGCGGGAGGCCAAGTACTGGCTGTTCGAGGTGGCCTACCTGGCCGCCCAGGCCAGGGTGCCGGTGAAGCTGATGAACAGCCGCGAGGACGAGATGCGCGCCCTCTACGGCCACCCGGCCACCCTGCACCGCCTGGAAGGGGCCCTGGACGGCGAGGGCGGATTGCAGGCGCTGCGGCTGCGCGCGGTGGCACCGGCCTCGCCGGAGATGTGGGAGCCGGGCTACTTCGAGCGCCCGGACCGCATGGACTACAGCACCACCGAGGCCATCAGCGCGTTCGACTTCGCCTACCGCGCGCCGCACCTGGACCTGGCCTGGCTGCGCCACGAAAGCGGCGTGCCCAGCGGCTGGTACCGCTCGGTGAGCTTCATCCCCAACGTCTTCGCGGTGGAGAGCTTCATGGACGAGCTGGCCCAGGCCGCCGGCCGTGACCCGCTGGACTTCCGCCTGGCGCACATGCACGAGCGCCCGCGCCACGTGGAGGTGCTGCGCACCGCGGCCCGGCGCGCCGGCTGGGGCACTGCGCCCGGGCCCGACTCGGCCCTGGGCATTGCCACCAACCAGGGCTACGGCAGCTTCATCGCGGTGATCGCCCAGGTGGCCCGGCGCAACGGCACGGTGCAGGTGGAGCGCCTCACCTGCGTGGTGGATTGCGGGCTGGCGGTGTCCCCCGGCGGGGTGGAGGAACAGCTCCAGGGCGGGCTGATGTGGGGGCTCGGCCATGCGCTGTTCGACCGCCTCGACATCCGCCAGGGCCAGGTGGTGCAAAGCAACTTCCATGACTACCGGGTGGCGCGCATGTCGGACATGCCGGCGCTGGACATCCAGGTGCTCGAAGGCGCGCGGGACAAGCCCGGCGGCGTCGGCGAACTGGCCAGCCCGGCGGTGGCGCCGGCCATCGCCAACGCGGTGTTCCGGCTCACCGGCAAGCGCCTGCGTGATACGCCGCTGGTGCTGGATGCGCTGGGCTGAACGGGGTGATCTGAACGGGCTGCGGAGGCTGCATGGACTTACGACTGCTGCGTTATTTCTCGGTGCTCGCCGATGAGCTGCACTTCGGTCGTGCGGCCACCCGGCTGCACATGTCGCAGCCGCCCCTGAGCCAGCAGATACGCCTGCTGGAAGAGGCCCTGGGCACGCGGCTGTTCGAGCGCAGCCACCACCGGGTGGAACTCACCGAGGCCGGCCGCACCCTCAAGCAGCAGGTGCCGCTGGTGTTCGAGCAACTCAACCGCGCGCTCGACCTCACCCGCCAGACCGCGCGCGGCCAGTTGGGCGAGCTGGAGATCGGCATGATCAGCTCGGTGATGGTCGGCGTACTGCCCCGGGCCCTGAACCGCTTCCGCGTCCACTACCCGGACGTGCGCTGGCGCCTGCACGAGATGACCCCGGCGGCGCAGCTGATGGCGCTGAAGGAGCACCGCATCGACGTCTGCGTGTTCCGCGTCGGCCATGACGACCCCGGCCTGCGCAACGAACTGCTGCTCTACGAGCCCCTGCGCGCCGTGCTGCCGGCGGAGCATCCGCTGGCCCAGCAGGCGTCGCTGGCGCCGGTCGATCTGGCCGGCGAATTCTTCGTCACCCTGGAGCTGAACCAGTCGAGCTTCGCCAACTTCCTCGTGCAGTGCTGCGTGCAGGTGGGTTTCAGCCCGCTGATCCGCCAGCAGGTGATCGAGGTGCAGACGCTGCTCGGGCTGGTCCAGGCGGGGTTCGGCGTGGCGCTGCTGCCGGCGTCGCTGGAACAGCTGGCGCCGGCCGGTGTGGTGTTCCGCCGCCTGCAGCCGGCGCTGCCGGAGGTGCCGCTGTACGCCATCTACCGCGCGGGCGACGACTCGGCGGTGCTGCAGCGCTTTCTCGAAACACTGCGCGAGCAGAGCGCCGCCGAGCGCGGCATGGCCCCGCCGTTGCCGGCCTGAATCAGCGGCCTGCGGCGGCCAGCCACGCCAGCATGCCCAGCCCGGCGCGGCGGCCGCTGGCGAAGCAGGCGGTGAGCAGGTAGCCGCCGGTAGGGGCTTCCCAGTCGAGCATTTCGCCGGCGCAGAACAGGCCGGGCAGGGCCTTGAGCATGAGGTTTTCGTCGAGCGCCTCGAAGGGCACGCCGCCGGCGGAGCTGATGGCCTCGTCCAGCGGGCGCGGGCGCACCAGGGTGATGGGCAGTGCCTTGATGGCGGCGGCGAGACGCGCCGGGTCGGTGAACACTTCGGCCGGGGTCAGCTCGCGCAGCAGCCCGGCCTTGGCCCCGTCGATGCCCAGCTGGCCGTGCAGGTGCTTGGCCATGGAGCGCGCGCCGCGTGGCCTGGCCAGGGCCTTGATGACCTTCTCCAGCGGGTGGTTGGGCAGTAGGTCCAGGTGCACCGTGGCGCGGCCGTCGCGGGCGATGCCCTGGCGGATGCGGGCGGACAGCGCATAGACCAGGCTGCCCTCGATGCCGCTGGCGGTGAGCACGAACTCGCCCGGGCGGGCCGGCTCGTCGCCCAGGCGCAGGGCCACGGTCTTCAGCGGCGCACCGGCGAACTTGTCCTTGAGCAGTTGGCTCCAGCCTTCCACCTCGAAGCCGCAGTTGGCCGGTTGCAGCGGGGCGATGGCGACGCCACGGCCTTCCAGCAGCGGCACCCAGGCGCCGTCGGAACCCAGGCGCGCCCAGCTGCCGCCGCCCAGGGCGAGCAGGGTGGCGCGGGCTGCGACGCTGCGTTCGCCCTCCGCCGTGGCGATGCGCAGGTCGCCCTGTGCGTCCCAGCCCAGCCAGCGGTGGCGGGTGTGGAGGGCCACGCCCGCCTCGCGCAGGCGCTTGAGCCAGGCGCGCAGCAGCGGCGCGGCCTTCATGTCGGTGGGGAACACGCGGCCGGAGGTGCCGACGAAGGTGTCGATGCCCAGGCCGTGGATCCACGCGCGCAGCTCCTCGGCGCCGAAGCCGTGCAGCAGCGCGGCGACATCGTCGCGGCGTTCGGCATAGCGGGAGAGGAAGGCGTCGCTGGGCTCGGAGTGGGTGATGTTCATCCCGCCGACACCGGCCAGGAGGAACTTGCGGCCCACCGAGGGCATGGCGTCGTAGAGGTCGACCCGCACGCCGGCGAGCGCCAGCGTTTCGGCGGCCATCAGGCCGGCGGGGCCGCCACCGATGATGGCGACGGGGAGGGAATTCTGGGTCATGGCGGGCTTGGCGAGGTTGGGCTGGCGCGCATTCTAGCGCAGGCCTCGCCGGGGGGCATGGGCGCCGCGCGGGGCGGCGCCCGGCGGGCTCACTGCTGCTGGCGCAGTTGCGGCTCGGCTTGCGGCTGTTGCTGGTGCTGCAGTTCGGCGCGGGCCTTGGCCCGTTTCACGTATTCCTGGTAGGCGGGGATGGCGATGGAGGCGAGCATGCCGATCACGAAGATCAGTGCGATGCCGCCGATGAGGCCGGCCACCCAGGCGCTGCCCTTGGTGCGGCCGTACTTGGCGTTCCACTTCTGGTCACTGGTGCAGAAGAACACGATGGCCTCGATCAGCGAGACCAGGCTGGGAATGCCGGTGCCGATGAACAGCAGGTAGAACAGCCCCCACCACTGGCCCAGGTAGAAACGGTGGAAGCCGAGGCCGCCGAGGAACAGCGCGAGAAAGCCCGCGACGATCTTGTTTTTGGGGTTCAGGTTCTGGTCGGCGCCGCAGCGCGGGCAGGCCTGTGCGGTCGGGGTGATGGAGGAACCGCAGTTGCGGCAGAACACGCTTTCCGCTTCGAGGTTGGCGTTGGGCGCCTGGTAGGCATGGACTTCCATGGAGACATCCTTGTGAGGGGAAAGCGGCGACTCTAGCAGTGCCTCGAAACGACTGCTAGCAGGTGGCCATGTTTCTGTGGAGGCGGCGGGGATTGGGGGTTGTGGGGTGTTTGCGGGAATGGTGAGGGGGGGGAGGCGTTGCGAGAGGGTGTTGGGATTAGGTGTATTCGGTGGGCTGAAGCGGAACGCCGCCCGGCCCGCCCTGCGCCGTATCCACTCCGATCCTTGGCGGGTCAGGTGAGGCCCTGGCTGTGCCAGACGCGGGCGGCGCTGTGGTGGAGGATGCCGTGGCGGCGGGCGAGGGCTTGGCGGTCCTTGCTGTAGCCGCCGCCGATCAGGCCGACCACGGGAATGTCGCGGCCCAGGCAATGGCGCATCACGGCTTCGTCGCGGGCGGCGACGCCGGCATCGGTGAGTTGCAGGTAGCCCAGGGCGTCGTCCTGGTGCACGTCCACGCCGGCGTCGTAGAGCACCAGGTCGGGCTGGTAGAGCGGCAGCAGGTAGTTCAGGGCGTCGTCCACCACCTTGAGGTAGTCGGCATCGCCCATGCCCATCGGCAGGGGGATGTCCCAGTCGCTCTCGGCCTTGCGTGCGGGGAAGTTCTTCTCGCAGTGCAGCGACACGGTGATGGCCTCGGGCGTGTCGGCGAGGATGCGCGCCGTGCCGTCGCCCTGGTGCACGTCGCAGTCGAAGATCAGCACGCGCCCGACCCGGCCGGCCGCCAGCAGGTAGCGGCTGATCACCGCCAGGTCGTTGAAGATGCAGAAGCCCGCCGGGAAGTCGTAGTGGGCGTGGTGGGTGCCGCCGGCCAGGTGGCAGGCGAGGCCGTGTTCCAGGGCGAGCTCGGCGGCCAGCAGCGAGCCGCCCACCGCACGCACGGTGCGCCGTGCCAGGGCCTCGCTCCAGGGCAGGCCGAGGCGGCGCTGGTCCTCGCGGGAGAGCTCGCCCTGCTGGTAGCGGGCGATGTAGTCGGGGCAATGGGCGAGGGCGAGCACCTCCGGCGGGCACAGCTCGGGGCGCCGCAGCTGCTCGTCACGGGTCAGCCCGCTGGCCACCAGGTGGTCGCGCAGCAGGCGGAACTTCTCCATGGGGAAGCGGTGCCCGTCGGGGAAGGGCGGGCTGTAGTCGTCGTGGTAGACCAGCGGCAAAGGCATAATGCGGAGTTGTTTTTCGTCGGCCGGGTCGCAGAGAGTAACGCGGCGGCTGTCCATCTCGTAAGCACCGCCACTCTTGGGAGGAACCGGCAATGCCCCTCGAACTGCAGACCCCGCGCCTGCTGTTGCGCGCCTGGCGCGACGACGACCTCGACCCCTTGGCCGCGCTCTGCGCCGACCCCGAAGTGATGCGCTACTTCCCCGGCACCCAGAGCCGCGAGGAGGCCGCCGCGCTGATCCAGCGCGCCCGCGCCCATGCCGCCGAACACGGCTTCGGCCTCTGGGCCCTGGAGCGCCGGGACAACGGCGAGTTCATCGGCTTCACCGGGCTGGGCAAGGTCGGCTTCGAGGCGCCCTTCACCCCGGCCACCGAGATCGGCTGGCGCCTGGCCCGCGCGCACTGGGGCCAGGGTTACGCCAGCGAGGCGGCGCGCGCGGCCCTGGCCTGCGCCTTCGACACCCTGCAACTGGCCCAGGTCGTGGCCTTCACCGTGCCCGCCAACAAAAATTCCAGCGCGGTGATGGAGCGCATCGGCATGAGCCGTGACGAGACCGGTGATTTCGAGCACCCGAAGGTCGCGGTCGGCCACCCGCTGCGCCAGCACATTCTCTACCGCATCCACCGCCAGGACTGGCTGCAGCGGCCATGAGCGACGGGCTCCGCGCCGGCCACGCACGCCAGGCATCGCCCGGCGAGCGGGAGGGCGATGCCCCGCATCGGCTGTCATTTCGACGAAGCGGTGCATGAGCTGCCGACAGCCGCTGGCAAAATCTTTACCATTCCACCCCTGGCCGCGCCCGTCGGGACGAGCGCCTGACGACGGCACCGGCCTATCCTGAATGAACTCGACCCCGACCCTGAACGGGGCAGCCGCCTTGCAGAGGAGATAACCCCCATGACCCAGGTGCTGGACGATCTGGTCGCCTTGCTGAGCCTCGAATCCATCGAGGAGAACCTCTTCCGTGGCGTCAGCCAGGACCTGGGATTCCGCCAGCTGTTCGGTGGCCAGGTGCTCGGCCAGTCGCTGTCGGCGGCCAGCCAGACGGTGGAGGACGAGCGCCATGTGCACTCCCTGCACGGCTACTTCCTGCGCCCGGGCGATGCATCCCTGCCGGTGGTCTACACCGTGGACCGGGTGCGCGATGGCGGCAGCTTCAGCACCCGGCGGGTGACGGCGATCCAGAAGGGCCAGCCGATCTTCACCTGCAGCGCGTCGTTTCAGTCCGACGAGGGGGGCTTCGAGCACCAGATCGCCATGCCCGAGGTGCCCGGCCCGGAGAACCTGCCTTCGGAACTGGAGATCACCCGGCAGAACGCCCACCTGATCTCCGAGCGCATGCGCGACAAGTTCCTCTGCGACAAGCCGATCGAGATCCGCCCGGTCACCGCCAACAACCCCTACGACCCGAAGCCGGGCGAGCCGGTGAAGCACGTCTGGTTCCGCGCCGACGGCAACCTCCCGGACATCCGCGCCATCCACAAGTACGTGCTGGCCTATGCCTCGGACTTCGGCCTGCTGACCACCTCGATGCTGCCCCACGGGGTTTCGGTGTGGCAGAAGTTCATGCAGGTGGCCAGCCTCGACCATTCGCTGTGGTTCCACCGTGACCTGCGCGCGGACGACTGGCTGCTGTACTCCATGGACAGCCCCTGGTCCGGTAACGCCCGCGGCTTCTCTCGCGGCAGCATCTTCAACCGCGCCGGCCAGCTGGTGGCCTCGGTGGCCCAGGAAGGGCTGACCCGCGTGCGCGAAGACTGGAAGTAACTCCCCGCGCCGCGCCGTAGGAGCGAGCTCTGCTCGCGAAGCGCTCCGCCGAGTGGGCCACGGCGTATGGCCCGACTCCGTTGGTGGACATGAAAAGCGATGTCCACCCTACGCCCGGAATGCCCCGGTGCCCCACGACGAGCGGGCTCGCGTAGGGTGGATGACGCTCTTTTCATCCACCAACCGGTGTGCCCGGCCTGCACCCTGGGCGAGTTTTGCACCGCATGGGTTTCGCTGCGCTCTACCCATCCTACGTGTGCCTTGCAGGTGCTTCGTAGGATGGGTAGAGCCGTGCGAAACCCATCACCTCGGTATCCCAGGCGTCCCCAAGGCCGACCTCAGGACAACTGCTGCTTCAACGCATCGCCCTGGCCGAGCACGCGGGGCATGTCGTCGTAGCGAATCCACCACTGGCCCTGCCATTCCATGAGGTTGATCTGGTGGTGGCCCTGCCATTTCAGCAGGCGGCGGCGGGGCTGGTGGTCGGGCGCGCGTTGCTGGTCGCGCAGGGCGGGGAGCACTTCCTGGGTTATCCACTGGCGCAGGCTGCTGTTTTCCGGGTGGTAGAAGTTGACCAGCAGCAGGGCGTGCAGCCCGCTTTCGTTCACCAGCAGCTCTTCGGTGAATTGCCCGGCCTCGTGACGCAGGGTTTCCAGGCGCCACTGGTCGGCGTCCAGCTTGGCGGTGATGCGCATGTCGAGGCGGCTGTTGGTGAGGCGGGCGAGGTCGCGGCAGCAGAACCAGGGCAGGCCGTCGATCAGCACGACGTGGAGGGGGCGGCGGAAGCGGACGAAGCGGGTGGCGGTGCGGTAGTCAGTCATGGCGCACCTCCGGGCGGGCGGTGCGGTGGATGACGGGGTGTTGCGACTGGATGGCTCTCATATCCCAGGACTCCTTTCTGGAAGAGGAGCCGCCACCGGCATGAGGGTGGCGGACCGTGCGAGGCTAGAGACCCCGGCAAATACGCAAACCGGATGGGCTGATGCCCGTCCCGCACGGTCCGCCATAGACGGCCAGAAGACCCGGCCCGTGAGGGCTGATCTCTGCTATGGCGTGTTGTGCGTATTTTGTAACACGGGGGCTCTAATCCCGGTCATGACCAAGGCCACGACGGGGCAAGAAGCTACTCAGAGGTTTTGTAGGACGGCAATGCAGTTGCCTTGTAGGAATTCCCTCAGCCCGATAGGCAATCCGCAGAGGCCTGGCAAACAGGCTGTAGGAAACGGTGAAGCGACTTATCGCCAATTGAAATTTCCAGAGGGACTTCAGGGCGCGCCGGGCATAAGGATGCATGCTGGCTATTTGCTCTTTATTTCGTAAGAAAATCGCCATTATTCAATTGGGCGTATTTCTTACAAAACGCAGAAAATCCACTGAATTCAGTGGCTTGCGTGATTGGCGCCAGGAGGATGGCAGGGTGTGCCGGACAGCTGGCATTTCCGGGTTTTTGATCGCCGCAGAATTTCTACTACGGTCCCTTTCATTGGTACACAAGTACTCATGGAGTCTTGGGTGTTGTAGGAGTTTTCATAAATGAATCGCGCTCAGTTTTTGATTTCGTCCCTGGTGCTTCTGCCTCTGTCGTCGTCTCTGGAGGCTGCGGGGACGGTCCAGGGGCAGTTGGGTGTGCAACTCGTCATCGGCGCCGGCTGCACCGTGAACAACGGCAGCAACAACGGCAGCGCGAACACATTCGGCAGCATCGCCTTCGGCACCTATCCCAGCTTGAACAGCATCATCGAGGCGCAGTCCGTGGGCTCCTCGGCGGGCAGTTCGTTCGGGGTGACCTGCAACATCGGCACCAACTATTCGGTGGCCCTGGATTCGGGCCTGCACGCCACCGGCAACCAGCGCAACATGAGCGCCGGTGCCACCGACGTGATCGCCTACAACCTCTACAAGGAGGCCGGGCGCACGACCCTCTGGGGCAACGGCAGCAACGGCGGCACCGCCCTGGCCGGCACCGGCACCGGCGCCAACCAGGAACTGGTCGTCTACGGCCGCGTGCCGCCGCAGACGACACCCGCCACCGGCACCTATACCGACACCGTCCAGGTGACCATCACCTGGTAGCGGGCGCGCCGGGGCCGTTGCCCCGCCGCCGATGATCATTGCGACACGGAAGTACGAATCACCCCCAGGAACCGCCATGGTCTGCCGTCGCGACAGCAAGTGGATATGGCTGGTGCTGATGGTTTCGACGGCGGCCAGCCCGTCGATCCATGCCGCCAGCAAGAGCGCCACCGTAGGGATCACCGCCGAAGTGTTGCCGGCCTGCAGTGCCGGAAGCACCGTCCCCGCGACCCTCGGCCAGTTCGGCACCCTGGATTTCGGCACCCACCTCGACCTCGCCGCGCAGGTCACCGTGGTCGGCACGGCTGGGGCCGGCGCGCTGCGGGTCAACTGCCTGGCCAGCACGCCCTATCGCGTGCTGATCAGCGCCGGCGGCAGTGGCAACGTCAATGCCCGCCGCATGACCGGGCCCGCCGCCGCCCAGGTCAGCTACAACCTCTACACCTCCGCCACCTACGCGACCGTCTGGGACAACAGCATCGGCGTCACCGGCACCGGCAACGGGCAGGACCAGCTGCTGCCGGTGTACGGCCGCGTGCCGGTGCAGGCCACGCCGCTGTCGGGCACCTACACCGACACGGTCACCGTCACGGTGAGCTGGTGATGGGGCGCCTGCCGGCGTTCGCCTGCCTGGCGCTGCTGCCGGGCCTGCCGTGCCTCGCGGACACGGGCACCAACGAGTTGCAGATCACCCAGCTGTTCGAGATCAAGGCCGCGGTCACCGCCGGCTGCGTGCTGGGCAGTGGCAGCAGCGACGTGACCACCTACGGCAGCATCAACTTCGGCCAGGTCAGCACCCTGCCCAGCGACGTGACCCGGGTGAGCACCGTGGGCAACGGTTCGATCCAGCTGCAATGCACGCCCGGCACGGCACTGACCATTGCCATCAATGCCGGGCTCAACACCGCCAGCGTCAGCGGCGGGCGCTACATGATCAAGGGCGCCGAGACCCTGCGCTACCAGCTGTACAAGGACGCCGGCTACAGCGCGGTGTGGGGGGATGGCAGCAACGGCGCCACGGCCCTGAGCGTGAGCTACAGCGCCACCAGCGGCACCCAGTCCTACCCGATCTACGCGCGGCTGTTCGCCGTGGGCAGCATGCCCAGCGCCGGCATCTACAACGACACGGTGACGGTCACCGTCAGCTATTGAAGGGGGGAACACCCATGCAGCGAACCGCCCGTGGACATGGCCTGCGCACCGGCGCCCGCGCCGCCCTGCTGGGACTCGCCCTGACGGCGGCAGGCGATGCCCATGCGGCCAGCTCGGTGCTGATCTGGCCGATCAACCCGACCATCGAGGCCGAGCAGAAGGCCGCCGCGCTGTGGCTGGAGAACCGTGGCCAGCAGCCGGTGGGCCTGCAGGTGCGGGTGATGGCCTGGCGCCAGGGCGATTTCGACGACCGGCTCGATGCGCAACGCAGTGTGATCGGCAGCCCGCCGGTGGTGACCATCGCGCCGGGCAAGCGGCAGATGATCCGCCTGATCGCCACCCAGCCTGCGCCGGCCGGCACCGAGCAGGCCTACCGGGTGCTGGTGGACGAGATGCTGCAGCCCGACGCGGTGGCCGATCCGCAGCTGGGGGTCAAGTTCCAGATGCGCTATTCGGTGCCGCTGTTCGTCTTCGGCACGGGCGTGGCGCCGGCGCCGGTGCCGGTGCCGGTGCCGGTGCCGGGGGCCAAGCCCCGGGAGGGCGTGCAGGTGCTGCAGCCGAAGCTCAGCTACCAGGTGCGCCAGGAAGGCGGGCGGCACTACCTGTTCCTGAGCAACCAGGGGGCGGCCCATGCGCGGCTGTCCAAGGTCTCGGTGCGCCAGGGGAGCGCCCGCACGCTGATCGCCGACGGCCTGCTGGGCTATGTGCTGCCCGGCGCGCAGATGCGCTGGCAGCTGCCGGACGGGGTGCCCGGCGGCAATTTCGTGCTGGAGGCGCGGATCAACGAACAGGCCGAGCCCCAGCCGATCCCGTTGCAGTGATCCGCAGCAGGCCGGTCGTCGGGGGATGGCGCGCAACGGGGGGCTCGGGCGCAACGGGGGCACGCGGGCCTGGCACCCGTGGGGCGGGCTCGCCCTCGCCGTGCTGCTCGGCAGCGCGCCCTGGGCGGCCGAGTCGCCGGGCGGCGGCGCGGCGGCCGTCCCGGGCGCCGACGCCACGGCGCCGGAAGCGGGCGCCATGCCCGGTGAGTACAGCCTCTATCTGGAGCTGCTGGTGAACGAGATGGCCACCGACAAGGTGGTGCCGGTGAGCGTCCGCGATGGCCGCTATTTCGTCGATGCCGAGGACCTGCGCGGCGTCGGCGTGCGGCTGCCCGAGGGCGCCAGCGGGCCGCAGGCCCTGGATGCCATCGAGGGCCTGGGCAGCGAGTACGACCAGGAGCTGCAACGCCTGAAGCTGACGCTGCCCAGCGAGTGGCTGCCGCGCCAGGAGGTGGGCGACACCAGCGTGTATGCGCGCACGCCGGCCCGTGCCGACTTCGGGGCGCTGTTCAACTACGACCTCTACTACACCGACAGCGATGCCGGGGAGCGCTACGCCAGTACCTGGCTGGAGCAGCGCCTGTTCGGCGGCTTCGGCACCCTGGGCAACACCGGTGTGTACCGCAAGAGCTTCGGTGACAGCGAAGGCGAGGGCGACGGCTACGTGCGCTACGACACGCTGTGGACCTTCAACGACCAGGACAGCCTGCGCAGCGTGCAGGTGGGCGACCTGGTCACCGGCGCGCTGACCTGGAACAGCGCGGTGCGGGTCGGTGGCGTGCAGGTCTCGCGCAACTTCGCCCTGCGTCCGGACCTGGTCACCTACCCGCTGCCACGCTTCAGCGGCGACGCCGCGGTGCCGAGCACGGTGGACCTGTTCATCAACAATGCGCGGGTCAGCAGTGACGACCTGCAGCCCGGGCCCTTCACCGTCAGCAACGTGCCGTACATCAGCGGTGCGGGCACCGCCACGGTGGTCACCACCGATGCCCTCGGCCGGCAGGTCTCCACCGACGTGCCCTTCTACGTTACCAACACGCTGCTGCAGAAGGGCCTCTACGACTATTCCCTGGGGGCGGGCAAGCTGCGCGAGGACTACGGGCTGGAGAGCTTCTCCTACGGCAGCAGCGTGGGCACCGGCACCTTCCGCTACGGCATCAGCGATGCCTTCACCCTGGAGACCCACGCCGAGCTGGGCGAGGCGCTGCGCCTGGGCGGGCTCGGCGGCACCTTCGGGCTGGGCAACTGGGGCACCCTCGGCACCTCGGTGTCCGAGAGCGCCTACGACGGCCTGCGCGGCCGCCAGGCCAGCCTCGGCTACAGCTACTACTCGCCGTGGTTCGGCTTCGCCTTCCAGCGCGTGCAGCGCAGCTCGGGCTTCGTCGACGTCAGCCAGGTCAGCGCCCTGGAGCTGGGGCGCGAGGAGCTCGGCCTGGCGCGGCGTACCGACCAGGTGACCTTCTCGGTGAGCCCGGAGCCGGTCGGCAGCCTGGGCATCGGCTACTTCGCCAGCGAGGCCCGCAGCGGCGAGCGCACCCGCGTGGTCAACCTGTCCTGGTCGCGCAGCCTGTGGGCCAACAGCAGCCTGTACGTGTCGATGAACCGCGAGCTGGGCACCTCGGGCTACTCGGCCCTGGTGCAGCTGATCATGCCGTTCGACGTGCTCTCCACCTTCAGCGCCAGCGTGGAGCGCGACACCGGCGGCCAGTACCGCGAGCGCGTCCGCTACGGGCGCACCGCGCCCAGCCAGGGGGGCGTCGGCTACAACCTCAGCTACGCCGCCGGCGGTGGCCGCTACAAGCAGGCCGACCTGACCTGGCGCACGCCCTACACCCAGCTGCAGGTGGGCCTGTACGACAACGACGGCGAGCGCACCCAGTGGGGCGATGTCAGCGGCTCGCTGGTGTGGATGGACGGCGGGGTGTTCCCCAGCAACCGCATCAACGACGCCTTCGTCCTGGTCAGCACCTCGGGCTACGCCGACGTGCCGGTGAACTTCGAGCACCAGTTGCTGGGCCGCACCGACAGCCGTGGCCACCTGCTGGTGCCCTGGGTGCCGTCCTATTACCGCGCCAACTACGAGATCGACCCGCTGGGGCTGCCGGGCAACGTGCGCATCGCCGAGGTTTCCCAGGAGATCGCCGTGCACCAGGGCAGCGGCGCGCTGCTGGAGTTCCCCATGGAGCGCGTGGTGGCGGCCAGCATCCTGCTCATCGACGTGCGCGGCCAGGTGCTGCCGCGCGGCAGCCTGGCGCGGGTCGAGGGGCGAGGCCTGGAGGCCTACGTGGGCTGGGACGGGCTGGTGTATTTCGAGGGGCTGGAACAACGCAACGCGCTGCGCGTGGAGTTGCCCGATGGCAGCCACTGCGCGGTGACGGTGGAACTGAAGACGCTGGACGAGGAGCTCTCGCAGGTCGGCCCGCTGACCTGCCGCTGATCCGTCCGAACGAGGACCGAACCATGGATGCGAAGCGCACGATCGTCCCCCTGCTGTTGCTGCTGGCGCTCTGGCTGGGGGCGGGCCGCGCCTGGGCGGTGTGCACCACGGTCAACCCGGCGGTGAGCCTGGGCAGCGTGAGCTCCTTCACCCTGAACGCTTCCGCGCAGGGCAACCTGGGCGGTGCGGGGCTGACCTGCGCATCGTTCCTCGCCCTGCTGGCGGCCAACTACGTGCAGGTCACCCTGCAGTCCGCCGCGCCGGTGCTCAGCGACGGCAATGGCAACAGCATTCCGCTGAAGGTGTTCGTCAGCAACGGCGGCGCCGAGATCACCCCGGGCTCGACGGTGCAGCTGAGCAGCCTGGCGGTGCTGGCGCTGCTGACCAACGCCACCACCGGCATCAACCTGTACTTCCAGGCCCAGGCCGCCAACGTGCCCGCCGGCACCTACAGCGCCTCGGTGGTGTTCACCTGGCGCTATGCGATCTGCGAGTCCGGCGTGCTCAGCCTGTGCAACTGGCAACGCAGCCCGGGCGTCACCCAGAACTGCCCGGCGGGCCTGTGCGGTGCGCCGACCAACTGGGGCACGGGGGTGACCGCCACCAGCACCGTGACCATCGTGGTCACCAAGGCCTGCGCCCTGAACAGCTACCAGAACGTCGACCTCGGCAGCCAGGCGCTGGTCAGCCAGTTCACCTCGGTGACCCGGGCCATCACCCTGACCTGCACCAGCGACGAGGGCTACCTGGTCAGCTTCGACAACGGCCAGAACTACCAGGCGCCCTGGCGACGCATGGCCAGCGGAGCCAACCGCCTGGGCTACAACATCTACTTCCCCAACACCACGACCGTGTGGAACACCACGCAGAACCTGTCGCAGAAGGGCACGGGGCTGCAGCAGACGGTGAACTTCCAGGTGACCGTCGACCCCACGCAGGCCAACGTGCCGGTGGGCACCTACATCGACAACGTGACCCTGATCATCAACTACTGACGGGCGGGGACGGTGTAACCTTGCGCGCTGTTCCCGAACCCGACGGAGTAGAGACATGGGCCTGGCGCAGTTCCGCCACTGGGTGTTCGACATGGACGGCACCCTCACCGTCGCCGTCCACGATTTCGCCGCGATCCGCCGCGAGCTGGCGATCCCCCCGGAGGACGACATCCTCCATCACCTCGCCGCGCTGCCCGCCGAGGAGGCACGCGCCAAGCACGCCTGGCTGCTGGAGCACGAGCGCGAACTGGCGGTGAACGCCCGTCCGGCGGCCGGCGCCGTCGAGCTGGTGCGCACGCTGCACGAGCGCGGTGTGCGCCTCGGCATCCTCACCCGCAACGCCCGCGAGCTGGCGCTGTTGACGCTGGCCGCCATCGGCCTGGACGACTGCTTCGCCGCCGCCGACATCCTCGGCCGCGACGAGGCGCCACCCAAGCCGCACCCGGGCGGGCTGCAGCACCTGGCCACGCGCTGGCGCGTGGCGGCGAGCGAGATGGTGATGGTGGGCGACTACCGCTTCGACCTCGATTGCGGCCGCGCCGCCGGGACCGCCACGGTGCTGGTCAACCTGCCGGAGAACCCCTGGCCGGAGCTCACCGACTGGTACGCCGAGGATTGCGCGCAGCTGCTGCTGTTGGCGCGGTAGTTGGGGGAGAGACTTCGTGCCGTGCGAAACCCATCAAGGGCCCTGCACGGTTCTACAGGTCCCGTGCGGTGAAGGTGTCGCAACGGTTGATGTCGCCGCGCTCGAAGCCGGTCTTGAACCAGCGCATCCGCTGCGCCGAGGTGCCGTGGGTGAAGGAGTCGGGCACCACCTGGCCGCGTGCCTGCTTCTGCAGGCGGTCGTCGCCGATGGCATTGGCGGCGTTGAGGGCTTCTTCCAGGTCGCCGGGTTCCAGCCAGTCCAGGCGTTTCTGCGCGTGGAAGGCCCAGACGCCGGCCAGGCAGTCGGCCTGGAGCTCCTGGCGCACCAGCAGGCCGCCGGCGCCTTCCATCTTCTCGCCCCGCTGGCGCGCGGCGTTCACCTTGGCCGAGACACCGAGCAGGGTCTGCACGTGGTGGCCGACCTCGTGGGCGATCACGTAGGCCTGGGCGAAGTCGCCGGCGGCGGAGAAGCGCTGGGACATCTCGCGGAAGAAGTCGAGGTCCAGGTACACCTGGCGGTCGCCGGGGCAGTAGAAGGGGCCGACCGCCGAGGAGGCGAAGCCGCAGGCCGACTGCACGCCGCCGTTGAACAGCACCAGCTTCGGTTCCTGGTACTGGCGGCCGCCCTGCTGGAAGAGGGCCTGCCAGGTGTCCTCGGTGTCGCCGAGCACGGCGCGGACGAACTCCACTTCCTGGTCGTCGCCCGGCGCTGCACCGCTGTGCGGGGGCGCGGTGGACAGCCCGGCCTGGCCGGCGAGCTGGCCGAGGATGGTCAGCGGGTCCTCGCCCATCAGCAGGCCGATCACCACGACCAGGGCGATGCCGCCGAGCCCGATGCTCTTGCCTCCGCCCAGGCGCATGCCGCCGCCACTGCCGCGTGCATCCACCACGTTGTCGCTGCGTCTCGCCCGTTGCCAGCGCATGTGCCGATCCTTGTTCTTGTCGAGGCATTGAGTGTCGTAGCTGGCGGCAGGAGGCGCCAGCCCGGTCGTCAGGCGAGCCGGGCGGGAGCCACCAGCAGGCGGGCCTGGGCCAGCAGCTGCACGGCCCCGCCGACATGCACCTGGCCGCTGTCGTCCACGCGCACGTCGAGCCGGCTGGGGCGGTCGAGGAAGCGGCCCTGGTTGAGGGCGAAGCCCGGGCCGCGCGGCTCCAGGCCCTTGTCCACCAGCCAGGCGGCGACCGGGCCGGCGGCGCTGCCGGTGGCGATGTCCTCGACCACGCCGAGGGGGTCCCAGGTGCGGCCTTCGCGGGCGTCGACGTCGAGGAGGAAGACGAAGGCGGCGCCGATGGCCGCGAGTTCGGCTTCCAGCTCGCGCTGCTGGCGCGCGCGGGCCAGGCCGGCGGCGGTCACCGGCAGCAGCAGGTAGGGCAGCCCGGTGCTGACGACCCGGGGCGCATGGCGTCGGTCCCACTCGCTGGCGAAGGCGGCGGCGAAGGCCTCGGCAGCCTGCGCGTCGAGCTCGGCACCGAAGGCGGCGACGCCCTGGTTCATCTCGGCGTAGAAGCCCTCGCCCTGGCGGCGGGTGGCCAGGGTGACGCGCTTCTCGGGCAGTTGCAGCGCCCATTCGGCATGCTCGCCGGGGGCGTGCAGGTGGTGCAGCAGGGCGGCGGCACCGAGGATGGGGTGGCCGGCGAAGGGCAGCTCCTCTTCCACGGTGAACACCCGCGCGGCGAACTCGCCGGGCCCGGTGCCCGGCTCCAGGAAGATCGACTCGAACTGGCGCAGCTCGCGGGTCAGGCCCTGCATGGCCGTGCCCGAAAGGCCGCGGGCATCGGGGAAGACCGCCAGGCCATTGCCTGCCAGTACGCGTTCGGCGAATACATCGACCTGCCAGTAATCCATGTTCGGCTCCGTGAAATGCACGCGGCCGCCCTGGGGCGACCGCGCTGGGAAAGGGGCGCTCAGTGTGCCGGATATTCGGCCAGCACGCTCTCGCCGCCCTGGGCCGAGACGCCGATCACCTGGTAGGCGTCCTGCATGCCGTCCATCTCCATGCCCGGCGAGCCCATGGGCATGCCCGGCACGGCGGCGCCGACCAGGTCCTGGCGCGCGCGCAGTGCCAGCACGTCCCTGGCCGGCACGTGGCCCTCGACGAACTTGCCGTCGATCACGCCGGTGTGGCACGAGCCCAGGCGGTGGGGCACGCCGAGGCGGGCCTTGACCGAGGCCATGTCGTTCTCGACGTGGTCGTTGACCTGGATGCCGTTGTCACGCAGGTGGCTGATCCAGGCCTTGCAGCAGCCGCAGTTGGGGTCGCGGTAGACGTCCATGGAAACGGTCTCCGCCGCCTGGGCGAACAGCGGGGCGAAGAACAGGGAGGCGAGAAGAACGCGGCGCATGGGAAAACTCCTGAACGTGAAATGGGCGACAGCTTATGCCTGTCGCCGCTGCGCTGCGCGCTGCGGCTGTTACGGGATGTACGCCGGTAGACCGGGGGCGGTTTTTTTCGAGGCCGGCGCGCGCGTCGCCCTCGTAGGATGGGTAGAGCGGAGCGAAACCCATCGATGGGGCGTACCAGGGATGCCGGCGTGCCGCCCGTGACTCCGCCTGGTGGAGGTGAAAAGCGACC
>NZ_BAAJNO010000026.1:0-41779 GCF_054558415.1 Pseudomonas sp. No.21
TGTGGTGCGCACGGGCTTTCGTAGGATGGGTCGGGCGGCGTTCCGCGAGCGAAGCGAAACCCATGCGGTGAAGGTGGCACAAACCCTCAAGCGCCCGGAAAGTACCGTGCTTGAGCGCCTGCATTAAAACCACAACAGCTAACGCCGACAGAGCCAATTCATTCGCCAAGCGACGCGCAGCGCCGCCGCTCTCCTGCCGCGGTAAACCCCAAGGCCCGACGCCGTGCCGTGATCGACAGCGCCTGGTGGAGGTAGAAAGCGACCTCCACCCTACGCAGCGGTCAGGCCCGGGGTGGGAGCGAATTCATTCGCGAAGAGGGCCGCACGGCGCCTCGGGCAGGCCCGCTAACGCCCACCCATGATCGCGATGTAGTCCTGGGTCCAGCGGCTGTAGGGCACGCATTGGCCGTCACCGCACTTGGCCTGGGGTGTCTTCCAGAAGGCGATCTTGTCGAACTGGTCGTAGCCGTTGGTGGCGCAGCCGCCGGCGCCGAGCAGTTCGCTGTCGGTGCAGCCCTTGGGCACTGCCGGCACCGAGCCGAACCAGGCCGCCACGTCGCCCTGCACCTTGGGCTCCAGGGACCAGTTCATCCATTTGTAGGCGCAGTTGGGGTGCTTGGCCTCGGCGTGCAGCATGGTGGTGTCGGCCCAGCCGGTGGAGCCCTCCGTGGGGATGGTGGAGGCGACGGGCTGCTTTTCGCCGCGCAGGGCGTTGACCTGGTAGGGCCAGGAGCCCGAGGCGGCCACGCCTTCGTTCTTGAAGTCGCTCATCTGCACGGTCGCGTCGTGCCAGTAGCGGTGGATCAGCGGTTGCTGGCCGCGCAACAGGGCGATGACGGCGGCGTACTGCGCCTCGCTCAATTCATAGGGATCGCGGATGCCCAGCTCGGGCCGGGTGCGGCGCAGGTAGAGGGCGGCGTCGGCAATGTAGATGGGGCCGTCGTAGGCCTGTACCCGGCCCTTGTTGCTCTTGCCGTCGGGCAGGGTGGTCTCCTCGAACACCACGTTCCAGCTCGTCGGCGGCTTGGGGAAGACCTGGGTGTTGTACATCAGCACGTTCGGCCCCCACTGGTAGGGCGTGCCGAAGTGCTGCCCGGCCACGGTGTGCCAGGGGGCGTCCCTGAGCCGCTCGTCGACGTTCTTCCAATTGGGGATCAGCGCGGTGTTGATCGGCTGCACGCGCTTGCCCGCCACCAGGCGCAGGGAGGCATCGCCCGAGGCTGTGACCAGGTCGTAGCCGCCCTTGGCCATCAGGCTGACCATCTCGTCGGAGGTGGCGGCGGTCTTCACGTTGACCTTGCAGCCGCTGTCCTTTTCGAAGGCGGTGACCCAGTCGTAGGCCTTGTCGGTCTCGCCGCGCTCGATGTAGCCGGGCCAGGCGACGATGTCGAGCGCGCCTTCGCCCGCGCCGATCTGCCTGAGCGGTTCTGCTGCCTGCAGCGCGCCGCTGAGCAGGGCGCTGGCGCAGGCGAACGCCGAAAGGGTGCTTCTGATCGAGGACATGGTCGACTCCTGATGCGGATGCGGCGGAGCCTGGGCGGCGACCGCCAGAGCAGCGGGCCGTGAGGCGGGAGGTGCTCAAGCCAGCGTAGTTCGCGGCCTGTGGCCTGACAAGCAAGGTTACCGACGGCGCGGGCAGGCTGCCGGCCTTGTCCTAGACTGCTTGCGTGGGCGCATTCGCGATGAGCGAAGAATTAGGGAACAAGTACGCGCAGCTCCCCGTCCTAATCCGTATCGCCGCCAAACGGGGCGGTGGCACCCGTTCCGCTCCCGAAGCTGCACCATCGCAGTGCGTCGGAGCTGGAGTCCGTGTGCAACTCATTGATACGTAAAGGGTTGAGTCGCTGGCACGAGGCTTGCGACTGCAAGATGGTCGGTGGTGACAAGGAGTCCGGCATGGCCCGCACCTTTTTTGACGAGATGTACGACGCGAGTGGCGAATGCCGCCCGCACTACCGGGAATTCGCCCGCTGGTTGGCCGATACCCCCGAAGAGCTGCTTGCCCAGAGGCGGCGCGAAGCCGACCTGCTGTTCCACCGGGCGGGCATCACCTTCACCCTCTACGGGGACGAACAGGGCACCGAGCGCCTGATCCCCTTCGACACCATTCCCCGATCCATCCCCATGAGCGAGTGGCGTGTCGTCGAACGCGGCTGCATCCAGCGCGTCAAGGCGCTGAACATGTTCCTCGCCGACCTCTACCACGGCCAGCGCATCATCAAGGCGGGGATCATCCCGGCCGAGCAGGTGCTGGCCAACGAGGGCTACCAGATCGCCATGCAGGGCCTGGACCTGCATCGCGACATCTATGCCCACATCGCCGGCGTGGACCTGGTGCGCGACGGCGACGGCACCTACTACGTGCTCGAGGACAACCTGCGCACCCCCAGCGGCGTCAGCTACATGCTCGAAGACCGCAAGATGATGATGCGCCTGTTCCCCGAGCTGTTCGCGGCGCAGCGCGTGGCGCCCATCGACCACTACCCGAACCTGTTGCTGGAGACCCTCAAGAGCTCCAGCCCGCTGGACAACCCCAGCGTCGTGGTGCTGACCCCGGGGCGCTTCAACAGTGCCTACTTCGAGCACGCCTTCCTCGCCCGCGAGATGGGCGTCGAGCTGGTGGAAGGCGCCGACCTGTTCGTCCGCGACGACCGTGTCTACATGCGCACCACCTCCGGCCCGCAGCCGGTGGACGTGATCTACCGTCGCCTCGACGACGCCTTCCTCGACCCGCTGGCCTTCAACCCGGACTCCATGCTCGGCGTGCCCGGCCTGCTGGCGGCGTACCGTTCCGGCAACGTGGTGCTGGCCAACGCCATCGGCACCGGGGTGGCGGACGACAAGTCGATCTACCCCTACGTCGGCGACATGATCCGCTTCTACCTCGACGAGGAACCCATCCTCGCCAACGTGCCCACCTGGCAGTGCCGCAAGCCCGAGGAGCTGTCCCATGTACTGGCCAACCTGCCGGAGCTGGTGGTGAAGGAAACCCAGGGCTCCGGCGGCTACGGCATGCTGGTCGGCCCGGCCGCCACCAAGGCGGAGATCGAAGCCTTCCGCGAACGCCTCAAGGCGCGCCCGGAGGCCTACATCGCCCAGCCCACGCTGAGCCTGTCCACCTGCCCGACCTTCGTCGAGAAGGGCATCGCCCCGCGCCACATCGACCTGCGCCCGTTCGTCCTCTCCGGCCGCGAAACGCGCCTGGTGCCGGGCGGCCTGACGCGCGTCGCGCTGCGCGAGGGCTCGCTGGTGGTGAACTCGTCGCAGGGCGGCGGTACCAAAGACACCTGGATCGTGGAGGACTGATCGTGCTGAGCCGTACTGCCTCCGATCTCTACTGGATGTCGCGCTACCTGGAGCGCGCCGAGAACCTCGCGCGCATGCTCGATGTGAGCTACTCGCTGTCGCTGATGCCCCAGGACGGCCGTGGCGATGGCCTGGAAGAACTCGCCATGCCGCTGCTGATCACCGGCACCCTGGACGCCTACCTGACCCGCCACGGCCAGCTTCACGCCGAGCGCATGCTGCACTTCTTCGCCCTCGACGCGGAGAACCCGGCGAGCATCTACAGCTGCCTGGGCGCCGCCCGCACCAACGCCCACGCCGTGCGCGGGCGCATCACCGCCGACATGTGGGAGAACATCAACGCCACCTGGCTGGAGATGCGCGGCATCGCCGGCGAGGGCCTGGGGCGCTACGGGATCAAGCGCTTCTGCGAGTGGGTCAAGGAACGCTCGCACCTGTTCCGTGGTGCCACCTTCGGCACCATCATGCGTCACGACCCCTACCGCTTCATCCGTCTCGGAACCTTCATAGAACGGGCGGACAATACGCTGCGCCTGCTCGATGCACGCTACGAGATGCTCGGCGAGGAGGCGGAGGAGGTCAGCGATACGTCCGCACGTGGCTACTACCAGTGGAGCGCCTTGCTCCGCGCGCTGTCGTCCTTCGAGGCCTACACCGAGGTGTTCCGGGGTTCGCCCGGCGCACGCCAGGTGTCCGAACTTTTGCTGCTGCGCCCCGACGTGCCGCGCTCCCTGCGTGCCTGCATGGAGGAGCTCAACCTGATCCTTTCCAGCCTGCCCGGCGAGAACGGCCGGCCGGCCCAGCGCCTGGCCGCCGAGCTGGACGCACGCCTGCGCTACACGAGCATCGACGAGATCCTCGGTGAGGGCCTGCACGGCTGGCTCACCGACTTCATCCTGCTGGTTCGCCAACTGGCCAGAGCGATCCACAGCTCATATCTGGAGGCCGTATGAAACTGTCCATCCGCCACGAAACCACCTATCGCTACGACGACCAGGTTCGCGCGAGCATCCAGTACCTGCGCCTGACGCCCCACGACAGCGAGCGCCAGCACATCCTCAGCTGGCAGCTCGACCTGCCGCGCCCGGTACGCGCGCAGATCGATCCCTACGGCAACATCCTCCACGTCTTGACCCTGGATGAACCCCACGAGGCCATCGTCATCGGTGCCCGTGGCCAGGTGGAGATCGACGAGCACAGCGAGGCCGAGCACGACAAGCTTTCGGCGCTGCCGTTCCTGCGCTCCACCCGCCTGACCACGGCGGACGAGGCGTTGCGTGCCTTCGCCCACACCCACTGCAAGCCCCGGCCCGAGCGCAGCGGCCTGATCACCCTGATGGACGCGCTGCACGAGCACATCGACTACCGGACCGGCGTCACCGCCGTGGACAGCACCGCCGCCGAGGCCTTCGCCGGCCGCGCGGGGGTCTGCCAGGACCATACCCACGCCTTCCTCGCCTGCGCCCGCACCCTCGGCGTGCCGGCGCGCTTCGTCTCCGGCTACCTGTACAAGGAGAACAACGCCCACCTGGTCAGCCACGCCTGGGCGGAAGCCTGGCTGGGCGATGCCTGGTACAGCTTCGACGTCACCAACCGCCTGTCCCGGCCGGAGCGCCACCTCAAGCTCGCCGTCGGCCTGGACTACCTGGATGCCTGCCCGGTGCGCGGCATGCGCCGTGGCGGCGGCGAGCAGATGCACGCGCGCGTCGACATCGACGTGCCGCCCCTGCTGATGGTCCAGGAGCAGCAGTAACACGCGTCACAGGACTTCTCGCTGCATCACCGGTCATTCGACTGCCCGCCTGCCATCCCGGCAGGCACGGGCCGGTGATGCCGAAGCGCAAGGCGCGGGGGAGGCGGGGGGCACATAAAAACGGGAGAGAACCATGACCTACTGCGTCGCCATGCACCTTGCCGATGGCCTGGTGTTCGTTTCCGATTCGCGCACCAACGCGGGCATCGACCACATCGCCACCTTCCGCAAGCTCTTCACCTTCGGTACGCCCGGTGAACGCCTGATCGTGCTGCAGACGGCGGGCAACCTGGCCACCTCGCAGTCGGTGGTCAACCTGCTCAAGCAGCGCCTGGGCAGTACCCTGGTGAACCTCGACAGCGTGCCCACGCTCTACGACGCCACCGCCCTGGTGGCCGAAACCATCCGCGAGGTGGTGGCCCGCGACGGCGCGCCGCTGGCGGGCAACACCGACCTGACCTGCTCCTTCCTCGTCGGCGGGCAGATCGCCGGCCAGCCGCCCGCGCTCTACAGCATCTACCCGCAGGGCAACTTCATCCAGGCCACCGAGGACACGCCCTTCCTGCAACTGGGGGAGAGCAAGTACGGCAAGCCGATCCTCGATCGCAACCTCAAGCATGACACCAGCCTGGAGGAGGCGCTGCGTTGCGCGCTGGTCTCCTTCGATTCCACCATCCGCAGTAACCTCTCGGTCGGCATGCCGCTGGACCTGCTGGTCTACCACACCGACAGCCTGATCCTTCCCGCCGGCTACCGCGTCACCGAGGACGACGAATACTACGAAGGCGTGCGCCGCCAATGGGCCGCCGGCCTGCACGAGGTGCTGGAGAAGCTGCCGGCGCCACCGGCGGAATACAACGTCTGACGTCGAGGTCACGGGCGGCGCGAAAGAGCGGGCGAATGAATTCGCCCCTACGGAGTTCTGGACGCCTGTAGGTCGGGTGCAACCCGACGAGGACCATGCACGAAACCACGCGGGTTTCACCCGCCTTACGGACCGTAGGTTGGGCTGAGGTACGAAGCCCAACGTCGCCAGGCCGAACATGATTGCGTTGGGCCTCGCTGCGCTCGGCGCCAACCTACGGCACCGGTTGTGGGAGCGGCTTCAGCCGCGAAAGGGGCGGGCAGGGTGCCGGCTTCATCGCGAATGAATTCGCTCCCACGGGTTGGGCCTATCCCTCACGCCGGCACCTCGCTGCGGCGGATCTGTTCGAGGATGCTCGGGTCGTCGATCGCCCCGTCATCCAGCAGCAGGAACAGCTTGCTGATGATCTCGCTGGTGCGCGCGTCGCTGTCGGCGAAGGGCAGGTAGAGGTCATCCGCCGGCTTGCCGGCCGGGACGATGCACAGGTAGTTGCCCGGCTCGATATGGATGACGCCGCTGCCCAGGTGCAGCCGGTAGCGCGCGCGGCTGCCGGTGATGTGGGCGTGGTGGCCCTCGCAGCGCACGTTGGCCAGCCCCAGGTTGCCCACCAGCGCCTGCACCAGTTCGGCGCGGCGCTGGATGACCTCGGCGCTGCCGGCGTGGGTGCCGGTCTCGCCGGTGAAGGCCACGGAGACGATCAGGTCGGCGTCGCGCAGGGTCTCGGAGAACACCAGCGGCGGAACCTCTTCCAGGGGCAGGGGCGCGCGGTCGCGGACGAATTCGATGGCCTGCAGGGTGATGCTCTCGGTCAGCGGCAGGTAGCGCTGCGCATCGGGGAAGTCGACGAAGGCATACAGGCCCTGGCCCCAGTTGCGGAATACCTCTTCGCCGTCGTGGGTGGTCCAGCCCCGGGCCCGCAGCAGGCGCGCGGCCACGGCGCTGCGCAGCACGTGGCCGGCGAAGCGCAGGGACTTCAGGCCGTTCTCCCGTTCGGCCGGGGTCAACAGGTACAGCTCGCGGAACACCTGCTTGAACGGCTGCACCCGGCGCTGGGCCACCAGGGCCTGCTGCCAGGCGGAGAGCGCGCCGGCTTCGAACAGGTGCAGGGGGTGGGCGATCAGCAGCGGGCCTTCGATGGGGCGCGCCGGTCCCGCCAGGGAGCAGAGGGTGAAGGCGTCGCCGTCCAGCCAGCCCAGTTGGCCGTCACCGTCGCGCAGTACCAGGTGGTCCAGCAGCAGGCGCGCCGCCGGCATGCGCAGCAGCTGGCGCAGCTGCGTCAGCTCCAGGGCCTCGCCACGCGCCATCATGGCTTCCAGGGTCAGGCGGAAGCGGCGGATCTGGTCCTTCATGCGGGCCTGCAGGGTCTTCAGCTCGGCCAGGCCTTCGTGCTTGCGCAGGGCGGCGGGTACGGACTTCAGGCGCTTGCCGCCCTTGCCGGCGACGATGACCGGGTTGAGCCCCTGCAACTCCAGCCACAGGTCGTAGCCGTCCAGATGCAGGCGGTCCGGCGTCTGCTCGGCGATCTCCGCTTCCATCGCCCATTCCAGCCGCGTGGCGTCGCCGTGGCCGGCGGTGCGGGCGAGGTTCTCCAGCCCGGCCTGGATGGCGGCCTGGGAGTTGGCCTGGCGCTCGGCGCCGTAGCGCTCGACTTCGCGGTGGTAGCGCTTGAGGGCCAGGTAGCGCTCGCGGGTTTCGTCCGCGCCGCTGATGGGCAACAGGCCGTAGGCGCGCAAGGCGGCCTGGGCGTGGCGCTGCAGCTTCTTCTCCAGGGCCTTGCGCTCCAGGCCACGGAAGGCATCCAGCAGCAGGCGGGTGTTGGGGAAGGCCCAGGGGGTGCCTTCCAGGGCGGCGAGGTAGTCGGCCAGGTGCCCGGCGTCGGCCTGGTCCAGGGCGGCTTGCAGGGCGTCGCGGTCCACCACGCCCAGCTCCGGGTCGTCGCTGCTCTGCAGGTCTTCCACCAGGCGCCCGCTGTGGTCGACGGCCAGCGCCAGGTCGAGGTAGAGGCGCTGCAGCGGCTTCAGGTCGCTCCAGCCGAGGGCGTCCAGCACGGCTTCGCTGGCGGCGCCGCTGAACGGCAGGGCGGTGAGCAGGCTGGTGCGGGGGAAGTCGGCGAGCTGCTTGGCCAGTTCGGCCTCGTCGTCCTTTTCCAGTTGGCCGACGTCGAGCAGGGCGATCAGCACTCGGCCGCAGATGTCTTCGTAGTGAACCCTGAGGGTGCCCGGTTCCAGGCCGAGGCGTGCCACTTCGCGTACGCCGGCCAGCAACCAGTGCGGGGAGGAGGTGCCGCGTTTGCCGATCAGGCGGAACAGTCCGCTGGTGTCAGGCAACTGGGCAAGGTTGCGCTCGATGAGCTCCGCGTTGAGTGCGTCCAGACGTTGCTCGGCCGGGCTGTGCCCTTCATTCAGCGGCGGCAGCGTGCACAGGCTGTCGGCCCAGGTGCGCACTGCTCGCTCGTGCAGGGCCCCATCCAGGCGGTCGGTTTCGGCCAGGGCCACGGCGAAGTGCCGCAGGGCCTCCGCTGCCTTGCCCTGGTAGGCCTCGGCGAGGTGCTTGTGAAACACGTTTTCACTGGGGCAAGGGTGGTCCCACTCGCCCCCTAGCAGCCAGTGGGCCAGGTCCAGCCAGGCGTCGTCGACGGCGAATCCTGCGAGCAGCTCCAGGCAGTCCTCGAGGTCAGGCGTGGCCCAGGCACTGGCGGGCTGGTGCCAGTAGGCGTCGGTGCTGTAGCCGAAGAGCAGGCCGTGGTCGCTGTCCTCATAACCATGGGTCAGCATGTGCCGCACACGCCGTTCCAGGGCCTGGAAGCCATAGGCGTCGGGGTAGGCCGCAACGCCGGCACGGCTGACGATCTGGGCCAGGCGTTGGCGGGTGTAGCGGTGTTCGGTTTCGTCGTGGCCCAGGCTGCGCGGGAAGACCAGGGCGTCCACCAGGGCGGGCTGGCCGTCGGGGCCGGCTTCGGCGAGGAAGGCGTCGGCCAGGGCGAGGCCGTCGACCTCGTCCCAGAACGGATGCTGGTAGCCGTCTTCGGCCAGCAGCGCGTCGCGTTCGGGCAGGGCATCCAGGGTGCGGTCGAGGAAGGCGTCGAGCAGGGCGATGCGGGCCTGCTGATGGGGGGCGGCTTGGTAATGCTGCATGGGGGAGTCCGTTCGTGTTGGGGATCAGCCGCCGACCAGGGGCACCAGGCGCAGGAAGGTGAGCCGGGCCTGGGCGGGCAGGTCGAGGGAATGGTCGAGGTCGTTGAGCATCTGGCCGTCGAGAAGGATGCGGTAGCGGCGCTGGCGGAAGCCCTCCAGGGCGCGCCGCACTTCCGCTTCGGCGTCGATCCGGGGGGCATCGGGGCGCTCGGCGTGCGGCTTGATGGCGCCTCGGGCGGCCTGGCGGCGGATGTCGTCGTCGCTGAGGTAGTCGGCAGGGACGCTGGCCTGGAGGCGGTCCAGCCAGCCGGCGACCGTCCGTTCGGCCACCTGGTGCAGCACCACCCGGCGGATCAGCTCGCCCAGGCTGAGCCGGGAGTCGTCCAGGTGCAGGTTGAGGTCGGGGGTGAGGGCTTCGTTGCGGGCCCCGCGAAGGACCAGGCTTTCGACGTGCAGCTCGGTGCTCATGCTGGCTCTCCCGGCCGGCGGTTCAGGTGGGTGAGCGTAGCGCCGGGGCGGGCGCCGGAACAGTCCATCCGCGCGCGTCCGTGAGGGGCGTCACGGCGTTTTGCGACCGCTCATGTGGCGCAGGTAGGCGACCAGTTGCTGCAGTTGCGCATCGTCGATCACCGCCGCCGGGAAGGCGGGCATCCGGCCCTGGGGCCAGCGGCGCATGGCCTGCGGGTCGCGGATGTAGCGCTGGAGGAAGCCTTCGGCGAAGTATTCGGTGGGGTTGTAGGGCAGGTTGAGGTCGGGGCCGAACTGGGCATCGCCGGCGCCGTTGAGGCGGTGGCAGGCCAGGCAGTTCTTCTGGAACTGGGCGAAGCCGGCCTGGACGTCGGCGCCCGCATCGGCTGCCGGCAGCAGCGCGGGGAAGCGCTCGGCGACCGCTGCCAGGTAGCGGATCCTGACCACCTGGAAGGGCCATTGCTCCGGGCCTATGCCGCCGGCCTGCGGGTCGGTCCACACCAGGTAGAAGGGCCCGGCGCTGGGCTTGTCCTTGGCCAGGGGCGGCCAGGGTTTGCCCGGGTCTTCCACGGCCAGCCAGGCCCGGGCGCCGTCCTTGGCGAGCAGGGGCGCGGCGGGCAGTTCGGCGGCGAAACCATCCGCCGCCACGGCCTGCAGGTGCTGGCCGGGCTCGACCCCGTCCAGCAGCGCCGCCAGGGGCAGGGCGCGGTAATGCATGGCGCGCTTGTAGGCGACATCCGCGGGTACCTCGATATCCCGCGCCTGGGGGTGGGCCAGCAGCCTGGCGCTGTCCCAGCGTTGCGTGCCGCCGGGCAATTCGAGCAGCAGCTCGGCGGCGTGCAGGGTGGGGGTCAGCAACAGCAGGCAGAGCAGCAGGTGGCGCATCAGGGCGTGTCCAGAATCGGTTTGAGGGTGGAGTAACCGCCGGCATTCTGCACATTGGTGTAGCCCCTGGCACGCAGATCGTCCTGGGCGATGCCGGAGCGGCGGCCACTGCGGCAGTAGAGGACGATGGGGGTGTGCTTGTCCGGTGCCAGTTCCGCGATTTTCGTACCGATGTCTTCGAAGCCGATGTAACGGGCACCGGGCAAGGCTCCTGCCTCGATTTCTTCCGGTGTACGCACGTCGATCAGCACGGCGCCCGGTTGCTTGAGGGCTTCCAGCGCCGCTGCCTGGTCGACATCGGCGGCGAGTGCGGGAAGGCTGAAGGAAAGGGCTAGTGTGGCGAGCATCTTGCGCATGGTGTAACTCCCTGAAAAACAAGAACCCTTGGACCCTAGCACAATTGCCGGAGGTCATCGCCAGCCGTTAGGATCGGGCCTTCCAGCCATTCCACGCCCCTCCGGGCTAAGGAGCGGGCCATGCTGGCCGCGCTGTTCGCCGTCATGGCGCCGATCCTCATCACTGCTGGCATCGGCTATGCCTGGGCACGCTCCGGGCAGAATTACCCAACAGACTTTATCGCTCGTCTGGTTCTTAACGTCGGCACGCCGAGCCTGGTGCTTTCCACCCTCAGCCAGGCGGAAATCGACAAGCACGCCTTCGGCCAGATCGCGCTCGCCTGCCTGCTCACCACCCTGGTGATGGGCGTGATCGGCCTGGGCCTCGGCCGGGCCATGAAACAGGACTGGCGCGTGCTGGTGCCGGCCTTCCTGTTCCCCAATTCCGGGAACATGGGCCTGCCGGTGGCGCTCTACGCGTTCGGCGAGCCGGGCCTGGCCCTGGCGGTGGGCTTCTTCCTGGCCCTGGCGGTGGTGCAGTTCAGCCTGGGGCTGCTGCTCTCGGGCAGCGAGCGTTCGGTGAAGAAGCTGTTCATCAACCCTATCGTCATCAGCCTGGCCCTGGCCATCCCGCTGATCGTCTTCGACCTGTCCCTGCCGCGCTGGCTGGCCAACACCATCGAGCTGCTGGGCGGCATGACCATCCCGCTGATGCTCCTGACCCTCGGCGTATCCCTGGCCAGCATCCGCGTCGGCCACCTGGGCAGCGGCCTGCTGCAGGGGGCACTGCGCATCCTCTTCGGTGCGGGCGTGGGCTGGGGAGTGGGCCTGGCGCTGCAACTGGAGCCACTGACCCTGGGCGTGCTGGTGATGCAGTCGGCGATGCCGGTGGCGGTATTCAACTACCTGCTGGCGGTGCGCGCCGGGCGTTCGCCGGAGCAGGTGGCGAGCCTGGTGATGTGTTCGACGCTGCTGTCGTTCGTGACCATTCCGCTGCTGCTGGCCTGGTGGCTACCTGCGCTGCGTTGACCGCTCGCGGCGGTGCGCAGCACAGGACGATGCCCGCGTTGTCAGCTGACCAGCCGGGTCAGGTTGGGGAGGATGAGGATGACGGTGGTGGCGAAGACGATGAGGCTCGCTTGCCGCATTTTCGGCTGTTTGAACATGGCCTGCTGCCTTTGTTTTTGTTGGAGGCGCCGTGCGTCGGGCGTCAACGGCCTGCCTGTCGGCCTGGCCGCCTCCTTGGCGGTGGGTGGATAGAGCCGCTCCGGCAAAACCCGGCAACGACCTCTGACAACCTGAACTCTAGGGGCCGGCCCCCGATCCCTTTAGAACGCTTGGGATCAATAGGTGAATGCTTAGAACCCCATCGCCGGGTGGCGCCGGAACCCCGCGTGGCAACCCCTGCGCCAGACGCATCGCGTTGACCTGGGAGTCAGGTGACCGTTCGTCTGAGCGCAGAAGTCAATGGCGCTGAGCAGTTCGGTCATTGAGTGCGGCCCGCGTGCCGCTAAGGTAAGCCCCACAGCGGTTGGCCCCTGGCCGGCCCGTCTGCCTAACGACAAGAGAGAACGCCATGACCGAAGCATATATCTACGACGCGGTGCGCACGCCCCGCGGCAAGGGCAAGAAGGACGGGGCGCTGCACAGCGTCAAGCCGGTCAACCTGATCGCCGGGCTGCTCAGGGCCCTTCAGGCGCGCAACACGCTGGATACCAGCCAGGTCGACGATATCGTGCTCGGTTGCGTGACCCCGGTGGGCGACCAGGGCGCCGACATCGCCAAGACCGCCGCGCTGGTGGCCGACTGGGACGAGACCGTCTCGGGTCAGCAGATCAACCGCTTCTGCGCGTCGGGCCTGGAGGCCGTGAACCTCGCCGCGATGAAGGTGCGCTCCGGCTTCGAGGACCTGGTGGTGGCCGGCGGCGTGGAATCCATGTCACGCATCCCCATGGGCTCCGACGGTGGCGCCTGGGCGATGGACCCGGAAACCAACCTGCACACCAGCTTCGTGCCCCAGGGCATCGGTGCCGACCTGATCGCCACCCTGGAGGGCTTCAGCCGCCAGGACGTGGACGCCTTCGCCCTGCGCTCCCAGCAGAAGGCCGCCCGCGCCAGCGCCGACGGCTCGTTCAACAAATCCCTGGTGCCGGTCACCGACCAGAACGGCATCGTGCTGCTGGACCACGACGAGTTCATCCGGGGCGAATCCACCCTCGAAGGCCTCGGCGCGCTCAAGCCGAGCTTCGAGATGATGGGCCAGATGGGCTTCGACGCCACCGCGCTGCGCAAGTACAGCCACGTCGAGCGCATCCACCACGTGCACACCCCGGGCAACAGCTCCGGCATCGTCGACGGCGCCGCCGCCATGCTCATCGGCTCCGCCGCCAAGGGCAAGGAGCTGGGCCTCAAGCCCCGCGCACGCATCGTCGCCACCGCGGTGACCAGCACCGACCCGACCATCATGCTCACCGGCCCGGCGCCGGCCACCCGCAAGGCCCTGGCCAAGGCCGGGCTGTCGGTGGCGGACATCGACCTGTTCGAGGTCAACGAAGCCTTCGCCTCGGTGGTGATGAAGTTCATGAAGGACATGGGCGTGCCGGAGGAGAAGGTCAACGTCAACGGCGGTTCCATCGCCATGGGCCACCCCCTGGGCGCCACCGGTTGCGCCATCCTCGGCACCCTGCTCGACGAGCTGGAGAAGCGTCAGCTGCGCTACGGCCTCGCCACCCTCTGCGTGGGCGGCGGTATGGGTATTGCCACGATCATCGAGCGAGTTTGAGGCCGGAGAACAAAAATGACTGACGCCATCCGTTACGAAAAAGGCCCGGACAACATCGTCGTCCTGACCATCGACATGCCCGGCCAGAGCGCCAACACCATGAACGCGGTGTACCGCGAGGCCATGGGCGCCACCGTGGACCGCCTGGAAGCCGAGAAGGATTCCATCGCCGGGGTCATCGTCACCTCCGCCAAGAAGACCTTCTTCGCCGGCGGCGACCTCAATGAGCTGATCAAGGTCACCCAGGCCGACGCCAACGGCTTCTACCAGATGATCCTCAAGATCAAGGGCCAGCTGCGCCGCCTGGAAAGCCTCGGCAAGCCCGTGGTCGCCGCCATCAACGGTGCGGCCCTGGGCGGCGGCTGGGAAATCTGCCTGGCCTGCCACCACCGCATCGCCATTGACGAGGGCCACGTCCAGCTCGGCCTGCCGGAAGTCACCCTGGGCCTGCTCCCCGGTGGCGGCGGCGTGGTGCGCATGGTGCGCCTGCTGGGCATCGAGAAGGCGCTGCCGTACCTCGCCGAAGGCAAGAAGGTGCGCCCGGACCAGGCCCTCAAGGCCGGCCTGATCCACGACATCGCCAAGGACCGCGACGAACTGCTGGCCAAGGCCCGCGCCTTCATCGCCGCCAACCCCACGGCCGTGCAGCCCTGGGACGTGAAGGGCTACAAGATCCCCGGCGGCACCCCGTCGACCCCGGCCGTGGCGCAGATGCTGGCCATCGCCCCGAGCGTGCTGCGCGACAAGACCAAGGGCTGCTTCCCGGCGCCGGAGAAGATCATGTGCGCCGCCGTCGAAGGCGCCCAGGTGGACTTCGACACCGCCCAGCTGATCGAGGCGCGCTACTTCACCGAGCTGACCACCGGGCAGGTGGCGAAGAACATGATCGGCACCTTCTGGTTCCAGCTGAACGAGATCAACGCCGGCAGTTCCCGGCCCAAGGGCCCGGCCCGCTATGAAACGAAGAAGGTCGGCGTGCTCGGCGCCGGCATGATGGGCGCGGGCATCGCCTACGTCTCCGCCGCCGCCGGCATCGAGGTGGTGCTCAAGGACGTCTCCATCGAAGCCGCCGAGAAGGGCAAGGCGTACTCCGCCGGCCTGCTGGACAAGAAGGTCGCCCGTGGCCACATGAGCGCGGAGAAGCGCGACGCCTTCCTCGCCCGCATCAAGCCGACCGTGGATGACGCCGACTTCGAAGGCTGCGACCTGATCATCGAGGCCGTGTTCGAGAACCGCGAGCTGAAGGCCAAGGTCACCGCCGCCGCCGAGGCCAGCGCCCTGGCCGATGCGGTGATCGCCTCCAACACCTCCACGCTGCCCATCACCGGGCTGGCCACCGCCGTGGCCAAACCGGAGAAGTTCATCGGCCTGCACTTCTTCAGCCCGGTCGACAAGATGCCGCTGGTGGAGATCATCCGGGGCGAGAAGACCTCGGACGAGACCCTGGCCCGTGGCTTCGACTACGTGCTGCAGATCAAGAAGACCCCCATCGTGGTCAACGACAGCCGCGGCTTCTTCACCTCGCGGGTGTTCGGCACCTTCACCAACGAGGGCATCGCCATGCTCGGCGAGGGCGTGTCGGCGGCGATGATCGAGAACGAGACGCGCCAGGCCGGCATGCCGGTGGGCCCGCTGGCGATCTCCGACGAGGTCTCCATGAGCCTGATGACCCACATCCGCAACCAGACCGCCGCCGACCTCAAGGCCGAAAGCAAGGCGATGCCGCAGCACCCGGCCTTCGCCGTGATCGACCTGATGGTCAACGAGTACAAGCGCCCCGGCAAGGCGGCCGGTGGCGGCTTCTACGAGTACCCGGCAGGCGGCAAGAAACACCTGTGGCCGGAGCTGAAGGCGCGCTTCGAGAAGGCCGACCGGCAGATCCCGGCGCAAGACGTGCGTGACCGCATCCTGTTCATCCAGGCCATCGAGACCGTGCGCTGCGTGGAGGAGGGCGTGCTGCTGTCCACTGCCGACGCCAACATCGGTTCGATCTTCGGCATCGGCTTCGCCGCCTGGAGCGGTGGTGCCCTGCAGTTCATCAACCAATACGGCGTGCAGGATTTCGTCGCCCGTGCCCGCTACCTGGCCGAGCAGTACGGCGAACGCTTCGAGCCGCCGGCGCTGCTGCTGGAGAAGGCGGCCAAGGGTGAGGGGTTCTGATCCTCTGATGGCGCCACGACAAAGCCGGCCTCGCGCCGGCTTTGTCGTTCCTGGGGCTCAGGCGAAAGCTGTCGGCATGGCGCTGCGGGGGATGATCGCGCCGGGATGCCCGATCACGGCAGCGGCAAGGCGGTGCCCGTCTTCGGCGGATACGGCGGGCGGTCGCCGCAGGGTGCGCCCGGCCAGGTAGCCCGCCGCAAAGGCATCGCCCGCCGCGCAACTGTCCACCACGCGCGGGACGGGGAGGGCGGGCACCTCGATGCGTTGATCGGCGGTCGCGACCAGGCAGTCCGCGGCGCCGCGCTTGATCACCACTTCCACACACCCCAGCTGGAGTGCCCGATCCGCCGCGGCCCGTGCCTCATGGGGGCCATGCAGTCGGCATTCGTCATCCAGCGTCAGCAGGGCGATGTCCGTCAGGGACAGCATCCGCTGGTGAATGGGCCGTGCTTCTTCGACGCTCCAGAGTTCCGCCCGGTAGTTGCTGTCGAAGCCGATCCGGCCGCCCTCGGCCCTGAAGTCGGCCAGTGCAGCCAGCAGCGCCTCGCGCCGTGGCGGCGAAAACAGCGCGAGGCTGATGCCGGACAGGTAGAGCAGGTCGGGGCGCGGCCGGGCGAGCCAGTCCGCTAGAGCGATCTCGCCGGAAAACCAGCGGCGCGCGGCGCTTTCCCCGCGCCAGTAATGGAAGCGGCGCTCGCCCAGCGCATCGACCTCCACCAGGTACAGCCCCGGGCGTTGGCCCGGGAGCCGTGCCACCCGGTGGGTGTCGATGCCTTCGTCTTTCCAGGCGTGGAGCATCTGCTCGCTGAGGGGGTCGTCACCGAGGGCGCTGAGGTATTCGACCCGGTGTGTCGTCCCGGCCAGCAGGCGGGCGAGGTAGAGGGCGGTATTCAGGGTATCGCCGCCGAAACCGCGCCTGAGCGGGGTTCCGGCGAGCTCCACCATGCACTCCCCGAGGCAGGCGATGCGCATGCGGTCAGTCCCGCTCGGGTGCGCGATAGGCGATGCAGTCCACCTCGACGCGGCAGTCGATCACCATGCTGGAAACCACGCAGGCCCGTGCTGGCGGGTGTTCGCCGAAGAACTCCAGGAACACGGCGTTGAAGGCGGTGAAGTCCCGAGGGTCGTCCAGCCAGACACCGCAGCGCACCATGTGCTCGGGCCCGTAGCCTGCCTCCTCGAGTATCGCCACCAGGTTGCGCAGGCACTGGCGCGCCTGGGGGACGATGCCGCCGTCCACCAGCACACCGTCCAGAAGCGGCGTCTGGCCCGATACATGGAGCCAGCCGTCGGCCTGTACGGCACGGGCGAATGGCATGGGCTGGGCGGCGCTGCCGGTGGCCCGGGCGTAGCGTTTCAACTCGGTCATGGGGAACTCCTTCAGGTCCGTTCGAGTGGGTTGCGGGTGAGGAAGCGACCGGCCCTTTCCGTGCAGGCTTCGCCGGGGCAATGGGCCAGGGTGCCGTTGACCCACACGGCGTGAATGCCGGTCGCGGGGCATTGCGGGTCCTCGAAGCTGGCGACGTCCGAAAGGCTCAGCGGGTCGAAGAGCACCAGGTCGGCCCAGTGGCCGGTGCGGATCAGCCCGCGCCGGTCCAGCCCGAAGCGCCCGGCAGGGAGCGAGGTCATCTTGCGCACGGCTTCTTCGAGGCTGAACAGGCCGATGTCCTGGGCGTAGTGGCCGAGCACCCGGGGGAACGTCCCCCAGAGCCGTGGGTGCGGGTGTGGGTCTTCCGGCAGGCCGTCCGAGCCGATCATGGTCAGCGGGTGCGCGAGGATGCGCTGCACGTCCGCCTCGCTCATGCAGTGGTACACCGCGCCGGCGGGCTGCAGGCGTCGCGCCGTCTCCAGCAGGGGCAGGTCCCAGGTGGCGGCGATATCGGCGAGGGTGCGGCGCGCCATGTGGGGATGGGACTCCGACCAGGTGATCAGGATCTCGTAGGCGTCGGTGACCTGGCCGAGGTCGAGGGTCGAGGCGCTGGCCGCATAGGGGTAGCAGTCCCAGCCCAGTGGCTGCCTGGCGCTGGCGGCGTCCAGGTGGGCGAGCACCTCGGTGCTGCGCCCCCAGTTGCCGGCGCCCGCGCACTTGAGGTGGGACACCACCACCGGGCTGTCGGCGTGGCGGCCGATGGCGAAGGCCTCGTCGAGCGCGTCGAGAATGCCGTCGAACTCATCGCGCAGGTGCGTGGCGTACAGGCCGCCGTGTTGGGCCAGTTCTTCGGCCAGTTGGCGCACCTCATCGATGCCCGCGGCATGGGCCGACGCGTAGGCCAGCCCGCTGCTCAGGCCGATGGCGCCTTCGGCCAGGCTGGCTGCCAGCTCGATGCGCATGGCACGGATCTCGGACTGGCTGGCGCTGCGGTCGAGGCGGTCCAAGTGGTTGTTGCGCAGGGCGGTGTGCCCCACGAGGGCGGCGACGTTGACGGCCGGGCAGGCCTGCTCGACCGCCTGGCGATAGTCGGCGAAGCGCGGATAACGGAACGCCTCGGCCGGCCCCAGCAGGTTCATCGGGTCCGGCAGGGGGCCGGCCAGCCTGACGGGTGCGGCGCTGATACCACAGTTGCCGACGATCACCGTGGTTACGCCCTGGCTCAATTTGGGCAGCATGGCCGGGTGGCGGATCACCGCCATGTCGTCGTGGGTGTGCGCGTCGATGAAGCCCGGGGCCAGGACCAGGCCCTCGGCGTCGAACACCCGGTTGGCCGTGCCGTCGCCGGCGGCCTCGCCGATGTGGACGATGCGCCCCTGGTCGAGCCCGACATCGGCGACGAATTCCTCCGTCCCGCTGCCATCCATGATCCGCGCGCGGCGTATCAGCGTGTCGTAGTGCGTCATGCTTCAGTCCCCCAGTGGTAGTCGGTCGCCGTCCTGGCGGTATTCGTCCAGCGCCAGCTTCACCCGGCGCAGGAGTTCCTGGCTGGCATCGACGTTGCGCAAGGCGAGTTCCGTGGCGAGCAGGTCGATGACCAGCAGCATCCCGTAGCGGGCAGCCGTCGGTTTGTGGATGAAGTCGGTTTCATCGAGGTGCAGCCCCAGCACCACGTCCGCCAGCGGGGCCAGCGGCCCGTCTTCGCGGGTGATGGCGAGAATCCGGGCGCCATAGGCTCGCGCCACGCGCAGGATGTCCGGCATGCCCGGGAGTGCGCCGGTGAGGGAGAGGACGATGAGCACGTCGCCCTTCGTGCAGGTCGAGGCGACCATGCGCATCAGCACCGGGTCGTGGTAGCTGGAGACCGGATAGCCCAGCCGTACCAGGCGGTATTGCACCTCCATGGAGAACAGCGTGGAGCAGCCGCCCATGCCGAAGGCATGGAGGCGCCGCGCGCCGGCCAGCAGGTCGACGGCGGCCTCCAGGCGAGCCCCGTCGAGCCCGTCGAGGTGGCGCCGCAGGCTGGTTTCGATGTCCGCCAGTATCTGGCCGTGAAAGGGCGAGACCGGCGTTGGTGCTCCCCCCAGGAAACGATTCCCGACCCGTGATGCGCGGGCCAGTTTCAGGCGCAGGTCGCGCAGGTCGTCGCAATCCATCAGCCTCGCGAAGCGCGACATGGCGGCCTTGCTCACGCCGGCCTTGCTGGCCAACTGGTCGATGCTGGCCGCTGCGGCGAAGGCGACGTCGTCCAGCACCGCTTCGGCGATGCGTGCGGCGTTGCCGCCCAGCGTTTCCCGGCGGCTGCGGATGAGGTACAGGATGTCCATCAGAGCACCAGCGCCAGGCCGCCGGTGAGCGCCAGGGCAACCAGGGAAATCAGCGTTTCCAGCACCGTCCAGGTCTGCAGGGTCTGGAGCACGGACAGGTTGAAGTACTCCTTGATCAGCCAGAAGCCGCCATCGTTGACGTGGGAGAGGATCAGCGAACCCGCACCCGTGCTCAGTACCAGCAGCTCCGGATGGGGGTAGCCGCTGGCCAGGGCGATGGGGGCGACGATGCCGGCGGCGGTGGTCATGGCCACGGTGGCCGAGCCGGTGGCGATGCGCATCAGCGCGGCGACCAGCCACCCCAGCAGCAGGGGTGACAATTCGAAGCGCGACGACAGGGCGACGATCTCGGTGGTGATGCCGGTCTCCATGAGGATGCGATTGAGGCCACCACCGGCCCCCACCAGCAGGGTGATGGCGGCGGTGGGTGCCAGGCATTCGGTGCTGAATTTCAGGATCGCGTCACGGTTGAAGCCTCGCGCCAGCCCCAGGCTCCAGAAGCTGAACAGGGTGGCGATCAGCAGGGCGACCACCGAGTTGCCGATGAACGAAAGCAGTTGGTTGAGCCCGCTGCCCCGGGTGCTCAGCGCATCGGCCCAGCCTCCGAGCAGCATCAGCGCCACCGGCAGCAGGATGGTGCCGAGGGTGATGCTGAAGCCCGGCAGCGAAGCGGATGAGCCCTCGGCGCGGAGCAGTTGTTCGCCGATGGGGTTGTGGGCGGGCAGGTGGATACGCGGTGCCACCAGCCGGGTGAAGAGCGGGCCGGCGATCGCGGCGGTGGGCACGCCCACCAGGATGGCGTAGAGCACGGTCCTGCCCACCTGCGCGGAGTATTCGCCCACCGCCAGCATGGCGGCGGGGTGGGGTGGAACCAGCCCGTGGACCACCGACAGCCCGGCCACCATGGGCAGGCCGGTCATCAGGATCGACACGCCGACCTGGCGGGCCACCGTGAAGGCGATGGGCACCAGCAGCACGAAGCCCACCTCGAAGAACAGCGGCAGGCCGCACAGGAAGGCGATGGCGGCCATGGCCCAATGCGCATTGCGTTCGCCGAAACGGGCGATCAGGGTCTGTGCGATGCGCTCCGCACCCCCGGACTCGGCCATCATCTTGCCGAGCATGGTGCCCAGGGCGACCACCAGCGCGATGTGGCCGAGCGTGCGGCCTACCCCGGCCTCGTAGGCGGTCATGATCTCCTGGGGCGGCATCCCGGCGGAGAGGGCGAGCCCCATGGAGACCAGGGTGATGACGATGAAGGGGTTGAGGCGGTAACGCGCGATCAGCAGCACCAGGGCGATGATGGCGATCAGGGCATGGATCAGCAGGTGACTGTCGGCAGTGGCGGGCATCGTGTCCTCCTTGGTCGAGGCAAAGGCCGACCGTCCCGCGCGCAGGGGCGGGGTCGGCTCGTCTTGGAAATGGGGGCTGGACTAGAAGAAGGTTTCCACGGCGCCCCGGACGCGGTAGTCGTCATCCACCAGCAGCAACTGGCGCCATTTGTCGAAGGTCAGGCAGGGGTGGGAGATATCGAAGGCCAAGAGGTCGCCCACCTGCAGGTCGGCGTCGGGAGGCGTTTCCATGAAGGCGTGCTGGTCCATCATCCGCGTGAGCCTCCAGGCGCTGGGCGCGACCGTTGGCCGGGCTCCTTCGCCGGGGCGGTGGTGCAGCGCCGGCAGGGGCATGCCGGCATCGAACGCGGCGTCGCGCTTGCCCAGGCCCACGATCGCCAGGCCCGGTTCGGGCAGGGCCTGCACATGGGCCCAGAGCTGCAATGCCGGGAGCAGGCTGCTGCCCATCTCCCGGGCCACGGCATTGCTGGCGTGGATGCGCCGGGCCGCCTCGCGGTAGATGCCGGCGTCGTGGGTCAGGTAGCAGCCCGGGCGCAGCACCACCTGCAGCGGCCTGCCGATGTCCTGGCCGCCGAAGGTCTCCGCTACCACGTCGAACCAGGCGGAACCGGCACCGGAGAGAATCACCTCGGGTTCGCCGAAGCGGCCCTCGCTGGCCAGTCGGCGCGTGCGCTCCAGCACATGGCCGAGCAGCTGGCGGACCTGATGCTCCTCCTGCAGCACGCCTTCGTAGACCTCGCAGCCCACCAGGCTGATCGTCTGGGGCCAGCGCGCGATGGCGGCCAGCACCTCGGCTTCCTGGGCCTGGTTGCGGACACCGGTGCGGCCGCCTTGCACCCCGAACTCCAGCAGCACCCGCAGGCGCTGGCCGGCGTCGCTGAAATAGCGCCCCAGTGCCTCGACGTTGGCCGCGGACTCCACCAGGCAATAGAAGCTGAAGCCCGGGTCGCGAAGCAGGCGCGAGATGATCGCCATGTTGGCCTTGCCCACCAGCTGGTTGGCCATCAGCACGCGGCTCACGCCGTGGTTGCGTGCGGCCTGGACCTGGGGCGCGGTGGCCAGGGTGATGCCCCAGGCGCCGTGTTCCAGCTGCCGGTGGAACAGCGCCGGGCTCATGGTGGTCTTGCCATGGGGCGCCAGTTGCACGCCATAGGCCTGGATGAACCGGCTCATCCAGGCCAGGTTGTGTTCGATGCGGCTCTGGCGCAGCACGGCGACCGGCAGGCTGACGTCGTCGGCGAGGATGTCCCAGCCGTATGCCTCCACGTGCTCCACCAGGGCTCCGTGCGGGGCGTGGCCGAGGCCCTTGCCGTTGGGGTCGAGCAGTCGTCGTTGAAATTTGTTTTCAGCCATCAGGTGTTCCTCCCTGGTCCGTTGAAAACAAGTATCACCCCCTTCGCGGTATTGGCCATGGGGCCGAGAGCGTGCGTGCACTGTGCCTCCATAGGCCCGTGAACGCCGGCCAGCCGGCGGCATGGCTGGCCTCGCCATGATTCCTCGCAGGGGTTTCGGTCTTTCCGACCCGGTGTTGTCGGCTTTCGTGGGGGGAGGGCAGCCGGGTACGGCACCTCCACGGGAAAACGGCCCCTGGCCCGAGGACCGTTGCCGACTCACGAGTCGCCTGGCGCCATGGCGATGGCCGGCGTGCAGGGGGCGTCGACGACGTGCCCGGGATATTTCGGCTGAACAGGCGGGCACCGGGCGAGGTCAACCCTGGGTCATGCCGAATGAACCTGGAGGTTGCGATGAGACGGCTGAATCTTCCGTTGCTGCTGTTGGTCGGGGCCGTTTCCACGGCGGTGCTGGCCGATGACGAAGACCTGACCATGGAGCAGGAGCGCGATCAGATCGGCGCCAACATGGAGGCCGAGCGCAAGGGCGAGCAACCGGCGCTGAACAATTCCGGCGTGCCGTCTTCGGCGGCTACGCCAGGGGCCGGTTCCGGAAGCTCGGTGGGGTCGCCGACCACCACCACGGGCAATCCCACCTCTGCGCCCGGTGCGCCGGCCACCGGGCCGGGTACGCCGACCACGGCCCCCGGGACGCCCACTACCGGGCAGGGCGTGCCGACCAACGCCCCCGGCAACCCCACGACGGGGCAAGGCAGTTCGACGGCATTGCCGGGTACCTCCACCGCCGTGCCGGGCAGTTCCACGGCGCGGCCGGGCGCCTCGACGTCCGGGCAGGGCTCATCCACCGCCGCGCCCGGCGCGCCGACCACCGGCCAGGGTCGTTCGACCACGGGGTCGGGTTCAGCGGGTGGGGCGGCGGGTGGCGCCGGGGGCGCGGGTGGCGGTAACTGAGGGTCAGGCCTGGGCGAAGCGGCTTTCGAGGTAGCGGATGATGTCGCTGGACTCGTACATCCAGCGGCTTTCACCGTTTTCGTCGATGCGCAGGCAGGGCACCTTGATCTTGCCGCCGCCGGCCAGCAGGGCCGCGCGATGGCCTTCGTCGTTCTTGGCGTCGCGCAACTGGATGGGCAGGTCTAGGCGGTGCAGGGTGCGGCGGGTCTTCACGCAGAAGGGGCAGGCGTGGAACTGATAGAGCGCGAGGCCTGCGGTTTCGTCCTCGACCCGGGCCTGCGCCTCGGCGCTGCGGCGCAGTTTGCGCGGGCGGGTGATGAGGTCGATGAAGAGGATCAACTGACCCAGGCCGATGCGGAGTGCCTTGATGAACACGGTTGGGAACCCTTGCTGCGGAAAACGGGCCGGCAGTCTACCCCATGCGCGGCGCGGCGGCCGGCTTTCACGCCAACCGGTCGCGGCAGCAGGTGAGCGACTCCATGACGAAGGCGGTGGGCAGCTGGAACTGCCGGCGGATCGGCGGGCTGCCGAGTTCGCCCTTCAGGGCCACTTCATTGGCCAGTTGGCGGTCGAGCTCGTGGCGGGCCTCGATGTTCTTGGCCACGCCGCCCACCGAGCCATGCCCGTAGCCCATCAGTGAAAAACCATTGGTCATCAGCGCCAGGCCGGCGAGCAGGAGCAATCGTTTGCGTTGTGCCTTCATGGCGCTGTCGCTCCTTCAGCCGCTCTGCCGTCCACTGACGGCCTTCTGGCTCATCAGCATCGCCGGCACGCTCTGGCTGAGCTGCTGGTAGAAGCCCATGGAGCCGTCCACCGAGCTGACGCCGACGCGGGCCTTCTCGTAGCTGAAACTCACTACCAGCAGCAGGGAGATGGCGATGGTGTAGAGCCCGAGCGAAGCCAGGGCGCCGTTGCGTGCGTATTTGAGGGTGAGGTTGCTCATGGTGGTTTCCGCTTGGCTGTTCCGTGGAGTGGGCCCAGCTTCGCGAAAAAGGATTCGATAGAAAAACGGATATCAGGCATTTCAACTATCGATGAAACCAATGGGTTTCGGCTCGTACGTAAAATTTTATTGACGTGCCCCGCAAGTGCCTGATGGGCAAGGAGTTAGGCGGCAGGGCCGCTGGATCAAAGGGCTGCGCAGGTGCTTTCTATCCCGCTGTCGGTCGGCCGCCAGGGTGCGTCGCTGTAGGCGCTATTTCCTTATGGGGGCGCCTGTGTTAAATAAATCGCACACTTTGCGCGTCTCCCTCTCATCGCTTCAGGAAGTCCTTCATGCCGTTACGTATCTGCATCCTGGAAACCGACATCCTCCGTCCCGAACTGATCGACCAGTACCAGGGCTACGGGAAGATGTTCGAGCAGCTGTTCGCCAAGCAGCCGATCGAGGCCCAGTTCAGCGTCTACAACGTGGTGGAGGGCAACTACCCGCCGGCCGGGGAGCGCTTCGACGCCTACCTGGTCACCGGCAGCAAGGCCGACTCCTTCGGCGACGATCCCTGGATCCAGACCCTGCGCACCTACCTGCTGGAGCGCTACGAGAACGGCGACAAGCTCTTGGGCGTGTGCTTCGGCCACCAGCTCCTGGCGCTGCTGCTGGGCGGCCGCACCGAGCGTGCGACCCAGGGCTGGGGGGTCGGCACCCACGCCTACCGCATCGCCGAACAGCCGGCCTGGATGAGCCCGGCGCTGGACCAGTTGACCCTGCTGATCAGCCACCAGGACCAGGTCACGCAGTTGCCGGAGAACGCGACCCTGATCGCCTCCAGCGACTTCTGCCCGAACGCCGCCTACGCCATCGGCGACCAGGTGCTGTGCTTCCAGGGGCACCCGGAATTCATCCACGATTACTCGCGCGCGCTGCTGGACATCCGCCAGCAGTTCCTCGGCGAGGAGATCTACGGCAAGGGCGTCGCCAGCCTGGACAAGCAGCACCAGGGCGCCACGGTGGCGGAGTGGATGATGCGCTTCGTCGCCCAGGGGCGTGACGCGGCCTGATCGTTTCGCGACATGAAAAAGCCCGCCTGATGGCGGGCTTTTTCGTTGGGGCGCGGCAACCCGGGGTGGCTAGAGCCAGCCCGAGCGCTTGAAGCTGGCGAACAGCCCGGTGCAGCCGACGGCGATGAAGCCCAGTACGCCGAAGTAGCCGTAGTGCCAGGTCAGCTCCGGCATGTTCTGGAAGTTCATCCCGTAGATGCCGGCCACGGCGGTGGGGAAGGCGAGGATGGCCGCCCAGGCGGCGAACTTGCGCTGCACCACGCTCTGGCGCGAGGACTCCAGCAGCAGGCCGATCTCGATGGCGTGGTCGGCCATCTCGCGCAGCGCGGTGAGGTCTTCCAGCAGGCGGTTGACGTGGATGGCGATGTCGCGGAAGTAGGGCCGCATGTTCTTGTCGATGAAGGGGAAGTCCAGGCGTTGCAGTTCCTGGCAGATCTCCGCCAGCGGGCCGATGTATCGGCGCAGGCGCAGCAGGTCGCGGCGCACGCCCTGGATGTGTTCGACGTCGGCCTGGCTCAGCGGTCGGTCGAGCACCAGTTGCTCCAGGGCCTCCAGCTCGCCGTGGTAGCTGTCCATCAGCGGGCGGTAGTTCTCGATGACGAAGGCCAGCAGCGCATAGAGCACGAAGTCCTCGCCGTGCTCCAGCAGCAGCGGGCGCGCTTCACAGCGCTGGCGGACCTGGGAGTAGGGCGCGGAGTCGCCGTAGCGGGCGCTGATCACGTAGCCGCTGCCGGCGAACAGCTGGGTTTCGACGAAGGTCAGGCCGGCGTCGGTGCGCACCGGGGAGTAGAGCACCAGGAACAGCGCATCGCCGAAGGTCTCCAGCTTCGGCCGGGTGTGGCGCACCAGGGCGTCTTCGAGCGCCAGTTCGTGCAGGTCGAACTGGCGCTGCAGGTTGGTCAGCTCTTCGGCGCCGGGATCATGCAGGCCGATCCAGACGAAGTGGCCCGGCTTCTTCGACCACTCCTTGCCCTGGTCGAGGCTGATGTCGGTGATCTTCTTGCCCTTGGCGTAGACGGCGGCGGCAACCACATGACCCATGCGCTGGTTTTCCTTGTTCCAATGGTGAGCGGCGGCGAGCTTAACCCGCCTCTGCTTCAGAGTGTTGGTGGATGCGGGGAGTTCTTCCACAACGGCGGGCACTTCGGCCGAATTACCCGGTGGGTAATGGTGCGGACGGTGCGCTTGCTCTAGATTCGGCGACTCCCGCTCAGAACAAGGAAAACAGGCGTGAACGAGGCCTTCCCATTCGCCGCTGGCACCTTCGACTGCCCGGTGACCGTCCATCCGGGGCAGCCGGGCGCACCTGCGCTGGTGCTGTTGCCCGCCATGGGCGTGGCGGCGCGCAAGTACGAGGCCCTGGCCCAGTTGCTGGTGGCTGCCGGCTGCAATGTGCTGGTGGCCGACTGGCCCGGGCAGGCCACCAGCCTGCCGCGCCCGGACCGTCGCCGTGACTATGGCTACCGCGAACTGGTGGAGGACTTCGTGCCCAGGCTGCTGGCCCTGGCCGGGCGGCATTTCCCCGGGAGCCGCCAGGTGCTGCTGGGGCATAGCCTGGGCGGGCATGTCGCCGCGCTCTATGCCGCCGCCAACCCGGATGCCGAGGTGACGGTGGTCGGCGTCGCCTGCGGCAACATCCATTACCGCCACTGGCGCGGTCGCAAGCGCCTGATGACGCCGATGGTGGCGCTGGTCTTCAACCTGATGACGGCGGTGCTCGGCTACCTGCCGGGGCCGCGCATCGGCTTCGGCGGCCATGAGGCTCGCAGCCTGATAAGAGAGTGGGGGCGGGTGGCCTTCACCGGCGATTTCCGCCACGTCGGGTTGCCGCTCGCGGAGCCGGCGCGGGTTGGCGTGACCTCGCTCTTCGTCACCATCGAGGGCGACAACTTCTCGCCGGAGGCGTCGACCCTCGGTCTCGCCGCGCTGATCCAGGCGCCGCCCCGCGTGCAGCGCCTGCCATCGCCGCGCCCGCCCCACGAGAACCCCCACAGCGCCTGGTTGCGCGCGCCGGGCTCGGTGGCGGAGTTCGTGCTGGGGTGGCTGGTGGAGCGGGGCATCTTGGTTTCCGGGCAGGCTTCATCGTCGACCCGCGTGGGCTGAAGCCCACCCTACACGCTCGTCCAAACGAAAAAGCCCGGCATCGAGCCGGGCTTTTTCCATGTGCGGGCGATCAGGCCTGGGCCAGTTCACGGTCCATGGCGTTGATGCAGTCGAGCATCTTCTGCCGGCATTCCTCAATCAGCATGGGCAGGTCGTCCAGGCTCAGGCCGACGGTGGGGATGGCGGGCAGGGCGCGGATGATGACCTTGCCGCTGTTCCAGCTGTTCAGGCGCATCTGCTTGACGTAGTTGCTGACGCACACCGGGATGATCGGCACGCCGGCGGCGATGGCCATCTGGAAGGCGCCGCGCTTGAACTGCAGCAGCTCTTCGCCGAGGTTGCGGGTGCCTTCGGGGAAGACCCAGATGGAGGTGTCCTTGTTGCGCAGCGTTTCGGTGGTGGTGAGCATCGCGTCGCGGGCCTTGCGCGCATTGCCACGGTCGATCAGCACGTTGCCGGCGAGCCAGTAGAGCTGGCCGAAGAAGGGCACCCACTTGAGGCTCTTCTTGCCGATGCTGACGGTGCGCGGCGGCACCACGCGGCCGAGCACGTAGAGGTCGTAGTTGGACTGGTGGTTGGCAATGATGACGCAGGCCTTGTCGTGCTCGAGCAGTGCCACGTCGGTCTTCACCTTCAGGCGCAGGATGCGCAGCGCCGGCAGGGAGTAGAGGCGGGCGCAGAGGCGGCTGTTGTCCGGGTTGAACGGGCGGCAGATGCCGAGCAGCAAACCGGCGATGCCGGCGACGATGAAGTGCAGGCCCATGAGAACCATGCGCGGGAGGAAAAGCATCGGGGTCGCCCAGTCAGACAAAAGGCGCGCAGTGTACGGGTGTGCACTTTATTGGGCAATTGCTGCCGGTCAGGGGGTTGTAACCTTTTCTGTGCCGCTGGCGGTGGCCGGCAGGAATTCGGGCGAGGCATACCGCTCGGCAAGGCGATCGAGCGTGCCGTTGGCCTGCACCTTGGCCAGTGCCGTATCGAAGCGCTGCATGAAGTCGGCACGGTAGGGGTAGGCCGCCGCATTGAGGCGGGAAAAGCCCAGGTGGCCGCGCTCGGTGGCCAGGACCGGGCCTTCCACCAGGCTTTCGGCCTCCTCGGGGCTGATGCTGCCGTCCTCGCGCATCTGCTGCAGTTCCCAGAGGATCGACAGGCGATCGTTGATATAGACGTCGATGCGCTGGTGCAGCAGCTTGAGCAGGTTGGTGCGGTTGTCGCGGGCGTAGGACTGGTCGATCTCGCCGGCCTCCACCATCTCGCGGTAGCGCGGGGAATTGACCGTGACGAAGCCGCTGTTGAGTCCCACGCGCAGCCCGGCGTAGGCATTGGGGAAGTCGTCGAAATGCCGGGTGCCGGCAAGGCCGGGGCGGATGAACACCGCCAGGTTCTCTTCCATGATCGGCCGCGAGTATTCCATCCAGGGGCGCTCGTCGGGGCGGTAGTAGGGCGGGTAGAGGGCGAAGGCGTTGCCCTTGGCCACTTCCGCCAGCCCGCGCGGCCAGGGCACCGGGCGGATGGTCACCTTGTAGCCGGGCATCAGGGCGAAGACGCTGCGCAGGATGTCGGTGTAGAGCCCCTTGGCCTCGCCTTTTTCCTCGTAGCTGTAGGGCGGGTAGCCCGAGTCGCAGAGGATGGTGACCTCGATGGGCGTTTGCGCCTGGGCACGGCACAGGGCCGTGGCGCAGAGCAGCGCCAGCAGCAGAAATGCGCGCATGGCATGCCTCCCGTGAAGCGGCCGCGCGTCATGCGCGGCCTGCCCGGGTCAGATCTTGAAGCGGCTGAGCAACCTGTCCTGCTGGCCGACCTGTTCCACCATCACCGCGCACTGGCGCACCTGCTGCTCGGCGCCACCGGCAACCTCGTGGCTGATGTCGCGGATGTTGGTGGTGTTGCGGTTGATCTCTTCGGTGGTGGCGCTCTGTTGCTCGGCGGCGGTGGCGATCTGCAGGTTCATGTCGTTGATGCGGTTGATGGCATCGCGGATGCGCCCGAGCATTTCGTTGGCGGCGCCGGCATCGTCGGCGGTCTTGCTGGCGGTGTCGCGGCTTTGCTGCATGCGCTGCTCGGCCTGGCGCACGCCGGTCTGCAGCTGGTCGATCATCTGGCGGATTTCCTGGGTCGACTGCTGGGTGCGCGAGGCGAGGGAGCGTACTTCGTCGGCCACCACCGCGAAGCCACGGCCGGACTCGCCGGCCCGCGCGGCCTCGATGGCGGCGTTGAGGGCGAGCAGGTTGGTCTGGTCGGCGATGCTGGTGATCACCGAGAGGATGGATTCGATGCTCTGGCTGAGCTTGGCCAACTCGTTGATGGCCTGGCCGGTGTCGTCCATCTCGTTGGCGAGCTGCTTGATCGCCTCGGTGGAGCGGGAGACCACGGTGACGCCGTTCTCGGTCTCCTCGTTGGCGGCCAGTGCGGCCTGGGCGGCGGCCTGGGCATTGCGTGCCACCTCCTCGGCGGTGGAGGCCATCTCCTGCATGGCCGTGGCCAGCTGGTCCAGCTCCATCAGCTGCACCTGCAGGCGGTTGGCGGCCTGGCCGGCTTCGTTGGAGGTGAGGTCGGTGCTGCCGCGCACCTGCCTGGAGCTGCCCATCACGTCGCCGATCAGGGTCTGCAGGTTCTGCAGGAAGCTGTTGAACTCGCGCGCCACCAGGGAGATTTCGTCGTTGCCGGCGGCGGGCAGGCGCTTGGTCAGGTCGCCCTGGCCGCTGTTGATCTCGTGCAGCGAATCGCCCAGTGCGTCCAGCGGGCGCAGCAGGCTCTTCATCAATACGCCGAGCAGCACCAGGCTGATGACCACGCCCAGCACGGTGCCGATCACGGCACGCCAGCTGAGTGCGTTGGCCTCGGCCATGACCTTGCCCTGGTCGAGCACGACGCCGATGTACCAGTCCATGCCCTTGAGGTTGGGCAGCGGGGTGAAGGACACCAGCAATTGCCGGTCGCCGGTATCGACCTCCTGCAGTTCCTTGTTCAGGGCCGGGCTCTTGCCGCCGAACAGCTCGCTGTAGGGCTTGCCGTTCAGTTTGGTGTCGGGGTGGGAAATGATGTTGCCGTTGCGGCTGAGCAGGAAGGCGTAGCCGGCGCCGTTGAAATCCAGGGTGTTGACCGCGTCGGCCACCGTTTTCAGGCGGATGTCGCCGCCCATCACCCCGAGGAACTTGCCGGCGTCGGTGATGCGGGCGACGGCGGAGATGAGGATTTCGCCAGTGGTGGAGTCGACGTAGGGCTCGGTGAGCACGGCCTGGCTGCCGGCCTTGCCGGTGGCGTACCAGGGGCGCTGGCGGCCGTCCCAGTCGGGCTTGGGCTGCCAGGAGGGGTCGTTCTTGATCGGCTTGCCATCGGCTTCGAGGGCGCCGAAGACGAGGATGAATTCATTCTTCAGCATCGACGAGTCGACCACCCGCTGGGTTTCCTCGGGGCTGTACTTGCTGTCGATGGTCTGGGCCATCAGGTCCATCAGGCGCAGCTTGGCGTTGAGCCAGTTCTCGATCTGGCGGGCGAGGGCGTTGCTGGATTCGGAGATGCTCGATTCGGCCTGGGCGCGAAGGGTGCTGCGAACCTGGCTGACCTGGGCCAGGGACAGGAGCGCGGTGGTAAGGAAGAGTACGGCGGCGGCGGCAAGGCTGACCTTGTGGGCAATCTTCATACGGAGCTCCTGGCGGGTGAAATGCCTGATGCCTTCCGTCCGTGCCTGGCGTCATGGCTTAAAAGTAATACAGCTTTTCGAGCTTGTCCGAAGCAAAGTGCCATCACCTGTCGGAAATTCATGCAGCTCGTCTGGGAAGGGAGTCTAGGTGGCTGCAGCGACGCGGGAGGCGGAAATGAAAAAGCCCGGCATGGGGCCGGGCTTTCGACTGCGACGATGCGATCAGAGCGGGTGCTGCTTGTCCTGCTCGATGGCGGCATCCAGGGTCTCGAGCAACGCCTTGCGTACCTTGAGCTTGGTGTTCTTGTGGGCGGTGGAGTTGATCTTCTTCATCTGCTGGGCAACGGCCTGGGCAGTGGCCAGCAGTTCTTCGGCAGGCACGACCTTGTCGAGGAAGCCGGCTTCCAGTGCGCCTTTGGGGTCGAACATCTCGCCATTGATCACCGAGCGGTGGAAGGCCGCCTTGGTCAGGCGGTCACGGGCCAGCTCGATGCCGACGTGGTGCATGGTCATGCCGATCAGCACTTCGTTCAGGCCGATGCTGAACGGGCCGTCGACGCCGATGCGGTAGTCCGCCGACAGCAGCAGGAATGCACCCTTGGCCACGGCATGGCCGGAGCAGGCGACGATGATCGGGAAGGGGTGGGCGAGCATGCGGCGCGCCAGGGTGGAACCGGCGGCGACCAGATTGACGGCGTTCTGCGGGCCGGAGGTCATCACCTTGAGGTCGTAGCCACCGGAGAGGATGCCCGGCTGGCCGGTGAGGATGACGATGGCGCGGTCCTGCTCGGCGCGGTCGAGCGCTGCGTTGAAGGCGGCGATCACGTCCGGGGAAATCGCGTTCACCTTGCCGTTGGCAAGGGTGAGGGTGGCGACGCCGTCTTCGAATTGGTAGGAGATCAGCTCACTCATGGCAGGGGTCCTTGTTGTGGAATGGGGCAGACGTTACTCACGCGCACGGGGCAGGTAAAGCGCTTTGGCTGACTGACAAGTCAGGCGCGCCGGGCCCTTGCTCCTTATAAGGCGCGCTCTATGGCGACGATGCGCACTGCCAATTGGGCGCTGCGCACGCCAACCGATAACCTCGCCGCCATCGCCTGAAGGAGCTCCCCATGGACCGACCCGCCCATATCGCCAGCATCATCCTCGCCGTCGTCCTGCTGCTCGGCTCGTTGTTCCTGGCCAACAGCGCGGCCCTGCAGAACCCCGCCGGCGTGCTGCTGCTGTTCATCGCCGGGGTGTTCGTTTCCTTCGGCTTCATCTTCTTCGGCAGCCTCAAATTCGACGACTACCGCCAGGGCCAGGACAGCGACTCGACCCGCTCTTCATAAGCGCATGAAAATTCTCAAAAAAATATTTGCATTCCGGAAAACACTCCACTAAATTAGCGCACCTCGACGGGGCTGACGCCTCGTAGAGGTCCCGGTGAGGTGTCCGAGCGGTTGAAGGAGCACGCCTGGAAAGTGTGTATACGGGAAACCGTATCGTGGGTTCGAATCCCACCCTCACCGCCACTTTCCGATTCAAGAAGACCCCTGATATTCCTAGTGAAGTCGGGGGTTTTTGCTTTCTAGCGGTTTCGTTCAGGACCATTCTAGGACCAGAACACCGTATTCCAGTCCTGCTCAGGACGCCGCCCGAAACCTGTCATCTCGAAAGTTGCTGCCGCCAGGCTCCTGATTGGGATTGGGAGTTGCTAAAGCGAGCGGCTGGCCGTCGGGCCTCTGCGCCTGGAGTGTGCCGCTCTTTATGGTTGCGAGCGGGCGCTCCGTATCACTGGCATCCCGGTTTTGGCAGCTGGTCACAGGTGATGGGGTCCTGCCCTGGAAACCCGTAGCTGTACTCCCCGATGATGTCCCTGTCTTCAACGGTGATGTTGAGGTAGGTGCCATCCGCACAGACCCAGCCACCAGACAGGAACCATGCGTTCCCCATCACTACGCCCCCATCCATTTCGCCGAGGTGGTCCAGGCGGTGAAAGGAGGTCTGGCCGAGCTTGAGCTCGGAAATCAGGGATGGGGTGATACGGCACTGCTCCGGCTCGGTAGCGCATCCGGGGAGGAGAGTTGCCATCAGTGCGGGCCAAACAAGAGCAAGGCGCCTTGTGTTCACCTTCATAGCTTCAATCCATCCCATCCCGGGGTTGTGATCATTGCGTCCTGAGGGAACTGGGGATCGTACTTCACCTTCACGGAAGTGCCCGGCTTGTTCTGGCTAAGGGGTCCGTCGAGGGTCCGTCTTTTGACTTCTCTGATTCCGACGTCCGAGTACGTGTGGCCATCTACGCTATAGGAGAGGTTGATCTTCACGACGTAAGAGGAGCCGCCGTTCTGGGGCTTGTGCGTTATCGTCGTGATTGTTCCGGTGGTTTCGGGCCAGCTCTGGTGGATGAGTATCTGCTTGACGCAAAAGTAGGCGAATGCGGCGAAGGCCGCGGCCTTGAGGATTGTTCCCAGCTTCATTGTGTTCTTCCTTGAATCGACGTCTTCAGCTGCCCGGGCCTTGGCTGATGTCGCGCAACTCTACTGGCAGTGCGGCGTGTCGGCAAATGTCCGGAAACCGGCTGATGATGAGGTTGGCAAAGGCGCTGGATTCTTAGGGCTCAGAATGAAAAAGCCCCGCATTGGCGGGGCACCCTGCATCCGACTGGCACGTCAGGTTGCTCGTGAGCTGTGCAATGCCAATGGTTTCGCCTTGCCGCGTCCGAGATAACCTGGTGCCGATTCCGGAGGGAAGCCTGTGTGTTCGGCCACTCAAGGCGGCCCGAACTCGATCTGCGCACAGCCGTGGGACAGCAGCATCTGCCCGTCGTCGGCCTCGAAGGCGGTGATGGTCTTCGACTTGTCGACCGTGATGGTGATGATGCAGCGGTTGGGGTGGTGGACGTTGTCCCAGTAGTTGGTGGTGACGATGACATTGCCTTGCTGCTCCGACGAGGTGCCCACCACTTCGTTCCGGTAGTAGGACGTGTCGCTGTACCAACTGAGCACGACTTCACCGCTGCCGGTAGGGTTCATCTGGTCCGGTTTGCCGAAGAAGTTGATGGCCTCCTCGGCGGAGCGGCCCTTCCATTGGCTGGCGGCGTAGAGCTCGGGGAGCGTGTCCATCTGGATGCAGCCACCGAGTGCCAGCGGCAGGCAGGCCAGGGCGAGTATCCGTAGCACTTTCATTTGTCTGTCTCCTGGGGCCTGGCTGCCTGTCACGGGTTGGCGGGCTTGTTGCCCAGGAGGAGGTCGAGGTCGCGCAGGACGCCCTGGCTGCTGTTCTTCACGGCGTTGGGGCCGTGGTTCTCTTCATAGGCGCTTGGGCGGGTGATGCCCCACATCTGGGTGCGGGTGACAGTGGCAAGGACGTCGGCAGTGGTGTTGCCAAGGCGCATCATCGCGTTGGCTTCACGCCCGTCGGGTTTGCAGGCGAAGTCGTAGGAGCGGTCGATCCAGCTTTGCGGGACCGGGTTCCAGCCCTTGGGCGCCGGTAGGATGGAGGCGGTGGCGGAGCGGTTGTAGGCGGTGACGGTGTTGACCTTCAGCAGGCGCTTGTTGCACTGGAACTGCAGGTCGTAGGCGACGAAGTCGGGGGCGTCGGCGGTTTCGAATATCTGCACCACGGTGACGGAGCGGGCGGGTTCTGCCTGGCCGGATTCCATCTTGAGTTCGGCGACGGAGGCGCCGTCGGCGTAGAAGAGGTCACGGTTGGGCTGGTCGCCGGTGCCGAAGATCACCCACCAGTCGGCGGCCATCGCCGATTGCTGGACCTGGATCAGCAGCAGTGCCAGCGATGCGCCCAGTACGACTTTGTTCTTGATGTTCATGCGTGTCTTCCATGGAGGGCCGCTTGGCAACTGGAGAGCCCAGCCCCTTGCACGGCAAAGCGCGGACGTTAGCGAGCGCTCGTGGCGACTTGAATAGGGCGCATGAGCTAGTGGCGCGGTGCTGTCAGGCAGGTTGTGCGCCCTGTCGCAACCTGCCTGTGGCGCAGTGCCGGTTTTTTCGCGTGGGGTCACTGTTGCATGGGTTGCCGGTTGGTGACGCAACCCGGAAACTGCCATGCCTGCTTGGGCATGTTCGGTTTCAGTCATGGGCGCCGGTCGGCGCTTCACTCATGGGTACATCGGGAGCTGCATCTTGGTTTCAGGGAAATGGCTGGCGGCGCTCGCCGCCGTGATGGTGCTGTCTGGCCTGTCGTCGGGTGCGGGTGCGCAGATCTACAAATGGGTGGATGCCGACGGCAAGGTGCAGTTCGGCAACGTGCCGCCGCCGAGCGGGGCGGAGCAGATCAAGGGGGCGGCTGCATCCCCGGCCGAGAAGACACCTGAGGCGGCTGCGAAGCCGACCACCGATGCCGTGCCTGCAGAGCCTTCGGCCTTCAAGAGCGCCGATATCGTCGGGCGCTGGTACATGAAGAACGATGAAGAAACGCTGGACTGGACCTTCAAGGCCGATGGCAGCTTCGCCGGCACCCTGGTTGACAGCATGGGAACCGGGCGCTCGGCCGGGACCTGGGAGCTGAAGGGCGACACGTTACGGGTGGTGACCCGCAACACCTTCAAGGACGGCTTCTCGGGCGGTGGGGAGCGTGAGGCTACCGAGCGTTCCGAATACACCCTGCTCGGTGTAGAGGCGGGCAGCCTGAAGCTGCTGCCGGACCAGTCGCTGTTCAAGCGGCCGCCGTACACCTTCATCAAGCGCTGATCTTCGCGTGTATGAAAAAGCCCCCTGGAGTCGAGGACTCCAGGGGGCTTTTGCGTTTCAGGGCCGGCCGTTGGCTCAACGCTTGAGCACGTAGGTCTCACCCCAGATGCTTTCATCCTTGATCGGCTTGGCGTTGAGCTTGACCGGGCGGTACTGCAGGTTGGCCAGGGCCTTGCTCATCTTCATGTAGCCGTACTTGGACGGGTCGCTGGCGCCGCGGAATTCCTGCAGGCCGGTGGGGATGCGCACCATATAGAGGGCGGAGAGTTCGCAATCGAGCTTGTCGTTGGCCACGCGCCGGCAGTCTTTTTCCTCGAAGCCGACGTTGGGGGCCTCGGGGTAGAAGCCGTCGACCACGATGGCTTCGCCGGGAGCGACGTCGAAGGAGGCGAAGGCCTTCTTCAGTTCGCTGTGAGCCTCGACGCTGGCCACCTTGCGCTCGTTGATGTCGGCGACCCAGCCACCCGCCGAGGTCTGGCGCGTGACGTCGTAGGAGCTGGTTCCCCAGCTCACGCATTCGCCGCTGACGACACGCACGGCGGCGCAGTAGTTCTGGTTCACCGTATCGGTCTGGTATTGCGGGTCCTGCCAGCGCTGGCCCCGGTCGAATTCGCTGAACTCCTTCTCCACCAGGGTGACCTTGCCCAGGGGCGAGGGCGCGATGTCGCGGTTGGCCTGGGGGTTGGGCGTGGTGGTGCGCGGCGAGTTGTAGAGGCTGCCGACCAGGTCGTAATGGCCGGGCTCGACGATGTAGATCTGGTAAAGCGTGCGGCCGAACACCGTCTGGTAGTGGGAGCCGTGGACGCCGATCTTCTCGGCCTTCATGTTGTTGCCCACATAGAGGATGCGCTGGGGGTTGGCGCTGTTTCGCCAGACCGCGGTGCCGGTGCGCAGCTTCTCGAAACGCACCGAATCGTCGTTGTTCTCGAAGTTGTACTTCTGGCTGTCGAGGTTGACGGTGGTGGTGACGACTATCGCCATGCCACTGGCCATCGCCGCCTCGAACAGGTCGTCGGTGGCGGCGTGCAGCTGGCGTGCCTGGGCTTCGACGTCCTGTTCATACTGGCGCTGCTGGTCGATCAGCGAGGGCTGTGGGACGCAGCCGCCGAGCAGTGCCAGGCCGAGCAGGCTGAGGCAGGGGAGTCCGTTCTTCATGAGGCGTTCCTTCTGGATGCGGGCCTGGAGTCCCCGTCCTGCGAGGCGCGGGGAGGGTTCGAGGCAGCCAAGCATAACGGCGGTGCCAGCCACGTTACGCCAACCGGCTCACGCTTGGTGGCCGACTAGTACATCCGTACTAGGGATGGCTCCCGGCCGAAGCCGGGAGCGCGAGGCTTACAACGGCTTGATGGTGCCGAGCCGGTCATTGATGACGAAGGAGCGGTTGGCGCTATCGACTACGGTGATCTCGGCGCCGGCCACGCCATCGCGGTCGGCGACGGCATAGATGGCGTAGGTGCCGGAGACGGTGTAGTCCTTGGCCTGGCCGGTGCGCTGGTGCACCACGCGGACCTTGCCCGGCAGCGCCAGGATGACTTCCTGTCCCGGCTGGCCATCGGTGTCGGCGAGGGTGCCGTGGACGTTCCAGTTGGCGCCGGTGCCGCCGGGGTAGCTGCTGAGTACGGCCGTCTGCACGCCGCCGGTGATCACCAGCAGGCTGCTGCTGGAGCGAGCCACCAGTTCGTTGCCCGGCGCGCCGTCGAGGTCGGCGGCGGTGATGACGCTGGTGACGCCGTCGGTGGGGAATTCGCGGCCGGCCTGCAGGCTGTAGTCGTACAGGCGCAGGCTGGTGCCGGCGGTATAGGCGAGGGTGGCGTAGGGCAGTGTGCCGAGGTTGTAGGCGCCCTGGTACTGCCAGGTGCCGGTGATGCCGTCGGTGACGTTGCGCCGGGTGCGGTTGAGGTTGGAGATCAGCACCAGGGCGTTGCCGGTGCGGACGATCACCTCGTCGCCCTGGCCGCCGTCCAGCTGGGCGGTGCCGACCACGTCGAAGAGGGTGTTGCCGATGGTGTATTTGCGCACGTCGTTGAGCGCGTGGTTGACGATGGCCACGTCGGTGCCGGCCTTCACCACCAGCTCGGCACCGGGTTGGTTGTCGGTGTTGGCCGCGGTGGCGAGGGTCCAGGTGACGTTGCCGAAGTTGTAGCTGCGCTCCAGGGCGCCGGCGGCGTTGCGCACCTCCAGCACGCCGGTGCCGCGATAGACGCTTTCCAGCGTGCCGTCGCCGTTGAGGTCCCATTTGCCGAGCAGTTCGGCGGCGAGGGCATTGAGGGTGAATCCCTGGGCGCCGAGCAATCCGGCGCCGGCCACTATCAGCTTCGCTAGCTTTTTCATCTCTCAGTCCTTTTCCTTGATGAACCGGTCAGGAGTCCGACCGGTGCCCAGCAGAGCACAGGGCGGGAAGGCTGGAAATGATGGCAATGAGGCGCTAGGGGTTCCCCCTAGGCGGGCGCGTGCTGGAGCGGTTGCGGCAGATTGGCGCGGGGGCATCGCCAGGCGGGTGCGCTGGCGATGGGAAGCAGGATTCTTACCAGTACAGGGTCACGCGGGTGTCGCCCTGGGCGTCGCCGTTCACCTGGGTCACGGGCTTGTCGGCGAGGATCTCGCTGTGGCCGTTGGCGTGTTCGGTGCGCACCTGGTATTCACCGCCCTGCGAGCAGGATTGACGGGTCACGCTGTAGGAGCGCGAGCGGGCGTCATAGCCGCTGTCGATTGCGCAGGCGCTGGAGATCGTCAAGCTGACGCCCAGGTTGCCCGTGGCTTGGCCGGCATTGCTGGTGGTGGAGAAGAAAGCACTGGTGATCAGTAACGCTGCGAAGATGGAGCGCTTGAAGGCCGTACTCATTCCGACTGCTCGACGGTGAAGCCGACGGTGATCGGCCTTCCTGGTCGAGTCACTACGAATCAGCTTGGATTGCTTTCCCTGGATTGATTGAACGCTGCGTTGCAGGGGGCGCTACGCCAGCAGGTTCGCCGTGAACTTGGCGCCAATTGTAAGGTGATGGCCAGGTGATAGCTAGCTCATCTCCTAGCCATTTGTCGGCAATCTCTTACACGATCTAGGGGTTGCCCCTAGAGCACCCTACGCCCCCTTGGCCGGACCGCAACTCTTGCGTCGCGCCGCCGGTCCAACGGGGGCACGTGCTATAAACCTAGGGTTTGAAGCCACTGGAGATGGACAATGAGCGACAACGACAACCTCGCCAAGCAGGAGCCTGCGGGCCTCGCCGAATACGACCTGAACAAGGCCAAGGACTTCGAGTGGACGGGCCGCAGCATGGACTGGTTCCTGCAGATGCTGGTGCGCCAGGCCAACGACCTCGGGGTGGAGGTGGGCATCACCCTGACCATCGGGGCGGGGATGATCAGTGGCACGCTCATCTCCGTCGAGAGCTATTTCGCCCAGTTCGCCGACGAGTACGCCAACTCCTGGCCGCCGGAGGGTCGCGAGGACATCCGCTCCACCTTCGCCAACCTGGGCGTGATGACCAAGACCACCGGCGACGACCCGAAACTGCTGCCGCCGCAATACATCCACCTGAAGAACGTCAACGTCCATGCCGCCGGCGGCCTGACCTGCACCGGCCTGACCCTGTGGCGCGGCACGCTCGCCTCGGTGACCGGGTTCAACCTCGGCACCCTGAGCTGACCTTCACGTCCGCCGTCGCGCACCCCGCGACCCAGAGGAGCCCCGGCATGCGTCCGGGGCTTCCTGCTTTCAGTACTTGCGCCGCACCGCGACATCGGTGATGCCCTTCTCGGCGGTCATGCGCAGGTAGTCGCTGTTGTCCCTGGGCTCCCCGGTTAAGGGGATGCCGTGTTTCTCCATCAGCAGGCCATAGATGTCGGAGCTGGACGGCTGGTAATCCACCTCGACCATGAAGGCTCGCGGGGTGCCGTTTTCCTTGTAGATGATCTCGTAGCGGTTGTGGCCCTTCATGTCTTCCTCCTTGCCGGGTGTCATTGCCAATAGACGGGCAGGGCGGGAATTGGTTTTGCCGATTTTCCCGGGCGGTCCACGGCCGTGATCGTGAACGTCCATAAGCACTATCGAGACGACTGATTTCAAAGCGGTGCGGCGCGCACATAGAGTTGGCTCCAACAGATTGAAGGAGGCAGCCATGCCGCATATCGACATCATGTCCGTCGTTGGAAGTGCAGTTCCCGAGGCGCTGCGAGCGCAAGGGCATCTGGCCTGCTGGTTCGTGATGATCGACGGCCAGTGCAAATCCGGTCCCTACACCACCCTGGACATGGCCTGCGCAAGCAAGGCGATCTGGGAGTTGGAAATGGCCAAGATGGCCAAGCGTCACAAGGGTTTCCTGGCCATGGCCGCCTGAGTTTTCCAGCGCCTGCTCCGGCGCATTTTGGCAGCGTGGGGCTGCCCGTTTATTCCTGGTGCCCATCCCGCACCCCCTTTGGCCCGCCACCTGGCGGGCCTTGTTTTTTCCGCCTGGGCCGGGTGCGGGTAAACTGCCGGCTTTTATCGCGGAAGCCCCTCGTGAACTGGGACATTTTCTGTAGCGTCGTGGACAACTACGGCGATATCGGCGTCACCTGGCGCCTGGCGCGCCAGCTGGTGGCCGAGCACGGCCTGCGGGTGCGTCTCTGGGTGGACGAGCCGGCCGCCTTCGCGCGGCTGTGCCCCGGCGCCGATGCCGGGGCCGATCGCCAGGTGCACCAGGGCGTGGAGGTACTCCACTGGGCGGCCGAGTGGCAGCCGACGGAACCTGCGGACGTGGTGATCGAGGCCTTCGCCTGCCAACTGCCCGCTGCCTACAGGGAGGCCATGGCTGCGCGGGCCCGCTCGCCGCTCTGGTTGAACCTGGAGTACCTCAGCGCCGAGGACTGGGTGGAAGGCTTCCACGGCCTGCCGTCCCTGCAGGCCGATGGGCTGCAGAAGTTCTTCTTCTTCCCGGGTTTCACCGAGCGCACCGGCGGCCTGCTGCGCGAGCGCGGTTTGCTCGACCGGCGCGATGCCCTGCGCGGGGAGCCCGGGGCCCGGGCCGATTTCCTCCGCACGCTCGGTGTGCAGCACCAGCCGGGTGAGCGGCTGATCTCCCTGTTCGCCTACGAGAATGCGGCGCTGCCCGGCTGGCTCGATGCCTTGGCGGCGGACCCGCGCGCCACCCAGGTACTGGTGCCCGAGGGTCGCGTGCTGGGCGATGTGGCGAACTGGCTCGGTACCGGTGGCCTGGCCGTGGGCGACAGGCACCCGCGCGGCAACCTGGTGCTGCAGGTGCTGCCCTTCCTGTCCCAGGACGATTACGACCGCCTGCTCTGGTGCTGCGACTTCAACGCGGTGCGCGGGGAGGATTCCTTCGTGCGTGCGCAATGGGCCGGCCAGCCGATGCTCTGGCACATCTACCGGCAGGAGGACGATGTTCACCTGGAGAAGCTCGACGCCTTTCTCGCGCGTTATGTCGCCGACCTGGACGAGGCGCCGGCGCGGGCATTGCTCACGGCCTGGCGGGCCTGGAACCAGGGTGGCGACATGGGCGCCGCCTGGTTGGCGATGCAGCCGTTCGAGGCCCGATTGCAGGCCCATGCCGCGAAATGGTGCGGCTTGCAGGCGGGTCGCCAGGATCTGGCGGCAGGGCTGGTGCATTTTTATACAAATTGGATATGATACGCGGCCTGTTTTTTGTCACTCATCCAAATCGGATATTCGTATGAAAACCGCTCAAGAGTTCCGCGCTGGCCAGGTTGCCAACATCAATGGCTCCCCCTGGGTCATCCTGAAAGCCGAGTTCAACAAGTCCGGCCGCAACAGCGCAGTCGTCAAGATGAAGCTGAAGAACCTGCTCAACGGTTCCGCCACCGAGACCGTGTTCAAGGCCGACGACAAGCTGGAACCGGTAATCCTGGATCGCAAGGAAGTTACCTACTCCTACTTCGCTGATCCGCTGTATGTGTTCATGGACAACGAATTCAACCAGTACGAGATCGAGAAAGAAGATCTGGAAGCCGTACTGACCTTCATCGAAGACGGCATGACCGACATCTGTGAAGCCGTGTTCTTCAACGAGAAAGTCATTTCCGTCGAACTGCCGACCACCATCGTCCGCCAGATCGCCTACACCGAGCCGTCCGTGCGTGGCGACACCTCCGGCAAAGTGATGAAGACCGCTCGCCTGAACAACGGTGCCGAGCTGCAGGTTTCCGCATTCTGCGAAATCGGCGACTCCATCGAGATCGATACCCGCACCGGCGAGTACAAATCCCGCGTCAAGGCCTAAGCCTTTCGCGAGATGTGAAAAGCCCGGCCTAGGCCGGGCTTTTTGTTGCCTGCGATTCAACCGTCGCGG
>NZ_BAAJNO010000027.1:0-39672 GCF_054558415.1 Pseudomonas sp. No.21
GCGAAACCCATGCTGGGGGGCGGCACCCTGCCCGGGTGTTTCAGAGCCCCCGGTAGCGCGGCACCTTTTCCCACTGCATCCACAGCTCGCCCTGCCAATCCAGCAGCACCAGGCGGCGGGACTGCCAATCGAGCATCACCCGCCGTGGCTGCTGGCGGGCGCTGATGTACTGGTCGCGCAGGGTGGGGATCACGTCGCGGGCGAGCCATTCCTCCAGGTGCCGGAGCTCGGGGTGGCCGAAGCGGAGCATGGCCTGGTACAGGCCCCCTTCGCTGACGAGCTGGACCTCCTCCTCGCTGCCGGTGGCGTAGGCGAAGCGGGCCTTTCGAACCTGATAGGGACGCAGGCGGCGGTGCAGCGCCTGGGGATGGTGCAGCCCCAGCAGGCGGGCGAAGTCGTAGGCACAGAACCAGGGTTGGTCGTCGATCATCACGCCGCGCAGCGGGCGGCCGTGTCGGTGGAAGAAGGTGGGGGTGAGTGCGTCGTGCATGGAGTTTCTCCGTTTGCTTGTAAGGTCCGCCGTTTTCCGCCGGCACCGTAGGCATAGCGCGCGCATGATTCAGGTCGTCAAACCCGGCCGCGGGATTGACCGCGACCGGGCGAACTTAGGGAGCGCGTGCGGGACGAACAAGGGGTTGCGGCGGGTTTGGGAAATTTCCGCGCGGCACGTGGGGCGCCCGTAGGATGGGTAGAGCTCCGCGAAACCCATGCTGCCGGTCCGGCGCCTATGTCATGCCTGTGCCCCGCATCGATGGGTTTCGCTTCGCTCTACGCCATCCTGCGGGTCGGTTCATGGGCTCGGCGTCGGAGCTGATCCGTACCTCGTTGGTGGATGGAAAAAGCGCCATCCACCCTACACACGGTGCGTACCTGTGGGCGCGAATGCATTCGCGATGGGGTGGCGCGGCCTACCAGGTGTCCACGAACGGGCGCTTGCGGCCTTCCCGTGGCGCGGGTTTCGGGGCGGCGTTGAGGCCGCGCAGGAGCCAGGCGCGGGTTTCCTCCGGGTCGATGACGGCGTCGATCTCGAGGAAGCTGGCCATGTTGATGGCTTTGCCGTTCTGGTAGGCCTTGGCGACCATCTTGTCGAACAGCTTCTGCCGCGCCCCGAGGTCTTCCACGGCGGCCAGCTCCTTGGCGAAGCCCAGGCGTACCGCGCCCTCCAGGCCCATGGCACCGAACTCGCCGCTGGGCCAGGCGATGGTGAACATCGGCGAGTGGAAGCTGCCCGCCGCCATGGCCTGGGCGCCGAGGCCGTAGCCCTTGCGCAGCACCACGGTGAAGAAGGGCACCGAGAGGCTGGCGGCGGCGACGAACATGCGCGAGACGTGGCGCACCGTGGCCTGCTTCTCCGACTCCGGGCCGACCATGAAGCCGGGGGTGTCGCAGAGCGAGAGCATGGGGATGTCGAAGGCGTCGCACAGCTGCATGAAGCGCGCGGCCTTGTCGCCGGCCTGGGCGTCGATGGCGCCACCCAGGTGCATGGGGTTGTTGGCCAGCAGGCCGAAGGGCTTGCCTTCGATGCGGATGAAGGCGGTGATCATCCCCGGGGCGAACGCGCGGCGCAGCTCCAGCACCGAGCCTTCGTCGGCCAGCAGGCCGATCACCGTGCGGATGTCGTAGACGCGCAGGCGGTTCTCGGGAATCGCATGGCGCAGCTCGCGCTGGTCGGCGCACTGCCAATCGCCGAGCGTGCCCTGGAAGTAGGCCAGGTAGCGCTTGGCGACGGCCACCGCGTCGGCTTCGTCCTCCACCAGCACGTCGATCACGCCGTTGGGGCCCTGCACCGAGGTGGGGCCGACCTCCTCGGCCTTGAAGCTGCCCAGGCCACCGCCCTCGATCATCGCCGGGCCGGCCATGCCGATGCTGGCGTTGCGGGTGGCGATGATCACGTCGCAGCAGCCCAGCAGCGCGGCGTTGCCGGCGAAGCAGCGGCCGGAGACGACGCCCACCAGCGGCACCAGGCCGGAGAGCCGGGCCATGGCGACGAAGGTGTGGCAATCCAGCCCGGCCACGCCGACGAAGTCGGTGTCCCCCGGGCGGCCGCCACCGCCCTCGGCGAACAGCACCAGCGGCAGGCGCCACTGTTCGGCGAGGCCGAGCATGCGGTCGGTCTTCTTGTGGTTCATCACGCCCTGGGTGCCGGCGAACACGGTGTAGTCGTAGGAGATGGCCATGCAGCGCGCGGCCTCGCTGCCGAAGTGTTCGGCATTGACGGTGCCGAGCCCCGCCACCAGGCCGTCGGCCGGGCTCTGCTGGATCAGCTCGTCCAGGGTGCGGCGGCGGCGCTGGGCAGCCAGGGCCAGGGCGCCGTATTCGATGAAGCTGCCGGCGTCGAGCAGCTCGTCGAGGTTCTCGCGGGTGGTGCGCTGGCCGGTCTTGCGGCGGCGCGCCACGGCGTCGGGGCGGCGTTCGTCGCGGGTGATGGCGTGGCGCTCCAGCACCTCGGCGAGGTCGGCGCGGATGTGCGCCAGGTCGAGGCTTTCCTCGCTGGCCACGGCGTCGCCGCTCACTTCGGCCGGTTCCAGGTAGAGCAGTGCGGCGCCTTCGAACAGGGCATCGCCAGGGGCCACGGGCAGCGCGCGGACGATGCCGCTGTGGCTGGCCTTGACCACGAATTCCATTTTCATCGCCTCCAGCACCGCCACCGCCTGGCCGACGGCGATGGCGTCGCCCTCGGCCACATCCAGGCTCACCAGCACGCCCTGGCTGGGGGCGTTCAGGGCGATGCAGCCGGCCGGCACGTCGGCCACGGCGGCGTGCGCGGCCTGGCCGCCGGCGCCGCTGACGAACAGGTGCGGGTGGGCGGCCTGTTGCGGGGCCAGCAGCGCGGCGATGTGCTGCTCGATGAAGCGGGTGCTGACGCGGTTGTCCGCCAGCTCCGGGCGGCGCAGCAGGTTCTGCAGGAAGTGGATGTTGCTCGCCACGCCCTCCAGGCGGAATTCGCAGAGGGCGCGGTAGGCGCGGCGCAGGGCGGCGGGGAAGTCCTCGCCCTGGACGATGACCTTGGCCAGCAGCGAGTCGTAGCTGGGGCTGGTGGCGTAGCCGGCGTAGCCGTAGCCGTCGACGCGGATGCCGGCGCCACTGGGCGGCTCGTAGGCGCTGATGACGCCGCCGGCCGGGCGCGCGCTGCCGTCGGCCTGCATGGTTTCCAGGTTGATCCGCAGCTGCACGGCAAAACCCCGTGGCGCGGCCGGTTGCGCCAGGCCCAGCTCGGCGAGGGTGGCGCCGGCGGCGATGCGCAGCTGCACCTGCACCAGGTCGACGCCGGTGACGGCTTCGGTGATGCAGTGCTCCACCTGGATGCGCGGGTTGGCCTCCATGAACACGAAGTCGCCGCGCGCGTCGTCGACGAGGAACTCGAAGGTGCCGATGCCGCGATAGCGGGCCTCGGCCGCCAGGGTCAGGGCGGCGTCGAGGATGCGCTGGCGCAGCGCCGGGTCGAGGCCGGGCGCGGGGGCGATCTCGATGACCTTCTGGTTGCGCCGCTGCAGGCTGCAGTCGCGTTCCCACAGGTGGCTGACCGCCTCGCCGTCACCGACCACCTGCACCTCGATGTGCCGGGCCTGCTCGATCAGCCGCTCGACGTAGAGCGCGTCGTTGCCGAAGGCAGTGCGTGCTTCCGACTGGCAGCGCGCGTAGGCCTCTTCCAGTTCGGCGGCATCGCGCACCGGGCGCATGCCCCGGCCGCCGCCACCGGCCAGGGCCTTGAGCATGAGGGGGCCGCTTTCGAGGAAGGCGCGGGCCTCCTCCAGGCTGGTGGCGCGGTTGCTGCCGGTGGCCAGGGGCACGCCGCAGCGCTCGGCCAGCTCACGGGCGCGGGCCTTGTCGCCGAAGGTGTCGAGGGCCTCCGGCGCGGGGCCGATGAAGCGCACGCCTGCCCCTTCGCAGAGGCGGGCGAAGGCGGCGTTCTCGCTGAGGAAGCCGTAGCCCGGGTGCACGGCGTCGCAGCCGCTGGCCAGGGCGGCGTCGAGCAGCTGCCGCATGTCCAGGTAGGCGGCCGCGCCCCGGCCCTTCAGCGCCACGGCCTGGTCGGCCTTGTGCAGGTGCAGGGAGGCGGCGTCGTCCTCGGCGTACACCGCGACGCTGGGGATATCCAGCTCGGCGGCGGCACGGGCGATGCGGATGGCGATCTCGCCACGGTTGGCGATCAGCAGGCGGGTGATGGGTCGGTTCACAGCAGCTCTTCCAGTGGGTTCTTCTTGGTCTTGTCGTTGTGCCGCAGGATGGCCTTCATCCTAGACAGTCCCGCTCGGCGCAGGACCGATGTTCGCCCTGACGAATACCCCTTTCTCAGGGTGGCTGATGGAGCTTGCGCGGGAAGTGAGGACTTTTGTCCTGATCGGACCTTGCCGAGCGCCACGCCCTGTAGTATCTGTGGCGCCTTCATCCGCCCCCAAGGACGACCATGAACGAATTGCTGCACAGCCTGGATTGGGTGCTGCCCCTGCGCAGCGACGCGCTGACGCCGCTGATGCGCTTCTTCACCCTGCTCGGGTACGAGAAATTCATCCTCTTCTTCCTGCCCCTGGGCTACTGGGCCTGGCACCGCGCGGTGTTCTTCCGCCTGCTGGTGCTGGTGGCGATCACCGCGCTGCTCAATGCCTGGCTCAAGGACTACTGGCAGGACCCGCGACCGGACATCGCCCTGCGCATGGACCACGAGGTGGGCGAGAGCTTCGGCCTGCCCAGCGGGCACGCGCAGATTTCGGTGGTGATCTGGTTCTGGCTGGCGCTGGAAGTACGCCGCCTGTGGTTCTGGGCGCTGGCCTGCACCCTGGTGGCGGGCATCCTCTTCAGCCGCCTGTACCTGGGTGCCCACGACATCGAGGACCTGATCGGCGGCTCGCTGCTGGGGGCCGCGACCCTCGGCTGCTTCGCCCTGGCGCAGCGCTGGCAGGGCTGGCGCGAGGTGCCGGCGCTGGTGCTGCTGATGCTGATCATCGGTGCCACCGCGCTGGCGTATTTCACCTGGCGGGGCGAGCCGCCGAGCTACGTGCCGCTGTTGGCGGGGCTGATGATCGCCGTGCTGTACGGCTATCGCCACCTGGACTTCTCGGTGGAGGTCGCGGTGTGGCGGCGGGTGCTGGCGGCGACGCTCGGCGCGCTGGCGTTCATCGGCCTGCAATGGGCGCTCAAGCACATCGGCTTCGCCTTCTCCCTCGATGGCCAGGCCTGGCAGGCGTTCCGCGGCTTGGTGATGGGCGGCTTCGTCGCCGCGCTGATGCCCTGGCTGCTGGTGCGCCTCGGCCTGCTCAAGGCGCGCCGCGAACCGGCGCCCCTGGCGCTGGCCCAGGCGGCCTGAATGAAACGCCGCCGATGAGCGACTCATCGGCGGCGCATGTCTCGCTGCTTTCCCGGGGCCGGTGGGGCCCCTTCTTCAGGCCGGCTGGCTGGCCAGGGCCGGCGGGTGTGCGCTGCTCTCGCCGTGGCGGGGCACCACTGCCAGGACTGCGGCCTCGCGCCCGTTGAGGCGGTGCCAGAGGCCACGCGGCACCACCAGGATGGCGCCGGCCCTGATGGTCTCCTGCAGCACGCCGATGGCGGCCAGCAGGGTGATGTCCAGTTCGCCCTCGAGCACCTGCAGCAGCTTGTCGCCGTCCGGGTGGCGTTCCCAGGGCGACTCGCCGGTGAGGCGCCCCAGGTGGATGGCGCTGGCGCCGGGCTGGAAGGGCATCAGCTGGGTGAGCGGCTGGGTCTGCGGCTCCAGCGTCATGATCCGCCCGCTGCGGATGCTGTCGAGAGCCGTGTGGATGTCGATCGCCTTCATGGTGTGCCTCCAGGCTGGTTGACCAAGGTCGGGCAGGGCCTGGACGACGTTAACAGCGGAGGCGGGTAGGGCGTTGCTGAAGCTTGGGTAGGACGCCCGGCGGGCAGGCCCCGGCGTGGCCGGGGCCAGTCGGGCCGCTGCCTAGAACAACGCCAGGCTGTAGGTGAGGAAGACCCGGTTCTGGTCGACGTCGGTGCTCGCCTGGCTGCGCAGGCTGGCGTTGCGCCAGGTGATGCCCAGGCCCTTGGCCGGCCCGGCCTGCACCACGTAGGCCAGGGTGAAGTCCCGTTCCCACTCCTGCAGGTGCCCGCGTTCGGAGCGGATGCCGCTGCCCTTGAGGTAGGCGAGGTTGCTGGTCAGCCCCGGCAGCCCCCAGGTGCCGAAATCCAGACCGTACTGGGCCAGCCAGGTGCGTTCGCCGGCGCGGGCGAAGCTGTTCAGCTGGCGGTCGGTGATCAGGTAGACGTCGCTGCCGTTGCCCTGGTTGGGCTGGATGAAGTGGCTGTCGCCGCTCAGGCGCTGGTAGCCGGCGCCGAGGGTGTGGGCGCCGAGGCTCCAGCTGAACAGGGCGCTCCAGGCGCGGTTGTCCACCTTGCCGCGATGGGCGCCGCTCTCGCCGTTGCCGGGGCCGTAGTAGCCGGCGGCGGTGTAGCCCTCGGCGCGGCCGCTGTGGCTGGCGTTATGGCCCGTGGCGCGGGTATCGAAGTGGCGCAGGTCGGTCTTCAGCGTGCCCAGGGGCAGCGCCTGCTCGTGGTTGAGGCCGACGAAGTGCTGGCGATAGAAGTCCTCCAACTGGCCCAGGTAGTACTGCACCTGCAACTGCTCGCTGACCTGGTAGTCCAGGCCGAGGAAGTCGAAGGCGTCGCTGTAGCGGGCCGGCGCCGCGCTGACGGCGTTGCCGGGCTTGCGCGGGCTGTTGGCGCCGTTGATGGAGAGGTCGTCGCGGTGGCTCTGGGCGCGCCCCTTGGCCTGGCGCAGGCGGCCGGCCAGCAGGGTGAGGTCGTCGAACTCGCGCACCGTCAGCTGGGCGCCTTCGAAGGTCTGCGGCAGCAGGCGCCCGTCGTTGGCCTTGATCACCGGCAGGCGCGGGATCAGGGTGCCGAACCGCGCCTCGCTGGCGCCGACCCGCAGCTTGGCGGTGAGCCCGAGGCTGCTGAATTCGTCGCGGGCGCGGCCGTCGTGCTCCAGAGGGAACAGGGCGCTGGGGGTGCGAGCCTGGTCGGCCTTGCCGGCGCGGCCACCGCCGTCCAGGCGGAGGCCGAGCAGGCCGATGGCGTCGAGGCCGACGCCCACCGTGCCCTCGGTGTAGCCGGACTGGTAGTCCAGGCGCAGGCCCTGGCCCCATTCCTCGGTCTGGCCGGCGTGGCCGTCGCGGTTGTCCTGGTTGAAGTAGAAGTTGCGCAGCGCCAGGGTGGCGTGGCTGTCGTCGATGAAGCCGCCCGCCTCGGCCAGGCCCATGGCGAGGGCGAGCGACAGGGCGAAGGGGATGCGGGAATGGATGGCGGTCATGGCGTGTCCTCCTTGTGACCTTGGGTGGTTCAGGCCTGGTGCAGGCGCTCCAGGGCCTGGCGGTGCAGCTGGGGATCGCCGGCGGCCAGCACGCTGCTGCCGGAACCAAGGCCGAGCGGGCGGCCCTGCCAGTCGCTGATCACCCCGCCGGCGCCTTCGATGACCGGCACCAGGGCGCAGTAGTCCACCGGCGCCATGCCGCCGCCGTCGGCCACCAGGTCGATGCGCCCCCGGGCGAGGTTGGCGTAGGCGCTGCAGGCGGCACCGTAGAGGCGCCAGCGGGTGGTGTCGCGCAGCCGGGCGAAGGCCGCCAGGTGTTCGGCCGGCAGGCTTTCCGGGTTGCTGCTGGCCAGCAGCGCGCGGGCCAGTTCGGTGCAGGGGCGGGTGCGCACCGGCTGGCCGTTGAGCCGGGTGGGCTGGCCTTCCACGCCGACCCAGCGCAGGCCGGCGATGGGCAGGTCGACCACCCCCAGCACCGGGCGCCCGTCGCGGCACAGGGCGATCAGCGTGCCGTACACCGGGACCCCGGCGATGAAAGCCTTGGTGCCGTCGATGGGGTCGAGCACCCAGCTGTATTCGGCGTCGCGCTGGTGGTCGGGGTACTCCTCGCCCACCACGCCGAAGCTGGGCGTGTGGCGGGCGATGGCCTCGCGCAGTTCGCGTTCGATGGCGCGGTCGATGGCGGTGACGGGGCTGGCGTCGTCCTTGTCCTCGAAGGGCTGGCCGTCCTCCTGGGCGGTCTGCCAGTGGGCCTGCAGGCGGGCGCGGGCGAGGTCGGCGAGGTGTTCGGCGGTGGCGCGGTGGTGGCTGGCGGTCATGTCCGGCTCCGTGTCAGAGGGCTTTGTCGAGGCCTTTCCAGGCGCTGAGGAAGGCGTCGCGGCCGGCGATGGCGGCCTGCTCGTCGGTGGGGAAGACGGTGATGTCCTTCAGCTCCGGCAGCTCGACGTGGGCGCTGACCTCGATGTCGCTGCGGCTCGGTCGGCGGTAGGCCTGCTCCAGCAGGGCGACCTGGGTGTCGCGGCTCAGCAGCAGGTCGTAGAGGCGCTTGCCGGCCTCGGGGTTGGGGCCGTTCTTCACCAGCACCAGGGCCTCTTCGGTGACGAAGGTGCCGTCGGCCGGGTAGACCAGGCGGATCTCCCGCTGGCCACCGGCGACATAGGCGTAGGCGTTGCCCTCGAAGGTCAGGCCGACGGTGTATTCGCCCTGTGCCACCTGGTTGAGCACGGCGCTGGAGTTGCGCGAGACCACCAGGTTGGCGGCCAGGCGGCGGAAGTCGTCCTCGCCCAGCAGCTGGCGCAGGCCCCAGAGTGCGGTGTAGGCGGTGGAGGTGGCGGTGGGGTCGCCGACGATGATCCGCCCCTTCCAGGCCGGGTCCAGCAGGTCGCGCCACTGGGTGGGCTCCTTGAGCCCGCCGAGCTGCTTGCGGTTCACCATCATCACCACCACCTGGATGTTGGCGGTGCTCCACAGCTGCTGCGGGTGCTGCTGCGCCTCGGGGATGGCCTGGGCCTGGGGCGAGTGGTAGGGCGCGTAGAGCGCGGTGAAGGCGCCCAGGGTGTTGGGCTGCGAACTCCAGAACACGTCGGCCCGAGCCGCCTGGCCCTCGGCCTCGATGCGCTTGAGCAGGGCGGCGCTGGAGCCGTTGACCACGCCGATCTTCAGGCCCGGGTCGAGGCGCTGGCCGCTGTCCAGCAGGGCCTGCACCGCCGAGTCGTTGTTGGTGGTGTAGAGCACCGCCTGCTCGCGGGCGAGGGCGGGTTGCAGCAGGTTGAGGGCGAGGGCGGCCAGCAGGGCGGGCAGCCGGTGCTTCCAGGTGGCGTTCATGGCGACTCCTTGGTGCGGTTCAGAAGACCTTGATGCGGAACACCCGGGTGGCGATGACCACCGGGACCAGGGTGAGCAGGACCAGCACCAGCCCGTAGGCCGCTGCCTGGCCCTGGAGGCCGGTTTCCACCAGGCGGAAGACCTGGATGGTGATGGTTTCGCGGCCGGCCGAGTACACCACCAGCGAGGCGCTCAGCTCGGCGACGATGGTGGTCCAGGTGAGCACCGCCGCAGCGGCGACGGCAGGCGCCATCAGCGGCAGCACCACCTTGAAGAAGGAGCGCAGCGGCGGCACGCCGAGGCTGATGGAGGCCTCCTCGATGGAGTCGGGGATGTTGTAGAGGGTGGCCGAGGCGCTGCGCACGCCGAAGGGGAAGCGGCGGATGACGAAGGCGACGACTATGATCGCCGCCGTGCCGCTGAGGGCCAGCGGGCCGCTGTTGAAGGTCATCACCAGGCCGATGCCGAGCACCGTGCCGGACATGGCCAGGGGCAGCATGGCGAGGTAGTCGATGGCCGGGGTGAGCAGGTTCTTCTTCTTGATCACCAGGTAGCTGATGACCACGCTGAGCAGGATGCCCACCAGGGTCGCCAGGGCGCCGTAGGCCAGGGTGTTGAGGATGGGTTCCGGGCTGCGCAGCAGGACCCGTTCCAGGTTCTCCAGGGAGAACTGGCCCCAGTGCATCACCGGCCCCCGCGAGCGGGTGAAGGCGCTGGCCAGCACCGTCAGCAGCGGCAGCGAGGAGAGCAGGATGAACAGCGCCGTGGCCGCGCCCAGCAGCGCGCCACGTACCCCGCGCAGGCGCTGGGCCGGGGCGCTGCGGCCCTGGACGATCTCGTAGCGCTTGCGCCCCACCAGCCAGCGCTGAAGGAACAGCACCCCGGCGACGATGGCGATGGACAGGGTAGCCAGGGCACTCTGCAGGCCGGCGTTGGTGCCCATCTCGGAGACGAAGCTCAGGTAGGTGAGCACCGAGAGCAGCTGCACCTTGCCGCCCAGCAGGGTGGCGATGGCGAAGTTGCCCACCACCAGGGTGAACACCAGCAGCCCGGAGGCCAGCACGGCGGGCAGCACCACCGGCAGCATCACCTGCAGGCGCGCCTTTGCCGGCGGCACGCCGAGGCTCTGGGCGGCCTCTTCCAGCTGGGCGTCGAAGCCGCGGATGGCGGCCAGGGTGCCGAGGTAGATGTAGGTGTAGTAGACCAGGCTCATCACCAGCACCAGGCCGGGCCAGCCGTAGAAGCTGGGCAGGGCGAGGCCGAGGTGGTCCTCCAGGGCGCGGGTGAGCAGGCCGTTGTTGCCGAGGATCATCAGCCAGGTCTGGCTGACGATCACCTCCGGGACCACCAGGGTGCACACCGGCAGCACCGCCACCAGCGCCTTGCCGGGGAAGTCGAAGCGTGCGGTGACGTAGGCCAGGGAGACCCCGAGCACGCTGGCGCAGCCGGTCACCAGGGCGCCCAGCAGCAGGGTGTTGCCGAGGGCGCGCAGGTAGCGCGGGTCGTCCAGCAGCTGGGCCCAGCCGCTGCCGTCGGCACCGGCCACGCTGCCGTGCAGCAGGTTGGCCAGGGGCCAGAGCAGGAACACCAGCAGCAGCCCCAGGGCGAACAGGGCGAGAAGCAGCCAGGGGGAGGGCAGGCGCCGGTTCATTGGGCCACCACCCGGAGCTGTGCGGGGTCGAACTCCAGGCTCACCGGCTGGCCTTCGTGGAAGCCGTCGCCGTCGGTGCCGAAGCGGTCGACGTTGAGCTGCTGGGCGTCGGCCAGCTCGATGCGGTAGCTGGTGCGGTTGCCCAGGTACTGCTTGCGCCGCACCTGGCCGGCCAGGCAGTTGCCGAGGCTCTGCCCGGCGGGGCGCAGGCGGATGCTTTCCGGTCGCGCCACCAGGTGCACCTCGGGCTCGGGCAGCGCAGCCTCGGCGCGGGCCTGCAGGGGCTGGCCGGCCACCAGCACGCGGATGCCGTCGTCGCCGGCCTGTTCCAGCACCCGTGCGGCCAGCAGGTTGGCCGAGCCGATGAAGTCGGCGGCGTAGGTGCTGGCGGGGGACTGGTAGATGGCCTGGGGGCTGCCCAGTTGCTCGATGCGGCCCTTGCGCATCAGGGCGATGCAATCGGAAAGGGCCAGGGCCTCTTCCTGGTCGTGGGTGACGAAGACGGTGGTGATGCCGATCTCCCGCTGCAGGTCGGCGATGGCGGCGCGGATCTGCAGGCGCAGCTGGGCGTCGAGGTTGGACAGCGGCTCGTCCATCAGCAGCACCTCGGGCTCGATGGCCAGGGCGCGGGCCAGGGCCACCCGCTGCCGCTGGCCGCCGGAGAGGGCGGCGGGGTGGCGCTCGGCGAAGCCGCTCATGCCGACCCGCTCCAGGTATTCGCCCACCTTGCGGCGCAGTGTCGCCGCGTCGGTCCGGCGGGCGCGCAGGCCGTAGGCGACGTTGTCGAACACGGTCTTGTCGGGGAACAGGGCGTAGTCCTGGAAGACCATGCCGATGCCCCGGCGGTGGGCGGGGACCTGGGTCATGTCAACGTCGCCAAAGGCCAGGCGCCCGCCGCTGGGGCGGATGAAGCCGGCGATCACCCGCAGCAGGGTGGTCTTGCCGCAGCCGCTGGGGCCGAGCAGGGTGAAGAAGCTGCCGTCGGGGATGTGCAGGTCGAGGCCGTCGATGACCCTGATCCCGCTGCCGTAGCTGACCTCCAGCTGGCTGATGCTGATGGATGACATCGCATTTCTCCGTTCGCGTGTTTGTTCTTGTTGGCGCGGGGGCGGTGCCTGGGGGGCCGCCCCGGGGCGTCGTTGCACCCCGTGGATGGGCCTACTGTGGACGGGGCGCGGGCGGGTGGCTTGATCGATTCGCCCGGTTGCGGTGAGTGGTTCGGCACAGCCGGTCGCCCGGCCTCAGGCGCGGCAGCGCTCGCGGTACTGGCTCGGGGAGAGCCCGGTGAGGGCCTTGAACTGGCGGCTGAAGGCGCTGTGGTCGGCATAGCCGCAGCGGTAGGCGATCTCGGTGATGGGCCGCTCGCCCGCCAGCAACTGGGTGGCGGCCCCCAGGCGCGCCTTGTGGATCATCTGCCGGGGGCTGAGCTGGAAGATGCGCTTGCACAGCCGGCCGAGCTGGGCGGCGGAGAGCCCGGCGATGGCGGTGAGGTCATCGAGGCTGATGGGCTCGGCGAAGTGCTCGCGAATGTGGGCGTCCACCGCCGCCAGGCGCTGGAAGGCCGGGTGGCTGGACTGCGGCGCCTGCAGGTCGTAGGAGATGCCGGCCATGCCGATGACCCGCTGCGCCGGGTCGCGCAGGGCCAGTTTGTGGGTCAGGCACCAGCCGGGTTCGCGGGCGGGGTAGAGGTGCAGTTCCAGCTGGTCGCTGAGCTGGTCGCCGGCCTCCAGCACCTGGCGGTCCTGCTCGATGTAGAGGTGGCCGAAGCGGCGCGGGAACACGTCCTCGGCGGTGCGCCCCAGCAGCGGCGCCTTGTCCTTGAAGCCGCAACGCTGGGCGAGGGTCTGGTTGACCAGCACGTAGCGGGCGTCCAGGTCCTTGACGAAGAACACCACGTCCGGCATCGCGTCCAGCAGCGGCGCGACCTGTTCCAGGCAGCGCAGCAGGGCAGGCAGGTCCGGGGTGACGGGGAGGTGATCGAGCTGCATCGTTCACGCCGAAGAGTGGGTGGCCATGGGCTTCGGACGATGAACCTAGCCTGGGCCATTCTGCGGGCACCAGATGAGAGGCGCCCCCGGGAGGGCGCGTTTTTGCGTATTCGTTGGACGGAAGGTGACGGATTGGCGTGCCGGTATTTCCCGCCTGGCGTGGAGCGCGGGTCAGTTGCGCCGTTCGACGATGTAGCGGGCCAGGTCGCGCAGGGGCTCGGCGGCCTCGCCGAAGGGGCGCAGGGCGTGCAGGGCGATGTCGCGCAGTTCCAGGGCGTAGGCCTTGGCGTCGTCGATGCCGAGCAGGGCCGGGTAGGTGGGCTTGTCGCTGGCCTGGTCCTTGCCCTGGGTCTTGCCGAGGGTGGCGGTGTCGCTCTCGACGTCGAGGATGTCGTCCTGCACCTGGAAGGCCAGGCCGATGGCCCTGGCGTAGGTCTGCAGGGACTTGAGCGAGGCGTCGTCGGCATTGCCGCTGGCCAGGGCGCCGAGGCGCACGCTGGCTTCGATCAGGGCGCCGGTCTTGTGCCGGTGCATCACTTCCAGGGCCTGCTGGTCGAGTTTCAGGCCCACCGAGCCGAGGTCGATGGCCTGGCCGCCGACCATGCCGGCGGGGCCGGCGGCGCGGGCCAGGGTGCCGACCATGGCCAGGCGCGTATCGGCGCACTGCGGGTTGTGGCGTCGGTCGGCCAGCACTTCGAAGGCCAGGGTCTGCAGGCCGTCGCCGGCGAGGATGGCGCAGGCTTCGTCGAAGGCCTTGTGGGTGGTGGGCTTGCCCCGGCGCAGGTCGTCGTCGTCCATGGCCGGCAGGTCGTCGTGGACCAGGGAGTAGGCGTGGATCAGCTCCACCGCGCAGGCGGCGCCGTCGGCCCGGTCGAGCTCGCCGGCCAGCGCCTCGCAGGCCGCGTAGACCAGCAGCGGACGCACGCGCTTGCCACCGTTGGTGACGCTGTAGCGCATGGCTTCATACAGGCGTTGCAGTTCGGGGCGGGGCGCGTCGAACAGGGTTTCCAGGGCAGCGTCGACGCGCGCCTGGCAGCGCGACTGGTAGGCCGCGATCATGCCTGCTCGTCCGCGTCGAAGGGGGCCTCTTCCAGCTCGCCGTCGCGCTCCAGGAGGATCTGCACCTTCTGCTCCGCCTGGCTCAGCGCACCCTGGCATTCGCGGGTCAGGCGGATGCCCTGCTCGAAGGCGCCGAGCGAGTCTTCCAGCGACAGCTCGCCGCTTTCCAGGCGCTCGACCAACGCTTGCAGGTCGGCGAGGGACTGTTCGAAATCAGGGGTGGCTTTCTTGCGGGCCATGGCGGGCTTCTCAGGGGCAGTTCGGAACGGGCGGACACTAGCAGAGCCGCGCCCTTGCGGGCAAATGGACGGCGCCCCGACGGCCGCTCCCGGAGTTGCCGATTCATGGGCGAAGGGGCGCTCCGGATCGATGGGTTTCGCTTCGCTCCACGCCATCCTGCGGTCCATCCCGGATGCACGTGTGGGAGCGGCACGGATGGTCCGCCCTACTGCGTGACGAAGTAATAAGCCGTCATCCCCGCGCCCACGGCGATCACCAGCCAGCGCAACCAGCGGCTCGGCAGGCGCCTGGCCAGCGCGCCGCCCGCGTAGCCACCGCAACTGGCGGCGCCGAGCAGCACCGCCAGCTCGGCCCAGCTGACCCGGCCCGCGGCGACGAAGGTGACCACCGCGACGCTGTAGATGGTGCTGGAGAGCAGGTTCTTCAGCGCATTGGCGCGCAGCAGCGGGTGCCCCTCGATGGAGAAGGCCGCCAACTGCAGGATGCCCATGCCCGCGCCGAAGTAGCCGCCATAGACCGCCACCAGGGCATGGGCGATGCCGCCGGCCAGGCCGTGGCGGGGCAGGGCGCCGGCCTCGCGCTGGCGATTGACCCGGCGGCTCAGCCAGGGGCTGGCGGCGAACAGCAGGGTGGCGGCCAGCAGCAGCCAGGGGATCAGCCGGCGGAACACCTCGTCGCCACCGGCCAGCAGGAGCAGCCCGCCACCCAGGCCGCCGATCAGCGAGATCGCCACCAGCGGCAGCAGCCAGCGCCCCAGCGGGCGCAACTGGTCTCGCGCCGCCCAGCTCGCGGCGAGGCTGGCGGGCCACAGGGCCACGGCATTGGTGGCGTTGGCGGTCACCGGCGGCAGGCCGGCAGCCAGCAGGGCAGGGAAGGAAAAGAAGGTGCCACCGCCCGCGAGGGCGTTCATGCCGCCGGCAGCGAAGCCGGCGAGCAGCAGCAGGAGGATATCGGCGAGGGTCATGGCAACGGCGCAAAAGGGCGGAGCTTACGCAGCGGGCGCCGTCGAGGCAAAGGCGGGGGCCGTCATGCGCCGGCCGGCCCCGGGCCGCTCGCCCTTGGGGCGAGGCGTATCGCGCGTGGGCTCAGCTGTTGAAGCAGGCGTCGGATTGCTTGGTGTAGCTCACGGCATGGGTCGTGCCCTGGGAGTCGACGTAGGTCATCGTCGCCTCCACCAGTTCGCAGGTGAGCGGGTGGGGCTCGTCGATGGACACGACCCTGGCTACGTCCAGGCGCATGCCGTAGACGAAGGGCTCGGCCTGGGCCGCCCCGTCGGCATGCGCGCCGCTGGCGAGGGTCACGAACAGCAGCGCCGTGGCGCCGCAGGCAAGGGCTTTCATGGTGTTTTCCTCTTCGGGTGGTTCATGGTCACCATGAGAAACCATGGCGCGCCGGGGAAAAAGCGAGGCGCCGAAGAAGGGCTTTTTCGGATGGCGTAACAATCCGCTCCGATCCTTCGCCGCAGGCCGGGAATTGAGACCGGTGAAATTGTTTCGGCCGGGGGCGTTGCCGTATGCTCGGCCGATTCTCTCCAGGGCTCATCTGCCCTTGCCAGTGGCCCCTGTGTGGGCACTGCGGCGGCGCCACGCCGCCGGGACGGCTCAACTCATCCAAACGGAACTTGAATGCAGACTTCACCCCCCGCGCACCTGCCCGCCAGGCCTGTGTCCATCCTCGGTTCCGGCCACGCCTTGCCCGAGCGCATCGTCACCAGCGCGGAGCTGGATACCCGGCTGGGCCTGCGCGCCGGCAGCGTGGCGCGCATCAGCGGCGTCATCCAGCGGCATGTCGCGGGCCCCCGGGAGACCGCCGCCAGCCTCGGCGCCCTGGCCGCCCGCCGCGCCCTGGCCGCTGCCGGCCTGGAGCCTTGGCAGGTGGACCTGGTCGCCTGCGCCAGCGGCACCATGGACCAAGGCATGCCGAGCAATGCCGCGCTGCTGCACCTGGAACTGGGGCTGGGGCAGTCGGGCATCCCGGCGCTGGATGTCAACGCCAGTTGCCTGGGCTTTCTCGCCGCCCTCGACACCCTGTCCTGGCCCCTGAGTGCCGGGCGCTATCGGCGCATCCTGCTGGTGTGCTCGGACATCGCCTCCTGCGGGCTGGACTGGCAGCAGGTGGAGGTCTGCGGGATCTTCGGCGACGGTGCCGCCGCCGTGGTGCTGGGCCTCGGCGATGGCGGGCCGAAGATCGTCGCCTCCAGCCTGCGCACCTATTCCGAAGGCGCGCACCTGTGCGAAATACCCGGTGGCGGCTCGCGCTATCACCCGCGCCGCATCGATGTGCCCTTCGAGCCGCTGACCAGCTTCGCCATGCACGGCAAGGGCGTGTTCCGCCTGGCGGCCAGGCACCTGCCCGCGATGAAGGACGAGCTGCTGAGCCAGGCCGGGCTGAGCCAGGCGCAGATCGACTGGGTCATCCCCCACCAGGCCAGCCACCGGGCGATGCAGCACGCGGCGCGGCGCCTGGGCTTCAAACGCGACAAGGTCATCGACATCTTCGCCCTGCACGGCAACCAGGTCGCCGCCTCGCTGCCCACGGCGCTGGATATCGCCATCCGTGACGGTCGCATCCAGCGCGGGCAACGCCTGCTGTTGATCGGCACCGGCGCGGGCCTGTCCCTCGGCGGCATGATCCTGGAGTACTAGATGAAGGTCCTGGTTACCGGTGGCAGCGGCTTCGTCGGCCGACACATCGCCTGGCGCCTGGCGGCCGAGGGCTGCGAGGTGGTCTTCACGGGGCGCAACGCCACGGCGGCGACCGAGGTCATCCAGCACAGCCCCGGCCCCTTGCGCTGGGTGCCGGTGGAGCACGGCTCCCCTGCGGCGGCCGCCACCTTGCGGGAGGCCAGCCAGGGCTGCGCGGCCATCGTCCATTGCGCGGCGCTGTCCTCGCCCTGGGGCTCGGTCCGGGCGTTCGCGGATGCCAACGTGGCGTCCACCGAGGAGGTGCTGCAGGCCTGCGAGGCCAATGGCGTGAAGCGCCTGGTGCACATCTCCACGCCGAGCCTGTACTTCGCCTTCCGTGATCGCCTCGGCGTGCGCGAGAGCGACCCATTGCCGCCACCGGTCAACGAATACGCCCGCAGCAAGGGCCTGGCCGAAGAGCGGGTGCGCGCGGCCGGCCTGCCCGAGGCGGTGCTGCTGCGCCCGCGCGCGGTGTTCGGCCCCTGGGACGCAACGCTGATGCCGCGCCTGCTGCGGGTCATGCAGCGCGGGCCGATCCCGCTGATGCGCGGCGGGCGCGCGCAGCTGGACCTGACCTGCGTCGACAACCTGGTCGAGGCGATCTGGCTGGGCCTCAACCAGCCGCTGCCCCGGGCACTGTGCACCTACAACGTCAGCAACGGCACGCCGCTGGCCTTCGAAGACCTGCTGCACAAGGTCGCTGCCGCCTTCCAGCTGGAATTGCGTACCCGCCGGCTGCCCTGGCCCCTGGTGGACCTGATCGCCCGGGGCCTGGAAGCCAGCGCGCGCCTGCGCGGCAGTGGCGAGCCGCTGATCACCCGCTATGGCGCCGGTGTGCTCGCCTTCAGCCAGACCCTGGACTTGCAGGCCCTCCACGACGAGCTGGGCTACCGCCCGGTGATCACCCAGGACGAAGGCATCCGCCAGCACGCGCAGTGGTGGCTGGCCCAACGAGGAGCACGCCCATGAGCCGCACCGTCAGCCTCAACATCCTGCGCGCCGGCTGGTGCCGGCACCTGGAGTGCATGGCCGATCGCGGCGGGCGCTGGGCGAAAACCGAATTCCCGGCGCTCTGCGGGTTGATCCGCCACCCCGAGGAGGGCTGGCTGCTGTACGACACCGGTTACTCCGAGCATTTCTTCCAGGCCACCCAGGCACTGCCCGAGCGCCTGTTCCGCCAGGCGGTGCCCGTGGAGCTGCCGGTGCAGGAGCACTTGCACGCGCAACTGAAGGCCCTGGGCATCACCCCGGACGACATCCGCACGGTGATCGTTTCGCACTTCCACAGCGACCATATCGCCGGGCTGCGGGACTTCCCCAAGGCCTCGTTCATCGCGCTCGACGCCGACCGCCGGCATATCGAGAGCCTGCGTGGCCGGCGCTGGCGCGCGACCCTGGGCGGCCACCTGCCGACGCTGCTGCCCGATGACTTCGGCGCCCGCGTGCGCCTGGCCGATGCGTGCCGCCGCTGTGATCTGCCCGCGTGGATGCAGCCCTTCGACCAGGGCTTCGACCTGCTGGGCGACGGCAGCCTGGTGGGCGTGCCGCTGCCGGGGCACAGCGAAGGCCAGCTCGGCTTGTTCATCCCTGATGCCCAGGGCCGCCCGGTGTTCCTGGTGGCGGACGCCTGCTGGTCGGTGCCCGCCTGCCGCGCCGGGCGGCTGCCGGCGCCACCGGCCCTGTGGTTCGCCGGGCATGACGCCCGGCAGTATCGCCAGACCTACGCCGGCCTGGGGGCGCTGATCCGCAACGAGCCCGCCGTCGCCGTGCTGCCCTCCCATTGCACCCAGGCCTGGGAGGCGTTCGGCGATGAGCGCTGAGCGCATCATCGGCGCCCTGCGCAGCGTCGCGAGTTTCATCCACAGCCGCTACCGCCTGCGCTTCACCCGGCGCGAGCAGTTGGAGGCCTGGCAGGCCCGCCGGCTGAAGCACTTCCTGCGGCACGTCCTGCCCCGGGGCGGGCGCTTCAAGGGGCAGGCCATCGCCGACCTGGCCAGCCTGCCGCTGATGGACAAGGCCACGCTGATGGGGGATTTCGCCGGCTTCAACAGCCGTGGCCTGAGCCTGGAGGAGGTGCTGCCGATCGCCCGGCAGGCCGAGGCGTCGCGGGACTTCAGCCCGACCCTGGGCGATATCACCGTCGGCCTGTCGAGCGGCACCTCGGGCAACCAGGGGGTGTTTTTGGTCAGCAGCGAGGAGCGCCAGCGCTGGGCCGGCATCCTGCTGGCGAAGACCCTGCCCCGGCACCTGTTGCCGCGCCTGCTCGCACCCTGGCGCCCGGCCTTGCGCATCGCCTTCTACCTGCGCGCCAACAGCCGCCTGTACACCACGCTTTCCAGCCGGCGGATCGACTTCGGCTTCTATGACCTGACCCTGGGGCTGGAGCCGTCGCTGGCGCGCCTCACGGCCCATGCCCCCGATGTGCTGGTGGCCCCGGCCACGGTGTTGCGCGGCCTGGCCGAGGCGGCGCTCGCCGGGCGCCTGGGCATCCGCCCGAGCCACATCCTCTCGGTCGCCGAGGTGCTCGAAGCGGAGGACGCCGATGCCGTGCGCACGGCATTCGGCGTGGCCCCGCAGCAGATCTACCAGGCCAGCGAAGGCTTCCTCGGCTACACCTGCGAGCGCGGCACCCTGCACCTCAACGAGTGCCACCTGCACATCGAGCCGGAGTGGCTGGATGCCGGGCGCACGCGCTTCCAGCCGATCATCACCGACTTCTCCCGGCGCACGCAGATGATCGTGCGCTACCGCCTCAACGATGTGCTGCGGGTGGCCGAGGCGCCGTGCGCCTGCGGTCGCGTCGAGCGGGCCATCGCCGCCATCGAGGGCCGCGCCGACGACATCCTCTGGCTGCCCGACCTGCCGGGCCGCCAGCTGCAGGCGCTCTACCCCGATGTGCTGCGCCGCGCCCTGCTGATGCACGGGGCGGCCTTGCAGGAGTACGAGATCCACCAGCGCGGGCTGGCCTGGCAGGTCAACCTGCGAGCCGCCGGCGACCACGACGACGCCTGCCTGGCGCTCGGCGACAGCCTCCGCGCGCTGTGCGCCCAGTTGGGCGTGCGAGCACCGGCACTGCGTTTCGGGCACTGGCAACCGGCGCCACCCGAGGCCAAGCGCCGCCGATTGAAACTCCTGGAGATGCCCGAGGGCCTGCCATGCACGTACTGATTCTCGGCGCCCGTGCGCCGGCCTGCCTGGAATGGGCGCGTGCCTTCGACGAGGCCGGCTGGACCGTCAGCGTGGCCGACTCGCTGGGCCTGCCGCTCAGCCGCTTCAGCCGTTCGGCGCGGCATTTCGTGCACCTGCCGGAGCCACGGCAGGACCCGACCGCCTGGGTCGAGGCGCTCGCGGCGGTGATCCAGGCGCAACGCATCGACCTGCTGCTGCCGACCTGCGAGGAGGTCTTCTACCTGTCCCATGGCCTGGAGCGTCTGGCGCCGCTGTGCCGGGTGCTGACCAGCGACTTCGCCCTGCTGCACCGCCTGCATCACAAGGGGCGCTTCGCCGCCATGACCGAGGGCTGGGCGCTGAGCGCGCCCGAAACCCACTTGCTGGCCGACAGCCAGGCCCTGCAGTGCTTCGCCGGCGAGGCCGCGCAGTGGGTGTTCAAGCCGGCCTACTCGCGCTTCGCCTCGCAGACCCTGATCCGCCCCAGCACTGTGCAGCTGGGCAAGGTCCAGCCGACGGCGGCGGCGCCCTGGGTGGCGCAGCGCTTCGTCGAGGGGCGCGAGCTCTGCAGCTTCAGCCTGCTGGTGGACGGCGAGCTGCGCGCCCACGCCTGCTATCACCCGCGCTACCGGGTGGGCCGGGGCTCGGGCATCTACTTCCAGCCCGAACTGCCGCAACCGATCCGCGAGTTCCTCGAACGTTTCGGCCGGGAGACCGGCTACAGCGGCCAGGTGGGTTTCGACTTCATCGAGGACCGGGCCGGGCGCTTCCATGTGCTGGAGTGCAACCCCCGGGCAACCAGCGGCGTGCACCTGTTCGACGACCAGCGCCGGCAACTGGTGGCCAGCCTGGAGGCCGCGCCCACGCACCTGCTGCAAGCCACCCCCGCGCCGCGCATGGTGGCCCTGGCGGTGCTGCTGCTGGCAGCACCGCAGCGGGCGTTCAGTGCACCGTTCTGGCGTGACTACGGCGCCGCCCGCGATGTGGTGGTCCAGCAGGGCGACTACGGGCCGCTGGTCACGCAGTTGCTGGGGCTGTCGGAAATCATCGCTCGCGCCCTGACCCGGCGTTGCGGCCTGCTGGCCGCCTCCACGGCGGACATCGAATGGAACGGCCAGCCGCTGGGCGAGGCGCCGCGATGAGGCTGCTGAGCGCCGCAGAGCTATCGGGTGAGCCTGCTGCCGACGAGAGCCTCGCCAGGAAGTACGTGAAGGCCTGCGCCGGCATGACCCTGATCGGCAATGTCAGTGCGGAGCTGGCGTTGCTCGACACGGGCACCCAGCAATTCCCCGTCAGCATCACCGACGGCGGCGAGCCGGACGGCAATTGCTACGTGGTGTCGCCGCGTACCGCCTACAGCGGCTATGCCCGCGAGGAGATCCGGCGCCTCGGCAAGCCCTGGCTGACCTGGCCGCTCACCCTGCTGACCCTGGCGGTCGACCGCCTGCTGCGCCTGGCCAGGGTGGACAGGCTGGTGCAGGTGAACAACTGGCTGCTGTCGACGAATCTCTACCCGGCCGAGTGGGGGACGGCCGAGCTGCCCGCGATCACCGCCTTGCTCAGGGACGCCTTCCCCGACAGCGGGTTCGGCTTCCGCTCGCTCAATGACTTCAGCAACCGGGAAATACGCCTGTGCCTGGAGTCCCTCGGCTACCTCAGCATCCCCAGCCGGCAGGTCTATCTGTTCGACGGGCGTGCAGGTGGGCAGGCGCCGTTCCTCAGGCACCACAACACCCGGATGGACGCCACGCTGCTGCGACGCAGCCCCTATGAGGTGGTGCCGGGTAGCCGGCTCGACGACGCCGATCTCCAGCGCATCGAGCACCTCTACAACCTGCTCTACCTGGACAAGTACTGCCGGCTCAACCCGCACTACAACGCCCAGTGGCTCAAGCGCGGGCGGGACGAGGGATGGCTCGAGCTGCGAGCCCTGCGCAGCCCCGAGGGGCGCATCGACGGTGCGCTGGGCTGGTTCGCCAACGCGACGCTGATCAGCGCCCCGATCGTCGGCTACGACACCGCGCTGCCCCAGCGGGCCGGGCTCTACCGGCAACTGACGCGCCTGTGCCTGCAGGAAGCCGTCGAGCGCCGGGTGGTGCTGAACTTCAGTTCCGGTGCCGCCGGGTTCAAGCGCCTGCGCGGCGGGCAGGCGGAGATCGAGTACAGCCTGATCCATGTCGCCCACCTGCCCTGGCACCGGCGCCTGGTGTGGACCCTGCTCTGCCGCCTGCTGCACGGCATCGCCGTGCCCTTGATGAAGAAGCTCAAGCTATGAGCGCATCCGCCCGATGGTGGCCGGTGGCGCTCAGCCGCGACCTCGGCAAGCAGCCCCTGGCCTGCCAGCTGCATGACCTGCCGCTGGTGCTGTTCCGCACGCAGGACGGCACGCCCGCCGCCCTGCCGGACCGCTGCCCGCACCGCTTCGCGCCGCTGAGCGCGGGCAAGGTCCGTGACGGCCAGATCGAATGCCCGTACCACGGCTGGCGCTTCGCTGCCGACGGGCGCTGCACCCGCGTGCCCGGCACCGAGCTGGAGCGCTGCGACAAGCCGCTGCTCGACAGCCTGCCCACTTGCGAGGCCCATGGGCTGGTGTGGGTCAGCCCTGCAGGCGACCGGCCGGCCATCCCGCCTGTTGCGCCGGCCGAGCAGCGGCAGGCGCTCGACACCTTCTGGATCACCGACGAGGTGGAATGCTCGCTGCTGGAGGCGGCGGAGAACTTCCTCGACGGCTTCCACACCCACTTCGTCCATGCCGGCTGGATTCGCCACGACCGGCAGCGGCAGGCGATCAGCGCCCGGGTCCGCCCGCTGGCCGACGGCGTCGAGGCGCTCTACAGCGAGGAGGGCACGCAGTCCGGGTTGATCTCGCGGCTGTTCGAAGGCGAACGCGGCATCAGCATGGGGCGCTTCCGCCTGCCGGGGCTCGCGGAAATCGAATACCGCGACCGCAAGGGCGGCCTCAACCTGCTGGTCAGCTCCTGGCTCGTGCCTGTCGGCAATGGTCGGCTACGCCTGTTCGCCCGCATCGCCACGGCGCGCGGCTGGCTGCCCGCCGCGCTCAAGCGCCTGGTGCTGCGCCGGCTGTTCGGGGTGATCCTGCGCCAGGACCGGCAGATCCTCGAACAGGTCAGCGCCAACCAGCGGCGTTTCGAGCACCTGCCGGTGAAACCGCTGGATGGACGGCAGGACCTGCTCGGGCCGAGCATCCGGTTGTTGATCGAGGGTGGTGAGCCGCTCGATTTCGAGGAAAGGCGGGTGCATATACAGCTCTAGGCGATAGGGAATTTCTCCATCAGGCGGGCTTTCCCTACTGCCGGCGGGGCACTGCGTCGCGTCGGCTAGCGGCATGTCTAGAGTTGAATGGCAGAGGAAAAGCCGGGCTGGACGACATGGGAGCGGTCAGGGCGCTCCGGGTCGTAGGCGATCTCGAGTTTCGTACCCACGGGGTAGCGACGGGCTGCGTCTTCTGCGGAGCTTTCTCGCGAAAACGGAGTGCTCAGGTTGACGGCGGAATGGTGCGTTCCGTTCGCCTCATAGCTGTAGAGCAGCGTGGCCGTGTACTCGCGCCGATCTCTTCGGTCCTTTGAGCTGGTCACCTTCATGCCGGTGACTATCGCCTGCGTCCTAGGCCAGTCCTGCTCGATCTCCGTGTGCACCCTGGCGTAGTAGATGGAGGCAGCTGCAACGAGCAGAAATCCAATGATCTTCCATGCGTCCGACATGACTCTTCCTTCCCTGGGGAGCGATGACTTGCTTGATTCTCATTGAGCAGGCAATAAAAAAGCCGGCTTGTGGCCGGCTTTCCATGAGAGGTCGGGGCTTACTTTTGGTAAGCCGCAACCGCTTTGACGATTTCGGCGCGGGCAGCGTCGGCGTTGCCCCAGCCTTCGACCTTGACCCACTTGCCTTTCTCGAGATCCTTGTAGTTCTCGAAGAAGTGCTTGATCTGCTCCAGCAGCAGGGCCGGCAGGTCGGTGTATTCCTTCACGTCCACGTACAGCTGGGACAGCTTGTCGTGGGGGACGGCGATCAGCTTGGCGTCGCCGCCGGCTTCGTCGGTCATGTGCAGGACGCCGACCGGACGGGCGCGGATCACGGCGCCGGGGGCGACCGGATACGGGGTCACGACCAGCACGTCCAGCGGGTCGCCGTCGTCAGCCAGGGTGTTGGGGATGTAGCCGTAGTTGGCCGGGTAGAACATCGGGGTGGCCATGAAGCGGTCGACGAACAGGCAGTCGCTGTCCTTGTCGATTTCGTATTTGATCGGCGCATGGTTGGCCGGGATTTCGATCGCGACGTAGATGTCGTTCGGCAGGTCTTTGCCAGCCGGGATCTTGCTGTAGCTCATGGTCGACTCCCTGGAATGGGCCAAAAAAGTGGGCGGATTATATGCACATTCATTGGGCGGCGCCACGCCGTCGTGTTCATCCGTTGGTCGTGTCCCGATACTCCGGATGCTCGGCGATCGGGCGGGCCAGGCGCGCGCCCGGGTCCTGCCGGTAGAAGGCCGCGAGCTGCGAGTAGACCGCGGGGTAGGCGGCCTGCAGCAGGTCGGGGGCGGTGAAGAAGTACTCGCTGGTGACGGCGAAGAACTCGGCCGGGTCTTCCGCCGCGTAGGGGTCGATGGGCAGCGCGGCGTCCTCGTCTTCGTCGAGGGCCGCGTTCATTTCGTCGTAGGCGGCCTGCATGGCCTCGGCCCAGTCCGACTGGCGCATGTCGCGGTGCAGGGGCGGCAGGCCGTTGGCGTCGCCGTTGAGCATGTCCAGCTTGTGGGCCAGCTCGTGGATCACCAGGTTGTAGCCCTCCCAGCCGCCGCTGGCCTGCACGCCCGGCCAGGCCAGTACCACCGGGCCGCGAAGCCAGGCCTCGCCGCTGTGCTCGGCGTCCCATTCGTGGACGACGCCGGCGTTGTCGCGGTGGCGCTGGGGGCTGAGGAAGTCGTCGGGGTAGATCACCAGCTCATGGAAGCCCTGGTACCAGCCCAGCTCCGCCAGGTGCAGCAGCGGCAGCTGGGCCTGGGCGGCGAGGACGAGGCGGTCGCGGGGTTCGAGTTGCACGCCGCCCAGCAGGGTCAGGTGCTTGTCGTGGAGGAACAGCACGCTGCGCTCGCGCAGGCGCCGGTCTTCTTCGGGGGTGATGCCGTCGAGGATCGGCAGCGCCTGGCGCACCTGCGCCCAGAGCGCGTCGTCGACCGGGTTGCGCGCCAGGGTGCGGCGCCGGCGCCAGTTGCGCAGGGACCACATGGACTCAGCTCGGGCGCCCGGCGTTGTCGCGGGCGGCGGCCGGGCGCAGATGGCGGTGCAGCACGCTGATGAACATGGGCAGCAGCGACAGCAGGATGATGGCGACCACGCCCACCGAGAGGTTCTGCTTGATGAAGGGCACGTTGCCGAAGAAGTAGCCGAGGGTCACCAGGCCGCCGACCCAGAGCACGGTGCCGAAGGCGCTGAAGGCGAAGAAGCGCGCGTAGGGCATGCGGCCGACGCCGGCGACGAAGGGCGCGAAGGTGCGCACGATGGGCAGGAAGCGCGCCAGGGTCACGGTCTTGCCGCCATGGCGGTCGTAGAACTCGTGGGTACGCTGCAGGTAGTCGCGGCGGAAGATCTTCGAGTTCGGCTTGTTGAACAGCCGCTCGCCGGTGGTCCGCCCGATCAGGTAGTTGGTGCTGTCGCCCAGGATCGCCGCGAGCATCAGCAGGGCGCCCAGCACGACGGGGTCCATGGCGCCGTTGGCGCACACCGCGCCGGCGATGAACAGCAGGGAATCGCCGGGCAGGAAGGGCATCACCACCAGGCCCGTCTCACAGAAGATGACCAGGAAGAGGATGGCGTAGATCCAGGTTCCGTAGTTGCTGACCAACAGGTTCAGGTATTCGTCGAGGTGGAGGATCAGGTCGATCAGATTGAAATCCATGGGGCGCCTTGTCGGTTCTGCGGCGGCGGCTCGGGGGCCGGGCGAGCGGCATTATAGGGGCAAGCCAGGTGGAGGCGGCGAGCATCCGTCGTCGGCTTTTCCGGCACAAAGGCTGCAACTGTTTCCATAGTTTGCCGATGGAGGCGCGCGCCGTGGCATTGCAACTGCTGGAACATCCCGCCATCAGCCTGGCCCAGGGCCATGGGCTGGACCTGCCCGGGCAGGCCGCCCGCGCTCGGGCCACCTGGGTCGCCGGTCGTCAGGGGCGCTCGCCGCTGCTGCTGGTGATCCTGCTCTGGGCACGGCGCTGCCCCGATGTGGTGCGCACGCTCGAGCATCACCTCGATGCGCTGTTCGCCGACTACGCCTGCACACCGGACGGCTGGAGCGAGACCCAGGCCGCGCGGCAGGTGCTGGCGGCGCTCAACCTGCAGCTGTTCAGGCGCCGGAGTGCGGGCGAGGATGCGCCCGAGCTGAGTGCCGGCCTGCTGTTGCTGCAGGATGGCCAGGCGCATTTTCTCCAGGCCGGCGCCATCGGCCTGTTGCGCCTGAACAGGGACGGCGTGCAGGGCCTGGTGGGGCGCGAGGGCGTGCTCGGCGCCCAGGCGGAACTGGCGGTGGTGCAGCACAGCTTGCCGCTGGTCGCCCACGAGCCGTTGCTGCTGGCACCCCAGCCGCTGCTGGAGGTGGCCGACCTGCAGCGCCTGCGCGAAGGCTGCATGACCCTGGTTCCCGGTGGCCTCGGTGCCCTGCTGGAGGCCCTGCTCGGCGCCCCGGGGGCTGCGGCGCTGCTGCTGCCCGGCGCCGCCGATTGCCTGCCGCCCCCCGCGCCCGGGGGCAGTTGGCCGAAGGTCGGGCACATCGAGCCGGGTGGCGAGGTGGACGGCTGGACGCTCCAGGCCGCCTGTCCCTTCGGCCCGCCGGGGCGGCTGTTCCAGGCGCTCGACGAGGAGGGCCGGGAGGCGCTGCTGTGGCTGGCCGAACGCGATGCCGACGAGGCCTTCTGGCAACGCGAATGGGTGTTGCGGCGCAGCCCGGTGGCGAGCCTGCCCCAGGTGATCTCGCCCCATCGTCCACGGCGCCATGCGTTCCTGCTGTTCGCCCCGTTGCCGCGCGGCATGCGCAGCCTCGCCGACTGGATGGCGGCCCACGGGCCCCTGGATGGCGAGAGCCTGATGGCCCTGCTCGGGCAGCTGATCGAGGCGGTGCGTGCCCTGCAGCGCCGGGGCATGCAAGGGCTGTGGCTGAGCCCCAGGCAGATCCTGGTCAGCGATGCGGGACGCCTGCTGCTGTTGCCCGAGTACGCGGCCATCCTCCCCGGTGTCGCGCGCCAGGCGGCGCCGGCCCAGGCCGTGCCCCTGGCGCCCGAGCTGCGCCACGGGCGTGCGGTGGATGGCACGGCGGACCAGTTCGCCCTGGCCGCGCTGTGCTACTGGCTGCTCAGCGGGCAGTGGCCCGAGGTGGCGCGCCCCGACGGCGGGCAGGCGAGCCGCTACGTGCCGCTGGCGAGTTTCAACGCGCAGTTGCCGACGGGCTGGGATGGTGTGCTGGCACGGGCGCTGGCGCCCCAGGCGCGGGCCCGTTTCGAGGCCTTGTCGGAATTCCAGCTTGCCCTGGAGCGGCCCCTGCAGCTGGCGCGTGCGCGGCCCGCCGACGGGGCCTGGCCACGGCACCGGCGCCTGGCCCTGGCCGGGCTGCTGGCGGTGCCGCTGGTCATCGGCCTGTGGCTGGGCCTGGGCGCCTGAGCGGCGCCCCTGGCGGGTGGATCAGTCTTCGTGGATCGGCAGGATGTAGTTGACGAACTCGCTGTCCTCGCGGAAGCCGATGGACTCGTAGACCTTCTTCGCCACTTCGTTGCCTGCGCTGGTGGACACGCGCATGCGCACGGCGTTGGTTTCCTTGGCCATCTTCTTCGCGGTCTGCAGCAGGCGGTCGGCCACCAGCTGGCGACGGGCGTCCTCGGCGACATAGATGTCGTTGAGGATCCACACGCGCTTCAGCGACAGGGAGGAGAAGCTCGGGTAGAGCTGGCAGAAGCCCAGGATCTTGGTGTCGTCATCGTCGGCCAGGGCCAGGTAGATGATCGATTCCTTGCGGCTCAGGCGCTTCTCGAGGAACTTGCGCGAGGAGTCGGGGAAGGGCAGTTCGCCGTAGAACTCGCGGTATTTGACGAACAGCGGGTTCAGCAGGTCCAGGTGCTCCAGGGTGGCTTGGACGATGCGCATGGGTAGGCCTCGGCGTAGGTGGTTGGGGCTGGTAGGAATGCAGGTGCTATGCCAGCACCCGGTCGATGCTGCCTGAAAAATCCTGGAAAGCGCAATCCAAGCGAGCGTTTGAATCGCAGCCCGTCGCACGTTGAGCAAAAGCGCAGCCGTGCCGGTCCAACCCTGCATCGTCGATCTGCAAGGGAGAGGACAGGTGCCCAACTGCTCGCTGGAACAGGCCGTGGATGAAGTGCTGCGCCGGATCGAGGGGCCCATCCGCCTCGGCATCCCCCTGGGGCTGGGCAAGCCCAACCGCTTCGTCAACGCGCTCTACCAGCGTGTCAAGGCGCTGCCCGAGCGCCAGCTGACCATCTACACCGCACTGTCCCTGGCCAAGCCGCAACCGGCCAGCGAGCTGGAGCAGCGTTTCTCCGGCCCCTTCCTGCGTCGCCTCTATGGCGACTACATCGAACTCGACTACCTCAGCGACCTGCGCTGTGGCGAGCTGCCGGCGCACATCCGCGTCGAGGAGTTCTACCTGCAGCCGGCCAGCCAGCTGGACAACCCCCAGGCCCAGCAGAGCTACGTCAGCCTCAACTACAGCCAGGTGGCCCGCGACCTCGACCGCAAGGGCCTGAACCTGGTGGCGCAGATGGTCGCCGCGCGGCCGCAGAGCCCCGGGCGCTTCAGCCTCAGCTGCAACCCCGACATCACCCTCGACCTGCTGCCGCGCCTGCGTCGTCGCCGTGCGGCGGGCGAGACCATCCTCGCCATCGCCCAGGTGCACGAGGCGCTTCCTTATATGCCGGGCGACGCCGAGCTCGACGCCGGCGAGTTCGACCTGGTGCTGGATGCGCCCGAGCGCAGCACCCTGTTCTCCACCCCCAACCTGCCGGTGAGCCTGCAGGACCACGCCATCGGCCTGCACGCCAGCGCCCTGGTGCGCGATGGCGGCACCTTGCAGGTGGGTATCGGCGCCATGGCCGACGGCCTGGCCGCTGCGCTGGTGGCGCGCCAGGGCGACAACGCCGGTTACCGCGCCGTGCTCGATGCCCTCGAAGTGCCGCAGCGCTGGGGTGGCCTGGTGGAGCGCGAGGGCGGCCTGGCGCCGTTCGCCCAGGGCCTCTACGCCAACAGCGAGATGTTCCTGCTCGGCCTGCTGGTGCTGCTGGAGGCCGGGGTGCTGCGCCGCCCCGTGTACCCCGATGTGCGCCTGCAGCGCCTGGCCAACGCCGGCGCGCTGGACCCCCACGGCACGCTGACCGACCTCGACGCGTTGCTCGATGAACTGCCGCGCGTACTCGACGCCGACGGCCTCGCCTGGCTGCAGCGCCATGGCCTGCTCGGCGATGACCTGCGCCTGGACGGCGAGCACCTGCTGCTGGCCGATGGGCGCCGGCTCAGCGCCACGCTCGACGACGCCGCCACCCGCGCCGCCCTGGTCGAGCGGCTCGGCCGGGCGCGGGGCGGTGTGCTGATCCACGGTGGCTTCTTCCTCGGGCCCGAGGCCTTCTACCAGCGCCTGCGCGAGCTGGGCGACGGGCCGCTGTCGCGCATCGCCATGACCGCCATCAGCTACGTCAACCGCCTGCATGGCGACGAGGAACTCAAGCGCCTGCAACGTCGCGATGCGCGCTTCGTCAACAGCTGCTTCACCATCACCCTGCTGGGCGCCAGCGCCGCCGACCAGCTGGAGGATGGCCGCGTGCTCAGCGGGGTCGGCGGGCAATACGACTTCGTCGCCCAGGCCCACGAGCTGGACGGCGCACGCTCGATCCTGATGCTGCGCAGCTGGCGCGAATCCGGCGGCGAGGCCAGCTCCAACATCGTCTGGGAATACGGCCACGCCACCATTCCCCGGCACCTGCGCGACCTGGTGGTGACCGAGTACGGCATCGCCGACCTGCGCGGCAAGAACGACGCCGAGGTGATCGAGGCGCTGCTGCGCATCGCCGATTCGCGCTTCCAGGACGGCCTGATCGCCGAGGCGCAGAAGGCCGGCAAGCTGCCTGCCGATTTCGTCCTCGACCCGCTGTACCGGCAGAACACGCCCTGGCGCCTGCTGGCGTTGCAGGCCGAGCATCCGAGGTTGTTCGCCGAGTACCCGCTGGGCTGCGACTTCACGCCGGAGGAGCAGGACCTGTTGCGTGCCCTGCGCTGGTTGAAGAGCAAGCTCAAGCTCAGCGAGATCCTCGAACTGGGCATGGCCACCCTGTTCGACCTGCCGGAGCCGGCGGACTACACCCGCCACTTGCAGCGCATGGACCTGCACGCACCCAGCGGCCTGCGCGAGCAGCTCTACCAGAAGCTGGTGCTGGCCGGGCTCAAGGCCACCGCGCCGAGCTGAGCCCTGCCTCAACCCTCCAGTCGCGTTCCCACGCCGAACAGCCAGACGCCCACCAGGGCGTCGCCCTGCTGCTCCAGGCGCAGCGGCGCGGTGCCGCCGGGCATGCGCACGCGCACCTCGCCGGCCGCCACCAGCCCGGCCTTCCAGGCCGCGCAGGCCACCGCGCAGGCGCTGCTGCCGGAAGACTCGGTCGCCCCTTCGCCGCGCTCGAACACCCGTGCCTCGATGGCGCCATCCGCTGCCCGCGCCGCCCATTGCAGGTTGACCCCGGCGGGGCAGGGATCGCCTGCGCCGATGGGCGCGGCATAGGCGATGCGTTCCAGCGCCGCGTGGGCGTCGGCGGCGCGTAGCCAGGGCATGGCGGGCAGCGCGGCGGGCGCCTCCAGCAGGGTCACGCAGTGGGGATTGCCGATGCGCACGAACTGGCTGCGGTACCACCCGGGGTCCAGTTGCGCCAGGGCGTCGACGCGGCTCAGGGGGCGACCGTGGAAGTCGGCTGGGGCCAGGTGCTCGGAATCGGCGTCGACCGCCTCGGGACCGAATCCCGGGGCGCCCATCTGCAACCAGAAGCCCGACTGGCCATCGCGCACGGCGGGCTCGATGGGCGTGACCACCGGCGAGCCGCCGCCGGGCTTGTCGTGGTGCACATGCAGGACGAAGGCCTGGCCGGGCGCGACGTGGCCGTCGTCGAGCAGGGCCTGGGCGAAGAGGGTCATGCCGTTGCCGCTGCGTTCGGTCAGGCTGCCGTCGGTGTTGACGATCAGCAGGTCCCAGGGCGAGGCGCTGCCGAAGGGGCCGACCAGCAGCCCGTCCGAACGATGGCCCTTGGCGCCTTCCGGTCGCTCGCCCTCGGGCCAGCCGCACAGGGCCTCGATGGCCGCGGCGCTCCAGTTCTCGCGGGCCTGCGCCGCCTCGGCGGCTTCCTGCGCGATGGCGATGCCCAGGCGGCGCAGCGCATCGGGCGTGGTGACGACATAGCGATTGCCGCGTGCATCGTAGAGGCGGGACATGAAGGTTCTCGGCGCGATTCGGTGCAGCGACTTTACCGGGACTGGCCACTGCGCCGCCAAGGATTCGCAGGCCTCGCCCGGGGTTCGATCCGACGTCGAGGCGCCCGGGCGCCTGCGGCAATCCACCACAAGGGCCGGCTTTCTCGCCGTGAATTTTCGGTGCTAGAGTCGCCGCCCATGAAAAGCGCCTGCCACGACCGCTCGTTGATCGCCTGGATGCTCTACGCCTGCGTCCTGTTCAACCTGCTCGCCTGCGGGATTCATCACGGCCAGGCGATGGGCCTCGAACTCAGCGGCCTCGGCGGTGCCTTCTGCTCGGCCACCGGCGCCGACGGCCCGTCCCTCGACGGTGACCGGCCCGGCGCGCCCGCGCAGCTCTCCAGTGCCGGCTTCAACTGCCCGATGGGCAACGCCGTCACCCTCGGCATCCTGTTCTTCCTCGGCCTGTTCTGGCTCCAGCGCCGCCGCAGCGCCCCGCGCCCGGCACGGGAAAGCCGGCCGCGCACGCCGCCCCGCCATTGCTGGCCCGCGGCCAACCCCCGCGCCTCTCCCTGCATCTGAATTCACACGCCTGAGCCGGCGGCCGTCCTGGTGACGCCGCCGACCCGACCTGCCCGTCGCGCCGACCGCGACGCGGCCTTCGATTTCAGATCATGGAATGAACCCGATGCACCTGCCTGCCAACCGCTCCACCCGTTTCGCCTTCCAGCCCGACGCCGCCCGCCTGCGCTGGCGCCACGCCTTCGCCCTGGCCGCCGGCCTCGCCTTCGCCGTGGGCGCCGTCGCCCACGAACACGAGCAGCCCGTGGCGCCTGTCGCGCCCGCTTCCGAAGCGCTCGAGGTCAGCGCCACCGTCATCACCGCCGTGCAGCAGAGCTCGCCGCTGACCATCGTCACCGACCCGAAACAGGCCCGCCAGCCGGTGCCCGCCAGCGACGGCACCGACTACCTGAAGACCATTCCCGGCTTCGCCGCCATCCGCAACGGCGGCACCAACGGCGACCCGGTGCTGCGCGGCATGTTCGGCTCGCGCCTCAACCTGCGCACCAACGGCGGCCTGATGCTCGGTGCCTGCCCGGGGCGGATGGACGCCCCGAGCTCCTACATCTCCCCCGAGACCTTCGACAAGCTCACCGTGATCAAGGGCCCGCAGACCGTGCTCTGGGGCCCCGGCGCCTCCGCCGGCACCGTGCTCTTCGAGCGTGAGCCGGAGCGTTTCGGCGAGCTCGGCAGCCGCCTCCACGCCAGCCTGCTGGCCGGCTCCAACGGCCGCTTCGACCGCGTGCTGGACGGCGCCGTGGGCAACGAGCTCGGCTACCTGCGCGCCACCGGCAACCACTCCCAGTCCGACGACTACGAGGATGGCAATGGCGACACCGTGCCCTCGCGCTGGGACAAGTGGAACGGCGACGTGGCCATCGGCTGGACCCCGGATGCCGACACCCTGGTCGAGCTTTCCGCCGGCCGCGGCAACGGCGAATCCCGCTATGCCGGGCGCGGCATGGACGGCAGCCAGTTCCTGCGCGAAAGCCTCGGCCTGCGCTTCGAGCGCAGCAACCTCGGCGGCGTGCTCGACAAGCTGGAGGCGCAGGTCTACTACAACTACGCCGACCATGTGATGGACAACTTCCGCCTGCGCAACCCCGACCCGACCAGCTCGATGCCCATGCCGATGGCCTCGCAGGTGGACCGCCGCACCCTCGGCGCGCGCATGGCCGCCACCTTCAAGTGGAGCGAGGTGGAGCTGGTGGCCGGCCTCGACGCCATGCGCAGCGAGCACCGCAAGCGCGCCTCGCGCTACTCGATGATGAGCGGCACCTTCACCGACGCCGACCAGTTCCCCCGCACCCGTGATGCGCTGATGCACAGCTACGGCGCCTTCGGCGAGCTGACCTGGTACGTGGAGGAGGGCGACCGCCTGGTGGCCGGCGCGCGCCTCGACCGCTCCGACGCCAAGGACTACCGCCGCACCCTGGGCATGATGGGCATGGCCAACCCGACCTTCGGCGAGACCCGCGCCGATACCCTGCCCAGCGGCTTCGCGCGCTACGAGCACGACCTGGACAGCGCCACCACCCTCTATGCCGGCCTCGGTCACGTGCAGCGCTTCCCCGACTACTGGGAGCTGTACTCGCCCAACCAGGGCCCGGCCGGCTCGCGCAATGCCTTCGATGGCGTGAAGCCGGAGAAGACCACCCAGCTCGACTTCGGCGTGCAGTACAGCGAGGGCGACCTGGAGGCCTGGGCGTCCGGCTACGTCGGCCAGGTGCGCGACTACATCCTCTTCACCTACACCCCGGGGATGATGGGCGACACCTCGCGGGCCGAGAACATCGATGCGCGCATCATGGGCGGCGAACTGGGCGCGGCCTACCGCCTGGACGGCAACTGGAAGACCGACGCCACCCTGGCCTACGCCTGGGGCAAGAACAGCTCCGATGGTCGCGCGCTGCCGCAGATGCCGCCGCTGGAGGCGCGCCTGGGCCTGACCTACGAGCGTGACGACTGGAGCGCCGGTGCCCTGTGGCGCGTGGCCGCCGCGCAGAACCGCGTGGCCGAAGGCCAGGGCAACGTGGTGGGGCAGGACTTCGGCAAGAGCGGCGGCTTCGCGGTGTTCTCCCTCAACGGGGCCTACCGCCTGACCCGCGACATCAAGGTCAGCGCCGGGGTCGACAACCTCTTCGACAAGGCCTACGCCGAGCACCTCAACCTCGCGGGCGACGCCGGCTTCGGCTTCCCTGCCGAGCCCGAGGCGATCAAGGAGCCCGGCCGCACCCTGTGGACCAAGGTGGACTTCAGCTTCTGATAGGCTGAGCGCCCCCGCGCCCGGCGCGGGGGCCTTCCTTCCACGGGGAATAAGCCATGCCGCGCGTCCTGCTCTGGACCACCCTCGTCGCCGTCCTGCTCTACCTGGCGCTTTGCACCGCGCTCTTCGTGTTCCAGCGGGCGTTGCTCTACTTCCCCCAGCCGCGTGCCGTGCAGGCGCCGGAAAACACCCTGGAACTGCCGGTGGCCGAGGGACGCCTGGTGGTCACCGTGCGCCCGCGCCCTGGCGCCGACGCGCTGCTGTATTTCGGCGGCAACGCCGAGGACGTGTCGATGAACCTTGTGCAACTGGCCGGGGCCTTCCCCGACCACGCGCTCTACCTGATGCACTACCCCGGCTACGGCGGCAGTTCCGGCGAGCCGGGCGAGGCGCTGATCCTGCGTGACGCGCAACGGCTGTTCGACCACATCCACACCGAGCATCCGCGCGTGGCGGTGGTGGGGCGCAGCCTCGGCTCCGGGGTCGCCGTGCAGCTGGCCAGCCAGAGACCGGTGAGCCGGCTGGTGCTGATCACGCCCTACGACAGCATCGAGAACGTCGCCGCCGGGCGCTTCCCCTGGGCACCGGTGCGCTGGCTGCTGGAGGATCGCTACCGTTCGGCGGATGTCGCCGGCGCGTTGCGGGTGCCGACGCTGCTGATGCTGGCCGGCGACGACAGGGTCATCCCGCGGGACAGCAGCGAGCGCCTGGCGGCGGCCTTCGCCCCCGGCGTGGCGCGGCTGGAGGTGCTGCCCGGTGCGGGCCACAACGACATTTCCCTGCACCCGCGCTACCTGGCGTTGCTGGGCGAGGCCCTGCGCTGAGGCTCAGGCGTAGATGCTGATGCCGCCCTTGGCCTGCAGCCAGTCGCGGTAGGTCTCCAGCGAGCTGGTCTGCTTGTCGCCATTCACGCCGACGAAGGAGAAGGCGCCTTCGAGGCCCTTGTCGAGCAGCTTCTGCACCTGGGTCAGCATCTTGGCGGCGTCGTCGCGGTCCAGGGTCGAGACATCCGGCAACTGCATCTGCGCGCCGTTGCCGCCATTGAGCCCGGCCCGGGTCGCCGCGCTGGCGTTGCTCAGCACGTTGCTGGTGTTGCCGGCCATGGCGTTCATCAGCCCGCCGCGCCCCTGGGCCACCAGGTTGGCGGCGAACTGGCGCAGTTCGGCGATGGGGTCGGCGGGCTTCTGCGGTGTCTTGTCCTCGGTGCCGGACGTGGAGCCGCTGGTGCCGGCGGTCGAGGGCTTGGTGGCACTGGCGAGGTAGGTGGCCAGCGGCGAGCTGTTGGAGATGATGGTCATGGCCTTTCCCTGGATGCAGAGGATGCGCGGCTTGGTTGCAGGGATCGGGCCATAACCGCAGAAGCCCCGTTGCAGATGGCTTCCAGCCCGGCGTCCCGATGCGGGCACGGCGCCGCCTTGCCGTCGTGGGGCAAGGCCTTGCCGCCGGTTGGCCAGGGGCCAGCAACTGACGCCGCGGTGGCAAAGCCCTTATCATCGCGCCCCGTTATTCGCTTTCCCCGGACCATTCGGATGTTCTCTGCCGTCAAGCGCTACAAGTCGCTGCTCTCCGGAGCGCTGGCGCGTTATTTCCCCCGTACCACCGCCTACCTGCGCGAAGAGCGCGAGGCCGCGCAGGCCATGGCCGCCCAGGCGCAGAAGAAGCCCCGTGGGCGCAGCCGCAAGGGCGCCACCAGCACCCCCAAGGGCCGTGCGAGCGGCAAGAAGTCCGCCCCCAAGGAACCGGGCGGGGCCATCGCGGCAACCGCTGAAGCACCCGACAACGGCATCTACGGCGGCACCCTGCGGCAGAGCGCCGGTGCGGCCGAGGCCATGCGCCTGAAGGTCGCCGAGGCGGTGGCCGCCGGCGTGGTCGCTGCGCCCTCGGACGAGCAGTGGGCGATGATCCTCGGGCGCGCGCCGGTCACCCGCATCTTCGCCGGCGCCGGCTCTGGCAAGTCCACCACCCTGGTGCTGCGCGTGGTGTTCATGCTCTGCCACCTGGGCATCGAGCCGGGCAGGCTCACCGTCATCTCCTTCACCAATGCCTCCTGCGCGCAGTTGCGCGACCAGTTGCAGCGGGTGCTCGGCTTCTGGGGATTTGCCTTCGACGCCACCCAGGCGCGCCAATGCGTGCGCACCTTCCATGCGGCCATGGGCGTGCTGGCCAAGGCGGCGCTGGGCAACCCCGGCTGGTTCGAGCAACTGGAAGACCGCGACCCCGGGGCCGAGCCGGACAACCCCCTGGCCGCCGGCCGCCTGCGCCCGGCCCAGCAACGCCTGCTGGAGGAGGCCTACCAGGGCTGCTACTCAGCCGACGCCGCATTCCGCCAGCGGGTGCACCGCCTGCTGGGGTTGGCCGAACCGGTGGACGAGGAGGGCGCCACCATCGGCCAGGCACCCCGTGATGGATTGCGCCTGGCCGGCGAACTGACCGCGCTGCCGTTGCCGGAGGCCTTCCATGGCCAGGCCGGGTTCATCGAAAGCATCGGCCTGCGCATCGATCAGTTGCAGCCGGGCAAGCTCAACTGCCCGCCCCAGGAGCGACTCTTCATCGAGGCCCTGCAACCCTTCTGGGCGCGCTTCCAGGCGCTGCTGCGCGAGCGCGGCCTGATGACCTTCAACGACGCCTTCGCCGAGCTCACCCGCCGCCTGGAGGCCGGCAGCGTCGACGCCGCGCTGCTGGAGCCGCTGACGCACCTGTTGATCGACGAATTCCAGGACATCTCCCCACAGATCGTCCAGTGGCTGCAGGCCGTGCACCGCCAGTTGGCGGGCTCGCGCCGGGCGCCGAGCCTGATGGCCATCGGCGACGACTGGCAGTCCATCTACGGCTGGCGCGGCAGCTCCCCGGAACTGTTCATGGACTTCGACCGCCACTTTCCCGGCAAGGGCAAGGGCAAGGCGAAGAAGAGCAAGGTGCTGCTGCTGGAAACCAACTACCGCTCCATCGAGGCGGTGGTGCGTGATGGCGAGGCGGTGCTCGGCGGCGTCGCCTTCAAGCAGGAGAAGACCAGTCGCGCGGTGAAGCTCGCCCAGCCGGACGATGGCGTGCGCCTGGTGCAGGGTTTCGACCTGGCCGCCGGGCTGCCGGACCTGGTCGCCGATATCCAGGCCCAGTGCCGGCATGTCGAGGCACTGGGCAGCGGCGAGCGCACCGCCGTGCTCCTGCTTGGCCGGCGCAACGAGGTGCTGCGCAGCATCCAGGCGCAGCTGGACCCGGCGCTGCCGGTCAAGGCCTACAGCATCCACCGCGCCAAGGGCTTGCAGGCGGAGGTGGCGGTGATAGTCGACGACTGCCTGCCCACCGAGGCGCACCCGCTGCGCAATGCCCTTTATGCGCGCTGCGGTTTCTTCCGCAACAGCTACGACCAGGCCATGCGCGACGAGAGCCTGCGCCTGGCCTACGTCGCCATCACCCGGGGCGTCAGCCGCGTCATCTGGTACTGCCGCAAGGCCCAGGGTGCCACCGCCGTATTGGCCGGGCGCGGTCGCTGAGTCGTTGAGCCCATAGGAGCGAGCTCTGCGAAAGCGCCTGCAGGGGCGACGCCAGTCGCCCGGCGGCAGCGAATTCATGGGTTATGTCTGCGTTGGCTGTTGGGGTCAAAGCAAACGCCTAGGCAGGGTGGCTTCCGGGCATTTACGGATTTCTGCTACCTCCACCGCATGGGTTTCGCTCCGCTCTACCCATCCTACGAAAGCCGTCCGCCAGGTGCAGGCCGGGCGCGGTCGCTGAAGCGTTGAGCCGGTAGGCGCGAATTCATTCGCGATCGGCCTTCCCCGCACGGCCCGGTGAAGGGCGCCGGCCGTTGAAAATCTTGTCACACCGATTCCATACCGCCCCTTGCGGTACGCCGGGGGAGGCTTGTTATCGTGGGCGGCCGGCCACCTGCGGCCACCTCTGGAGCCCCCGTGAACTTCGACTGGAACGACATCCCCCTGCTGCTGGCGCTGGCCCGCCACGGCAGCATGAGTGCGGCGGGGCGGTCCCTCGGCATCGACCCGTCCACCATGAGCCGGCGCCTGGCGGCGGCGGAGCAGAGCCTGCAGACGCGGCTGTTCATACGCGACACCACGCGCTACCACGCCACCGAGGCGGGGCAGGTGTTCCTGGCCTATGCCGAGCGGGTGCTGGGGGATGTGCAGAGCATGCTGCTGGACACCCGCAGCGAGGCCAGCGAAGTGGGCGGTGCGGTGCGCCTGACCTCCATCGACTTCCTGTTCAGTCACTGGCTGGTGGAGCACATGCCGGCCCTGGCCAGCACCTACCCGGAGCTGCAGTTGCAGCTGCTGGTGGCCAACCAGTCGTTGTCCTTCACCCGCCGCGAGGCGGATTTCGCCCTGCGCCTGGCGCGCCCCCAGGACGACGCCGCGCTGGTGATGCGCAAGGTCGGCGACTTGGGCTTCGCCGTGTACGGCGCCGAGTGCCATGTGGGCCTGACCCGCGAGCAATGGTGCGAGCAGCCCTGGCTGGCCTATGGCGAGGAGCTGGACGGCATGCCGGAGATGAAATGGCTGGGCAACCTTTCGCCATCGCTGCGTTGCCCGCTGCGGGTGTCCAGTGTCAGCACCCTGGTGCAGGCCTGCGCCACCGGCATGGGGCTGGCGCTGCTGCCCTGCCTGCTGGGCGAGCGCCATGGCCTGCGTCGCCTGGGGGCGGGGCCCGAGCTGTATCGCGAGGTGTGGTTGCTGAGCCACCGTGATGCCGGGCGCATCGGTCGTTACCAGGCGGTCTCGCGCTGGCTGACGGAGTGCTTCGAGCGGGATGCGGCGCGCTTGCGCGGTGATGCGCCTGCCCCGGGCTGAAGCCCGGGCTGGGAGGGGGTCACAACCCCAGGGGGCCGGCGTGGGCGCGGGCGATTTCCAGCACCCGCGAGGCGGTGTCCGTGCGTGACCAGTCGCGTTGCAACTCCAGCAGGTACTGCAGGCTGGTGAGCGGCTGCACGCCCCGTTGCAGCAGGCGCTGCAAGGCCATCTCCTGTGCCAGGGGCGAGACATCGCCGCCGGCGTCCACCACCAGATACACCGCGAAGCCCTGGCCCAGTGCCGAGAGCGCGGTGGCGGCGATGCTCACCGAGGTCCACAGCCCGGCCAGCACCAGGCGGCGCCGGCCGCTGGCGTTGACCCCTTCGATGAAGGGGGCGTCTTCCCAGGCATTGAAGGTGCGGCGGCGGAGCACCGGCTGCTCGGGGAATACCGCAGTGAGTTCTTCCAGCAGCTCCCCGGCGAAGGCCGGTGCGTCGAGGCTGCTGATCAGCGTCGGCACCTCGAACTGCCAGGCGGCCTTGGCCAGCAGGGCGAGGTTGTCCCGCAGGCTGATGGCGTCGATGGAGCGGGTGGCCAGGGCGGGCTGGGCCTGGTGGTCGAGCAGCACCAGCAGGTGGTTGTCGGGGGCCAGCAGGCTGGCATCCGGCATGGCGGTGGCGGGTTGCATGGCGGCCTCCGGCTGCAAGCGCGAGCGCCCCCGGTGGCAGTGGCGACCGGGGGCGTGCGCGGGTTGGGT
>NZ_BAAJNO010000028.1:0-26379 GCF_054558415.1 Pseudomonas sp. No.21
ACGGCACACCCTACGGCCGAGCCCCGTGCATCGATCCAAGCCCCGTGCGCCGATGTGCTCTTGTAGGGTGTGCTGCGCGCACCGATTCCGCGCTCGGTCCATCCGGCGAACTCCGAAAGGCTCCGTGCCGATCCGACCTTTGAGGTGCGCACGGCACACCCTACAACCGAGCCGCGTGCATCGGGCCGAGCCCGTGCATCAATGTGTGTTGCAATACACACGGTCGAGCCTCGTGCGCCGATGTGCTCTTGTAGGGTGTGCTGCGCGCACCGATTCCGCGCTCGGCCCGTCCGGCGTACTCCGATAGCCTCCGTGCCGCTCCCACCTTTTGAGGTGCGCACGGCACACCCTACGGCCGAGCCCCGTGCATCGAACCAAGCCCCGTGCGTCGATGTGCTCTTGTAGGGTGTGCTGCGCGCACCGATTCCGCGCTCGGCCCGTCCGGCGCACTCCGATAGCCTCCGTGCCGCTCCCACCTTTTGAGGTGCGCACGGCACACCCTACGGCCGAGCCCCGTGCATCGGGCCGAGCCCGTGCATCAATGTGTGTTGCAATACACACGGTCGAGCCTCGTGCGCCGATGTGCTCTTGCATGCTGTGCTGCGCGCACCGATCCCGCGCTCGGCCCGTCCGGCGTACTCCGATAGCCTCCGTGCCGCTCCCGCCTTTTGAGGTGCGCACGGCACACCCTACGGCCGAACCCCGTGCATCGAACCAAGCCCTGTGCGTCGATGTGCTCTTGTAGGGTGTGCTGCGCGCACCGGTCCCGCGTTCGGTCCGTACGGCTCACTCCGACAGGCTCCGTGCCGCTCCCACCTTTTGAGGTGCGCACGGCACACCCTACGACCGAGCCGCGTGCATCGGGCCGAGCCCGTGCATCAATGTGCGTTGCAATGCACACGGTCGAGTGCGCGCACCGGTCCCGCGCTCGGTCCATCCGGCGAGCTCCGAAAGGCTCCGTGCCGCTCCAACCTTTGAGGTGCGCACACGGCACACCCTACGGCCGAGCCCCGTGCATCGAACCAAGCCCCGTGCGCTGATGTGCTCTTGTAGGGTGTGCTGCGCGCACCGATTCCGCGTTCGGTCCATCCGGCGATCTCCGACAGGCTCCGGGCTATTCGCCAAATTCCCCGTCCTGCTCCCCGGCATCGCCCCAACCCGCCGGGTAAAGGCCCTCTCGTACCAGGCGGTGGAAGCTGGACCAGGGCCAGTCGGCCACCCGGGTGACCAGGCCGTGCTTCACCGGGTTCCAGTGCAGGTAATCCATATGCCGGCGGTAGTCGTCGGCATCGCGTATGCAGTGCTCCCAGAAGCGCCGCTGCCAGAACCCGGATTCGCGACGTGCGACCCGGCTATTCGAAGTGGGTGGCAGGTGAACCGATTGGCTGACTTTGCGCTTGATGATCGACCAGCGCCGCGCGAAGTCGGTATCACCGGGCGGCAGCTCCCAGAGGCAATGCAGGTGATCCGGCAGCAGCACCCAGCCATGGATGCGGAACGGCTGTTCGAGCCGCACCGCCTGGATCGCATGGCGCAATGCCTGGCGTGCCGATGGCTCGGTCAGGAGCGGCCGGCGTTTTGCGGTGACGAGTGTGAAGAAGTAGTACGAGCCGGCCCGCTGTGAGCGGAGGTAGCGCGACATTCCCGGGTCTCCTGCAAGCGTCCAGGCTTCGCAGGGTAGGGCGGGATGGCGACTGTTGGGGCACGTCAGCCCGGGTGAAAGCTCCGGCTGCGCTGTCGGCCAGGTGACCGCTAGCGCCGCAGATACGCCGCGAAATCGATATCCCCCGCGCAGAGGATCGCCTGCACACGGTTGTGCACGTTGAGCTTGCGCAGGATGGCGGAGACGTGGGCCTTGACCGTGGTTTCGGCGATGTCGAGGTTGTAGGCGATCTGCTTGTTCGATTCGCCCTTGGTCATGCGCTCGAGCACCAGCAGTTGCTTGCGGGTCAGCGCCTGGAGCAGTTCCGGGGGGATGCCGTGTTCGTCCTGGTGGCTGCGCCGGGGCGAGCTCTTCTGGGTGCGGATGATGTCCGAGGGCAGGTAGACGTTGCCGTTGAGGATCTGCTCGATGGCGTCGGTCATCTGCGCCCGTGGCGAGGACTTGGTGATGAAGCCCACCGCGCCGTAGGTGATCGCCTGCAGCACGATCTGCTTGTCCTGCTCGGCGGAGACGATCACCACCGGGATGGTCGGCGCCTCGTTGCGCAGGTTGATCAGGCCGTTGAGGCCGTGCATGCCGGGCATGTTCAGGTCGAGCAGGATGAGGTCGAGGTCTTCGTGTTCCTGGGTCAGGCCCAGGGCGCTGTCGAGGTCGGCGGTCTCCATCACTTCGCTGTCGGGGAAGCCGTCGCTGATGACGTTGTGGATGGCCTCGCGGAACAGCGGGTGATCGTCGGCGATCAGGATCTTGTACATGGCCATTCACCTCATTGTTCTGATTATGGAGGGGCTGTCGGGCGCGGATTCAGGGCAGGGGCACGGGCTCGGCGGGTTGCAGCGGCAGGCCGGCCTGTTCCCAGGCATCGATGCCGTCACGGTACCAGTAGAGATTGCGGTAGCCCAGTGCATGGGCGCGCCGTTGCGCGTTCCAGCTCAACCAGCAGTCGGAACGGCAGTAGAACACCAGCGGCCAGTGCAGGTCGCCCTGGCTGGCCTTCTTCAGGTTGTCGGCGAAGTAGGCCTGCCAGCGCGCGTCCAGCTCGCCGTTGCCGGTGTTGGCCAGCCACAGGCTGCCGGGCAGGTTGGCGTGGGGCTCGTCGGCGATGAAGCGGCCTTCGAGGAACTGGCGGCGGTAGACGTCGATCAGTTGCGTGCGCGGGTCGCGCGCCAGCAGCTGGCGCAGGCCGGGGGTGTCCAGGGTGCGGGCGTGGTCGGCCTCGGCGGGCGTGGGGCTGCGGTAGCGGTCGGTGCGGTAGCCGTCGGCGGAGAACAGCGACGGCTCGGCGTCGGCCCGGGCGGTGGCCGAAAACAGGAGGGGCAGGCACAGCAGTGAGGCGATGAGGACTCGCATGGCAGGCATCTCTTTATTCTTATGGCCTGCATTACAAGCCAGCTGCGCGCCTTTGGAAATCCTACGTTGGAGAGGGAAACCCGTACCAAAGTAGTAGTTTTCCCGCCTCAGCCGGCCCGGCGCAGCGCCGCGTGCTGCGGGTTGAAGCTGGCCACCGCCGCCACCGCGAAGACCAGCGTCAGGCCCAGGCACACGCCGAGCGCCAGCGGGTTGAGCCGTTCGTACAAAGCGAAGCGCACCAGCTCCACCGCGTGGCTGAAGGGATTGGCCGCGCACAGCCAGTACAGCCACTCGCTGGCCTCGCGCATCTTCCACAGGGGGTAGAGCGCCGAGGAGAGGAAGAACAGCGGGAAGATCACGAAATTCATCACCCCGGCGAAGTTCTCCAACTGGCGGATGAAGTTCGACAGCAGCAGCCCCAGGGCACTGAGCAGCAGCGCCGCCAGCAGCAGCGCGGGCAGGGCGGCGAGCAGGCCCCAGGCCGGCGGTTGCACGCCATAGAGCCAGGCGATGGCGAGGAAGGCATACACCTGCAGCAGCGACACCAGCGCCGTGGCCAGTAGCTTGGCGCCGAGCAGGAAGGGGCGCGGCAGGGGGCTGGTGAGCAGCACGCGCATGCTGCCCATCTCGCGGTCGTAGACCATCGACAGCGAGCCCTGCATGCCGTTGAACAGCAGGATCATGCAGGCCAGCCCCGGGACGATGTAGGTCTCGTAGGTGATGTAGGTGGCGTAGGGGTCGATGATGGCGATGCCCAGCGCCGCGCGGAACCCGGCGGCGAACACCAGCAGCCACAGCAGCGGCCGCACCAGGGCGCTGAGAAAGCGCGAGCGCTGCAGCACGAAGCGCAACCATTCGCGCCCGACGATGCCGCGCAGGCACTGCCAGTAGGCATTGGCGTTCATGCCCGCGCCCTCGGCCGGGTGAGCTCGCCGAAGGCACCGGCCAGGCCGCCGCCATGGGCCGTACTCAGCTCGCTGGCGGTGCCCGAGGCCACCAGGCGGCCCTGGTCGAGCACCAGCAGGGCGTCCTCGCCGCGCACTTCGTCCAGCAGGTGAGTGGTCCACAGTACGCTCAGGCCTTCGTCGTCGCACAGCTGGCGCACGTGGTGGTTGAGGGCCTGGCGGGCGGCCGGGTCGAGGCCGACGCTGGCTTCGTCGAGCAGCAGCAGGCGTGGGCGGTGGAGCAGGGCGCGGGCGATTTCCACGCGCCGGCGGTGGCCGCCATTGAGCGCGCGCACGCTGTCGCGGCGGCGTTCGCCCAGGCCCTGGCGCGCCAGCTCCTGGTCGATGCGCGCGGCCGCCAGCTGGCGCGGCATGCCGTGCAGGGCGGCGTGGTAGCGCAGGTTCTGCTCCACCGAGAGGTCGAGGTCCAGGGTGCTCTGCTGGAACACCACGCCGAGCTGGCGCAGGGCCAGGCGCGGCTGCCGGCGCAGGGAGTGGCCGGCGACGCGGATGTCGCCGCGCTGCAGGTCGTAGAGGCGGCTGAGCAGCGCCACCAGGGTGGACTTGCCGGCGCCGTTGGGGCCCAGCAGCGCGGTGAAGCGGCCCGGCTCCAGGGCGAAACTCACCTCATCCAGTGCGCGGCGCGGGCCGTAGTCGAAGCCGACGCCCTCCACCTCCAGTGCGTTCATGGCGCCACCACCACGCCCCAGGGGTAGCGGCCGACCTTGATCGACCGGGTCACCGTGAGGCTGTCGACGTCGATCACCGAGACGTCGCCGCTGATGCCGTTGGTGGCCAGCAGGGTCTTCTCGTCGGGGCTGAAGGCCAGGTGCCAGACGCGCCGGCCCACCAGCAGGTAGTCGAGCACCTCCAGGGTTTTCGCATCCACCACCGCCACATGGTTGGCCGGGCCCAGGGCCACGAAGGCGTAGCGGCCGTCGCGGGTCAGCTTGACCCCCACCGGCTGCACCTTGTCCGGGTGCACGCCCTTGATCTGGAAGCGCAGGGTCTTCTGGATGCTGCGCGTGGCCACGTCGACCACGGTGACGGTGCCGCCGATCTCCGCCGAAGCCCACAGTCGCTTGCCGTCGTGGTCGAACTCCACATGGCGCGGGCGCTGGTCCACCAGGGTGTTGTCCACCAGCGTCTGGGTCGAGGTGTCGATCCAGTGCAGCATGTTGGTGGTCTCGCTGGTGTTGATCGCCCACTTGCCGTCCGGGCTCACCGCCATGCCCTCGGGCTCCACGCCGACGTCGATCTGCGCCAGCACCTGGCTGCTCTGGGTGTCGACCACCGTGACCAGCGCATCGTCCTCGTTGGAGATGTACAGCCAGCGGTCGTTGGGGTGCAGGGCGAACTGCTCGGGGTCGGCGCCGGAGGGCAGCTCCTTGATGATCTGCCGCGTGGCCAGGTCCATCACCTGCACGGTGTCCGAATCGCTGGCGCAGATGTACAGCAGCCGGTTGTCGCTGGACAGCGCCAGGCCGCGCGGGCGCTTGCCCACCGGCAGGCTGGCGGTGACCGTCAGGCTGTCCATGTCGATCACGCTGACGGCGTTGTCCTTCTCGTTGGAGACGTAGGCGGTGGCGGCGAAGGTGGCGCCGCTGGCCAGCAGCAGCGCGGCGCCGAGCAGGGTGAGGGGGAGGCGGGGCATGGCGGGGTCCTTGTTCTGGGCGTTCATGGCGTGGCTTCCAGGGCAACCTCGGCCAGGCGGCAGCGGCTCTCCGGCGCGTCGTGGCCGAGGGTGTCGAGTTCGCTGAAGGGGTGGAGAAAACCTTCCTGGGGCGAGGTGCTGATCAGCGCGCGTGGCTGGATCAGCTCGATGGGCTGGCGCAACTGGCCGTCCCAGGGGCGGTAGCTCAGCTTGCGGCCCTTGAAGCCGTCCAGGGGCAGGTCCGGCGACAGCTCCAGGGTGCGGATCGCGGCGGCGTCGGCGGCGCCCAGGCGGGTGACGGCGCTGGCGATGCTGCGCACGGCCACCCAGGCGGCGAAGTCGCGGTCGTTCATCCAGCGCCCCGTGAGGTCCTCGAAGCGCTTCTGCAGTTGCGCCGCGCCATAGGTTTCCACCGTCTTGTGCCAGCCGGTGGGCACCAGGCCCTGGGTGCCGGCCACCGGGCGCGGCAGCCAGGTGTTGTAGGGCAGGTACTCGCCGAAGTCGCCGCGCTCGTCGGCCACCAGCACGCCGTCGTAGTCGTCGGCCTGGGTGAACAGCGGCATGTCGGCCTGGGCGCTGCGGCGCTGCTCGTTGTCGAAGGTCCAGGGCTTCTCGCCGATGATCGTCAGGCCGAAGCGCCCCGCGGCGCGACGCAGGGCGGCGGCGTAGGCCTGGTCCTCGGGGCGCGGGCCGACCACCAGCAGCCAGCGCTTCCACTGGCGCAGGGCGAGGAACTGCACCAGGGCGTCGGCGAGCATGGCGCGGCTGGGCAGGCTGTGCAGCACGTTGGGCAGGCAGGCGTCGGTGCGCAGTTCGTCGTCGGCGGCGCCGGCGTTGAACAGCAGGCTGTCCGGCAGCGCCGCCGAGAGCTGGCGCAGCAGGGGCGCCGGTGCGTTGACCACGAACAGGCGCAGGCCCTGGTCATACTGTTGGCGCGCCGCGTCCAGCAGTTCGGCTTCGCTCTCGGCATTGGCCGCCAGCAACTGGTAGCGCTGCTTGAGGAAGCGCCCGGTGCTGTTGTTGTCGGTGGTCGCCAGCTCGGCGCCGCGCAAGCCGGTGTCGCGGGGCTCGGGGATGACGTTGGACAGCAGCGGCCCCGGGTCGGGGCTGTAGCCGAGGTAGCCGATGCGCACCTCCAGCGGCTGGCGCGCCTCGGCGGCGACGGCGTGGTTGGCCAGCAGCGCGGCGGCGGCCAGGGCCAGCAGGTAGGTCAGGGCATAGGGCGCAAGGTGGCGCATGGCGGGGGCTCCCGTTCTTGTAGCGCCAGCCTAGGGCCGCCCCGGGCCTGGGGAAATATGCAGAAAGTAGCGCCGGGGCAGTACCAAGGTAGTAGCCCGGCCGCCCGCCCCAGGCCCTAGCATGGAGGCACAAGAACGAGACCGGGAGGCCCGGCCATGCGTGTGCTCAAGACCCTGCTGCTGCCCGTGCTGCTGATCCTCAGCCTGATCGGCGTGGATGGCTTCCGTGCGTCCCCCGCTGCGCCCCCCGCGGCGTTTTCATCGGGCCTCGGGCGATGAGCACCCTCGGCCGCATCAACCTGCTGGTGGTGCTGTTCTTCGCCGCAGTGGCACTGGTCTGTACCGGGGTGCTTCTGCGCCAGGCCAGCCAGGACGTGCAACGCGAGATGGTGGCCGCGCGCGCGGTGGTCGAGTACCTGCACGAGGCCGCCCGGCGCGACCCCAAGGCCCTGGAGTCGGCCCTGGCGCGGGGCCTGCGCCATGTGCGCATCCACTGGCAGGGCGAGACGCCCTCACAACCACGCGGCCTGGACGCCTGGCTCGGTGCGCGGCTGTTCCCGCCCGCCGAGCAGTACGGCGAGCCGCTGCAACTGGACGATGGCCGCCGCGTGCTGATCAGCGTTGACCCGGCGGACGAGATGGACGAGGTCGAGGACTCCCTCATCCAGTTGCTGGTGCTGTTCGGCCTGGCCCTGGGCCTCAGCCTGCTGGCCATCCGCGTCGCGGTACGCCGGGGCCTGCGGGTGCTGGACGAGCTGCGCGCCGGCTTCGACGAGATCGCCCGGGGCCGCCTGGCGGTACGCCTCAACCAGCCTTCGCTGCACGAGGCACGCCTGCTGGCCGGCCACTTCAACGAGATGGCCAGCACCCTGGAGCAGGTGCGCAACGACAACGCCGAGCTGACCCGCGCCCTGCTGGCGCTGCAGGAGCGCGAGCGCAAGCACCTGGCCCTGGCCCTGCACGACGACATCGGCCAGTACCTCGCCGGCATCCGCGCGCAGCTGCTGCTGTTGCGCTCCATGACCGGCCAGGCGCCGGGCGCCGGTGCCACCCTGCGCAGCCTGGAGGACAACTGCCAGCGCATGCAGGACAGCTTCCGCGCGCTGGTGCGTGACCTTTACCCCGTGGTGCTGGAGCGCCTGCACCTGGGCGAGGCCATCGAGCTGCTCACCGAGCAGTGGCGCAGCGCCCAGGGCGTCGATTGCCAGTTGCGCCTGGGCGAGGACCTGCCGGTGCTGCCCACCGCCGACCAGGCCCATCTCTACCGCCTGTTGCAGGAAGCCCTGACCAACATCGCCCGCCACGCCGATGCCAGTGCGGTGAGCGTGCGCCTGGAGCGCCGCGGCCGGCGCTTGCGCCTGCTGGTGGGCGACAACGGCCGGGGCGCCGTGCAGCCGCCACGGCCCGGCATCGGCCTGCGTTCCATGCTGGAGCGGGCGCGCTGCCTGGGCGGCGACCTGCGCCTGCGCACCCGCGCCGGCGGCGGCTGGCTGGTGCGCCTGAGCATTCCCCTGGGCGAAGCCTGAACAACCTGGAGAACCTGCGATGAAGATCCTGCTGGTGGACGACCATTCCGTGGTGCGCCAGGGCTACGCCAGCCTGCTGCGCGGCCTGCTGCCCGAGGTGGAGGTGAGCGAGGCGGCCAGCGGCGAGCAGGCCCTGCACCTGGTGCACGACAGCATTCCCAACCTGGTGGTGATGGACCTCTCGCTGCCGGGCATCAGCGGCCTGGAGACCACCCGCCGGCTGCGCCAGCGCCTGCCGCAGCTGCGCGTGCTGTTCTTCAGCATGCACGACGAGCTGCCCCTGGTGCGCCAGGCCCTGGACGCCGGTGCCGCCGGCTACATCACCAAGAACTCCGCGCCCGAGGTGCTGGTGGAAGCGGTGCGGCGCATCCTCGCCGGGCACGCCTACATCGAGCAGCCCCTGGCCACCCAGCTCGCCTGCCACCCGGCGCACCAGGCCGGCGACCCGCGCCTCTGCGGCATGACCCAGCGCGAGCTGGAGATCTTCACCATGCTCGCCCGCGGCATGCCCGCGCGCAGCATCGCCGAGCACCTGTGCATCAGCGCCAAGACGGTTTCCAACTACCTGACGATGCTCAAGAACAAGCTGCAGGTCAGCTCCCAGGCGGAGCTGGTGCACCTGGCCATCGATACCGGGGTATTGCGGCTGGGGTGATAGGGCAGGGCATCGGCTCTGCTGTGACGACTTGAGCTGAGGACTCGACAGGATGAGTGCGTGCCGTAGGGTGTGCCGTGCGCACCGCCGCACGGTGCCTCCGGCGAGCTCCCGGTGCGCGCAGCACACCCTACGTCCGAAGTGAGCGACGGTTGCATGTTCCGAGGCCAGATGGGGGCCAAAACATGATCTAGGAGCGTGGATGTTTACTCGCGCGGACATCCCGGCTGCAACCGCTCCCACAGCCCCCGCCAGGCTATTCCACCTCAGGTCTTCAGCTGGCTGGCGAACTGCCCCACGGCGCTGACCACGCGCTGGGCGCCGTCCTGGATCTCGACGATCACCGAGCCGGCCTCGTTGGCCAGGTTCAGCCCCTGCTCGGCGTGCTGGCGGCTGCTGGACATGCTGTCCACCGCCGCCTGGGCCAGGCTCTGGTTCTGCTGCACCACCTCGACGATCTCCTCGGCCGCCTGGCTGGTGCGCCCGGCCAGCTGGCGCACTTCGTCGGCGACCACCGCGAAGCCGCGGCCCTGCTCGCCCGCGCGGGCCGCCTCGATGGCGGCGTTGAGGGCCAGCAGGTTGGTCTGCGAGGCGATGCCGCTGATGGTCTTGATGATCGAACTGATCAGTTGCGACTGCTTGTCCAGCGCCTCGATGCCTTCGGCCGCTTCCTGCACCTGGTTGGTGATCAGGCGCATGACGTTGACCGTCTGGCTGACCACCGAGGCGCCTTTCTGTGCGGTGGCGTCGGTCTGCTGGGAGGTGCTGTAGGCGATGTTCGCCGCCTCGGCCACGGCCTGCTCCTGGTTCACCTGGTCGGTGATCACGGTGGCGAACTTCACCACCTTGTAGAGCTGGTCGTTGGTGTCGTGCACCGGGTTGTAGGAGGCCTCCAGCCAGACATCGCGGCCGTGGGCGTCGATGCGCTTGAAGCGGCCGACGACGAACTCGCCGCGCAGCAGCTTGGCCCAGAACTCCCGGTAGCCGGCGGAGCTGGACTCCTCCGGATCGCAGAAGACGCTGTGGTGCTTGCCCTTGATCTGCTCCAGGCGGTAGCCCATGGCATCGAGGAAGCGCTGGTTGGCGTTGAGCACCTCGCCCTTGAGGTTGAACTCGATGACGGCGGTGGAGCGCAGCAGGGCGTTGATCAGGCCTTCGTGCTCCTTGGCGGTCTCGATGGTCCGGGTCAGGTCGTTGGCGCACACCACCACGCTCTGGATCTGCCCGCGTCCATCGCGTATCGGTTGCCAGATGCAGCGCAGCCAGGCCTCGCGGCCGTCGCCGCGGAGCAGCCGGTACGCGCCGTTGAAGTGCTCGCCGTTGGCCAGGCCCTGGCGCATCTTCAGGTAGTTGGGGTCGCGGTGGAAGGTCTGGGGGATGAGCTCTTCGAGCGTGCGGCCGATGATGGTGTCACTGCGGTACTGCAGCACATTGAGGAAGTTTTCGTTGACGGACAGGATGCGACCCTGGAGGTCGATCTCCATCACCAGCATTTCCTGGAAGATGGATTCCTTGATCTGCTGGGCTCGGGCGTTTTCCTCCCGAAGGTGCTCCAGCTCCTTTTTCAAGCGCGTGTTGAACATGGTCGGAACCCGTTGGCTGAGAGTGTGGAACTGCTTGGTCAGCGCATCGGCCCTGCCGGTACTTTCTTAAGGGGCTGGCGAACAATTCGACGGGGCGCGGCTTGAAAAGTGTAGACGCGCCCCGCCCGAACATCATTTTTCCCAATCCACCGGGCATTCCCGGCAGCCTTCCATGTTCACCCCCTGGAACGACGCGTAGTGGCGACGGGCGCCGCTGAGGTCGGCGTTCTCCAGGTTGGCGTCGCCCAGCTTGGCTTCCTGCAGGTTGGCGTCGTTGAGGTGGGCGCCCTTGAGGTCGGCGCGGCTGAGCCAGGTCATTTCCAGGTCGGCGGCGCTGAGGTTGGCGTCGTGCAGCCTGGCGCCGGAGAGGCGGGCGAACTCCAAGTAGGCGGCGGTCAGGTCGGCGCCCTTGAACTGCGCGCCCTGGCCGAACAGGCCCCAGCCCTGCACCGCCACCAGGCGGGCGCCGCTGAGGTTGGCCAGGCGCAGGTTGCTCTGCTGCAGGCTGGCGCGGGTCAGGTTGCTGCCCACCAGTCGGGCTTTCTCCAGGTTGGCCAGGTCGAGGTTGGCGTGGCGCAGGTCGGCGCCGGAAAGATCGGCCCCGGCCAGGTTGATCTTGTGCAGGTCGAGGTTGCGCAGGTCGGCATTGCGCAGGTCGGCGCCGGGGCACTGGCTTTCCGGCTCCAGGCGGCAGCCGCCGATTACCCGGACGGCATCCTCGGGGGTGGCCTCGGCTTGCGGGGCGGGGGCCTGGGCCCAGGCGAGCCCGACGACCAGCATCAGCAGGGGAAGGAACATGGGCAGGTAGTTCATGACGGCTCCTGGTGCGTGGCAGGGGAGTCGGCGCGCCCGCAGGCGCGCCGGGGAGGGTCAGCGGCTGGCGGTCTTGTTGTCCCAGCTCGGCAGCTTGAACACCCAGAACGAGCCGCCCTGGGCCACCGGCTTGGTCAGCTCGGCCATGTCGCCGCCCCACAGCGGCACGGCGCCGCCGTAGCCGACGGTCACGCCGATGTACTGCTCGCCGTCCTGTTCCCAGGTGATGGGCGGGGAGACGATGCCGCTGCCGGTCTGGAACTTCCACAGCTCCTTGCCGGTTTTCGCGTCGAAGGCCTTGAAGAAGCCGTCGCCGGTGCCGGTGAACACCAGGTTGCCCTTGGTGGCCAGCACGCCGGCCCAGAGCGGCAGGTGCTCGTTGTGCTCCCACACCACCTTGCCGGTGGTCGGGTCCATGGCGCGCAGGCTGCCGACGTGGTCGTCGTACATGCGCTTGATGCGGAAGCCCATGCCCAGGTAGGCGGAGCCCTTCTTGTAGTTCACCTCCTCGGTCCAGTAGTCCTCCTTCCAGTTGTTGGCCGGCACGTAGAACAGGCCGGTGTCCTGGCTGTAGGCCATCGGGTTCCAGTTCTTGCCGCCGAGGAAGGGCGGGGAGACCTCGACCGCCTTGCCGTGCTTCTGGCCCGGCTCGGGCAGGGGCGGGCGCTGGCCTTCGTTCTCCACCGGGCGGCCGGTCTTCAGGTCGATGTGGCTGGCCCAGGTGATGTTGTCGACGAAGGGGAAGGCGTTCTGCAGCTTGCCGTTGGTGCGGTCCACCACATAGAAGAAGCCGTTGCGGTCGGCGTGGGCGGTGGCTTTCACCACCTTGCCGTCCTTGCCCTTGTAGTCGAACAGCACCAGCTCGTTGTTGCCGGAGAAGTCCCAGGCGTCGTTCGGGGTGTGCTGGTAGAACCACTTCACCTCGCCGGTGCTCGGGTCCACGCCCACCTGGCCGGAGGTGTAGAGGCTGTCGTAGTCGTGGGGGTTGCCGCCCTTGGCGGTGCGCGCCCAGGTGTTCCAGGGGCCGGGGTTGCCGGCGCCGACGATGATGGTGTTGGTCTCGGCGTCGAAGCTGGCGCTCTGCCAGGGGGCGCCGCCACCGTGGCTCCAGGCCTCGACCTTGCCGGTGGGGGAGTTCTTGTCGTCCGGCCAGGAGGGCGCCTTCACATCGCCCGTGGGGGTGCTGTCCTTGCCATTGAGGCGGCCCATGTGGCCCTCGACGAAGGGGCGCATCCAGACTTCTTCGCCGGTGTCCGGGTCGCGGGCGTAGAGCTGGCCGACCACGCCGAATTCGTCACCGGAGCTGCCGTGGATCAGCAGCGTCTTGCCGGTCTTCTGGTCCTTGATCAGGGTCGGGGCGCCGGTCATGGTGTAGCCGGCGGTGTGATCGCCGAACTTCTTGTTCCACACCACCTTGCCGGTGTCCTTGTTCAGCGCCACCAGGCGGCCGTCCAGGGTGCCGAAGAAGATCTTGTCGCCGTAGATGGCGGCGCCGCGGTTGACCACGTCGCAGCAGGGGCGGATGTCGTCGGGCAGGCGGTGGTTGTAGACCCACAGACGCTTGCCGGTCTTGGCGTCAAGGGCGAACACGCGGGAATAGGAGCCGGTGACGTAGACCACACCGTCGCGCACGATCGCCTGGGATTCCTGGCCGCGCTGCTTCTCGTCGCCGAAGGAGTAGGACCAGGCCGGCACCAGCTTGAACACGTTCTGGTCGTTGACCTGGGCCAGGGGGCTCCAGCGCTGGGCGTTGGTGCCCATGCCGTACTGCAGCACGTCCTTGACCGAGACATGGTCGTTGGCGATGTCTTCCCAGGTCACGTTGGCGGCGAAGGCGCTGGCGCTGGCGGCGAGGCCACCGGCGAGCAGGAGGCCCTTGATGGCGAGGCTGAGCGGGCTGGCGGGTTGGGGGTGCGATCTTGTTGTCATGTGTGCGGTTCCCGTGGTCGTTGTGGACCAGTGCGCCACCTGGCGTCCTGGCGCTTCGAATACTGGAAGCGCCACCGCCTGCGGGATACGGAAAAACTCCCGCGCTTGCCGGGAAAACTTCCCAGTGCGGGCATGACTTGGAAGTGCTGCCAAAGCGCCTCGATACACCTCCGCCCGGCTTGCTACCAAGGGAGTAGGGCGCGGCCACCAAAGCAGCATTCGGCCCTGATCGGGCGCTCCTTACCATCCTCGTCACCACGCTCCTGCCGAGCGTTCGCCTTGCCCAGCATCTCGAAGAGGATGGAAGTCATGAATAACAAGAACGCCCTGCGTGGCCTGATGTTCCTTGCCGGTCTGAGCCTCACCGGTCTTGCCCTGGCCCATGGCGATGTCGTGCCGCAGGCCGTCAACACCGATGGCCTGGAGCCCCTGGGCAAGGAATGGCGTGACACCAACCCCTACCGCGCGCCCTATGAGAAGAACGCCCTGGCGGTGGAGATCGGTTCCTCGGCCTACAACCAGAACTGCGCCCGTTGCCACGGCCTGGAAGCCAAGTCCGGTGGCATCGCCCCCGACCTGCGCCTGCTCGAAATCAGCGCCGACGGCGACGAGTGGTTCAAGGAGCGCGTGATCAACGGCGCGGTGCGCGACGGCGCGGTGTACATGCCGAAGATGGCCGACTTCCTCAGCCAGGAAGCGCTCTGGGCCATCCGCTCCTACCTGGAAAGCGTCCACGTCGAAGAGTGATCGCCATGCGCCTGCTCGCCCTGCTGTGCTGGTTGCTGTGCCTGCCGCTGGCGCAGGCGCAGGTCCGCCCCTATGACGACATCCTCGCCTCGGGGGTGCTCAAGGTCGCGGTCTACGAGAACTTCCCGCCCTACAGCTTCCAGCAGGACGGCCAGGCCCGCGGCGTCGACGTCGACCTGGCCAATGCCCTGGCCGCAGCGCTGGGGCTGAAGGCCGAGCTGATCTGGGTGACCCCCGGCGAGAAGCTCGACGACGACCTGCGCAACTACATCTGGAAGGGCCACTACCTGCGCCCCAAACTGCTCGCGGACCTGATGCTGCGCGTGCCCTACGACCGCGACTACACGGCGCGGCGCAACGACGTGGGCGAGCTGGTCAACGAGCAGGTGGTGATCTTCGCCCCCTACCAGCGCGAGCGCTGGCACCTGGTGCACGACGCCCGGCGCCTGCCGGTGGTGGACAGCATCGGCGTGTTCCGCCTGCACCCCATCGGCGTCGAGCTGGAGAGCGTGCCGTCCTTCTACCTGACCTCGGTGTTCAACGGCCAGCTCAGCGCCAACACCCGCCACTACCCGAGCCCGGCCGCCGCCTTCGCCGCCCTGCAGGGCGCCGAGGTGGATGCGGTGATGGCCCTGCGCGGCGAGCTGCAGTGGCTGCTGCACGAGGCCGCCGACCCGGCGCTGAAGTCCTCCGACACCACCTATCCCAACCTCGGCCAGCCCCTGTGGGACATCGGCATGGCGGTGCACGAGTCCAACCGCCAGCTTTCCAACGCGCTGGACATGGAGGTGGAGGCGATGGTCCGCGATGGCCGGCTGGCCGCCCTCTACGCCCGCTACGGGCTGACCTACGAGCTGCCCGGCCTCTACCAGGACGTGCAATGAGGTGGGCCCCGGCCTGCCAGGGAGAACCGCCATGCGCCACCTGACCACGCTGCTGCTGGGCTTGTGCCTGGGTGCCCAGGCCCTCGCCGCCCCCGACCCGGGCAAGGACCCGATGCCCTCGGTGATGTGGGACTTCCACCACCAGCGCATCCTCGACGGCGCGCCCTACGTCTTCGACGACCGCGTTCAGCTGCTGGCGCCGCCCTTCGCCGAGGACGCCCGCCAGGTGCCGATCCAGGTGGACGCCCGGGCGCTGCCGGGCAAGGTGACGCGACTCATGGCCTGGGCCGAGCTCAACCCCATTCCCCGGGTGTTCGACTTCCGCCCCGGCGATGCCGTGTTGCCGGTGGTGGCGATCCGCATCCGCATCGAGCAGGCCACGCCGATCCGCGCGGCGGCGCTGACCGAGGACGGTGTGTGGCACATCGGCTCGGCCTGGATCGACGCCGCCGGCGGCGGCTGCACCGCGCCCAGCGTGGTGCGCGCGCAACCGGGCTGGGAGGACCGCCTGGGGCAGATCCACGCCGCGCGCTTTCCCCTGGGGGGCGACGAACGCCTGCGCCTGCGCGTCGACCACCCCATGGACAACGGCCTGGTGGGCGGCATCCCCGAGTTCTTCCTCAACCAGGCCGAACTGCGCGACGCCGACGGCAAGCCCCTGGCGACCCTGGAGCTGTTCCCGGCCGTGGCCGAGAACCCCACCCTCAGCCTGGACGTGAAGGGCCACGCAGGCGCGCGCCTGTGGCTGCGCGACAACAACGGCAACGAATTCGAAGGGGGGCTCTAGGCATGCGCCTGCTCGTGCTGGTGTTCCTCGTCGTGCTGCCGCTGCTGTCCCGCGCCGAGCTGGACTACACCCTGCAACCCCGGCAGATCGCCGAAGGCACCTGGCTGCTGGAAGGCAGCACCGACAACTTCGCGGCGGGCAATGGCGGCAACGTGGTCAACACCGCCTTCATCGTCACCGACGACGGCGTGGTGGTGATCGACAGCGGCCCTTCCAAGCGCTACGGCGAAGCCCTGCGCCGGGCCATCGCCACGGTCACTTCGCAACCGGTGAAGCGGCTGCTGATCACCCACCACCACCCGGACCACGCGCTGGGCAACCAGGCCTTCGCCGACGTGCCCATCGCCGCCTTGCCCGGCACCACCGAACTGCTGCGCCAGCAGGGCGACGCCATGGCCGAGAACATGTACCGCCTGGTGGGCGACTGGATGCGCGGCACCGAGGTGCTGCTGCCCACCGAGGCGGTCACCCCCGGCACCTTCAGCATCGGTGGCCACCCGCTGCGCCTGCTGGCCCTGCGCGGCCACACCGGGGCGGACCTGGCGATCCTCGACGAGCGCACCGGCGTGCTCTTCGGTGGCGACTTGCTGTTCTACCAGCGGGCCCTGACCACCCCCAACAGCCCGGGGCTGGACGTTTGGCTCGCCGACCTCGACCAGCTCCAGGCGCTGCCCTGGAAACTGCTGGTGCCCGGCCACGGCCCGGTGGCCCGCGATGACGCGATCTTCACCCAGATGCGCGACTACCTCGGCTGGCTCGACGGCCTGCTGCGCGACGGCGCGAAACGCGGCGCGGAGATGAACGAGCTGATCCGCGCGCCCATCCCCGAACGCTTCGCCGGCATCAGCCTGACCCGCTACGAGCTGGTGCGCAGCGTCAGCCACCTTTACCCGCGCTACGAGCGCGAACGCCTGCCCCGGGCGGAGTGACTCATTCGCCGGAAACCATTTCGCGAATGAATTGGCTCTGTCTGCGTTACCTGTTGTGGTTTTAATGCAAGCGCTCAAGCACGGTACTTTCCGGGCGCTTGAGGGTTTGTGCCACCTTCACCGCATGGGTTTCGCTTCGCTCTACACCATCCTACGAAAGCCCGTGCGCACCACGTGGCGATGCGCTGGACGAAGAAAGTTGGAGCAGCCGCCAACGCCCCTCCAGGAGGCCGAACGCAGTCGTTGCGCCGGGGGACGAGCGGCATGGATGCCGCGAGAGGCGCGCCAGGCCATGGATGGCCCATCGCGCCGGCCCCCAGAGCAACGATGGAGTGAGGGAACCCCGGCGAAGCCGGGGCCGGATGATGGGGCAAGCCCTTTTGGTTCCTTTTAAGGCGATTGTTAAAAGGGACTCGCCCGGGTGGGCGAAACCAGAAACATCACCAGAGCTCGGCAACAAGCTGGACTCAAATCCTCTAGCAACACTTAACGCAGACAGAGCCAATGAATTCGCACACAAAAGCGGGGCGGCGCTACGCACCGCTTGGCGACTGAAGTCGCCCCTACAAGAAGCACATCGCCGATGCACGGGGATCACCGCGCATGGAGGTCGCTCTTTACCTCCACCAGATGGAGTCGGGTGGGGCACGCCGTCGTGCCCGATCGTTCGTTGCCTGGGCCTGAGAGCGGGAGCGGTGGGCTGAAGCCCACCCTACGCCCACCCTACGCCCGCCCACACCCGCCGACCCACGCCCAAGCCCACCTACGCCGACCCTGTGCCCACCCAGCGCCCCTGGAACCGGGTGGGCCGGTATTGCTACCAAGGAACTACGAATCTCCGCACTGAGGTGAATTGGCGGGGAGGGCGGGCGAACCAAGAATTCGCGGCAGACCGGGAAATTTTCCCGGATGACAACAACAAGCCCGCAGAGGTAGCCGCAATGAACCCCACCGGTTTCACCCAGCCTTTCGTCCGCACGGCGCTGTTCGCCGCCATCACCCTCGCCAGCCTGTCGGCCTGGGCGGGCGTCACCGACCAGGACATCAGCGATGCCGGCAAGCGCAACGACCAGATCGTGGTCAACGGCCTCAACCAGCAGGGCCAGCGCTACAGCACGCTGGACACGCTCAACACCGACAACGTCAAGGAGCTGCGTCCGGTCTGGGCGCTGTCCTTCGGCGGCGAGAAGCAGCGCGGCCAGCAGGCGCAGCCGCTGATCAAGGACGGCGTGATGTACGTCACCGCCTCCTACTCGCGGGTGTTCGCCGCCGACGCGCGCACCGGCAAGAAGCTCTGGCAGTACGACGCGCGCCTGCCCGACGGCATCATGCCCTGCTGCGACGTGATCAACCGGGGCGTGGCCCTGTACGGCGACCTGGTGATCTTCGGCACCCTCGACGCCAAGCTGGTGGCGCTGAACAAGGACACCGGCAAGGTGGTGTGGAAGAAGACCGTGGCCGACTACAAGGCCGGCTACTCCATCTCCGCCGCGCCACTGATCGCCAAGGGCAAGCTGATCACCGGCGTCGCCGGCGGCGAGTTCGGCGTGGTCGGCAAGATCGAGGCCTATGACCCCGCCACCGGCAACCTGCTGTGGAGCCGCCCCACCGTGGAAGGCCACATGGGCTACGTCTACAAGGACGGCAAGGCGATCGAGAACGGCATCTCCGGCGGCGAAGCGGGCAAGACCTGGCCGGGCGACCTGTGGAAGACCGGCGGCGCCGCGCCCTGGCTCGGCGGCTACTACGACCCGAGCACCGACTCGCTGTTCATCGGCACCGGCAACCCCTCGCCGTGGAACTCCCACCTGCGCCCCGGCGACAACCTGTTCTCCTCCTCGCGCCTGGCGCTGAACCCGGAGGACGGCTCGATCAAGTGGCACTTCCAGACCACCCCGCACGACGGCTGGGACTACGACGGCGTCAACGAGCTGGTGTCGTTCGACTACCAGGATGGCGGCAAGACCATCAAGGCCGCCGGCACCGCCGACCGCAACGGCTTCTTCTATGTGCTCGACCGCACCAACGGCAAATTCATCCGTGGCTTCCCCTTCGTCGACAAGGTCACCTGGGCCAAGGGCCTGGACAAGAACGGCCGGCCCATATACGACGACGCCCACCGCCCCGGTGCGCCGGGGGATGCGAAGAAGGGCACCTCGGTGTTCGTCGCGCCGTCCTTCCTCGGCGGCAAGAACTGGATGCCCATGGCCTACAGCCAGGACACCGGCCTGTTCTACGTGCCCTCCAACGAGTGGGGCATGGACATGTGGAACGAGGGCGTGACCTACAAGAAGGGCGCGGCCTACCTGGGCGCGGGCTTCACCATCAAGCCGCTGAACGAGGACTACATCGGCGTGCTGCGCGCCATCGACCCGAAGACCGGCAAGGAAGTCTGGCGCTATGAAAACTACGCGCCGCTGTGGGGCGGCGTGCTGGCCACCAAGGGCAACCTGGTGTTCACCGGCAACCCGGAAGGCTTCCTCATGGCCTTCGACGCCAGGACCGGCAAGAAGCTCTACGAGTTCAACACCGGCTCCGGCGTGATCGCCTCCCCGGTCACCTGGGAGATGGACGGCGAGCAGTACGTCACCGTGGTCTCCGGCTGGGGCGGCGCCGTGCCGCTGTGGGGCGGCGAGGTGGCCAAGCGCATCAAGGACCTGGACCAGGGCGGCATGATCTGGACCTTCAAGCTGCCCAGGGACCTGGTGGCCAAGCGTTGACGGAGCGGGCGCGGCGGCCCGGTGCCGCCGCGCTCTGCCCACTGCGGCAGGGTGGATTCACAGCCTGCCTCCTCATCCCCTAGACTGCGCTCCCCGCCGTCAGCGTTGCGTGCCGGCCTCTCGTCCCGAGGAGCGCCTCGCTCGTGATCCGTCTCAGCCTGCTTCCCTGCCTCGTCCTGCTGTCGTGGCTGCTCGCCGCACCGGCACAGGCCGCCGCCCCCATCGACCTGCGTGACTGGAACCCCGAGCAGCAGCCCATGCACGCGCTGGATGGCGATTGGCGGCTGACCTGGATCGAGCCGGAGCGCGCCGAGCAGCAGGTGCGCATCCCCTTCACCTGGGGCAAGGGCACCCCGACCTTCTGGGGGGAGGTGGGGTTCGGCCGGGTGGAACTGCGCAGCCAACTGCTGCTGCCCGCCCATGCCAGCCAGCTGGCGCTGTACTTCGATGACTTCAAGTCGGCGGCGCGGGTCTGGGTCGACGACGCCCTGGTGCTGGAGCGCGGGCGGCCGGGCGATGCGCAGGACGAGGTGCCGCGCCTGCAATCGGCCATCGTGCCCCTGCCACTGGGGCACACGCAGGTGGACATCCGCATCGAGCTGTCCAACCACTTCCACCACGAGGGCGGCATCGACATGGCCGTCAGGGCCGGCACCCTGCAGACGCTGCAGATGGACGCGAGCCGCCAGCGTACCCTCTACCTGCTGACCGTCGGCGCGGCTTTCATGATGGCGCTGTTCATGGGCCTGCTCGACCGCAGCGCGGCGCGCTCGCTGGGCGGGGCGCCGCTGGCCGCCATGCTGGTGCTGGCCGGGATGCGCGCCGCCTCCAGCGGCGAGTTGCTGGACCACTACCTCCAATGGCCGGCGCTCTGGATCTACCGCATCGAGTACCTGTCCGGGCACCTGTTCGCACCGGCCTACGGCTTCCTCCTGCTGCGCCTGTTCCCGGGGGAGCTGTCCCGGCGGATCGTGGCGCTGCTGGCCGGCGTGGGCATGCTCGGTGCCGCCCTGACGCTGCTGCTGCCCGCGCACTTCTTCACCCTGCTGCGCGACCCCTGTGCCCTGTGGCTGCTGCTCAGCGAGCTGTACTTCCTCGGCGCCCTGCTGCTGGCCGCCAGGCGTCGCCGGGCGGGTGCCCTGGGCGTGCTGCTGGGGATGGTGGTGATGGATGCCACCATCGTCAACGACCTGCTGATGTACTCCTTCAGCGTCTCGACGCTCAATCTCATCCCGGTGGGGGTGCTGTTCTTCCTCCTCTCCCACGGCCTGGTGGTGGGGAGCCGGGTCATCGCCGCGCTGCAGCGCAGCAACCAGTTGCGCGACGACCTCCAGCGCCTCAACGCCTCGCTGGAGGCCCGGGTCGACGAGCGTACCCGTGCGCTGGCGGTGGCCCGCGACCAGGCGCTGCACGAGGCGCAGCAATCGCTGGAGCGCCAGGCGATGCTCAGCCACGAACTGCGTACGCCCTTGGTGGCCATCCAGGGGCACCTCCAGCTCCTCGACCAGGGCGGGCTGGACGGTCGCCAGCAGCGGCGCATCGAGACCGTGCAGAGTGCGGCGCAGAGCCTCACCGACGTGCTCGACGGCCTGATGCTGCTCAGCCGCGCGGAGCAGCTGGAGCTGCCTCCGGCCCAGGCCTTCTCGCCCGTGCACCTGGTCGAGGAGTGCGCCGCGATCTTCCAGCCCCAGGCCGAGGCGCGCACCCTGCGGCTGTCGACCGCCTGCGCGGCCGGCCTGCCTGCCTTCGTGCTGGGCAACCCGAAGCCGCTGCGGCAGATCCTCTTCAACCTGCTGGGCAATGCCCTGAAGTTCACCGAGAGCGGGGAGGTGGTCATCCGCCTGGACAGGGACGGCGACGGCCTCCTCATCGAGGTCCGGGACACCGGCCCCGGTATCCGCCCCGAGCTGCAGGCCAGCATCTTCGATGCCTTCGTGCGGGACCCGCTATCCGACCGCCCCGGCATCGGCCTGGGCCTGTACATCAGCGCGCGGCTGGCCGCCCTGATCGGCGGGCAGCTGACCCTGGACAGCGCACCCGGTCGCGGCACCTCCCTCCGCCTGGCGCTGCCCTGGCCGGAGGTCGACGAGCCCGAGCCGGGCGAGGACGACGTCGCCCTGCTGCAGGGCATGCGCGTGCTGCTGGTGGAGGACGTGGAGGTCAGCCGCCTGGTGACCGCCGAGTTGCTGCAGAGCTGGGGCTGCCAGGTCGGCACGGCCCGCTCCGGCCTGGAGGCGGTCGCCGCCTGCCTGGCCGCCCCCTACGACCTGGTGCTGATGGACATGCGCCTGCCCGACATCGACGGGCTCGCCGCCAGCCGCAGGATCCTCGAAGGGGCCAGCGAGCCCAGGCCGCTGCTGCTGGCCCTGACCGCCAACGCGGCTGACCTGGACCCCCAGCAGTGCCGGGAGGCCGGCCTGAGCGGCGTGCTGGCCAAACCCCTGCATCGCGAGGCCTTGCTGGCGGTGCTGGAAAACTGGGAGTCGCCCGCCCCGGTGGCCGCGCCGCCGACCGAGGAGCTGTCCCAGGAGCGTCTCGCGATGCTGCGCGGCTGGCTCGGCGCCGCGCTGTTCGATCGCCTCCTGCCGACCCTGTGCACCTCGTTGCGCGACATACGCGCGTCGCTCGCCTCGCTGCCCGATGGCGGGCGGGGCACCGAGCAACTGGAGGCGCTGTGCCACCGCCTGCGGGGCAGCACGCTCAACTTCGGGCTCGATCAACTGGCCCAGGCAGCGGAGCATACGCGCCGTCCGGAGCAGGTCCCGGCGTTGCTGGCGGTGCTCGACCGCCACCTGGTGCTGCTCGAGGATCGGCTCGCGGTCGAGGCCGCCCTGAGGCGAACTGACGCATGAGGTGGCAAGCCTTCGCCGCTTTGAGTCAGAATCCGCGCCGGTCCGAAACAGGGAAAATGGAGTGATGGCCGATAAGCTGGTGGTGGTGGAGGATGCTCCCGAGATCCGCGACATGATGGTGCTCTACCTGCAGAGCGCGGGGTACGAGGTGCACGCCACCGACTCGGGTTGGCAGTGCCTGGAGCTGGTGCAGGCCCAGAATCCGGCGCTGGTGCTGCTGGACATCGGCCTTCCCGACCTGGACGGGCTGACCGTCACGGCGCAGCTGCGCCGCCGCCATCCGCAGCTCGGCATCATCCTGGTGACAGTGCGCGACGAGGACTACGACCGGGTCGTGGGGCTCGATGCCGGCGCCGATGGCTACCTCACCAAGCCGCTGAACCTGAACATCCTCCAGGCCCAGGTACGCAGCCTGCTGCGCCGCTGCGGCGGGACAGAGCGGGCCGGCGACTTCAACCTGCACCTGGGGCGTTTTCGCGTGGACCTGCTGCGCCGGCGCATCTACGACCCGCAGGGCCAGGACGTGAACCTCACCCCCGGCGAGTTCGCCTTGCTCATCGGCCTGATCGAGCGGCGCGGCAATGCCATCAGCCGCCATGATCTGCTCCACTGCGTGCGGCGTGGCCAGGGCACCGACGAGCAGGTCGACGTGCGCACCGTGGATGCGCTGGTGGTACGCCTGCGTCGCAAACTGGAGCTCAACGCCAATCGGCCGCAACTGATCCTGACCGTCTACGGCAAGGGTTACAGGCTGGCGACCGACGACGAGCTCGGCAGCCGCCCCGTGCCCTAGCAGGCCGTTCCCTCCCGCCTGGCCTGAGGCCGCGTTACTCCCCATGGCCAGGTCCATGCCACGCCTTTCGCCAGGTCGTACTAAGACTAAATGGCTAGGTGGCCAGGCTGTGCAGCCCGGCGGCGGAGGGATTTAATGCGGGCACCAATCAAAAGACACTGCCGGCCTCCACCCCTGCCGGGGAGGCGTCATCGGCCGGTGCTGCACGAGGTGCTCCGATGTCGTCGTCCCGCCTGCCCGTCGCGCTCGCCTGCGCTCAATCCCTGCTTGCCGCCCTCCTGCTGCTGGCCGTCCACCTCGGCTGGCTGCACTGGGCCGTTGCGCTCGCGGGCCTGGTCGCCGGGTGCTGGCTGCCGCTGCTGGCCAGCCGCCGGTTGGCTGCCGAGGCCCCGGCGCCGGCGGGTACGGACATCGCCCGACTGACCCGCGAGCTGTCCTTCACCACCAGCCACAACGCGCTGTCCGCTGCCGGGGTGGCCTATTCGGTGAAGCAGCTGGGCGAGCGCCTGGAGTCGCAGCTGGACGCCGCCGCGCGCATCGTCGCCAGCGCCGAGGTGATGATCGATACCGAGGAAGCCACCACCCGCCTCAGCCTGGAGGCCCAGGCCTCTTCCCGCGAGGCGCGGCAGAGCAGCGAGGCCGGGCGCGAGGTGTTGCGCAGCGCCATCACGCGCATGCATGCCCTCAACACCCGCGCCCGTGACAGCCGCGAGCTGATCGCCACCCTCAGCCAGCGCAGCGAGGAGATCCAGCGGGTGACCTCGGTGATCCAGTCGGTCGCCAGCCAGACCAACCTGCTGGCGCTCAACGCCGCCATCGAGGCGGCGCGGGCCGGGGAGCACGGGCGCGGTTTCGCGGTGGTCGCCGACGAGGTGCGCGGCCTGGCCGGGCGCACGGCCAGCGCCACGGAGGAGGTGGGGCAGATGGTCGCCGACATCCAGCGCCAGACCGCCGAGGTGGTGGCGCAGATCGAGCGCCTGTCCACCGAGCTGGACGAGGGCGTCGCCCAGGTCGAGCTCACCGGTCGTCATCTGGAAAGCATCGCCGGCCTGGCGGTGGGCGTGGAGGCGCAGATCGGTGCCATCGCCAGCGGTGCCGAGACCAACCGCGCGCAGCTCACCAGCCTGTTCGCCGCCGTCGACCAGGTGCGCAGCGACCTGGGCATCAGCGACCAGCAGACCCAGCGCCTGGCCGAGGCGGCGGTGCAACTGGAGGGCCAGGCGGAAACCATCAGCGAGCGCCTCGCCGAGGTGGGCCTGGACGACTACCACCAGCGCGTCTACGACCTGGCGCGCGAGGGCGCCGAGCAGATCGCCCGGCGCTTCGAGGCGGACATCGAGCAGGGCAGGGTGGGGCTGGAGGATCTCTTCGACCGCCACTACCAGGCGGTGCCCAACACCGCGCCACCCAAGTTCCGCACCCGCTTCGACAGCTACGCCGACCAGGTGCTGCCGGCGATCCAGGAGCCGCTGCTCAAGCGCCACGAGGGCCTGGTCTTCGCCATCGCCTGTACCCCGGAAGGCTACGTGCCCACCCACAACCAGGCCTTCGCCCACCCGCCCATCGGCGATCCGCAGGTGGACATGCTGCGCAGCCGCAGCAAGCGCAAGTTCGGCGACCGCACCGGCATCCGCTGCGGCAGCCACCAGAAGCCGCTGTTGCTGCAGACCTACACCCGCGACACCGGCGAGCTGATGCACGACCTCTCGGTGCCTATCTTCATCCGTGGCCGCCACTGGGGCGGCCTGCGCCTGGGCTACCGCCCCGAGCAGGGCTGAGCCCGCACGGTCTGTAGGTTGGCGCCGAGCGTAGCGAGGCCCAACGATGCAATACCTGGCCGCGTCATGTTGGGCTTCGTGCCTCAGCCCAACCTACGGGTGCGATGTGATCAGGCCGTAACGCCGATGGCAGAGGCCTCGAACCTGTCCGCGGCATCTACTACCAAATGAGTAAGGCATCGCTTCCATGGGGGCATTCCGGGGGCTCCGGGGCGCTGACTAAGATCGGCCCATCACCTGGCCACGTCTCGGCCGGGCACCGACAAGAGAGGCCATCGTCATGATCTATGCGCAACCGGGCACCCCTGGCGCCGTCGTCACCTTCAAGCCGCGCTACGGCAACTTCATCAACGGCGAGTTCGTCGCGCCGCTGGCCGGGCAGTACTTCACCAATACCTCGCCCGTGAATGGCGAGGTGATCGCCGAATTCCCCCGCTCCGACGCCGCCGACATCGACCGCGCGCTGGACGCCGCCCACGCCGCCGCCGACGCCTGGGGCAAGACCTCGGTGCAGGACCGCGCGCTGATCCTGCTGAAGATCGCCGACCGCATCGAAGCCAACCTGGAAGTGCTCGCCGTCACCGAGACCTGGGACAACGGCAAGGCCGTGCGCGAGACGCTGAACGCCGACGTGCCCCTGGCCGCCGACCACTTCCGCTACTTCGCCGGCTGCATCCGTGCCCAGGAAGGCTCCGCCGCCGAGATCAACGAACACACCGCCGCCTACCACTTCCACGAGCCGCTGGGCGTGGTGGGGCAGATCATCCCGTGGAACTTCCCGCTGCTGATGGCCGCCTGGAAGCTGGCCCCGGCCCTGGCCGCCGGCAACTGCGTGGTGCTCAAGCCCGCCGAGCAGACCCCGCTGTCGATCATGGTGCTGGCCGAGATCATCGGCGACCTGCTGCCACCGGGCGTGCTCAACATCGTCCAGGGCTTCGGCAAGGAAGCGGGCCAGGCCCTGGCCACCAGCAAGCGCATCGCCAAGATCGCCTTCACCGGCTCCACCCCGGTGGGCGCGCACATCATGCATTGCGCGGCGGAGAACATCATTCCGTCCACCGTCGAGCTGGGCGGCAAGAGCCCGAACATCTTCTTCGAAGACATCATGGGCGCCGAGCCGGCCTTCATCGAGAAGGCGGCCGAGGGCCTGGTGCTGGCCTTCTTCAACCAGGGCGAGGTGTGCACCTGCCCGTCGCGGGCGCTGGTGCAGGAGTCGATCTTCGAGCCGTTCATGGTCGAGGTGATGAAGAAGATCAAGGCGATCAAGCGCGGCAACCCGCTGGACACCGACACCATGGTCGGCGCCCAGGCCTCCGAGCAGCAGTACGACAAGATCCTCAGCTACCTCGACATCGCCCAGCAGGAAGGTGCCGAGCTGCTCGCTGGCGGTGCTTCCGAGCACCTGGGGGGCGATCTCGCCAGCGGCTACTACATCCAGCCGACCCTGCTGAAGGGCCACAACAAGATGCGCGTGTTCCAGGAGGAGATCTTCGGCCCGGTGGTGGGCGTCACCACCTTCAAGGACGAGGCGGAA
>NZ_BAAJNO010000029.1:0-17004 GCF_054558415.1 Pseudomonas sp. No.21
TGCCGTGCCCAACGACCCGCAATCGCCCTTCGTCACCTCCGGCGTGCGCATCGGCACCCCGGCCATCACCACCCGTGGCTTCAAGGAGCCGCAGAGCATCGCGCTGGCCGGCTGGATCTGCGACATCCTCGACCACCTCGGTGACGCCGATGTCGAGGCCCAGGTGGCCAAACAGGTCGCGGCCCTCTGCGCCGATTTCCCCGTGTACCGCTGATCCAGGAGCACGCGCATGCAACGTTATTCCGGCTTCGGCCTGTTCAAGCACTCCCTCAGCCACCACGAGAACTGGCAGCGCATGTGGCGCAACCCCACGCCCAAGCCGGTCTATGACGTGATCGTGGTCGGCGGCGGCGGCCATGGCCTGGCCACGGCCTACTACCTGGCCAAGGAATTCGGCGTGAAGAACGTCGCCGTGGTCGAGAAGGGCTGGCTGGGGGGGGGCAACACTGCGCGCAACACCACCATCGTCCGCTCCAACTACCTGTGGGACGAGTCGGCGCACCTCTACGAGCATGCGATGAAGCTCTGGGAGAACCTCTCCCAGGACCTCAACTACAACGTCATGTACTCCGCACGCGGCGTCTACAACCTCTGCCACACCCTGCAGGACCTGCGCGACTCCGAGCGCCGCGTGAGCGCCAACCGCCTCAACGGCATCGACGGCGAGCTGCTGGACGCCAGGCAGGTGGCCGAGGAGATCCCCTACCTCGACTGCAGCAAGAACACCCGCTACCCGGTCCTGGGCTCCACCGTGCAGCGCCGTGGCGGCGTGGCCCGCCATGACGCCGTGGCCTGGGGCTATGCCCGTGCCGCCGACGCCCTGGGCGTCGACCTGCTGCAGAACACCGAGGTCATCGGCTTCCGCAAACAGGATGGCGTGGTGATCGGCGTCGAGACCAACCGCGGCTTCATCGGCGCCAAGCGCGTCGGCGTGGTCACCGCCGGCAACTCCGGGCACATGGCCAGGCTCGCCGGCTTCCGCCTGCCGCTGGAATCCCACCCGCTGCAGGCGCTGGTGTCCGAGCCGATCAAGCCGGTCATCCACAGCGTGATCATGTCCAACGCCGTGCACGGCTACATCAGCCAGTCCGACAAGGGCGACCTGGTCATCGGCGCCGGCATCGACGGCTACAACGGTTACGGCCAGCGCGGCTCCTACCCCACCATCGAGCACACCCTGCAGGCCATCGTCGAGATGTTCCCGGTGCTCTCGCGCGTGCGCATGAACCGCCAGTGGGGCGGCATCGTCGACACCACCCCCGACGCCTGCCCGATCATCGCCAAGACGCCGGTGCAGAACCTGTTCTTCAACTGCGGCTGGGGCACCGGCGGCTTCAAGGCCACCCCCGGTTCCGGCCACGTGTTCGCGGCGAGCCTGGCCAAGGGCGAGATGCACCCGCTGGCCAAGCCCTTCTCCATCGAACGTTTCCACAACGGCGCACTGATCGACGAGCACGGCGCCGCTGCCGTGGCTCACTAAGGAGACCCGCCATGCTGCACATCTTCTGCCCCCACTGTGGCGAGCTGCGCTCCGAAGAGGAATTCCATGCCAAGGGCCAGGCGCACATCCCGCGCCCGCTGGACCCCAACGCCTGCACCGACGAGCAGTGGGGCGACTACATCTTCTTCCGCGACAACCCGCGCGGCATCCACCACGAGCTGTGGGTGCACGCGGCCGGCTGCCGCAAGTACTTCAACGTCACCCGCCACACCGTGACCTACGAAATCCTCGAGACCTACAAGGTCGGTGAGCGCCCCGCCATCACCGAAGCCGGGACCCAGGAGAAGAAAGCCGTGGACCAAGGAGTAACGGCATGAGCCAGCCCAACCGTCTTTCCAAGGGTGGCCGCATCGACCGCAGCCAGCCCCTGACCTTCACCTTCAACGGGCAGAGCTACCAGGGCTACGCCGGCGACAGCCTGGCCGCCGCGTTGCTGGCCAACGGCGTCGACATCGTCGGCCGCAGCTTCAAGTACTCCCGCCCGCGCGGCATCGTCGCCGCCGGTGCCGAAGAGCCCAACGCCATCCTGCAGATCGGCTCCACGCCCGCCACCCAGGTGCCCAACGTGCGCGCCACCCAGCAGGCGCTCTACGCCGGGCTGGTGGCCGGCAGCACCAATGGCTGGCCGAGCGTCAACACCGACCTGATGGGCATCCTCGGCAAGGTCGGCGGGCAGATGATGCCGCCCGGGTTCTACTACAAGACCTTCATGTACCCGCAGAACCTCTGGCTGACCTACGAGAAGTACATCCGCAAGGCCGCCGGCCTCGGTCGCGCGCCGACCGAGAACGACCCCGACATCTACGACCACATGAACCGCCACTGCGACGTGCTGGTGGTGGGTGCCGGCCCTGCCGGCCTGGCCGCGGCCCTGGCCGCCGGCCGCAGTGGTGCGCGGGTGATCCTCGCCGACGAACAGGAAGAATTCGGCGGCAGCCTGCTCGACACCCGCGAGACCCTCGACGGCAAGCCCGCCGCCGAGTGGGTGGCCCAGGCCATCGCCGAGCTCGAGAAGCTGCCGGAAGTGACCCTGCTGCCGCGCGCCACGGTCAACGGCTACCACGACCACAACTTCCTCACCATCCACCAGCGCCTCACCGATCACCTCGGCGAGACCGCGCCCATGGGCCAGGCGCGCCATCGCGTGCACCGCGTCCGTGCCAGGCGCGTGGTGCTGGCCGCCGGCGCCCACGAGCGCCCGCTGGTGTATTCGAACAACGACGTGCCGGGCAACATGCTCGCCGGCGCCGTCTCCACCTACGTGCGCCGCTACGGCGTGGCGCCGGGCAAGGAGCTGGTGCTGTCCACCAACAACGACTACGCCTACCGCCTGGTGCTGGACTGGCTCGATGCCGGGCAGAAAGTGGTCGCCGTGGCCGACGCCCGCAGCAACCCCCGCGGCGCCTGGGTCGAAGAGGCCCGCGCCCGTGGCGTGCGCATCCTCACCGGCAGCGCCGTGATCGAGGCCCGTGGCAGCAAGCGCGTGACCGGTGCCCGCATCTGCGCCATCGACGTCAAGGCGCACAAGGTCACCAGCCCCGGCGAGGTGGTCGACTGCGACCTGATCGCCAGCTCCGGTGGCTACAGCCCCGTGGTGCACCTGGCCTCCCACCTGGGCGGCAAGCCGACCTGGCGCGAGGACATCCTGGCCTTCGTGCCGGGCGAGGGCGGCTTCCAGAAGCGCATCTGTGCCGGTGCCGTGAACGGCGTGTTCGCCCTGGGCGACACCCTGGCCGACGGCTTCGAGGCGGGCGCCAAGGCGGCCGCCGAGGCCGGCTTCAAGGACGTGACCGGCACCCTGCCGAAGGCCGAGAAGCGCCACGAGGAGGCCACCCTCGCGCTGTTCCAGGTGCCCCACGACAAGCCCACCGCCCGTGCGCCGAAGCAGTTCGTCGACCTGCAGAACGACGTCACCTCCGCCGGCATCGAGCTGGCCACCCGCGAGGGCTTCGAGTCGGTCGAGCACGTCAAGCGCTACACCGCGCTGGGCTTCGGCACCGACCAGGGCAAGCTGGGCAACATCAACGGCCTGGCCATCGCCGCCCGTTCGCTGGGCATCAGCATCCCGGAAATGGGCACCACCATGTTCCGCCCGAACTACACCCCCGTGGCCTTCGGCGCCGTCGCCGGCCGCCACTGCGGGCACCTGTTCGAGCCCAAGCGCTACACCGCCATGCAGCGCTGGCACCTGGCCAATGGCGCCGAGTTCGAGGACGTCGGCCAGTGGAAGCGCCCCTGGTACTTCCCCAGGAACGGCGAGGACCTGCACGCCGCCGTGGCCCGTGAGTGCAAGGCCGTGCGCGAGAGCGTGGGCATCCTCGACGCGTCCACCCTGGGCAAGATCGACATCCAGGGCCCGGACGCCCGCGAGTTCCTCAACCGCGTCTACACCAACGCCTGGACCAAGCTGGACGTGGGCAAGGCCCGCTACGGCCTGATGTGCAAGGAAGACGGCATGGTGATGGACGACGGCGTGACCGCCTGCCTCGCCGACAACCACTTCCTTATGACCACCACCACCGGCGGTGCCGCGCGCATCTTCGAATGGCTGGAGATCTACCACCAGACCGAATGGCCGGAGCTCAAGGTGTACTTCACCTCGGTCACCGACCACTGGGCCACCATGACCCTGTCCGGCCCCAACAGCCGCAAGCTGCTGGCCGAGGTCACCGACATCGACCTGGACAAGGACGCCTTCCCCTTCATGAGCTGGAAGGAAGGCCTGGTCGGCGGCGTGCCGGCGCGGGTGTTCCGCATCTCCTTCACCGGCGAGCTGTCCTACGAGGTCAACGTGCAGGCCGACTACGCCGCTGGTGTCTGGGAAAAACTCATCGAGGCCGGCAAGAAGTACAACCTCACCCCCTACGGCACCGAGACCATGCACGTGCTGCGGGCCGAGAAGGGCTTCATCATCGTCGGCCAGGACACCGATGGCTCCGTCACGCCGGATGACCTCGACATGGGCTGGGCGGTCGGTCGCAACAAGCCCTTCTCCTGGATCGGCTGGCGCGGCATGAACCGCGAGGACTGCCTGCGCGAAGACCGCAAGCAGCTGGTGGGCCTCAAGCCCCTGGACCCGAACAAGGTGCTGCCGGAAGGCTCGCAGCTGGTGTTCGACCCGAAGCAGTCGATCCCCATGACCATGGTCGGCCACGTCACCTCCAGCTACATGAGCGCGGCGATGGGCCATTCCTTCGCCCTCGCGGTGGTGCGGGGCGGCCTCAAGCGCATGGGCGAGAAGGTCTTCGCCCCGCTGGCGGACGGCAGCGTGATCGAGGCGGAGATCGTCAGCTCGGTGTTCTACGACCCGAAAGGGGAGCGCCAGAATGTGTGAGCAACGGGCCGAGACCATGGAATTCGACGGTGCCCTCGTGCACCAGGCAGGTGAGAAATGAGCGCAGTGAACGTGTACAAGCAGCGTCCGGACGAACTGGCCGGCGAGTCGCCGCTGTTCCATGCCGGGCTCGACGAGCTGGCCGGCAAGGGCGCCCTGGGCAAGTCCGGCGCTGCCGGCGTCACCCTGCGCGAGAAGAAGCTGCTCGGGCACCTGGTGCTGCGTGGCGACGCTCGTGACCCGGCCTTCGCCGGTGGCGTGCACAAGGCCCTGGGCCTGGAGCTGCCGGTGGCGCTGACCCTGGTGGCCAGCGGCGAGACCTCCCTGCAATGGCTGTCGCCGGACGAGTGGCTGCTGATCCTCCCACGTGGCGAGGAGTTCGCCGCCGAGCAGCGCCTGCGCGAGGCCCTGTCGGGGCTGCACCACGCGGTGGTCAACGTCAGCGGCGGGCAGACCGTGCTGGAGCTGAGCGGGCCCAGGGTGCGCGAGGTGCTGATGAAGTCCACGCCCTACGACGTGCACCCGAGCAACTTCCCGGTGGGCAAGGCGGTGGGCACCACCTTCGCCAAGTCGCAGCTGGTGATCCGCCACACCGGCGAGGAGACCTGGGAGCTGCTGATCCGCCGCAGCTTCTCCGACTACTTCTGGCTCTGGCTGCAGGACGCCAGTGCCGAGTACGGGCTGGCGATCAAGGCCTGAAGGTTGGGTGGACGATGCCTTTCTCGTCCACCGCAGGACAGCGAAGGTGGATGGGTGAAGCGTCATCCACCCTACGCCCCCGGATAGCGTGGATTACCGAGGTCCCGATATGAGCCGCACCCCCGATACCTGGATCCTCACCGCCCACTGCCCCAGCGTGCTGGGCACCGTGGACGCGGTGACGCGCCTGCTCTACGAGCAGCGCTGCTACGTCACCGAGCACCATTCCTTCGATGACCGGCTCTCCGCGCGCTTCTTCATCCGCATCGAGTTCCGCCAGCCCGACGGCTTCGAGGAGCAGGCCTTCCGCGCCGCCCTGGCCGAGCGCGTGGCGCCTTTCGACATGCAGGTCGAGCTGACCCCGCCGAGCTACCGCGCCAAGGTGGTGCTGATGGTGAGCAAGGCCGACCACTGCCTGAACGACCTGCTCTACCGCCAGCGCATCGGCCAACTGGCCATGGACGTGGTGGCGGTGGTGTCCAACCACCCCGATCTGGAGCCCCTGGCGCGCTGGCACGGCATCCCCTACCACCACTTCCCCCTCGACCCCAACGACAAGCCCGCCCAGGAGCGGCGCGTCCTGCAGGTGATCGAGGAGACCGGCGCCGAACTGGTGGTGCTCGCCCGCTACATGCAGGTGCTGTCCCCCGAGCTGTGCCGGCGCCTGGACGGCTGGGCGATCAACATCCACCACTCGCTGCTGCCCGGCTTCAAGGGCGCCAAGCCGTACCACCAGGCGTACCAGAAGGGCGTCAAGCTGGTGGGGGCCACGGCCCACTACATCAACAACGACCTCGACGAAGGCCCGATCATCGCCCAGGGCGTGGAGCCGGTGGACCACGCCCACTACCCCGAGGACCTGATCGCCAAGGGCCGTGATATCGAGTGCCTGACCCTGGCCAGGGCCGTGGGCCTGCACATCGAGCGCCGGGTGTTCCTCAACGCCAACCGCACCGTGGTGCTCTGAACCAACAGACGCAGCCCGGGAGCGTGCCCGACCCCGGACCGAAGTCCGGGCTACAGCTTTCGGCAGCCGCCCTGCCAAGGTCCATCGGCGGCTCCGGCAACAGACACAAGCTCCAGTACAAGGCCGCGTGGCCCAGGTCGCGCCTTTGTATCCACAACAACAAAGGAGATTCATGCATGTCTGGTAATCGTGGTGTCGTCTATCTCGGCGCAGGCAAGGTCGAGGTACAGAAGATCGACTATCCCAAGATGCAGGACCCGCGCGGTCGCAAGATCGAGCACGGGGTCATCCTGCGCGTGGTATCCACCAATATCTGCGGCTCGGACCAGCACATGGTGCGTGGCCGTACCACCGCCCAGGTCGGCCTGGTGCTCGGCCACGAGATCACCGGCGAGGTGATCGAGAAGGGCAGCGATGTCGAGAACCTGAAGATCGGCGACCTGGTGTCCGTGCCCTTCAACGTCGCCTGCGGCCGCTGCCGTTCCTGCAAGGAGCAGCACACCGGCGTCTGCCTCACCGTCAACCCGGCCCGCGCCGGTGGCGCCTACGGCTATGTCGACATGGGCGACTGGACCGGCGGCCAGGCCGAGTACGTGCTGGTGCCCTATGCCGACTTCAACCTGCTGAAGCTGCCGGATCGCGACAAGGCCATGGAGAAGATCCGCGACCTGACCTGCCTCTCCGACATCCTGCCCACCGGCTACCACGGCGCGGTCACCGCCGGCGTCGGCCCGGGCTCCACCGTCTACGTCGCCGGTGCCGGCCCGGTCGGCCTCGCCGCTGCCGCGTCCGCGCGCCTGCTGGGGGCTGCGGTGGTCATCGTCGGCGACGTCAACCCGGTACGCCTGGCCCACGCCAAGGCCCAGGGCTTCGAGATCGCCGACCTGTCCAAGGACACCCCGCTGCACGAGCAGATCGCCGCCCTGCTGGGCGAGCCGGAGGTGGATTGCGCGGTGGACGCCGTGGGCTTCGAAGCGCGAGGCCACGGCCATGCCGGCGCCCAGCACGAGGCGCCGGCCACGGTGCTCAACTCGCTGATGGGGGTGGTGCGGGTCGCCGGCAAGATCGGCATCCCCGGCCTCTACGTCACCGAGGACCCGGGCGCCGTGGACGCCGCCGCCAAGCTGGGCAGCCTGAGCATCCGCTTCGGCCTCGGCTGGGCCAAGTCGCACAGCTTCCACACCGGCCAGACCCCGGTGATGAAGTACAACCGCCAACTCATGCAGGCGATCATGTGGGACCGCATCAACATCGCCGAAGTGGTCGGCGTGCAGGTGATCGGCCTGGACGATGCGCCCCGTGGCTACGGCGAGTTCGACGCCGGCGTGCCGAAGAAATTCGTCATCGACCCGCACAAGCTGTTCAGCGCCGCCTGACCCACCCGCAAACCCCCGGTACCGCGTCTGCTACGTTGCGGTACCTGTTTTCGAGGAGCCCTTGGGCTCCTCTTTTTTATGGGGGAAGGCATGTCGGGTTTCACCCGACCTGCTACGGCCCGGAGCTTGCTGTAGGACGTAGGATGGGTTTCGCAGGGCTCTACCCATCCTACGGACTGCTTCGTAGCCCGGGCTCCCTAGCTAACGCACCAGGTGCAGGAACTGCAGGTGCCGTTCGTACTGGTCGAGCATGTCGTTGATGATCTGCTCGCGGCTGTAGCCCACCAGGTCGTAGTCCTGGCTGCCTTCGGCCAGGTGCACCTCGGCACGGTAGTAGCGGCGATTGCGCAGGTTGCGCGCGTCCAGCCCGGCGACGGCGAAGGAGGGCGTGAAGTAGCCACGCATCACCACCCGGTAGAGGAAGGGCGTTTCCTCCCCATGACCGACTTCCAGGCTGAGGCTGGCGTTGGCCGGGTCCAGCTCGGTCTCCACCCGCAGCGACTTCTCGCGGAACTGCTCGGCGACCGCCTCCATGGCCGGGCGCACCTGCTGTTCCATGAAACGGTACACCTCGTCCCGCGAGGGGAAGTGCACGACCTGGCTGAGGCGCTGGCGCCAGCCGCCCTTGCGCGGACGCTGGTCCAGCGGCGCCAGGGAATGCAGGCGCGCGCGCTGGCGCTGGGATTCCAGGTAGAAGGCCTTGTGCAGGCCCCACATCATCAGCAGCAGGATCAGCGAGAAGGGCAGGGAGGTCAGCACCACCGCCGACTTCAGGGCGTCGATGCTGCCGGCGAACAGCAGCCCGCTGGTGATCAGGGCAGTCATCGCACCCCAGAACACCCGCAGCCACTTGGGCCCGTCCTCGCCTTCCTCGCCGCCGCGTGCGGAGAGGGTCGAGAGCACCACGGTGCCGGAGTCGGCGGAGGTGACGAAGAACACGAAGCTGACGAACACCGTCACGGCGATCACCGTGCGGCTCCAGGGGTAGGTCTCCAGCAGCTTGTAGATCACCATCGACGGGTCTTCGATGGCACCGACGGCGAGCTCGGTCATGCCGTGGTCGAGCACCAGCTCCAGGGCGCTGTTGCCGAAGATCGACATCCACGCCAGGGTGAAGCCGAGGGGGATGAACAGCACGCCGAAGACGAACTCGCGGATGGTGCGCCCGCGCGAGATGCGCGCGATGAACAGCCCCACGAAGGGCGCCCAGGCGATCCACCAGGCCCAGTAGAACACCGTCCAGTCGCCCAGCCAGCCGGAGGGGCTGTTCCACGCGTAGAGGTCGAAGCTCTTGGCCGGCACGGCGCTGAGGTAGTCGCCGACGTTCTGCACCAGCATGTTCAGCAGGTGCTGGGTGGGCCCGGCGAAGAGCACGAACAGCAACAGCGAGCAGGCCAGCAGCATGTTGACGTCGGACATCACCCGCACGCCCTTCTCGACGCCGCTCACCGCCACCAGCACCGCCGCGCCCATCATCAGGGCGATCAGCAGCACCTGCACCCACTGGTTGTGGGGGATGCCGAACAGGTAGTCGAGGCCGGCGTTCAGGTGCAGCACGCCGAAGCCCATGTCCGCCCCCAGGCCGAACACCGTGGCGATGATGCCGAAGGCGTCCACCGTGTAGCCGATGGGGCCGTTGATGCGCTTGCCGATCAGCGGGTAGAGCGCCGAGCGCAGCGCCAGCGGCAGGTTGTGGCGGTAGGCGAAATAGGCCAGGGCCATCGCCACCAGGGCGAACACGCCCCAGCCGTGCAGGCCCCAGTGCAGGAACAGCAGCTGCATCGCCTGGCGCGCGGCCTCGGGCCCCCCGGCCTCGCCCTGCGGCGGTTGCAGCAGGTGGGTCAGCGGCTCGGAGACGCAGAAGAAGAACAGGGTGATGCTGATGCCGGCGGCGAACAGCATGCCGGCCCAGGACAGGTAGCTGAATTCCGGCTCGTCGTGGTCGGCGCCGAGCTTGATCTTGCCGTAGCCGGACAGCGCGGTGACGACCACGAACACCAGGTACAGGGTCATGGCCAGCAGGTAGTACCAGCCCACGCTGTTGGCGGCCCAGGCCTGGGCCTGCAGCAACCAGGCGCCGGCCTGCTCGGTGAAGATCGCGACCACCAGGCCGAAGATCAGGACGAAGCCCGCCGATCCCAAGAGGACGGGCGTGTTCATGCGCAGCGGCAGGCTGCCGGGGGGATTGGGCACGCTCATGGTCGGGCGGCCCTTTGGCGGAAGGGGGAGGGGGTCGACAAGAAATGCTCCTTTGACGCAGGTTCAGGCACGCGCCTGATGAGAAACGGAAGAGGGCGTCGAGGTTCCTTTTAAATTGATCGAGCGTTCAATATAAACACGGCGAGCGCCTTTTCGGCCAATTCCCACACCCCGTCGCGCAGGGCATCGCAGCCCCCTGAGCCAGTGCTCAAGGGGGCTGTGCCGTTTCGTCGGAAAATGCTGAGGGAGGGCGCGGGTGGCGGGCTCAGCCCTGCAGTTCACTGCGCAGCTGTTCGATGCGCGCGTCCTTCTCGGCCCAGAGGCGGGTCACCCAATCCTGGATGTGCTGGCGGAATTGCGGGTCGTTCTCGTAGTCGCCCTGCCACAGCGAGGGGTCGATGTCGCGGGTCTGGATGTCGACGATGACCTTCGGCACCTGGCCGGACACCAGGGCCCAGAATCCGGGCACCTGCTTGCCGGGGTAGATCAGGGTGACGTCGAGCATGGCGTCGAGCTGCTCGCCCAGGGCGGCGAGCACGAAGGCCACGCCGCCGGCCTTGGGCTTGAGCAGGTGGCGGTAGGGCGAGGATTGCTGGGCCTGCTTGGCCGGGGTGAAGCGCGTGCCTTCGAGGTAGTTCACCACCGTCACCGGCAGGCGCTTGAACTTCTCGCAGGCGGCCTTGGTGATCTCCAGGTCCTTGCCCTTCATCTCCGGGTGCTTGTCGAGGAAGGCCTTGGAGTAGCGCTTCATGAAGGGGTAGTCCAGCGCCCAGAAGGCAAGGCCGATGAAGGGCACCCAGATCAGCTCCTTCTTGAGGAAGAACTTGAAGTAGGGCGTCTTGCGGTTGAAGGCCTGCACCAGCGCGGGGATGTCCACCCAGGACTGGTGGTTGGAGACCACCAGGTAGGAGGTATCGCCGCGCAGGCCGCCGCCGCCCCGGATGTCCCAGACCGTGGGGGTGAGCAGGGCGAAGATGCGCTTGTCGTTCTCGGCCCAGGTCTCGGCGATCCACATCACCGCGCGGGAGCAGGCGTCCTTGAGCGCCTGGCCCGGCAGCACGAGCTTCAGCAGGGCGATCAGCAGCATGGGGCCGATCAGCACCAGGGTGTTGATCAGGATGAGCAGGATGGTGGTGATACCGGTCAGCAGCGCCCGCATAGGTCCTCGGCTCCTTGGCCTGTGGGTGGCGTTGCCATGATACGCAGCGGGCTTCGCTTGCCAAGACGTGACGGGGTGCGAAAGTCCCGTTCGGGTGGCTGTCCTGGCAGCTGGCCATCAGGCATGATGGAGCCGCATTCGCGTATTTCCATCGAGTAGTTACCGTGCTCAAGAAGATCGCTGTGTCCGACCTGCGCCTGGGCATGTACGTCCAGGAATTATGCGGTTCATGGATGGACCACCCCTTCTGGAAGAGCAGCTTCCTGCTGAAATCCGAAAAGGACCTCGCCCGCATCCTCGACAGCGCCGTCACCGAGGTGTGGATAGACACGTCCAGAGGCCTGGACAGCGACGCGGACTCCGCCGGCGGCGGGTGCACCGCCGAGCAGGTGCAGCAGGAAGCCCAGGCGCGCCTGCTGGAGGCCGCCAAGGCGCCGCCGGTGGTGGTCAGCCCGGCGACGATGGAAGAGGAACTGTCCCGCGCGGTGCAGCTCTGCGCCCGCTCCCGTGAGGCGGTGATGGCGATGTTCAGCGACGCCCGCCTCGGCCATGCCATCGAGCTCGGCCACGCCGCCGAACTGGTGGAGTCCATCACCCACTCGGTGCTGCGCCATCCCAATGCGCTGATCAGCCTGGCGCGGCTGAAGCGCTCCGACGAATACACCTACATGCACTCGGTCGCCGTCTGCGCGCTGATGATCGCCCTGGCGCGCCAACTGCAGCTCAGCGAGGCCCAGGTGCGCGAAGCGGGACTGGCCGGCCTGCTCCACGACATCGGCAAGATGGCCGTGCCGCTGGAGTTGCTGAACAAGCCCGGCGCCCTCACCGACGCGGAGTTCGCCACGGTGCGCCACCACCCCCAGGCCGGTGCGCGCATGCTCATCGACAGCCGCCAGGTCAGCGCACTGGTGCTGGACGTCTGCCTGCATCACCACGAGAAGTTCGACGGCAGCGGCTACCCCCATCGCCTCGGCGGCGAACAGATCAGCCTGCTGGCGCGCATGGGCGCGGTGTGCGACGTGTACGACGCCATCACCTCCGACCGCCCCTACAAGAAGGGCTGGGCGCCGGCCGAGGCCCTGCACAAGATGGCCGAGTGGACCAAGGGGCACTTCGATCCCCAGGTCTTCCAGGCCTTCGTCAAGACCGTCGGCATCTACCCCACCGGCTCCCTGGTGCGGCTGGAGAGCGGCCGCCTCGGCGTGGTGATCGACCAGAACGCCCGCTCCCTGCTGCTGCCCCGGGTCAAGGTGTTCTTCTCCGCGCGCTCCAAGGTGCCGATCCCCCAGGAGACCATCGACCTGGCGGCCCTCGAGGGGCGCGATCGCATCATCGGCCGCGAAGCCCCCGAGGACTGGGGCTTCCGCAACCTCGACGCCCTCTGGGGCGGCGAACGCCTGCCGCCCGCCAAGGCGAAGTGACGCGAACCAATGGCCGGCCATCCAGTCCTACTCCCTGCACCCTGATCCCGAGGACCACCCGTTGAAACGCTTCCTAGCCCTGCTGACCCTGGTCGCCCTGCCGGCCTTCGCCGCCGAGGACCCCGAGCTCTACGGCCGCTACGAATACATCCGCCTGCCGGAGATCGGCCAGACCCTCAAGGCCAAGATGGACACCGGCGCCCTGACCGCCTCGCTGTCGGCCAAGGACATCGAGCGCTTCCAGCGCGACGGCGAGGACTGGGTGCGCTTCCGCCTGGCCACCAAGGACGCCGACGACACCCTCTACGAGCACCGCCTGGCGCGCATCAGCAAGATCAAGACGCGCTCCGAGGAAGCCGGAGACGACGAGGACGACGAGGGCGAGAAGGCCGACCCGACCAAGCGCCCGGTGATCGAGATGGAAATGTGCCTGGGCGACACCAAGCGCACCGTCGAGGTCAACCTCACCGACCGCAGCAGCTTCAACTACCCGCTGCTGATCGGCGCCAAGGCCCTGCGCGAGTTCCGCGCCGCCATCTACCCGGGGCGCAAGTTCACCGCCGGCAAGCCCCAGTGCTGAGCCACGGCTGAGCCAAGGGCCTCGGCGGGATTGACGCCGCCCGAGGCCTGCGGCACCGTGCCGGCTATTTCCCCGCCTGCACGGACGCCATGCCCAACATCCTGATTGTCGAAGACGAAGCGGCCATCGCCGACACCCTGGTCTATGCCCTGCAGGCCGACGGTTTCGGCGTCACCTGGTCGAGCCTGGCCGGCGAGGCCCTGGAACTGCTGGCGCGCGAGCCCTTCGACCTGGTCATCCTCGATGTCGGCCTGCCCGACATCAGCGGCTTCGAAGCCTGCAAGCGCCTGCGGCGCTTTTCCGAGGTGCCGGTGATCTTCCTCACCGCCCGTGACGCCGAGATCGACCGCGTGGTCGGCCTGGAGATCGGTGCCGACGACTACGTGGTCAAGCCCTTCAGCCCGCGTGAGGTGGCCGCCCGGGTGCGCGCCATCCTCAAGCGCACTGCCCCGCGCGATGCCGCGCCCGCCATGGTCGCGGCGGCTGCCGCCGAGGGGCCCTTCGTGGTCGACGTCGAGCGTTTCCGCATCCACTACCTGGGCCAGCTGCTGAGCCTCACCCGCCATGAGTTCCGCCTGCTGCAGACGCTCCTGGCGCAGCCCGAGCGGGTGTTCAGCCGCGAGCAGCTGCTCGATTCGGTGGGCGTGGCCAGCGATGCCGGCTACGAGCGCAGCATCGACAGCCACATCAAGAGCCTGCGCGCCAAGCTGCGCCAGGTGAACGCCGAGGCCGAGCCGATCCAGACCCATCGCGGCCTCGGCTACAGCTACGACCCCAACGCCTGACCGGAGCCCCGCCATGCCGCTCGGCGTCCGCATCTTCCTGGTGTACTTCCTCTTCGTCGGCCTGGCCGGCTACTTCGTGCTCAGCACGGTGATGGACGAGATCCGCCCCGGCGTTCGCCAGTCCACCGAAGAGACCCTGGTGGACACCGCCAACCTGCTGGCCGAGATCCTCCGCGACCCGGTGCGCGACGGCACCCTGGGCCAGAGCAACCTGCCCGAGCTGCTCAAGGCCTATGGCAAGCGCCAGCCCGGTGCCGAGATCTGGGGCGTGCGCAAGACCGAGGTGAACCACCGCATCTACGTCACCGACGGCACCGGCAAGGTGCTGCTGGACTCCAGCGGCCTGGCCGTGGGCCAGGACTATTCCGGCTGGAACGACGTGCTGCTGACCCTGCGCGGGCAGTACGGCGCCCGCTCCACCCGCGAGGACCCCAGCGACCCGGACTCCTCGGTGATGTACGTGGCGGCCCCCATCCGCGACAACGGCCGGATCATAGGCGTGGTCTCGGTGGCCAAGCCCAACCGCTCGCTGCAGCCCTACATCTACCGCTCGCAGATGCGCCTGGCCTGGCTCGGTGCCGGGCTCATCGGGCTCGGCCTGCTGATCGGCGGGCTGCTGTCCTGGTGGCTCAGCGGCTCCCTGCGCCGCCTCACCCGCTACGCCCAGGCCGTCAGCGAAGGCCAGCGCGCCGAGCTGCCCACCCTGCGCGGCGGCGAGCTGGCGCAACTGGCCCGGGCCGTCGAACGCATGCGCACCGAGCTGGAAGGCAAGGCCTACGTCGAGCGCTACGTGCACACCCTGACCCACGAACTGAAGAGCCCCCTGGCCGCCATCCGTGGCGCGGCCGAGCTGCTGGAGGGCGAGATGCCCCCGGCGCAGCGCCAGCGCTTCGTGGCCAATATCAGCGGCGAGAGCGCACGCCTGCAGCAACTGATCGAACGCCTGCTGTACCTGGCCCAGGTCGAGCAGCGCCAGGGCCTGGAGGAGCGCGTGCCGGTGCCGCTGGCGCCCCTGGTGGAAGACCTGCTGCAGGCCCAGGCGGCGCGCATCGAGGCCGCCGGACTCCGCATCGAGAATGCGGTGAACATCGGTCTCGAGGCATCGGGCGAACGCTTCCTGCTGCGCCAGGCGCTGGCCAACCTGCTGGACAACGCCCTGGACTTCACCCCGGCGGGCGGCCTGATCCGCATCACCGCGAGCCGCGACGGCCATGAGCTGGACCTGCGCCTGTACAACCAGGGCGAGGCCATCCCCGACTACGCCCTGCCGCGCCTCACCGAGCGTTTCTATTCCCTGCCGCGCCCCGGCAGCGGCCGCAAGAGCACCGGCCTGGGGCTCAACTTCGTCCAGGAAGTGGCGCAGCTGCACGGCGGCAGCCTGCAGGTCTGCAACCTCGACGGCGGTGTGGAAGTGCGCCTGCGCCTGCCGGTGGCCTGACTTCGCGCAGGCACCATCCTGGTGCATCCGCCTGCCTGGCTCTCCAGGCGCTCGGGTGGCCCGGCTCCGCGTGATCCACCTCAGTGCGGAGCAATCACTCCGCCGTGGCCGGTACGCTCCTGGCGTACTTCGCGGTCACGCCCTTCCAGAACGCCGGGAAGCCTTCGCTGAAGCGGGCGAACGCGGCCTTCTCGGCGCGGCTCTTCGACTCGGTCACCGCATCCTCGGTGGACCAGGTGCTGGAGCGCTGTTCTTCCTGGGCGGTGGCCTCGGTGGAGCCGTAGATGTAGCCGCTGCGCACATCCACCAGGATGCCGGCGACGGTGGCGGTGACGTGCGCCTGGTGGTTGGGCAGGAAGCCCAGCGAAACGGCGGTCAGCGGACCCAGCGGGGTGCTGTCGACATAGAAGGTGGTGTCCACGGTGTAGACCAGCAGCAGGTCCGAGCGCATGCGCGCGGCGGGCAGGCGCAGGTCCTTCAGGCTCTTCATGTCGCTGGGAACCAGCAGGCGGCTCAGGGGCACGGTCTGGCTGATCAGCGGCTGTTCGGCGATGCGCGCCAGATCGGCGTCGGACTCGATGTCGCGGGTTTGCACCACCTCGAACCCGTCCCGATAGGTGCTCGTGACACGGACGATGCTCAACTGCGCCGGGAAGGGGCTGGCAGGTTTCTTGCTGAACAGCTCTTCGATATCGGCGTCATCGATGCCGGCCAGGGGAACGCCATGGCTGGGCGTGACATAGCTCTTGCTGGAGCAACCGCCGAGCATGAGCAGCGAGAGGGCGGTGAGGGCAAAGAGGGTCTTGCGGGGGAGCATGGGAATTTCCTTTTCCAAAGGGCCGGAAGGCCCGACTGGCGGCGATTCTGCCGCGTCTTGCGAGTGCCCACAATTGACTATTCTCAAACCGTCGCCGTGCATGGAACGCGGTGCACATAACAACGAGAAAACCGGGAGCAGCCAATGAAGAGCGTCGCCGAAATACTGCGGGGCAAGCCGCACACGACCATCTACCGGGTCGACCCCACCACCACCGTGCTGGAGGCGGCCGAGCTGATGGCCGAGAAGGGCATCGGCGCGGTGCTGGTGATGGAGCGTGACGAGTTGGTGGGCATCGTCACCGAGCGCGACTACGTGCGTCGCGTGGCCGCCAAGGACCGCTCCTCCTACGGCACCGAGGTGCAGGAGATCATGACCTCCAACCTCTTCGTGGTCGGCCCGAAGGACAGCAACCAGTTCTGCATGCAGCTGATGACCGAGAAGAACCTGCGCCACCTGCCCGTGCTGGACGACGGCAAGGTGATCGGGCTGCTGTCCATCCGCGACCTGGTACGCGACATCACCGCCGAGCAGGAAAGCCTGATCCACCACCTGGAGGACTACATCCGCGGGTCGTGCTGATCGTTTGATGTGGGCGCCGGGAGCGAATTCATTGGCTCTGTCTGCGTTAGCTGTTGTGGTTTTAATGCAAGGGCTCAAGCACGGCCATTTCCGGGCGCCCAAGGGCTCGCGCCACCGCCACCGCATGGGTTTCGCTTCGCTCTACA
>NZ_BAAJNO010000030.1:0-6639 GCF_054558415.1 Pseudomonas sp. No.21
GCGGCAGAAACGCGGCGAAGGCTTCGAGCTGCGCACCGACGGCCGGGGCGCGCTGCGTTCCGGCAAGGGCATGTTCATCAGTGCCGATGAACAGCCGCGCGCCCAGGGGCATGTGCTGGCCATGCAGGACACGCTCGCCCGCCTGCAACGCGCCGGTGAGGAGATGCAGACGCTTTCCGAGGACGCCCAGGTCGCCAACGCCGAGCCGGCCGATGTGCAGGCGCAGTTCGACCTGCTCAGGCAGGACCTGGAGCAGCTCAAGTCCGCCGTCCTGCTGCTCAGTGCGCCCAGGGGCATCGCGCTCAGCAGCGGTAGCCACCTGCAACTGGCCGCAGAACGGAACCTCATCGCCAACGCGGGCAGGGACGCCGCCTTGAGCGTGATGCGGCGGCTGTTCATCGGCGTGGGGGAGGGCGTCAGCCTGTTCGTGCGCAAGCTCGGCCTGAAGCTCATCGCTAACCAGGGCGCGGTGCAGATCCAGGCGCAGAACGACCGCCTGGAACTGCTGGCCCGCCAGGGGCTGGAGATCACCAGCACCGAGGATGAAATCCACATCACCGCCAAGAAGAGGATCGTCCTCAACGGTGGGGGCAGCTACATCACTCTGGCACCGGGCGAAGTCGAGTTGGGTAGCGGCGAATTCACTATCAAGGCACGAGTGAACCGACAAGGGAGCGCCTCGCAGCTTCCAGCTATGCCGGCCGTACCGCCACTGCTGGAGTCCGAAGCCGCGCGGCAGGATGACACTGCGTTTTCCGGTTAACGCCCTCTCAGGAGCAAGGAGCATCTATGGATACCAGGAGCTTGGTTCAGCAAATCATGGATAAGACCAACACTTGGCTGGGAGAGCAGCTCCGGCCAAGTGCTCGCGAGCCGGAGTCGCCGGCACCATGCCGACCACTGACCAACTATTGGGTAACTGACCCAGGCAGTGCTCATCTGGCTCCCATTCAGAAATGGAGCCACCCCTTTGGTTCTCGCGCCGACGAGCTACAGCAACTGGTACAGCAAGCCAATGCTGAACGCGGCTATTACCCATTGGGGCGGAATGGATACTGGCACCTGGGTGTGCATTTCGATTGCGGCACAGCCGGGACGCTGGACCAGACATATGTGCGTTGCCTGGCTGATGGCGAGGTAGTGGCCTATCGCATAGATACCCGATCCCCCTCCACCTCGTACCAACTTGATGGAGAACCGGTGGAGCGAGTCTTCTCGCGAAACTTTGTCTTGGTACGGCATCGGCTGCAGGCACCGGAAATCTTCGGTGCCGATGACACCCCACCCAGCCTGACTTTTTTCAGTCTTTACATGCACTTGCAGGACTGGAAAGCCTATGGTGAATCGCCGGAGTCACCACGACCTGGCTTCTGGTCCTTGGCTGCTCGTTACCAGGTCAAGCCCAATGTCGGCGATACCCATGTGGGTAGCCCCGGTGAGATGGGGTTACGAATCAGGAACCAAGCGACTCAAGGCCGGGTGATCGGCCTGCTGCCGCAGGGTATTGCCGTGACCATCAGTGGTCAGGGTGAGTTCCGTGAGTGGATCGATAGCCCAGGTCCTGCGGCGTTGCAGAACCCCGAGGGGGGCCTGCGCGGCTATGTTGCCTTCAGCAACCTACGGCTGAATGCAGCTGGCAGCTACCAAGTGCATCTGAGTCAGGACAACAGCACGCTCAACGTCAGGTCTGAACCGAACGCCAACTCTGAAGTGCTCTTCAAGTTGCCGCAAGGTACCGAAGTAACTATCAGTGGAGAGGGGCAGTTCCGCAAGCTTGAGCGGGTAAACCAGTATCTTCACTACGCATCACTGATACGCGAACTTGAGCCTGAGGCTCTAGACCAGATACTGGTTCTGGACAAGCCGATTTCTATTCGGGCGGGCGAGCTCATTGGCCATCTCGGTGATTATCAGGATCTAGAAGATAAAGAGCCTCAGAAGCAACTGCACTTGGAGGTTTTCAGTCATGAAGATGTTGAAACCTTTATCGACGTCAGCCGTGCTTGGGCGAAGCAGCTGCCAGCCAACTCAAGGACTTGGCTGACGCTACCCCAAGGCACATCAGTAGTGCCGCATCAGGAGCACTTCAGCGTTGCTGGCCCTCCGATCGCTGGAGTAGATACGCCGATCAGCGGCGCTGATCTGCACTTGCCGAAACATAGACTCGATGTCTTGGGCGCCGAAAAGACTATTCGTATTCCCGCAAGAAATGGTGAGGGCGGTTGCACTTGGTATCGCCTTGATGACCTTTTTCATGACGTCGACGGTGTGTTGCTCAACGGGTGGGTTCGGGTTGCTGACAATGATGCCCAATGGCACAGCCCATGGGATTGGAGTGGCTATGCGGCCATTCTCAATGGCGACAGTCTGGAAAGCTGCCAAGCCTATTCATTGAAAGTGCAAGGTATTTTGCCCAGTGAGAAAGATCGTGCGCGAGCCGCACGATTGGCCGATCTATCAGACCGGGGTCCTATTCGAAGCCGCTTGTTCGATTTGATCGCCCGAGGTGCTGACCATAGTGACGTTATGAGTGCCGAGCAATTGCAGCGGGCCCTGCGCCTGCCGCTAAAAGCACAATCTGTTTCCCGTCTGGCGATATATAGCGAAAGCGACTGGCGCTGGACATCGGGGAAGTGGGATGTTCTAGATGATTTATATGGTCACCGAAGTTCGGCTCCGCATAAAAAATGGTTGGCTGAGAAAGAGCGAATTGAGAAATTGAGTTGGTGGCAAGAGGTCGCACCGAGTCTGGCTCTGCCGGCTGATGGACAGGTTTGGTATCTGCACCCAATAGGAATGATTGGAAGCTTTGGTGGTTTAGATTTTTCATTCACTTTGGAAGTTATGCGCAAGCTCTATCCTACACTTGGCGTAGAGCGATATGAAGACCTGCAGAATATTGCCGAAGAGCTCAATTCTCAACTTGTTTTCTATAAATTAGACACTCATCTTAGGCGTGCTCATTTTTTTGCGCAGATTCTGCAAGAGACAGGGTTATCCTTAATCATGGAAGAAGACCTAACTTATAGAGTGAGCGCTTTAATAAGCAAGTTTAGCTACTTCAGGTCTAATCCTGATGAGGCTAATGTGCATGGTTTTGTTGTTTTGCAGGGAAAAATTAAAGCCAACGGAGTGGCTATGGGAATAGATGATTTCAAAGCAATTGCGAATGGCGCTTATGGAGGGCGGGAGGACCTAGGTAATAGAGGTTTTTCAAGTGGGGATGGCTGGAAATACAGAGGGCGTGGCCTTAAACATTTAACGGGTCGATACAATTATCAGCGATTCACCGAGTGGCACCAAAAAAATAGTGCGCTATGGCCAAGCGACGACCTGGACTTCATTGAGTCTCCAGATTTTTTGATGAGCGCGAAATATGCTGCTCGTTCAGCAGCATATTTTTGGCTGGACAAGAAATTATATGAAAGAGCAGATAAAGGTGCGGCGCCATTTGTAGTTGACTTGATTACGGATGTTGTCAATAGAGATACAGACAGTAGGTCGCGTAGGAAGCAGAATTTCAATCAGTTGTGGGTTGAAGAGATTCTGAAATGAAAATTTTTAAGAGAGAGTTGGCAGTTTGTCTGCTGCTCTGCTGTCTTGCAGGGTATGGTGGGGCGGAGAATCACGCAAGTCTTTCTTTGTGCGGTGATGACGAAATGGTTTATATAAGTTGCTCCATAAAGGCGCGAGGTGATATGGGTTTTGTGGGTAATGTTGCCTCTATATGTGCAAAAGGGAATGGTGGTCCAGATGCGGGGTATGTGCAATATCGATACGGCAAGTCTATGCGGGATATAGAAATCACATACCCATCAGAGAGAGTTCCCCCGAGGGGTATATTCAAGATTTATTCGGTTGCGAATATGTTTGGGAGAAATTCTTATTCTGCGGTGGAGTTGCTGCAGTTTAAGGTGGGTAAATACATTTACTCATTTGAGGGGGGCGGTATTGCTGGGTACAGGTTGGTTGTTAGAAAAGGCGTGGATGAGGTGTTTAATGAACGCTGTGATGAGCCTGGGCACGCTTATATAAGCGATCAAGCTTATGAGGGGATTGAGACAGAGGTTTTTGATTGATGCTGCCAATGACGCTGGGGTTTTATATGGATAGGGTGTCACATGCACTGATTGTGGCTTTATTTTTATGGTTTGGGGGGTGAGAAGATAAACGCATCCTCAATGTGTTTGGGTGATGAAGCCCTGCAATTTTCATTTAAGGTCGCTGATACAGATAGATTTTTTCTCTACGCGAGGGAAGTGGTGGAGGGTGTTTAGTTTGTCGTTTTGGTAGGTGGAAATATTGAGGCGCGTATCCAGAAAGGCTGGGTAGTGAGTCTTGGAGAGGTTTTTATTTCTCAGGCTATTCACGATGTGGAGGTAGGGCAAACGATGCAATGGGTGACTACTCCTTGTCCTTCAGTCGGAATGAGGCTAATTGCACTTTACGCCAAGAGTGAAGGTTGGTTGAAGATAAGTATGAAATTGGAGTCGTATTTGGGTCTGGATGGATGAGAAGGCTTTTAAGTGGCGCCAAGGAAGAGCAAGTTGGTTCGCTTATGAGGTTAGATGGGAAGCTATGTTGAAAAATAGGTGGTGGGGAGTTTTTGAGCGGAGAGTTTGTGGATTGGGCAATGCGTCAATTGGTTGTGTGAGTATTTTGGTTGGGTTGCACTTCCCTGTTGCTTAGAAGGTCTTAAGGGGTGTTTGGCGGTTGTCTTGTTAGCGCTATATCGTGAAGTTACTCACCGGCCGCGAATTAAACTAAGTAGGTAAAAATGAGTGGGGTCATTCGCTTAGGCGATAAAAACACCGGCGGTGGAGCCGTTCTGGCGGGCTCTGCTGAGCTGATCTGCAATGGTATCGGCGTCGCCAGAGTCGGCGATCCGGTGAGCTGCCCGATTCCAGGACATGGCCCAAATGTGATTGTGGAGGGCAATCCGAATTTCTGCGATTCGGGTTTTCCGGTTGCCTTCCATGGGCATCGGTGCGCTTGCGGTTGCTCGCTCTTGTCGTCTCTACCAGATGTAAAGGCTATCTGATCATGGTAGTCAGATTGGATGAGATGCCCGCTCCAGTTCCGCAACCTGCGCTACCGCGCCTCCGGGTGTGGCTCGGGCTGCTGCTTATTTGTGTTGCGCTGGGGGGGGGGCTGGTTCTTTGGCTGGCTGAAAGCTCAATGGCAGAAGAGCCTGGACGCTTTTGGTGGGCTTCCCTCGGTTTACCTCTTCTAGTTTGGTGTGGGCTGGGGGCACTTCGGATTCTGGTGTTCACCTTGCAGAAAGGGGCTGCCGATGGATGGAATGCCGCTCGCGAGGAAGATCGACTGAGCAAGGTTGGTCAGGGGCGACGTTCGCAGCAGGTGCTGGGTGTCAGCCTACATACTGCTCTTCGCGATGAGCAAGCGGAGGACATGCGTGCGCTGCAGTTGATCGCCTTGCAAGGCAAGGTCAGTGCTTTACGTGCACAGGCGTCGTGGCAAGGCCAGAGCTCGGTGCGCCATAGTCGTTTGCCGATGGGTGAGTTGGAACGATCTGTAGATGCGCTGCAGCGGCTGTTGTCACAGGTCTTCGCTGATATGTCTCAGGTTTTGACGTCATTTCCGCCCGATCTTCCCTTGGCTTTGCATCTCGACATCAATACCAGCCTATCGGACAAGACAGTCGTGGAGGCCTGGAGGCAGGCGTGGGCTGGGGCTGGTATTCGGCGAGCACTGCAGCCGACAGAGGGTAACGGATTAGCAGTGATTGACCAGTGGTTGGATCATCGCGCCAACGATCAGGCGTTATTGATGATCATCGCTTTTCAAATAGCGCCAGAGGCGGTTGAAGAGTCGACCGAGGCCGTGGTGGGCATGCTGCTCGGTAGTGCCCCGTCGCGAGCCACTCATCCTCATATCTACTTGCATCGTCCTGAACAGGAGCGTGAACCCTCGACCGATGGATTGGTTAGCTCCATCCGTCAGGCTCTGAGCTGGGCTCAGATTGGGGCTGACTCTCTCGATGGAGTCTGGCTGTCGGGCATTGATCATCAACGCCAGGCTGATGTTTGGACGTCACTGGCGCGATTGGGTATTCCAGCTACCCCCCAAAAGGGCCAACACAATCTCGACACCATCCTCGGGAGCAGTGGCAGGACGGCACCTTGGCTAGCGATTGCGGCAGCTGCCCAGGCGGTTCAGCTGCAAGGCCGTCCGCAGCTGACCCTTTGTGGGGATGGCACAGGTTCACCAGAGCTTTGGTGTACTGCGATTCGACCGATTGCTGTGGATCTTCAGGGATAGATGTTCATGAAACTGCTGTGGATGAAAGTGTTGCTTTGGGGTGTCGTGTTCGCAGGCATTGGATTGCTTTTGTTGCTCTGGTGGAAGCCGCACCTCCTGGGGATCAGCGCTGGTAGTGCCGCGCAAAGCATCTGGCTTTGGATTACAGCCGCTGTCACCTTGCTGGTACTTCTCGCCGAGCTGAGTTATCGCGTGGCAGGCTGGCATCTTGGACATTCGTTGTATCGCTTGGATCATGCCAGCGAGGCCCAATCGGGACTTCAAGCATCTGATGTTCTTGGTGTGAACGAGGAGGAAGCTCGTCAACACCTGCGCCAGAACCTCGGTCTTTTCTGGCACCGCCGCGCCCGCCTGCTT
>NZ_BAAJNO010000031.1:0-5992 GCF_054558415.1 Pseudomonas sp. No.21
GAGCAGGCGGGCGCGGCGGTGCCAGAACGGCCCGTATAGCGCACTCATATGGGAGGGCAGCTTCACGCCCCGAGAGGATGACGGGAGCTTCCCATCAGGGCTCGGCAACACCCCTGAAGCCAGGCTCTGATCCCGATGTTGCCGCCCTTCGAGATAGGCCAGCACCCTGGGAAGCGTGCCACCGATGATCCCGATGAACATGATCGACAGGAACGCGCACAGCTTGTGCAGATCCCCCACCAGGCCAATCTTGCCGCCGAATCGCCAGATCAACACACCAACAAGCGTCGCCGCTACAACGATCAGCATTGCGACGCCAATTCGGCTCCAAGCGTTGCCATACCCCTTCATGCGCTGCCTCCTGTGGTTAGGGTGCTGATCCAGTGCTGCGACCCTTCGCGTGTGATCAGTAGCAATGGCCGCTGTCGATGCCGGGCCATATCAGCTCCCAGTGCAGCGGCCAACCAGTGGCTCATGGGCCCTGGCAGTCCACTCAGCGACTCCTGGATCCACTGGCACTCGGCTCGCAACTCGCCGCCATGCACTCGATTGAGAGAAAGGAGGGTGGCGAGCGACGCTTTCCAATGCATGCTGTCAGCCAGGATCGCCGTGGCCGATCGCGCCTGTGACTGGGTTTGGAGGAACAACGGCAACTCCTGATCAAGCTGCTGCAGCGCCAAAGGCATGGGGCGCAGCAGTCGGGCTTCTACCGTCAAATGCTCAAGGTCGGCCAAGACATCCGGACACAACAGCAACGCAGCAAGGCCGTCGGAGTATTTCTCTTCGCCGTTAACCTGAAGAACGAGGATCAGGTCGATATGGGTGCCCGGCTTTTTGAGGGACGCCTCTATCCAATCAGGGGACAGTGCGTGAGCAAAGCGAGGAACGACCGTGGCCAGCTCCGGCACCAGGCGCTCGCAGCAACCATCCCATGCACTGCGAAGCTGCTCGGACTCCTCAGGAGCCAGGTCGCTGAGAAGTGTGACCTGCACGGGGTGCTCGGCGGTAAGTCCCGCCAACATTGGCTGCACCCCTTTCAGCAACAGATCCAGCCCAACCTGGAGTCGCCCAACCTCTGCGGGCAGAGAAACGATTCGCCTGGCCGTCCCTATGCGCGGGGGGAGACTGTCCGCACCCTGGGCAAGCGCGGCGGCCGAGATCTGGTCCGGCAACACGACACAACTGGCCAGCACCGCCATATTGCGCTGAGCCCATTGGTTCCAGGCACTCCCTGCCTCTGCCGCCTCATCCGTCAGGAACTGGAATCGACCGAGCGCCCTACCGTAGCGATAAGCACGCGCGCTGAACGCCAATAACCAGAGCAGCAAAGGCAAAGCCGATAGCATCCAGGTATTGAAGGTGCCCAGTACCGGGATCTCACCAGCGGCCGCCAGCATAAAAAAAACGATACCGACAACCGCCATCAACAGCCCCGCACCAAGCCAACGAGCAGTCGAGAGCGGCTCAGGAGCAACGATGGCCTCAGGGGCGCGACGATTCCAAGCCATGGCTCACATCACCGCACAATCTGGTGCGCTGGAGATCACCTGGCAACCGCAAGCACTTCGACATCCATCCACCACCAGCGCGCGACCATTCTCGGACCAGTCCGCGCACCCCTCGACAATGGGGTTCACACCGTGGCCAGGAATGGGACAACTGACCAGATCACCGACCAGTGCCGCCAACTTGCCATGGACTCGGTAGGTGGAAGAGGCGGAAATGACTTGCCCACCATGGGTGGTCTTATCACCTAGCAAAACGAATCCTCGGGACATAAATTCTTCCTTGATCACATAAACAATTGAAACGACGAGCCCGCTAGAAAATCACACTCAGTTTCCGACGACGCATCAACACCGATCGAGCGCTAACTATCCGGCCCATGCTTGTGCAGACCCAGCCCGCCTAACCAGCACGCAATGAACTCAATAAAGAAGAGATACAGCCCGCATTGAATGCAACCACCACTCCATAGGCCCCAGGCTCATGAGTCCTTCTGACAACCAAAGCAAGGCTGCGAAACTACCGGCCATATGCAATCTTCATATATATGAACTGGGGTTTGTAAGCACCCAGCCCCTCACGTATACATTACCCATCTACCGCACCTGTAAGCTCATCAAAAAATTATAGATTTCACTGATACTTTCCTAGAAAGAAATAATTCTTAAACGGCTAACGGTCGGCTGCAATTTCTTTGAGTCTATTTATATTCGGCCTAGATCTTGCCAACTGTCTACTTCCATCCGGGTAAACTACCTCCGGAGCCCCTCCAGCTGCTTTAACGCCGATAGTCCTCACAAGCAAATCAGCATGATATCTGGGTTGAAATACAACCTTTCTCGCCGACAGTGATTTAAACGTCAAAAAACTCTGACTTCCATACAGCTCAATCACTGACCTTTCTCCATTTAGAAAAATCTTACTAAGCCAAGGAAAATAGTCCTCACTAATTAGCACATCCCCATCAACATCTCGCGCACCGTACATACTCTGCTGCTGAGGCAGATTGTTATCAAAAATCACAACAACTTCCCCACCACCAGAGAAATCAACCTTCTCACCAAACTGCTCGGTATTGCCGAAATGAATGCCAAACGTCACATTGCTCAGTTTCCACTCGCAGAAACCGCCCCCATCCTTGGCCAACTTTGCTTCATATATATCGGTCATACCCTGCCGTTGAGGTTCGACTTCGATTGCCTTGGCGCCATCGATTTTATATCGACCACCACTGCCATCGGAACGGGTGATCGGACACTTCTCCGAGCGATACATCACTCGCATCGTGTTGGCTACCAGATCCTTGGGAACTTTCACACTGACGCTGACCGTTTCGCCTACGGAGGGCGGTGAAAGATCCTGGTTCATTAATTGTGCGCAACCTGTCTGACTCACCAGCAGGTATAACGCAGCAACGACCAAGTCCACTCGTGAAAATTGGCTCATCGCTCTATCGCCGCCTTAGTTTATTAAGTTTTCTAATGTCTGACTCAGTACGAGAATCAGATCTTACAGAGCCATCCGGATAGGAAAAACGAACGTAATTCCCTTTTTTTTGGGACATCCCTGCCCTCGTACCATCTATGGCCAACTTTGTTTCATATATATCTTGTGGCTCGACTTCAATAGCCTTGGTGCCATCAATCTCATAACGCCCGCCACTGCCATTGGAGCGGGAGACCGGACATTTCTCGGAGTGGTACCGCATTTTCCTCGCAGCCAAGTCTTGGGGAGGTTTCATACTGAAGCTAACGGCTTCACCTCCGGTTTTGTGAAAGGTCTTGATTTATTAGTTGCGTGCATCCAACTGGGCCAGACATGAGTAGCAACCCCGCTGTCATCGGGTGATTCCGGAACACACGCCCCCTACCTACTGCCCCAACCTTATTGCTTCTAGTTTTTTGAAATCCGGCCTACTGCTACCACTTGCTACGACGGAGCCATCGGTGTAAATAAATTTTGTGTAGTTTCCATCTTCTTTAACCTTAGGCCCAACTGACTTAACAAAAAATTTGTCATGCGAAACTGCTTCAAAAAAAATTTTGCTTGCATATCGAGCACGATAAGCCACAAACAGATCACCATCCGTGAACGGTCTAATCATTTTTTCGCGCCTAACTAAGAATGACTCACTTATCCAGGGATAGTAGTTTTTTTTGATAATTAAATCCTTACCCACATCTTTCACTCCATACATGGAAACTTCCTGAGGCGCATTTTCATCGAAAACCACTATCACCCCACCCCCACTGACAGATTCAGCATCCACTCCAAGCCGTTCTGAGGTTTGGTATCGCACCCCAAAAGTCACATTGCTTATCTTCCAGCGACATGCTCCCCCCCCGTCCTTATCCAAATTTGCGACATAAAAACCACTATTCCCAGATTGCTTCGGAGTTACCTCTATAGCTCTATATCCCTCCACTCTAAAAGGCTCTTCATTTACATCTAAACGAGAAGCACCACACTTCTCCGATCGATACATTACACGCATCGTATCAACCACTAAATTCTTGGATACTTTGAAAGTAATGCTTATTTTTTCACCTTCCGCGGGAGGTGAGAGCTCTCGATTCATTACTTGCGCACAACCTGTTTGGCTCACCAGCAGACATAACGCAGCAACGACCAAGTCCACTCGTGAAAACTGGCTCATCGCTCTATCGCCGCCTTAGTTCATTAAGCTTTCTAATATCTGGCTCAGAACGATAGTCAGAACTTACAGATCCATCCGGATAGAGAAAACGTATGTGATTTCCTTCTTTCTTCTCTTTTGGACCAAAAGAACGAACAACCCCCACTTTATGTAAAAACGGCTTAAAGATCACAGATTTTGCATTTTTTGCCTTATAGGTACGATACAACCCTACTCCATCGTACAGCCAAACCCATGTCTCTTCCTCTATTAAATGGTGCTCATGGACCCATACGTAGTATCCATTTTCAACCACCAAATCACCGAAAATCTTCTCAGGTCGCCGCAAAAGCGATACTTGCTGCGGTCTATTATCGTCAAATATAACTAACATCCCACCCCCACCGCCGACCTGAGCATCCTGACCGAACTTAGTAACGCTCTGATAACGAACCCCAAAAGTTACGTTACTCAGCTTCCACTCGCAGAAACCGCCACCATCCTTTGCCAACTTTGCTTCATATATATCGGTCACTCCCTGACGTTGAGGTTCGACTTCGATTGCCTTAGCACCATCAATTTCATAACGCCCGCCACTGCCATCGGAACGGGTGATCGGACACTTCTCCGAGCGGTACATCACTCGCATCGTGTTGGCTGCCAGGTCCTTGGGGACTTTCACACTGACGCTGACCGTTTCGCCTTCGGGAGGCGGTAATAGTTCTCGACTGACCATATGTGAGCAGCCTCCCGAGCTAAACAAAACAAGCAATCCAAGCACTATTAAACGGATATAAAAACATGAAATTCTCACCGTATTCGCCCCAGCCGGATCCCCTCTAATATTTTGAAATTTGGCCTACTGCTTCCATCAGCAACCGAACTGCCATCGGGATAGATGAATTTTGTATAATTTCCTGTCTTTTTTATTTTTGGCCCAACTGAATAAACAATTAACTCATTATGTACGATCGGCTCAAAAAACACTTTTTCCGCGCGCAAGGCCGTATACGTCAAGAATAAATCACCCTGAGTAAATGGCCTAACCAGCTTTCTATAGCCCCCTAAGAAAGATTCGCTCACCCAAGGGTAATAGTGGTTTCTCACCATTAGATTTCCCGAAACCTCCGCCGCACCATACATTGAAATTCTCTGTGGCAGATTTTCATCAAAAACAACAATTATCCCGCCACCACTAATGGGCTCAATATTTTTACCAAATGGCTCTGTATTCCAAAAACGCACTCCGAATGTCACGTTGCTCAATTTCCACTGACAAGTACCACCACCATTTCTGGGCAATTTTGCTTCATAAACATCGGTTATTCCTTGGCGCTGCGGTTCGACTTCGATCTCTTTGGCACCATCGATTTCATATCGACCACCATTCCCATCAGAACGAGTGATCGGGCACTTCACAGAGCGATACATAACTTTCATCGAGTCAGCAGCTAGATCTTTAGGAACTTTAAGACTGATGCTGACAGCTTCCCCTCCGCGGGGTGGTGAAAGGCCACGATTAATTACTTGGGCACAACCAGCCTGACTCACGAGTAGGCAGAGTCCGGCAACGGTATAGACCGCATGGGAAAATGGATTCATGGCGTCAGTACCTCCTCGAGCGCGATTACTTCCGGAGGCTCCGCCTGGCCGTAGGGGCGTGCTCGCATGATTTCGATGGGCAACCCCGCTGGTTGGTCGCAGCAGAAGCGCTGCAGCGCCTCCTTTCCGCCGTCCATTTCAGTGGTCATCGGCAAGGTCATGGGCAACAACCTTTGCAGGGCAAGGAAGTGCTCGTTGCGTTGCTTTTCCGCCTCGATCACGGCCGGGTGATGCATCTGCTGTTCGAAG
>NZ_BAAJNO010000032.1:0-5418 GCF_054558415.1 Pseudomonas sp. No.21
CTTGATCGAAATTGCTCTTTAACAACTTGAATCAAGCAATTCGTGTGGGTGCTTGTGATGTAAGACTGGTAGTCGACTGATTATCAGCAACACAAGTAACACTCGTGAATTCGAGAGTTTATTTGCGATTGCTGAGCCAAGTTTAGGGTTTTCTCAAAACCCAAGCAGTATTGAACTGAAGAGTTTGATCATGGCTCAGATTGAACGCTGGCGGCAGGCCTAACACATGCAAGTCGAGCGGATGAGTGGAGCTTGCTCCATGATTCAGCGGCGGACGGGTGAGTAATGCCTAGGAATCTGCCTGGTAGTGGGGGACAACGTTTCGAAAGGAACGCTAATACCGCATACGTCCTACGGGAGAAAGCAGGGGACCTTCGGGCCTTGCGCTATCAGATGAGCCTAGGTCGGATTAGCTAGTTGGTGAGGTAACGGCTCACCAAGGCGACGATCCGTAACTGGTCTGAGAGGATGATCAGTCACACTGGAACTGAGACACGGTCCAGACTCCTACGGGAGGCAGCAGTGGGGAATATTGGACAATGGGCGAAAGCCTGATCCAGCCATGCCGCGTGTGTGAAGAAGGTCTTCGGATTGTAAAGCACTTTAAGTTGGGAGGAAGGGCAGTAAGTTAATACCTTGCTGTTTTGACGTTACCGACAGAATAAGCACCGGCTAACTTCGTGCCAGCAGCCGCGGTAATACGAAGGGTGCAAGCGTTAATCGGAATTACTGGGCGTAAAGCGCGCGTAGGTGGTTCAGCAAGTTGGATGTGAAAGCCCCGGGCTCAACCTGGGAACTGCATCCAAAACTACTGAGCTAGAGTACGGTAGAGGGTGGTGGAATTTCCTGTGTAGCGGTGAAATGCGTAGATATAGGAAGGAACACCAGTGGCGAAGGCGACCACCTGGACTGATACTGACACTGAGGTGCGAAAGCGTGGGGAGCAAACAGGATTAGATACCCTGGTAGTCCACGCCGTAAACGATGTCGACTAGCCGTTGGGATCCTTGAGATCTTAGTGGCGAAGCTAACGCGATAAGTCGACCGCCTGGGGAGTACGGCCGCAAGGTTAAAACTCAAATGAATTGACGGGGGCCCGCACAAGCGGTGGAGCATGTGGTTTAATTCGAAGCAACGCGAAGAACCTTACCTGGCCTTGACATGCTGAGAACTTTCCAGAGATGGATTGGTGCCTTCGGGAACTCAGACACAGGTGCTGCATGGCTGTCGTCAGCTCGTGTCGTGAGATGTTGGGTTAAGTCCCGTAACGAGCGCAACCCTTGTCCTTAGTTACCAGCACGTTATGGTGGGCACTCTAAGGAGACTGCCGGTGACAAACCGGAGGAAGGTGGGGATGACGTCAAGTCATCATGGCCCTTACGGCCAGGGCTACACACGTGCTACAATGGTCGGTACAAAGGGTTGCCAAGCCGCGAGGTGGAGCTAATCCCATAAAACCGATCGTAGTCCGGATCGCAGTCTGCAACTCGACTGCGTGAAGTCGGAATCGCTAGTAATCGTGAATCAGAATGTCACGGTGAATACGTTCCCGGGCCTTGTACACACCGCCCGTCACACCATGGGAGTGGGTTGCTCCAGAAGTAGCTAGTCTAACCGCAAGGGGGACGGTTACCACGGAGTGATTCATGACTGGGGTGAAGTCGTAACAAGGTAGCCGTAGGGGAACCTGCGGCTGGATCACCTCCTTAATCGAAGACATCAGCTTCTTCATAAGCTCCCACACGAATTGCTTGATTCACTTGCGAAAAGCGATTGGGTTGTTAGACCCGAGAGTAAGACGATTGGGTCTGTAGCTCAGTTGGTTAGAGCGCACCCCTGATAAGGGTGAGGTCGGCAGTTCGAATCTGCCCAGACCCACCAATTGTCATGGGCGTGGCAGGTCTTCGAGGGGCCATAGCTCAGCTGGGAGAGCGCCTGCTTTGCACGCAGGAGGTCAGGAGTTCGATCCTCCTTGGCTCCACCATCCACTCTGCAATCGCTGAAAGCTCAGAAATGAGTGCCTTGAGAATGGCATTGATTTCTGGTCTTTGCGCCAGAACTGTTCTTTAAAAATTTGGGTATGTGATAGAAGTAGACTGATTAATCTCTTTCACTGGTGATTAATCAAGTCAAGGTAAAATTTGCGAGTTCAAGCGCGAATTTTCGGCGAATGTCGTCTTCACGTTAGAGACAATAACCAGATTGCTTGGGGTTATATGGTCAAGTGAAGAAGCGCATACGGTGGATGCCTTGGCAGTCAGAGGCGATGAAAGACGTGGTAGCCTGCGATAAGCTTCGGGGAGTCGGCAAACAGACTTTGATCCGGAGATCTCTGAATGGGGGAACCCACCTAGGATAACCTAGGTATCTTGTACTGAATCCATAGGTGCAAGAGGCGAACCAGGGGAACTGAAACATCTAAGTACCCTGAGGAAAAGAAATCAACCGAGATTCCCTTAGTAGTGGCGAGCGAACGGGGACTAGCCCTTAAGCTTCTTTGATTTTAGCGGAACGCTCTGGAAAGTGCGGCCATAGTGGGTGATAGCCCTGTACGCGAAAGGATCTTAGAAGTGAAATCGAGTAGGACGGAGCACGAGAAACTTTGTCTGAATATGGGGGGACCATCCTCCAAGGCTAAATACTACTGACTGACCGATAGTGAACCAGTACCGTGAGGGAAAGGCGAAAAGAACCCCGGAGAGGGGAGTGAAATAGAACCTGAAACCGTATGCGTACAAGCAGTGGGAGCCCACTTTGTTGGGTGACTGCGTACCTTTTGTATAATGGGTCAGCGACTTATTTTCAGTGGCGAGCTTAACCGAATAGGGGAGGCGTAGCGAAAGCGAGTCTTAATAGGGCGTCTAGTCGCTGGGAATAGACCCGAAACCGGGCGATCTATCCATGGGCAGGTTGAAGGTTAGGTAACACTGACTGGAGGACCGAACCGACTACCGTTGAAAAGTTAGCGGATGACCTGTGGATCGGAGTGAAAGGCTAATCAAGCTCGGAGATAGCTGGTTCTCCTCGAAAGCTATTTAGGTAGCGCCTCATGTATCACTGTAGGGGGTAGAGCACTGTTTCGGCTAGGGGGTCATCCCGACTTACCAAACCGATGCAAACTCCGAATACCTACAAGTGCCGAGCATGGGAGACACACGGCGGGTGCTAACGTCCGTCGTGAAAAGGGAAACAACCCAGACCGTCAGCTAAGGTCCCAAAGTTATGGTTAAGTGGGAAACGATGTGGGAAGGCTTAGACAGCTAGGAGGTTGGCTTAGAAGCAGCCACCCTTTAAAGAAAGCGTAATAGCTCACTAGTCGAGTCGGCCTGCGCGGAAGATGTAACGGGGCTCAAACCATACACCGAAGCTACGGGTATCACGTAAGTGATGCGGTAGAGGAGCGTTCTGTAAGCCTGTGAAGGTGAGTTGAGAAGCTTGCTGGAGGTATCAGAAGTGCGAATGCTGACATGAGTAACGACAATGCGAGTGAAAAACTCGCACGCCGAAAGACCAAGGGTTCCTGCGCAACGTTAATCGACGCAGGGTTAGTCGGTCCCTAAGGCGAGGCTGAAGAGCGTAGTCGATGGGAAACAGGTTAATATTCCTGTACTTCTAGTTACTGCGATGGAGGGACGGAGAAGGCTAGGCCAGCTTGGCGTTGGTTGTCCAAGTTTAAGGTGGTAGGCAGAGTGCTTAGGTAAATCCGGGCGCTTAATGCTGAGAGCTGATGACGAGTCGTCTTTTAGACGATGAAGTGGTTGATGCCATGCTTCCAGGAAAAGCTTCTAAGCTTCAGGTAACTAGGAACCGTACCCCAAACCGACACAGGTGGTTGGGTAGAGAATACCAAGGCGCTTGAGAGAACTCGGGTGAAGGAACTAGGCAAAATGGCACCGTAACTTCGGGAGAAGGTGCGCCGGTGAGGGTGAAGGACTTGCTCCGTAAGCCCATGCCGGTCGAAGATACCAGGCCGCTGCGACTGTTTATTAAAAACACAGCACTCTGCAAACACGAAAGTGGACGTATAGGGTGTGACGCCTGCCCGGTGCCGGAAGGTTAATTGATGGGGTTAGCGCAAGCGAAGCTCTTGATCGAAGCCCCGGTAAACGGCGGCCGTAACTATAACGGTCCTAAGGTAGCGAAATTCCTTGTCGGGTAAGTTCCGACCTGCACGAATGGCGTAACGATGGCGGCGCTGTCTCCACCCGAGACTCAGTGAAATTGAAATCGCTGTGAAGATGCAGTGTATCCGCGGCTAGACGGAAAGACCCCGTGAACCTTTACTGTAGCTTTGCACTGGACTTTGAGCCTGCTTGTGTAGGATAGGTGGGAGGCTTTGAAGCGTGGACGCCAGTCTGCGTGGAGCCATCCTTGAAATACCACCCTGGCATGCTTGAGGTTCTAACTCTGGTCCGTCATCCGGATCGAGGACAGTGTATGGTGGGCAGTTTGACTGGGGCGGTCTCCTCCTAAAGAGTAACGGAGGAGTACGAAGGTGCGCTCAGACCGGTCGGAAATCGGTCGTAGAGTATAAAGGCAAAAGCGCGCTTGACTGCGAGACAGACACGTCGAGCAGGTACGAAAGTAGGTCTTAGTGATCCGGTGGTTCTGTATGGAAGGGCCATCGCTCAACGGATAAAAGGTACTCCGGGGATAACAGGCTGATACCGCCCAAGAGTTCATATCGACGGCGGTGTTTGGCACCTCGATGTCGGCTCATCACATCCTGGGGCTGAAGCCGGTCCCAAGGGTATGGCTGTTCGCCATTTAAAGTGGTACGCGAGCTGGGTTTAGAACGTCGTGAGACAGTTCGGTCCCTATCTGCCGTGGACGTTTGAGATTTGAGAGGGGCTGCTCCTAGTACGAGAGGACCGGAGTGGACGAACCTCTGGTGTTCCGGTTGTCACGCCAGTGGCATTGCCGGGTAGCTACGTTCGGAAGAGATAACCGCTGAAAGCATCTAAGCGGGAAACTCGCCTCAAGATGAGATCTCACTGGAGCCTTGAGCTCCCTGAAGGGCCGTCGAAGACTACGACGTTGATAGGTTGGGTGTGTAAGCGCTGTGAGGCGTTGAGCTAACCAATACTAATTGCCCGTGAGGCTTGACCATATAACACCCAAACAATCTGACGATTGTTGTTATAAGGTGAAGTCGACTTAGCCGAAAATTGGCCAGAACTTGCAAAGCCTTATCACATACCCATTCGGGGTCGCGTCCCAGACGATACCCCAACCGAATTGCTTGACGACCATAGAGCGTTGGAACCACCTGATCCCATCCCGAACTCAGTAGTGAAACGATGCATCGCCGATGGTAGTGTGGAGTTTCTCCATGTGAGAGTAGGTCATCGTCAAGCACCTATACCAAACCCCCGATCTTCGACAGAAGGTCGGGGGTTTGACTTTGTGCCGCAGAAA
>NZ_BAAJNO010000033.1:0-4645 GCF_054558415.1 Pseudomonas sp. No.21
CATCCTACGGGCTACCCACCCGACGGGCCGGGCACGGCCTCGATCCTGCGATCAGAACCGATAGCTCGCGCTGGTCATCAGGGTGCGCGGGTCGCCGGGCATGATCTGCACGGCGCTGGTGGCGGTGGCGTAGTAGGTCTTGTCGGCGATGTTGGTCAGCGCGGCCTTCAGGTCCCACTGCTCCAGGCGATAGCCGAGCAGGGCGTCCCAGCGGCCGTAGCCCGGCAGCGCCACGGTGTTGGCATTGTCGGCGTAGCGGTCGCCGACCAGGGTCAGGCCGGTCTCGCCATACAGGCCCTGCTCCGGCTTCCAGCTGAGGAACAGGCTGCCGTTGCGCTCGGCCACATCACCGATGCGCTTGCCTTCCAGGCCGTTGTTGTCCTTGACGATCTCCGCGTCCTGCAGGCCGATGCCGCCGCGCAGGTACCAGTGGCTGTAGAGGCGGCCGCTGGCGGTCAGCTCGATGCCACGGGAGCGCTGCAGGCCGGAGAGCAGGAAGTTGCCCGGGTTCAGCGGGTCGGAGGTACGGCGGTTGTACAGCTCGATCTCGTAGACGGCCAGGGTGGTGCTGAGGTTGTCCTCCAGCCAGTCGCTCTTCACGCCCACTTCGTACTGGCGGGTGTGCTCCGGGCCGGTGTCGTTGGTGTTGCTGGTGGCGCCGGCGGTGACGCCGATCAGGCCACCGCCCACCGGCGAGTAGGTCTTGCTGTAGGAGGCGTAGAAGGAGTGGTCGCGCAGCGGCGTCCAGACCACGCCGACGCGGGGGCTGAAGCTGTCGTCCACCTGCTGCTCGCTGCGGCGGGTGAGGCGGTTCTGGCTGTCCACGTCGAAGTGGTCGTAGCGCAGGCCGAACAGCACCTGCCACTGCTCGTCCAGGGTCACCTGGTCCTGGATGTACAGGGCGCGGCTGTCGATGCGGTGCTGGGCATCGCTGCTGGCGACCATGCGCCCGGTCTGCTGGCGAGTGGTGTCGGGGTTGAAGATGTCCAGCGAGGGCGCGGCGTTCGCGGCGCCGGTGGCGTTGGTGTAGAGCTTCGGGTCGCGGTGCTGGTTGCCCAGCTCCAGGCCGGTGAGCAGACGGTGCTCCAGGCCGGCGGTGTGGAACACGCCTTCCAGCTCGACGTTGTTGAAGATGTTGCGGGTGGTCAGGTCCTGCTGCCAGCGGGCACGGCCCACGGTGCGGGCGGCGGCGTTGACGCTGGTGACGTAGGTGTTGTCGAAATCGCTGTCGAGCTTGAACACGCCCAGGGTCTGGCGCAGTTGCCAGTCGGCGTTGATGTCGTAGGTCAGGCGCGAGCGCAGGGACTGCGCCTTGTCGTCGATGTAGTCGCGCTGCAGGTCGCTGTAGACGGTGTCGCGGCTGACGTCCGCCGGGTGGCCGTTGAGGCCGGGGATGCCGCGATCCGGGGTGCGGCGGTGGCGGCTGTACTCGTATTGCACCAGCCAGTTGAGGTCGGGGCTGAGTTGCCAGCTCATGGACGGCGCGAACAGCTGGCGGCTGGAGTCGATGCCCTTGCGGAAGCTGTTGGCGTCCTGCTCGCCCATGTTCAGGCGCAGGGAGAGGTTCTCGCTGGGGTCGGTGCTGAGGTCGGCATAGAGGCTGCGAAAGTCCTGGCTGCCCAGCTGCGCTTCCAGGGTCGAGTCCAGACCGGCCTGGGGCTGCTTGCTGATGCGGTTGACCAGGCCACCCTGACTGCCACGGCCGTAGAGCACCGCCGCCGGGCCCTTGAGCACCTCGATGCGCTCGATGTTGTGCAGGTCGCGGGTGTACTGGCTGTCGTCGCGGATGCCGTCCAGGTAGAAGTCGTTGCTGGCGTCGAAGCCGCGGATGCGCAGGCCGTCGAAGCGGGTGTCGCTGGCGTCGCTGACGTTGGGCAGGCCGGCGAGGGCCTGGGCGATATTACGGGTGCCGTAGCTGAGCACATCCTCGGTGCGCACCGTGTCGATCGCCTGGGGCACGTAGCGCACCGGAGTGGCGGTGCGCGTGGCGGTGGAGACCTCTTTCACCCTCGAGTCCTGGCTGCGCTTGCCGTCGACTTCGATGGCGGGCAGCTCGGTGGCGGCCATGGCCAGCGGCGACAGCAGCACAGAGGCCAGGCTCAGGGCCAGGGGTGAAAGGGCAGGCAGTTTGGCAGGGGTCGACATGGGGCAGGTCCGCATCCTGGTAGAGGGTAAAAGAATCGGTTGCGGATGATATTTATTTTCATTTGATCTTTATAGTCATTTGCATCGAAATATTTACACGATGCTGACATTCCCTCGTCCTCTTCCCTCGCACCGCTCCAGGCCGCGCCGTCCTTGGCATGCGTCCTTCATCGGGCCTGGCGCCGCGCTTGCCCGGAGGGCTCCTGGCGGCCCGGCCAGGGCTCGAAACCGATCACCACGCCCTGCCTTTCCGCGCGGTAGCCGGGAAACAGTTCGGCGATCCGGGCCGCCAGGCGTCGGCTGGCGGCACGCTCTTCATGGAGTTCACCGCGCATCGCGGGTGTCCTCCTCTTCGTCACGGCGCCGGTACCACAGGCGGAAGAACCCGGCCGCCAGCAACAGGGCGCCCTGGGAGAGCGCCACGCACAGCTGCAGGAAGGAGTTCACCGAGGGGTTGTTGCGCGGGTCGATGACGCCGGTCAGCGCATGCCAGAAGGACTCGGGCAGCACCATCAGCGCCAGGTTGGCCACCGGCTTGCCGGTGATCAGCCAGAGGTCGATGAAGCCGAAATTGCCGGCGAACATCAGGCCGCCGAGTATCAGTACCGAGACCACCAGGCCAAGGGCGAAGCAGGCTGTGAATTGCACCATTGCACGCATCGTTTCTTCCTCCTGAAGGGCGCGGCGGTGGCCGCGCCCGGGGTTATCAGCCCTGGACCTGGGCGGGTTTGACGGCACCAACGCCGTACCAGTCGAGCTTGCGGGTGAGCACCATCACGCAGGCCAGCAGGCCGAACACCAGCAGCGAGCCCATCAGCAGCGCGTAGTCCTCGGCGCTGAGCAGGCCGTAGAGCATCCCGTAGAGCGCCGCCAGCCCGGCGGTGAAGCCCGCGCCACGGGCCCAGCTGTGCAGCACGTGGCTGACGTAGAAGCCCACCAGCAGCACGCAGGCCGCCGCGGAGAGGCCGTAGGCCAGGGCGAACTCCAGGTGCTCGGACAGCGACAGCAGCAGCAGGTAGAAGAACGCCAGGGCCAGGCCCACCAGGGCGTACTGCACCGGGTGCACCGCCAGGCGCTTGAGCACTTCCATGAGGAAGAAGCCGGCGAAGGTCAGGCAGATGAACAGCAGGGCGTACTTGATGGCGCGATCGGTCTTCAGGTACTGGTCCACCGGGTCGACGAAGCTGACACCGAACACCTTGCTGTTGAAGGCCTCGCAACGCTCGGCGTAGGCACAGTTGGCCAGGGCCGCTTCCATGTCGGTGGCGAAGAAGCTGGTCTGCCAGCGGGCGCTGAAGCCGTCGTCACGCACCTCGCGCTCGGCGGGCAGGAACTCGCCGACGAAGCTCGGGTGCGGCCAGCCGGACTTCAGCTCCACCTGGCTGTCGCGCCCCACCGGGGTGATGCTCAGCGACTCGGTGCCCTGCAGCTTGAGGTCGAAGCCGAAGTCGAGGTTCTGCACCTCGCCCGCCTGCAGGCTGGGCAACGGCACATGCACGCCGCCGGCCAGTACCGGGTCGCCGCTGCCGGGCTGGAAGTCGAAGCTTCGGCCGTTGAGTTCCAGCTTCAGCGCATTGCTGATGCCGCGGATGTCGCTGATGCCCACCGCCAGGAACGGCGCCTCGAAGCGGTAGTCGGCCAGCCCTTCCCCGATGCCGTAGTTGGCCGGCAGCAGGAACTGCCCGCTCATGCGGCTATCGCTCTTGTACAACCGCGCCTGGTAGATGCCCCGGGCACGCAGCTCAGTGTCCACCTCGCCGGCCAGGCGCAGGCGCTCCGGCAGGAAGAACAGGCGGCTGCGTTCCTCTTTCTCGTCGAGGTAGCGCTGGCCGGTCTTCTCGTTGGTCTTCCACTCACGGATCACGCGGCGGTAGGGCACCACCAGGATCGGCCCCGTCACCTGCTGGCTGTAGCTGGAGCTCTGGGCGATGTTCTCCAGCACGCCATTGCGCGCCTGCTGACGCTCGTCGATCAGGCCGTCGATCATCAGCAGCGGAATCATCAGCAACAGGATCAGCAGGGCGATGGCGCCCAGCTTGAAACCCAGGGTACGGGTCATCTCGGACTCTCCTCATGTGTTCTCGATGGGGAAAGTCTGGAGCCCGCCCAAGGCGGCGTTATGGGGGAAGTGTGGAGTTTGTGTGGGGATTGGGTGGAGAGGGGGGATCGCTCATGCGGGGATCGTAGGATGGGTAGAGCGAAGCGAAACCCATCAGCGGAGTCGGGCGTTGCCCCATGGGTTTCGCTTCACTCGCAGAACGCCGCCCGGCCCACCCTACGAGGTACCCGATAATGCGTAATGCGCGAGACGGAACACCGCCCGGTGGATGGGTGAAGCGTCATCCACCCCACAGGCCACATTCGCGAATGAATTGGCTCTGTCTGCGTTAAGTGTTGCTAGAGGATTTGAGTCCAGCTTATTGCCGAGCTCTGGTGATGTTTCTGGTTTCGCCCCCCAGGCGAGTCCCTTTTTTCAATCGCCAAAAAAGGAACCAAAAAC
>NZ_BAAJNO010000034.1:0-4092 GCF_054558415.1 Pseudomonas sp. No.21
GTTGGTGTGCGCCGGGAAGTAGCGCTGCATGCTGGTTTTCGCCAGCGACTGCATCAGTGCCTTCTGCTCTTCACCGGCATAGCGGCTTGCGGCATCGTCCAGGCTGGGCACCAGGTAGAGAAAGGCGCGCTCGGGAAGGCGTTTGATTTCGTAACTGTAGTGGGGCGCGCCGAGGCCCTCCTTGCTGCGATACGCCGGGAAGTTCCCACCTGTGGGACGGGCCAGATAATGCTGGTCGGCCCGGTAGTGCATGGCGATCTGGCCATGGTGCCAGTAGGGGTCGCCGAAGCCGGTCAACTTGCTGATCAACAGCTGCGGCACCGACCACGTATAGCCAAGGGTGGGCCCCAGCGGACCAAAGGACTTGTACAGCCAGTTATCCAGTTCGGCCTCGGGCGGTACGCTGGTAACAGTATCGGCGTCATTCACATGGCGAAAATGAACAATGTCACTCAGGCTTTCCACGGCCTTACGAGTGAAGGCCCGGGGCATGCCATAGGTGTAGAGAACCGGCAGGCGACTTCCAAGTTCAGCTGAATGAATTAGAGCCAGAGCACCGCCGAGACTATGGCCACATATGAAAAGCACCCTATCGTCGAGTAATTGTTCAATATTTTGGAAATGATCCTCGAACAATTTTTTCGCTATCTCAAACGCGTGCAAAAAACCATGATGCACACTCCCCTCTGAAACAAGAAAAGTGCACTTATTCGTCGTCATTTTCACATCACAGTCCGTGCCATCGGTCAGACGAGGGCGGTACTGGGCATCCGTCAGCCAATCTATGAGTTCTTGGGTTCCCCGCCAGGCCACCACCAGCTGTGTCCCGTTGCTGAAGTAGAAGAGCTGGGTGTTCTGGATGATGCTCAGTGGCGTATCCGGTGCCCCCTCAGGCGCAGCAACCCCAACGGTGTCGAGCATCACCGCAGTGGTGTAGCGCTCATCGAAAGGTACATCCACCACCACCGCTGGGAACTGCTGCCCCTTGGCGTCGAGCATCTGCGGCGTACACATAAGGTCCAGGCACTGGCGGAAGAAGAACTCCTCCACAGCGCCGGGCAGCGTTTCGGGATCGACCTCGCAACCTGCCCGGCGTGCTTTCTTGCGCTGGTCCTGCACGATGGTGCTGTACGACAGGTTTGCCATCAGCCCCAGGTTGTAGCCATTGACCATGCTGTACTCGGGCTGGTGGTGCAGCACCAGCTGCCAGGCGCGGAAGGGGCAAAGCTCCAGGACATGGCGGCGATTCAGTTGCTCGGCCGGTACGGTAAAGCCGCTGAAGCCCGGGTCCGGAAAATGGAAGCCTGGCAGCTTCTGGGGATCTGGCAGAGGCGGGTCGAGTGGCGGCAGGCCATCGCACAACTGACCAAGGCGAAGGTAGTGATAGAGATTGCCCGCCGTCCGCGCCTGCCTCTCGATGGGCGACCAGCCGGGGGGAGGTGCCTCGTAACCCTGTGTCTGGAGCCCTCTCCTTTGCGGCTCAGGGCGCATCGCGCGAAGACGGCGGGTTTGCAGCGCATTGGCCAGGGGCGCGGCTGCAATCGTCAGGGTGATGGGAATGGGGTGCAGCCCATCCAGGCGGATCACTCCATTTGCATCGCTTTGGCCAGAACACTCTGGGGCGCAATGCGCTCGCGTTGCGTCATTTACTGCGCGATAGGGCATGCCCACTAATGGTTCCCCCTGCTCATCAAGCAGAACGAACTCTATCCAGTGCTTTTCCTGGGGCCCTCCTCGCACTTCCTTGACCGTGCCGAGTGTGTCCGTGCGATGCGTTCCGTTCATATCCATCCCTATGTATCAGCAGCAGGCGAGAGCCGTACATCCAAACTTTCGCGCCATCTAATTGCCCGGCGCACTGATCGCTTTTCTCAAGTCAACCCACATATGGAAACAGTAGAGCCTTATAAAGCGCCCGAATAAAAAGCTGCCCATCCTGCCAAGCACCCCTTGGCGGGACCGTTGCCTGGAGTACGCCTCGATATCAGCAACCAACTGTTTTTCATGAAACCCACCCCAGATCGGGGGCACGGGGGAAAACATATTCCCGATGCACACAGGTGCCACCCGCTCGAACAATGCAAACTCGACATCGGGTAAGGGATAGTTCCTTGCCACACGTGCTATGCATGCATAGTTGGTTTCGCTGTCTACAAACATATCGGACAAGGCAATCCACAGCGGGGCTTTATCTAATTGCCCATCTGGTGAATTCTTCGATTTCATCATCAAAATAATCCAGGGTGGATGACGCCACAAAACCACCGGCCACACCGCCGGCCAGCATGAGCGCGATCGCGCAAACGGGGGCTCCGGGGCCGCAAGCCGTTGAAACCAGAGCGCCCGCCGCCAGTGTTCCGAGGACTCCACCTCCAATCGTTCCCGCCTGCCTTATCGTTTCTTTCTTTTTGTTCTCGGCATTGGCAATCTCATACCCGGCGTAGATTATCGTTACGATAATCGCCACTTTTCCCGCGACCTTGAGTACCTTGTTCGTTGTATTGATTACAGCATCCGGTCGCGCCGCAGACTCGACGATGGTGTAGTGGACCGTGCTCTTCTGCCCGGCCGTGAGCGCTGCGAACTTCTTCCCAAATTGTTCAACGGCGTACTTATCGAGAAGATCAATAAGCTCAGGGGGAATACGCTTTCGCCGCTCCGCTATCGCCAACCCCTGAACGGAAGTCTTTGCCCTTGTTTCCGCCATGATCTTGTTCCGCATTTCATAGCAGAACTCGGCAGCCTCCTTTACGCTGATTCGGCCCGACTTGACCTCACTTTTGACCGTCTCGACCACACGCCGCATGTTCTTGTTGTAGTTCCCTCTCTGATTGGCATCACTGATTGCATCAGTAGAAAACTTGATTGCCGCCCCCTCGAGTGCTTCGAGGGCTTTTTCAAGAACCGACTCATCGGCCGGGTGATATTCTTTGTACAAGTAATAACGATAGAAAGAGTCCACGGTTCTACTCCCCAAGCGTCCGTATCATGGCTGCTGCGGCACTGGGAAGTTCTTCACTTCGGTCCAGCCCCTCAAGTTCGAGAGCGATGCAAGAGCTGCCCGTTATGGAGGTGAACCGTACTTTATTGTCAGCATCAAACCGGCCTTCCAACACCGAGCCATCGTCCATGGTCGCCTTGCACGCTATACCTTCGTAACTCATGCCCTCTGGTCCGAAGAATCCGATCCAGTCCTCCGACTGGGGGAGTTCAAGTTTCAAGTTATCCGGCGCCAGGGTATGGACAGCCATGGTTTTGCCGTCTTTGTCCGTAACGCCGCTGAATACTTCACCTGCCGAAGTTGTTATCCGGTAGCTGGTGAAGGGCATGGCCACCTGCGCGTCGTTCTTAAGCACATAGCTGGCGCTGTACCCGCCGGGTAAGGGGGTTGCCGGGGTCGTCAGGCTTGCACTGCCGAGCTTTTGGACATTCGCCACCTTGTGGTAGATGTTCCCGGGCGCACCCAGCTCTATTTCTCCGCCCTTGATACGGATGTAGGCACCCGCGCAATGCAGTACCAACTCTTCAGGGGCGGTTATCTCGACCCGCCCACCGGTGCTCTCTATCCTGAGTTCATCGCTTGCCAGCGCATGCAGGTCGCCGTCCTGGGCGTGCAGGTCGACATTGCCGTGCGCGGCCTTGAGTTGCATGCCGGCCGATTGGGCCAGGACACTGACCGACTCCTGCGCAACGGCGGTCAGGTCTCGGCCGGCACTGAAATCCAGGTTGTGCCCCGCCATCACACCCACACTCTCGCTGCCGGAAGACACGCAAACGGTGCTGGGGCTGAGGATGCCCACGCCATCGGGGGCATGCAGCAGCACTCCAGGCTTCGCCAGCCCCGTCAGCGCAGTGTTGAGGCGAGCCTGGCTGTCGAGATCGCACGGTTTCACCTGCGCGGCTAGTGCAGCGGCTTTCATCGAACGAGCCAGCGACAGGGCACTGCTGAGTTGTTCGATGGCTGCGTCCATTTCCAGAAGATCGCCCTGGGCAAGAGCCTGCTCATCGGCACTGATGTACAGCCCCTTCCCCGCCCGCATGACGCCCCAGCCGTCGGTGCGCAGCTCGAAGCCTTCGCCGCGTTTCTGCCGT
>NZ_BAAJNO010000035.1:0-3371 GCF_054558415.1 Pseudomonas sp. No.21
AAAGGGCTTGAGCAAAGTCGCTGGCGCCATAAAAATGCCGCCCCGATGTCGATATGCCATTACTCCAAGGACGGTCGCAATGCGTCTGCAGTCTTTCGCTGCGGGCTTCTGCCTGCTTTTTCCTGCTTTTTCCGTTTTCGCGGCTGACAGCCCCGGCGCGCCCTTTGCGGGTGACCGCGACCTGATCCGCGAGCGCCAGGACCGCATCCTCGAAGAACAGCGCAAGCGCCTGCAGGACCTGCAGCAACTGCCCGGTCGCGAGACCCCCGTCCAGCCCAGTGCACCGGCCAGCCAGGGGCCGTGCTTCGACATCCGCAGCATCCGCCTGCAGGGCGCCAGCCTGATTGCCGCGTCGCGCCAGCGCGAGCTGCTCAAGCCCTTCGAGAACCAGTGCCTGGACAGCGGCCGCCTCAACGAGCTGCTCAAGGCCATCACCCAGCACTACATCGACAAGGGCTACGTCACCTCCCGCGCCTACCTGCCGCAGCAGGACCTGGCCGACGGCGAGCTGGACGTGATCGTGGTCGAGGGCAAGCTCGAAGGCCTCGACAGCTCGGCCATCGCCAGCGACCGCGAACTGGCCATGGCCTCGCCCGCAGGCAACGGCGGGGTGCTCGATTTGCGCGAAATGGAACAACTGGTGGACCAGATCAACCGCCTGCCGTCGCGCCCCGCGCAACTGGAGCTGGTGCCCGGCGCGGACGTGGGCGGCAGCCGCGTGCAGCTCAAGGGCGAGCCGAGCGAGCCCTGGCGCGTGGGCTTGAACCGTCACAACGACGGCCAGCGCAGCACCGGCGAGCAGCAGTGGGGCGCCAGCCTCGATTGGGACAGCCCCTTCGGCCTGGCCGACCAGCTCAGCCTGCGCGGCGGCGGCGACCTGGCCAGCGACCACTGGAAGCACTCGGCCAACCAGAGCGTCCTCTACAACCTGCCCTACGGCTGGTGGAACTTCAGCTACGCCTACAGCCAGAGCTACTACCGCACCCGTAACCAGGGCGATGGCTTCGCCTTCGGCACCGACGGCGAGAGCAAGAACCACCAGTTGCGCGCCGAGCGCGTGCTGCACCGCGACAGCGTCAGCAAGACCGCCGCCAGCCTCGGCATCGCCCACCTGGAAACGCGCAACTACGTGGAAAACAGCCTGCTCGGCAACTCCAGCCCGCGCCTGACCGAATCCCAGCTGGGCTTCAACCATGGCCGGCGCATCGGCAATGCCTTCGTCAACGTCGATGTCGGCTGGCAGCGTGGCATCGGCGCCTTCGATGCCCAGCACGACCGCACACCGTTCCACTACTCGCCCGAGGCCCGCTACAACAAGTACAGCCTCACCGCCAGCTACCTGCAGTCCTTCCAACTGCTGGGGGAATCCTTCAGCGTCGACAGCCTGGTCAACGGCCAGCACAGCGAAGACGTGCTCTACAGCCCGCAGCGCATCAGCGTCGGCGGCCTCAGCTCGGTGCGCGGCTTCAAGGAGCAATCCCTCTCCGGCGACACCGGCGCCTACTGGCGCAACCAGCTGCGCTGGCGGCGGCCGGTGACCTGGGCGGCGCTGCAGCCCTTCGTGCAGGAATACGGTGCCGCCTTCGCCTACGACCTGGGAGTGATCCACGGCGATCGCTACAACCCCGGCCAGAGCGGCCGCCTCAGCGGCAACGCCTTCGAGTTCAGCGCCCGGGGCCAGCACCTGGCCGCCTCGGTCACCTTCGCGCGGTCCCTGGAACGCCCTGACGCCATCACGCGCCAGGAGCACCCGGTGTACTTCCGCTTCGACCTCTTCTTCTGATTTCAGCTTCGCCCGGAGTTCCAGTACATGGACGTTCGCAGCCCCTTCTTCCAGAACATCGCCACCGTGCTCATCGGCGTGATGTTCCTCAACCCCATCGTCTCCACCGCCGCCGACCTGGCGGTGGATGCGGCTGCGGGTGGCAACACCAGCATCGGCAGTGCCGGCAACGGCGTGCCGGTGGTCAACATCGCCACGCCCAACGCCAACGGCCTGTCCCACAACCGCTTCACCGACTACAACGTCGGCCAGCAGGGGCTGATCCTCAACAACGCCACCGACAAGCTGCAGAACACCCAGCTCGGCGGCTACATCATCGGCAACGCCAACCTCAACGGCCGCGCCGCCGGCCTCATCCTCAACGAGGTCAGCGGCGGCAGCCCCAGCCAGCTCAAGGGCTACACCGAGGTGGCCGGGCAGGGCGCCCACGTCATAGTCGCCAACCCCCACGGCATCACCTGTGACGGCTGCGGCTTCATCAACACGCCAAAGGTCACCCTGAGCACCGGCAAGCCGGTGGTGGAGAACGGCCGCCTCGACCGCTACGACGTGGACGGCGGCGCCATCGCCATCGAAGGTGCCGGCCTAAACGCCGGCAACGTCGACCAGTTCGAGCTGATCACCCGCAGCGCCCAGATCAACGCCGAGCTGCACGCCAAGCAGCTGGCGATGGTCACCGGCCGCAACGAGGTGGACGCCGCCACCCTCGCCGCCACCGCCAAGGCCGACGACGGCAGCACCCAGCCGCAACTGGCCATCGACAGCTCCGCCCTCGGCGGCATGTACGCCGGGGCCATCCGCCTGGTGGGCACCGAGCAGGGCGTGGGTGTGAAGCTCGCCGGCGACATGGCCGCCAGTGGCGGCGACATCCAGATCGATGCCAACGGCAAGCTGACCCTGGCGCGCACTGCCGCCAGCGGCGACATCACCCTCAAGGCCGCCGACGTCGACCTGACCCGCGGCGCCTACGCCGGCGGCAAGGCCCGCGTCACCAGCGGCGGCACGGTCGAGGTGAAGGAAAGCCTGGCGGCCGCCGGCGACCTGAGCCTGAATGCCGCGCGCATCGACAACCAGGGCCACCTGGAAGCCGGCGTGCGCGCCGACGGCAGCGCCAACACCGCCAGCGTGCTCGACCTCCAGGGCGGCACCCTGACCAACCGCGGCAAGGTGCTGGCCCAGGGCAGCCTGACCACCGACCTGGCGACGCTCGACAACCAGGGTGCGCAGCTGGTCGCCGCCGGCTCCGCCCAGGTGAAGGCCCAGACCCTGCACAACCAGGGTGGCCAACTCATCGGCCGCCAGGACCTGACGATCGACGGCCAGCAGCTGGACAACAGCGGCGGCACCCTGGCCGCCAACCAGGCACTGACCGTTACCGTCACCGACGAGGTGAAGAACCTCGGCGACGGACTGATCCTCTCCAAGGCCGACGGCCTGACCCTCACCACCGCCGTGCTGGACAACCAGGGCGGCACCCTCCAGGCCGACAGCGGCGAGCTCAAGGCCACCGCCAGCACCCGCCTGGACAACCGCAGCGGCAAGGTCCTCGCCGGCGACGGCAAGCTGACCCTCGCGGCCGGCGAACTGC
>NZ_BAAJNO010000036.1:0-2734 GCF_054558415.1 Pseudomonas sp. No.21
TTTCGAAAAGCAGATGCATCACCCGGCCGTGGTCGAGGCGGAAAAGCAACGCAACGAGCACTTCCTTGCCCTGCAAAGGTTGTTGCCCATGACCTTGCCGATGACCACTGAAATGGCCGGCGGAACGGAGGCGCTGCAGCGCTTCTGCTGCGACCAACCAGCGGGGTTGCCCATTGAAATCATGCGAGCACGCCCCTACGGCCAGGCGGAGCCTGCGGAAGTAGTCGCACCCAAGGAGGTACTGACACCATGAATCCACTTTCCCATGCGGTCTATGCCGTGGCCGGGCTCTGCCTACTCGCGAGTCAGGCAGGTTGCGCACAACTAATGAACCAGGATCTTTCGCCGCCTCCTGGAGGCGAAACAGTCAGCGTCAGTGTGAAAGTTCCCAAGGACTTGGTTGCTAGAAAAATGCGGGTGATGTACCGCTCGGAGAAGTGTCCGATCACCCGTTCCGATGGCAGTGGCGGGCGTTACGAGATTGATGGAGCTAAGGCTATTGAAGTCGAACCTCAACGTCAGGGAATGACCGATATATATGAAGCAAAGTTGGCTAGGGACGGCGGCGGACTATGCAAGTGGAAATTGAGTAACGTAACTTTTGGTGTGCACTATGGAAGCCCTGATAAGTTTGGTGATGGGGCTCAGGTTGGTGGTGGGGGGGGGGTTATAGTGGTGTTTGACGATAATAGGCCTCAGCAAGTATCGCTATTACACCGTCCCGAAGAGGCTTTCGGTGATCTGATGGTTGAGAATAAATACTATGTGTGGATTTATGAACAATATTTGGTGCGTGAGGAAAAGAGGGTTTTATTGTTTGATGATGGCCGTTTGTATCGAACTTATAAAGCAAAAAATGCAAAGTCGGTAGTATTTATTCCATCTCTATATAGTGGTCTTATTTATTCGTTTGGGCGGAAAGAGGGTAAGGGGAAAGGGTCTACTAGAGTTATATATCCAGATGGTTCTGAAGTTTTTGGCGGTAATACTGAGCCAAATATTAATAAGCTTAAGGAAATTGAGGCGATGAAAAAGCGATGAGCCAGTTCTCACGAATGAATCTGGCCGGCGCCGCACTATGCTTAATTGCAACCCCAGTCGGCTGTGTACAACTAATGAACCAAGATCTTTCATCGCCCCCCGGAGGCGAAACAGTCAGCGTCAGTGTGAAAGTTCCCAAGGATCTGGTAGCCAACACGATGCGAGTGATGTATCGCTCGGAGAAGTGTCCGATCACCCGTTCCGATGGCAGTGGCGAGCGTTACGAGATTGATGGAGCCAAGGCTATTGAGGTCGTACCTCAACGTCAGGGAATGACCGATATATATGAAGCAAAGTTGGCCAAGGAGGGTGGCGGTTTCTGCGAGTGGAAACTGAGCAATGTGACGTTTGGCATTCATTTCGGCAATACCGAGCAGTTTGGTGAGAAGGTTGAATTCTCTGGTGGTGGGGAGGTTATTGTAATTTTTGATAAGAATCTGCCTCAGCAACAGAGTATGTACGGTGCGCGAGATATTGATGGGGATGTATTAATTGGCGAGGACTATTTTCCATGGCTCAGAAGAATTTTCCTAGGCGGGACAAATACACTAATTGAACTGCTTGGGCGGCAAAAATTTATAACATATAGGTCGTATTCGGCTAGTAAGGTTGTGTTTGAGCCTATCTATCATGCCGATCTGCTGGTGAAAACCAATGGTGTCAAGGTTTCTGGTGGTGGGGAGCTTGCGGAGGTTATTTATCCAGATGGGAGTAGTCAGTTTACAAATTCTGGGCCGAATATAAATAGGCTCAAGAAAATTGCGGCCAGTCGTTAGATGGTTAACAGTTTTTTCTTCATTGGTAAATGTCTTGGGTTTTATGTGTTCTGGTGGGTTTTTAGTTGTGGTAAATAAACTATGTGCGTCTCTTTATTTGTTGATTGCTGTTGTTCTATTTGTCACTCAAACAGCGTGCGCACAATTAATGAACCAGGATCTTTCACCGCCCCCCGGAGGCGAAACGGTCAGCGTCAGTGTGAAAGTTCCAAAGGACTTGGCTGCCAACAGAATGCGAGTGATGTATCGCTCGGAAAAATGCCCGATTAGTCGCTCTGATGGCAGTGGTGGTCGATACGAGATCGCTGGCGCCAAGATGATCGAAATTGAGCCTCAACGACAGGGTACGACCGACATATATGAGGCCAAATTATTTAGGGATGGAGGGGGGCGCTGCGAGTGGAAACTGAGCAATGTGACTTTTGGTGTTCGCTATGAAAATACAAGTCAGTTTGGGGCGGGAGTGCACTACGGTCACGGAGGGGGGGTAATTGTTATATTTGACGGTAATTTGCCGCAAAGACAGTCTATGGATGGGGTTGTAGTGGTCGATGGTGATCTTGAGATTAAAAAAGACTATTTCCCATGGTTGGTTGAGATTTTTCTTTATCAACCAAAGGTTTCAATAAATTTATTTGGTCTGCAGGACGTATATTCTTATCGCGCGCCAAAGGCCAGTCGAATAATTTTTGCCCCAGATGTGCATTCTAAATACCTTGTCCGTACTGTTGGAGCTCAAGGAGATGAGAAAAAATCCAGATCTAAAATAATATACCCTGATGGAAAGTATACTTTCGGAGGTTTGCGTCCAAATTTTTATAGGCTAATGGAACAGGTTGGGGAAAAGTAGTTTTATATCCCACAATTTAGAAGTTATTTATATGAATTTGCAGTGTTACTTCCCGGCGCACACCAAT
>NZ_BAAJNO010000037.1:0-1770 GCF_054558415.1 Pseudomonas sp. No.21
TGGCGAGGCGTGCTGGCGGACCGGCACGGCGGCCGGCCCTACGGGTGGCCCTGGTGGCGCACCGCGACCGCCGTCGCGCTCGGCCTCGTCGCCTTCTGGGGGCTGGGCACGCTGCTCTCCTTCGCCGGCAACCGCGTCCAGATCGCCGAGATGCAGGCCGTCCTGGCCACCCTGGACCAGCCCCGGGAAGGCGACGAGCAACTGCTTGCCCTCAACGCGCTGGTCCATGAGCTCGACCGCCTCGACCAACGCGCCAGGCACGGCGTGCCCTGGTACCAGCGCTTCGGCCTGAGCCAGAACGACGGCCTGCTCGCCGCGCTCTGGCCCCGCTACGAGGCGGCCAACAACCGGCTGGTCCGCGACCCGGCAGCGGCCGGCTTCGAGCGCCAGCTGCGCGGGCTGCTCGGCCTGGCGCCGGGCAGCGCCGAGCGCGCCACCCGGGCCCGGGAGGCCTACGAGCCGCTCAAGGCCTACCTGATGATGGCCCGGCCGGAGAATGTCGATGCGTCATTCCTCGGCAAGGCGCTGGCGGCCACCGAGCCTGCCCGCATGGGCATCGGCGAGGGCACATGGCAGGGCATCGCGCCGAACCTCTGGCGCTTCTACGCCGCGCAGCTGGAGGCGCACCCCGGTTGGCGCATCACCACCGACCCGGCCCTGGTCGCCCGGGCCCGCCAGCTGCTGATCAGCCAGCTCGGCCAGCGCAACGGCGAGGCGGCCCTCTACCGGCAGGTGCTCGACGCCGTCGCCAACCAGTACCCGGCCATGGGGCTGCAGCAGATGGTCGGCGATACCGACGCCCAGCCGCTGTTCTCCACCGCCGCCGAGGTGCCGGGTGTATTCACCCGCCAGGCCTGGGAAGGCGGGGTACGCAAGGCCATCGACGAGATCGCCGCCGCGCGCCGCGAGGAGATCGACTGGGTACTCAGCGATGACCGCAGCCAGATCGACGCCGCGCTGACCCCCGAGGCCCTGCGCGAAAGCCTGACCGCACGCTACTTCCAGGACTACGGCCGGGCCTGGCTGGACATGCTCAACAGCCTGCGCTGGCAGGAGGCCGGCAGCCTCGCCGATGTGGTCGACCAGCTCACCCTGATGACCGATGTGCGCCAGTCGCCGTTCATCGCGCTGGTCAATACCCTGTCCTACCAGGGGCGTGCCGGCACCCGTGGCCAGGCCCTGGGCGAGTCGCTGCTGCAGTCCGCGCAGAACCTCATGGGGCCGGACAAGGCCCCGGCCATCGAGCCGTTGGCGGCGCTGCCGAAAGGGCCGCTGGAAGAACGCTTCGGCCCGCTGCTGGCGTTGCTCGGCAAGGGCGCCGAGCCCTCGCGCAACGACGACAACCTCAGCCTGCACGCCTTCCTCACCCGCGTGACCCGGGTGCGCCTGACGCTGCAGCAGGTGAGCGCCGCCCAGGACCCCCAGGCGATGATCCAGGCCCTGGCGCAAACCGTGCTCCAGGGGCGCAGCGTCGACCTCACCGACACCCAGTCCTATGGCAGCCTGATCGCCGCCAGCCTCGGCAGCGAATGGGCCGGCTTTGGCCGGGCACTGTTCGTCCAGCCGCTGGACCAGGCCTGGCAGCGCATCCTGCAACCCTCCGCTGCCGGGCTCAATGACCACTGGCAGCGCGCCATCGTCGGGCCCTGGAACAGCGCCTTCGCCGGCCGCTACCCCTTCGCCGCGAGCGCCAGCGACGCATCGCTGCCCATGCTCGGGCAGATGATCCGCGCCGACAGCGGGCACATCGACCGCTTCCTCACCCGCCAG
>NZ_BAAJNO010000038.1:0-1574 GCF_054558415.1 Pseudomonas sp. No.21
CGTCACCGCCTGCAGGTGGGCGAACTCGACGTCGGGCTCGACGTCCTCGCCTTCGTCGGGGACGAGACGCTCAGCCAGCCCTTCACCTACCAGGTCGAGTTCACCTCGTCCCAGCGCGACCTCCCCTCCAGGCGCATCGTCGGGCAGCCCGCCAGCTTCAGCCTCTTCGCGCCCCCCGCACCGGTGCCCTTCGCCGGCCTGGGCGCGCCGCCGGCCCAGCCGCTGCGCACCCTGCACGGCGTGGTCACGGGCTTCCGGCGGATCTCCGGCTCCAACGACGAGGCCCGCTACGAAATCACCCTGCAGCCGCGCCTGACCCTGCTCGGGCGGGGCCGGCAATACCGCATCTACCAGCACCTCTCGGTGCCCGAGATCGTCGAGCAGATCCTGCGCAGCGACCGCCACCGCTGGGCCGGGCAGGACTTCTTCTTCGACCTCAGGCGCGACTACCCCAAGCGCGAGCAGGTCATGCAATACGACGAGAGCGACCTGGCCTTCATCCAGCGCCTGCTGGCCGAGGTGGGCATCTGGTACCGCTTCACCGCCGACGAGCGCCTGGGCATCGATGTCGTCGAGTTCCATGATGACCAGCGCAACTACCGGTTCGGCGTCCAGCTGCCCTACCGCCCGCCGTCCGGCACCGTCAGCAGCGGCCAGGACGCCGTCTGGGATCTGCAGACGAGCCACGGCGTGGTGGAAAGGAACCTGCGCATCCGCGCCTACACCCCGCGTGACGCGACGGCCTACCTCGACGGCGACCTCGACCAGACCCGGGGCGACCCGACCACCTACGGCGAGGCCTATCACTACGGCGAGCCCTACATCGAGCTGGACGACCCCGGCTCCCGCGACGAAGACCTGAAAAGCGAAAGCGGCTACTTCTATGCCCGCCTCGCCCACGAGCGCTACCTCAACGACCAGACCCGCCTCGACGGCCGCACCAGCAGCGCCACCCTGGCACCTGGGCAGGTGCTGAAGATCGAGGGCGGCGCGCCCGAGGCCTTCACCCCTGGCGCCGTCATCACCCGCCTGGTCACCGTCGCCGCCCGCGATCGCAGCTTCGAAGCCCGCTTCGAGGCCATCCCCTACAGCGAAAGCGTGTGCTTTCGCCCGCCGCTGCTGCCGCGGCCCGTGATCGCCGGCACCATCCCGGCCCGCGTCACCAGCGCGCAGGCCGACGACCTCTACAGCCACATCGACCTGGAGGGCCGCTACAAGGTCAACTTCCTCTTCGACCAGGACACCTGGCCCGCCGGCCAGGAAAGCATGTGGCTGCGCCTGGCACGCGCCTATGCCGGGGATACCCACGGCCTGCACCTGCCGCTGATCCAGGGCACCGAGGTGGGCATCGCCTTCGAGCGCGGCGACCCGGACCGGGGCTTCATCGCCTTCGCCCTGCACGACAGCCGGCACCCCGACCTCGTCACCCTGAAGAACTACAAGCGCAACGTCCTGCGCACCCCGTCCAACAACAAGCTGCGCCTGGACGACACCCGTGGCCAGGAACACATCAAGCTCAGCACCGAGCACAGCGGCAAGAGCCAGCTCAACCTCGGCCACCTGGTGGATGGGCA
>NZ_BAAJNO010000039.1:0-1227 GCF_054558415.1 Pseudomonas sp. No.21
GTAGATACCGTCTTGATTCCTAGTGAGCAAGAGCCAGTTTTGCGTCAAATGGCTGGCCCGATTTCAAGACGCCATAGGCGATGTTCAGCAACTTGCGCATCGCTGCGCAGACGATCTGCTTGCCAGTCTTGCCCTTCGCCCTTAACCGTTCGCCCATGGCTCTGATCGCCTCGTTGTACGTCAGGGCACTGATCGCGGGCATGAACAGGCCGGCCCGCAGGCGCGATGAGCCCGTCTTGGAGATGCGCGTCTGCCCTCGGTAACTCCCGGATTCCTGCAGCCGCGGATTGAGTCCGGCAAAGGCGGTGACGGCACGGCTGCTGGCAAAGCGCAGCGGGTCGCCTAGCTCCGCCAGGAGCAGGGCGGCGGTCTTGTCGGCGATCCCGTCGATAGTGGTCAGCAGGTCGCGCTTGCCGCGCAGATCCGGGTCGTTGTCGATGTGGTCGTCGATCGTCTTGAGGGTCTCTTTGATCTCCTGGCCGACATGTTCCAGCACTGACTGGATCGAGGCCTGTACGCTGGTATCGGCCACTTCCAGGCGGTTGCGCTCCATCTGCTGGATTTCGCGCAGGTCCTCCAGGCGCCGTACCAGGGCTTTCAAGCGCTTTACGGCAGGGGGCTCGGGTTGCCAGGGGCGCAGCTCGTCTTGGTGGCGCTCGCCGTATTCGGCGATCAGCTTGGCGTCGACCTTGTCGGTCTTCACCCGTTGCAACTGGCTGCGGGCGTAGTGAGCGATCTGTGCCGGGTTGAGGACACAGACCCGATAGCCGTGCTCCAGCAGCCACTCGGCCAGGGCTTCATGGTAGATGCCGGTGGCCTCCATCACGACCCAGGCACCGGGTTCGCTGTGTTTGTTCAGCCAGTCGCGCAAGACGGCGAAACCCGCTTTGTCGTTGGCCAGCTTGGCCTTGGTGCGGTACTTGCCGTTGGGCTGCAGGGTGGCGAGGTCAAAGGTGTGTTTGGCGATGTCGATGCCGATGACGTTGGGCATGAGTACTCCTTCCGATCCGTTCAAACGCGATCATCACTGCACCCGACCCAACCTTGTAGATGCGAGCTCGAGGCTCTGGATACCGTTCGGATTTTTCGAGTGAGTGTGGAGGGGCGGAGCACTATCTACGTTGCAGGCTCGCGGCCTAAGGGTGGATACGACTTCCAGCCCCTCCCCCGATGATCAGTCGGGGACTATTACCCCTGTGGAGGTATTAGTCGAGATACAAGGGTGGA
>NZ_BAAJNO010000040.1:0-1040 GCF_054558415.1 Pseudomonas sp. No.21
TTCTTGTTCACGGTGATGCCGGCGCGGCCCAGGGCGGCGTCGGCGTCCTTGCCGGTCAGGCCCTGCTTGATCAGGCTGACCAGGAACAGGTGGTTGTCGGTGCCGCCGGAGACCACGTCGTAGCCACGCTCGATGAACACTTTGGCCATCGCCTGGGCGTTCTTGATCACCTGCGCCTGGTAGGTCTTGAAGCCGGGCTCCAGCGCCTCCTTGAAGCACACCGCCTTGCCGGCGATCACGTGCATCAGCGGGCCGCCCTGGGCGCCGGGGAACACGGCGGAGTTGAGCTTCTTCTCGATCTCCTCGTTCCTGCGCGCGAGGATCAGGCCGCCGCGCGGGCCGCGCAGGGTCTTGTGGGTGGTGGTGGTGACCACGTCGGCATAGGGCAGCGGGTTGGGGTACAGGCCGGCGGCCACCAGGCCGGCGACGTGGGCCATGTCGACGAACAGCAGCGCCCCGACCTGGTCGGCGATGGCACGGAAGCGCGGGAAGTCGAGGGTCTTGGAGTAGGCGGAGAAGCCGGCGACGATCATCTTCGGCTTGTGCTCGACGGCCAGGCGCTCGACCTCGTCGTAGTCGATCAGCCCGGTGCGGGTGTCGATGCCGTACTGCACGGCGTTGTACAGCTTGCCCGAGGACGACACCTTGGCGCCGTGGGTCAGGTGGCCGCCGTGGGCCAGGCTCATGCCGAGGATGGTGTCGCCGGCATTGATCAGCGCCAGGTAGACGGCGGCGTTGGCGGAGGAGCCCGAATGCGGCTGGACGTTGGCGTAGTCGGCGCCGAACAGGGCCTTGGCGCGGTCGATGGCCAGCTGCTCGACCTTGTCGACGTACTCGCAGCCACCGTAGTAGCGCTTGCCCGGGTAGCCCTCGGCGTACTTGTTGGTCAGGCCGCTGCCCTGGGCCTGCATCACCCGCTGGCTGGTGTAGTTCTCGGAGGCGATCAGCTCGATGTGGTCTTCCTGGCGGCGCTCCTCTTCCTGCATGGCGCTGAACAGTTCGTCGTCGTAGCCCTGGATCTGGTCGTGCTTGCTGAACAT
>NZ_BAAJNO010000041.1:0-984 GCF_054558415.1 Pseudomonas sp. No.21
TTATTGCAGGTGCTTCTTCAGTTCGGCGCCGGCCTGGCGCATGGCCGAGCGCACCGCCGGGACCTGGTTGACCACGTTGAGCAGGCCGTAGTCGTGGATCATGCCGTTGTAGCGCACGGCGGTGACCTCGACGCCGGCGGCGTCCAGCTTGCGGGCATAGGCTTCGCCTTCGTCACGCAGCACGTCGAACTCGGCGGTCTGGATCAGGGTCGGCGGCAGGCCCTTGAGCTGCTCGGTGGTGGCGCGCAGGGGCGAGGCGTGGATCTCGGCGCGCTGCTTCGGGTCGGTGGTGTAGCTGTCCCAGAACCACTGCATCATCGGCTTGGTGAGGAAGTGCCCCTGGGCGAACTGGTTGTACGAGGCGGTTTCGAAGTTGGCGTCGGTCACCGGCCACAGCAGCACCTGGGCGCGCAGCTTCGGGGCGCCCTGTTCCTTGGCCATCAGCGCGACCACCGCCGCCATGTTGCCGCCGACGCTGTTGCCGGCCACGGCCAGGCGCGAGGCGTCGACGCCGATGTCCTTGCCGTGCTCGGCCACCCATTTCGTGGCGGCGTAGGCCTGGTTGATGGCGGTGGGGTACTTGGCTTCCGGCGAGGGGGTGTAGTTCACGTAGACGGCCACCGCGCCGGAGTTCACCACCAGGTCATGGATCAGGCGTTCGTGGGTCGGGTAGTCGCCCAGCACCCAGCCGCCGCCGTGGAAGAACATGAACACCGGCAGGTCGCCCTTGGCGCCTTCGGGGCGGACGAGGGTCAGCTCCAGGGGCTGGCCGTTGACCTGGATGCTCTTCTTCTCGACTCGGGTGCCGGAGAGGTCGACCTTCACGCCGGCCTGGGCGCCCACCAGCACGGCACGGGCATCCTTCGGCGCGAGGGTTTCCAGGGGCTTGCCGTTGCCGGCTTCGAGGGCTTCGAGGAAGGCCTGGGTGGTGTGTTCGACGCCGGGGCTGCCGGCGGCGAAGGCGCTGCCGATGGACAGGGCGAG
>NZ_BAAJNO010000042.1:0-907 GCF_054558415.1 Pseudomonas sp. No.21
TGCCAAAGGCCATGGATCGCCCTCATCACAGCACCCTCGATGCGATTCTTCGGCGCCATGGCTGCCAGGTGCGCTATCACGCCGAAGACGCCCAGGCACCGGCCACCCAACGCTTCGAGCACAAGCAACCCAACGAGCTCTGGCAGATCGACTTCAAGGGCAACTTCCATCTTTCGGACCGTAACTCGCCACGTTGTCACCCGCTGACGGTGCTCGATGACCATTCACGCTTTGCGCTCTGCCTGGAGGGCTGTGAAGGGGAGCGCCTGGAACTGGTTCACCCCAAGCTGGCCGCGGTTTTCCGTCGCTATGGGCTGCCATGCCGGATAACGGCCGACAACGGCCCGCCCTGGGGCTCAAACATCGAGGGCGGCCTATCTGCGATGGAGGTCTGGCTGATGCGCCTGGGTATCGACGTCAGTCATAGCCGCCCTTACCACCCACAGACCCAAGGCAAGCTTGAGCGTTTCCATCAAACCCTCAAGCGTGAGCTGCTGCATCGCAGCTTCAGTGACATGGAGCACTGCCAGCGCGTGATGGACCAATGGCGAGACCAGTACAACCAACAACGACCTCATGAGGCACTGGGCCAGTTACCACCGATATCGCGCTATCAGCCAAGCCTAAGGGCGTACCCGGAGCAATTGCCGGAAATCGAGTACGAGCCGGAGGACAAGGTGCTCAAGGTAGGGGGAACCGGACAGGTGCAATTCAAAGGGAAAAGCCGGTTCGTCGGTGGTGGGTTATTGGGCGAGCGAATCGCAATACGCCCCACCGGTGTGGATGGTGTCTACGATGTGATTTTCATCCATAAGACAATCCGCCAGTTCGACCTGAGAGAGAAGAAGTAACGACCAGCAACCCGTTACCCATGTCCCCCGACAAGCGTTACCCATGTATCCCGGCT
>NZ_BAAJNO010000043.1:0-900 GCF_054558415.1 Pseudomonas sp. No.21
GCCCTGGCGATTGCCAACGACACCGAGTTCGGCCTCGGCGCCGGCCTGTGGACCCGCGACATCAACCGCGCCTACCGCATGGGCCGTGGCATCAAGGCCGGCCGCGTGTGGACCAACTGCTACCACCTGTACCCGGCCCACGCCGCCTTCGGCGGCTACAAGAAATCCGGCGTCGGCCGCGAGACCCACAAGATGATGCTCGACCACTACCAGCAGACCAAGAACCTGCTGGTGAGCTACGACATCAACCCCCTGGGCTTCTTCTGATCCCCGAGCCTGGACCGGCCCGCCGCCTGCGGGCCGAATCCCCTTGTCGACCACCAACCCCCGCGCAAGCTGCACACTCCGGCGGGCGGATGATTGTCGAGCCACGGCCCTTCGGGGCCGTTTTTTTTTGCCCATCGGTTATCCACTTTGTGGGAGCGAATTCATTCGCGATGGCGCATCCGGCCATCCGAAGCCACGTGCTGGCGCGGGTCTTTCGCGGCTGAAGCCGCTCCCACAGGTCGGCATTTGCGGCTCGGTCGGGCGTCGCTCCGTTGGGCCTCGCTGCGCTCGGCGCCAACCTGGGGTTGCGTGCAGGCCGGCAATCACCATACGGGCCCGGACGCTGCAATGGTGGATGGGTGAAGCGTCATCCACCCTACATTCCGGCCTACCGCCGAGGTTGGTTCGGGCGCGGTGATTGGTAGGGTGGATGGCGCTTTTTCATCCACCAAGCGGTGTTGGTCGTTAAACACGGAGTTCCCGTAGGTTGGGCTGAGGTACGAAGCCCAACGTCGCAAGGCCGGACGTCGCTCCGTTGGGCCTCGCTGCGCTCGGCGCCAACCTACGGTTGCGTGCAGGCCGGCAACCAGTATGTGGGGCTGGACGCCGCAATGGTGGATGGGTGAAGCGTCA
>NZ_BAAJNO010000044.1:0-683 GCF_054558415.1 Pseudomonas sp. No.21
GCGCCCAGGCTGTAGATGTCGCCCTTGAGGTTGGTGAGGCTGTTGGCGCGCAGGGCCATGTCGGCGCCGCTGAAGACCAGGCCCTGGTTGAGCAGGGTCGGGGCTTCGATGCGCAGCTTCTGCGCGGCGCCGAGGGTGCCGCGGTTGTCGAGGCTGGCGACGATCAACAGGGCATCGCCCACGGTGCTGATAGTGCCGGCGTTGACCAGGCTGCTGCCGAGGCGGAACTCGCCCTTACCGCCGCTGCGCAGTTGCGCGCCCTGGCCGAGTTCGGCATTGGCGGCGCTGAGGGTCAGATCGCCCAGGCTCTTCAGGCTGCCGTTGCCCTGGTAGCGGCCGGTGAGGGCCAGTTGCAGCTTGCCTTCGGTTTCGATGGCGCCGTCGTTGGTCCAGTCGCCGCCGCTGGCGGTGATGTCGTCGATGGACACCAGCTTGCCGCTGGCGGTCTGGGTGAAGGTGCCGACCTTGAGGTCCAGGCGCTGGGCCTGCAGCAGGCTGCTGTTGGTCCAGTCGGCGACGTCGAGGCTGAGCACGCCGTTGGTGATGAAGCTGCCGCCGGCCTGCCCGGCATCGGCCAGGCTGAGGGCGAAGCCCTGGGTGCCGACGTGGCGCAAGGTGCCCTGCTGGTTGCTGAGGCTGGCGCTGGTGAGGCTGAAGCCGGCGTTGCCGATTTCCACCAGGCC
>NZ_BAAJNO010000045.1:0-449 GCF_054558415.1 Pseudomonas sp. No.21
ACCGTCGTTGTCGAAGCGGCCGCCGATGGCGAAGGTGCTGGTGCCGGTGCTGCCGAGGGCGCGCAACTTGCCGCCGGCGTTGCTGGCGGAGCCGAGGTCGAGGGCGAGGGTCTTGCTGGCTTCGATCAGGCCACCGTCGTTGGCGAGCTTGCCGGTCAGCTTGAGGCTGGCGCTGTCACCGCCAACAGTGCCGCCCTGGTTGCGCAGGCTGTCGACATCGACCGTCACCGCCTGTTTGGCCAGGAGTTGGCCGCCGTCGTTGATGACTTCGCCGCGCTTGATGCCGAGGTCGCCCTGGGTGGCGACGATCTGGCCCTGGCCGTTGTCCAGGCGGGTGGTGCTGGTGAGTTCGACGCTGTCGCCCTGGATGCGGCCCTGGCCGTTGCCGAGGCTGTCGACGGTGGCCGTGAGGGCGCCGCCCTGGGCATTGAGGCGGCCCTGCTGGTTGA
>NZ_BAAJNO010000046.1:0-449 GCF_054558415.1 Pseudomonas sp. No.21
GCCGTCGTTGTCGAAGCGGCCGCCGATGGCGAAGGTGCTGGTGCCGGTGCTGCCGAGGGCGCGCAACTTGCCGCCGGCGTTGCTGGCGGAGCCGAGGTCGAGGGCGAGCGTCTTGCTGGCTTCGATCAGGCCGCCGTCGTTGGCCAGCTTGCCGGTCAGCTTGAGGTTGGCGCTGTCGCCGCCAACAGTGCCGCCCTGGTTGCGCAGGCTGTCGGCATCGACCTTGAGCGCCTGTTTGGCCAGGAGTTGGCCGCCGTCGTTGATGACCTCGCCGCGCTTGATGCCGAGGTCGCCCTGGGTGGCGACGATCTGGCCCTGGCCGTTGTCCAGGCGGGTGCTGCTGGTGAGTTCGACGCTGTCGCCCTGGATGCGACCCTGGCCGTTGCCGAGGCTGTCGACGGTGGCCGTGAGGGCACCGCCCTGGGCGTTGAGGCGGCCCTGCTGGTTGC
>NZ_BAAJNO010000047.1:0-384 GCF_054558415.1 Pseudomonas sp. No.21
CTGGAGGGGCGTTGGCGGCTGCTCCAACTTTCTTCGTCCAGCGCATCGCCACGTGGTGCGCACGGGCTTTCGTAGGATGGTGTAGAGCGAAGCGAAACCCATGCGGTGGATGTGGCATAAACCCTTGGACGCCCGGAAAGGACTGTGCTTGAGCGCTTGCTTTAAAACCACAACAGCTAACGCAGACAGAGCCAATGAATTCGCCCCTACAGGCACGGGGTATCTCGGGGGTGGATGGCGCTCTTTTCATCCACCAGCGGAGCCGAACCGGGCTCCGCTGCGGTGGACCGGTGAAGCGTGGTCCACCCTACACTTGCCGGACACAACGTGCCGGCGGCCCTTGGCGAATGAGTTCGCCCCTACCGGCACGGGGTACGTCGGGGT
>NZ_BAAJNO010000048.1:0-376 GCF_054558415.1 Pseudomonas sp. No.21
GTGTTCAGCCGGGGGACATAGGTGACAGGTGTCGGGAGACATAGGTAACGCATTTAGGCTTACGGGATCCTTCGAAGAGGAGTTCGAGCGATGCCGTGGCAGGAGTGCACCACCATGTCGATACGACGTGAATTCGTATTGTTGGCCCAACACCCGCAGAGCAACATCCGGGAGCTCTGTCGACGCTACGGCATCAGCCCCAAGACGGCTTACAAATGGCTGGAGCGATATCAAGAACTGGGGGATTCCGGCCTGCAGGATCAGTCCCGTCGTCCGCTGACGAGTCCTGGACGCAGCAGCGCCGAGCTGGAGCGAGAGGTGGTGCGCCTGCATCACCAATTCCCTTATTGGGGCGCTCGCAAGCTGCTCCATCTGT
>NZ_BAAJNO010000049.1:0-369 GCF_054558415.1 Pseudomonas sp. No.21
CCTTTCGTCTCAACCGAGGCCGCGCATTCTACAGCAGCCTTTCTTTCTGTCAAGCTGTTTTTCGAAGAATTTTTTCTTTCTACTCAACGACTTGCGCCTCAGTGAATCTTTCGCTTCACATCAGCGGGAGGCGAATTCTACAGCGTTTCAACCCGCTGTCAACACCTCCTTTTCAGTTTCTTTCGGAGTCATCCGAACGAAACCGGCGACACCTGAAACCAACCTGGCGCCACCCTTCCACCGCATCGATCAAGCCTTGGCCTGACCACCCTCCAGTTACTCAACCCATTGATTTACAAGAGGTTTTTCTTGGATTCCGCTGTGGAAGTGGTGCGCATTATAGGGATACGAAACGGCACGTCAACACTT
>NZ_BAAJNO010000050.1:0-335 GCF_054558415.1 Pseudomonas sp. No.21
CTGGTGATCGGCGAGCCGGACGAAGTCACGGCCATCGCTCCCGGCCTGGCCGGTGCGCAATGGCTGGAAGGCGAGGGTGTCGTCCTGCTCTGGGGCGGTGCGGCCGAGGAGGCCGCTGGCGATGCGCGTCTCGAACGATGGCGCCGGCTCCGTCCGCGTCGCCCCGTGGACGGCATCGTCTGGGCGCTCAGCGCGCAGCAGGGTGCCGATGCGGACTACCTGGCCCGCTACCAGCGCCAGTTGCGGGATATCGCCAGGCGGCTGCGCTGGCAGGCGCCGGTGCACCTCTGGGAGGTCGGCCGCAGCGAGTGGGAGCAACCGGCCACCGAGGCCGC
>NZ_BAAJNO010000051.1:0-331 GCF_054558415.1 Pseudomonas sp. No.21
TTGGGTGGCGTGCTGCGCAAGGACGGCAATCGCTGGGTGCCCGAAAGCACCCAGGGCCAGGGGCTGCGCCTCGACCCCGCGTTCCTCGCGGCGGTCAATCGGCTCGCCGAACTGGCCGATGTGCTCTACACCGACGGCGGCATGGGCATCGCCTTCGAGCTGCGGGCCAAGCCGGTACGCGACCTCGTGCAGACCACCCTGACCCTCGATGGGCATCGCCTGGCGTACTTCAACCAGCGGGAACGCTGGCAACGGTTCGACTGGCCCAGCGCGAGCGATCACCCCGGCGCGCGCCTGAGCTGGACCCACGCCAGGAGCGGAGAGCGGCTGC
>NZ_BAAJNO010000052.1:0-331 GCF_054558415.1 Pseudomonas sp. No.21
ACAGCCGCTCTCCGCTCCTGGCGTGGGTCCAGCTCAGGCGCGCGCCGGGGTGATCGCTCGCGCTGGGCCAGTCGAACCGTTGCCAGCGCTCCCGCTGGTTGAAGTACGCCAGGCGATGCCCATCGAGGGTCAGGGTGGTCTGCACGAGGTCGCGTACCGGCTTGGCCCGCAGCTCGAAGGCGATGCCCATGCCGCCGTCGGTGTAGAGCACGTCGGCCAGTTCGGCGAGCCGATTGACCGCCGCGAGGAACGCGGGATCGAGGCGCAGCCCCTGGCCCTGGGTGCTTTCGGGCACCCAGCGATTGCCGTCCTTGCGCAGCACGCCACCCAG
>NZ_BAAJNO010000053.1:0-294 GCF_054558415.1 Pseudomonas sp. No.21
CCCATGCAAAAGGCCACCCTAGGGTGGCCTTTTTGTTGCGCGCAGTTCCTGTCGATCACACTGCCTGCATAGCCCGCACGTGGCCCGGACTTCGGTCCGTGAACTCTTTCAGGGCGGAGAGCGGGTCAATGAAGCGATCGCGGCAGGCACCGGCATGGCGGCCCTGCGGTCCGCCGCTGCCCGAACACATCGCCGTGGCGCTACGCGCGATGCAATGACGCGCCGGATGGATCGCAATGCCCGCATTCCGAGCAGTGCCCGGCGCTATAGGTGCTCCACACCGCGCGCCTGACT
>NZ_BAAJNO010000054.1:0-292 GCF_054558415.1 Pseudomonas sp. No.21
GGCCGGGGGCGGCAGCCAATGATGCACCGCAGTGCCCCCGGCGCCCGGCATCGCGAGGCTGAACCAGAGCCCGCGCGGCATCACCCCGTGGCTGCGCTGCAAGTGCTCCCAGGTCCGTCGCCAGCGGGTGATGCCTTCGTCCCGCAGGCCCTGGGCGAGACGCAGGAGAAAGTCATGGCGGTTGTCGGCCCGCATCCGGGCGAGCCCTTGCTCACGCAGCGGCTCGAGCAACTGCCCCAGACGGCCTTCCAGCTGCGCCGGCCCGGCGCGAGGCGCCAGCGTGCAGCCCACA
>NZ_BAAJNO010000055.1:0-292 GCF_054558415.1 Pseudomonas sp. No.21
GGTGGGCTGCACGCTGGCGCCTCGCGCCGGGCCGGCGCAGCTGGAAGGCCGTCTGGGGCAGTTGCTCGAGCCGCTGCGTGAGCAAGGGCTCGCCCGGATGCAGGCCGACAACCGCCATGACTTTCTCCTGCGTCTCGCCCAGGGCCTGCGGGACGAAGGCATCACCCGCTGGCGACGGACCTGGGAGCACTTGCAGCACAGCCATGGGGTGATGCCGCGCGGGCTCTGGTTCAGCCTCGCGATGCCGGGCGCCGGGGGCACTGCGGTGCATCATTGGCTGCCGCCCCCGGCT
>NZ_BAAJNO010000056.1:0-244 GCF_054558415.1 Pseudomonas sp. No.21
TTGGCGACTACGCCGGCACCTGGGGCCTGATCCGGCTGCTGGAGCGGGCCCGGGTCACTCCGCTGGATGACAGCGAAACCCGCTATCGCCTGGTGCTGGAGGCCCCCGATGGCCTGGGGCTGACCTGGCACCTGCGCACCGACCTGGGCGCGGGCCCCCTGGCGCTGCTGCAACTGCGCGGCTTCAGCCTGCCGGCGCGGATCTTCCTCGAGCCCGGCGGCGCCTCGCGCCAGCTGGCGCATTA
>NZ_BAAJNO010000057.1:0-215 GCF_054558415.1 Pseudomonas sp. No.21
CATCCTACGGGCCAGGTTCGTACTCGGCGCCAGCCTCCCCGGGGTCGCCCGCGGTAGGTTGGCGCCGAGTGCAGCGAGGCTCAACGGCGCAAGACCCAGCCCCGCCTCGGCCGCTGAATCGTAGGATGGGTAGAGCACCGCGAAACCCATGCTGAAGGCCCGGCACCCAAGGCGTCTCCGTGCTGGGAGCTGATGGGTTTCGCTTCGCTCTACAC